>NZ_CP134499.1:1281050-1921576 GCF_031764535.1 Pseudomonas sp. SG20056
TCGCCCGCAATGGAGCGCCACAGCAGCGGTGGGCAAAACGCTGGTGAGTAGCGCGATGATTGACCGCGTCGCTGCGCGCTTGGGCCGGCCGATGCAGGAAGTGCCGGTGGGCTTCAAATGGTTTGCCGGCGGTCTGTTCGACGGCTCCCTGGGCTTTGGCGGTGAGGAGAGCGCCGGGGCGACCTTCCTGCGCCGTGATGGCCGGGTCTGGACCACCGACAAGGACGGCATCGCCCTGGCGCTGCTGGCTGCTGAGATGACCGCAGTAACCGGGCGTGACCCTGGCGAGCTGTACCAGGGGCTGAGCGATGAGTTCGGCGCGATTTATGCCGACCGGGTTGATGCGCCGGCCACCCCTGCGCAGAAAAAAGCCTTGGGCAAACTCTCGCCCGCACAGATCAGCAGCCGCGAGCTGGCCGGTGATGCCATTACCCAGGTGCTCGACAAGGCGCCGGGCAATGGCGCGGCGATTGGCGGCATCAAGGTGATCAGCGAGGGCGGCTGGTTCGCCGCGCGGCCGTCGGGCACCGAAGACATCTACAAGATCTACGCCGAGAGCTTCCGCGATGCGGCGCACCTGCAGCGCATCTTCAGCGAGGCGCAGCAGATCGTGGATGGGGCACTGGCCGCCGAATAGCAGGGCCGCCGTCGGTGCGATAGCGCACCGACACCTGCCGCTGTGGCGTACAGGATGAAGCAGCGCTTGGGTGCCATGCCGGCACCTGTTGTTCCGGCGTGTTGCAACTCATCAAGGAGAACGCCATGAGCCTGGGTACCATTCTATTGATCGTGCTGGTGCTGTTATTGATCGGTGCCATACCGGCCTGGCCACACAGCAGAAGCTGGGGTTACGGGCCTACGGGCGGTTTGGGCGTAGTGGTGGTGGTGCTGTTGGTGCTGCTGTTAATGGGCCGAATTTAACCGCTACCTGACATGTCCCACGGCCGTTGCGCAGCAAGTGGTTTGCCGCTTTCGCCTGAGTGATTCAGGCGTTAGTCTGCGCAGCGTATCCCCCGCTGTGGTCGCCGCATGTACCGTCTTGATCTGAAAATCCGCCTGCATAACGGTTCTGATATTGCCATTGGCCCCGGCAAGGCCGAGCTGTTGGCTGCCATCGCCCAGCACGGTTCGATCAGCGCCGCCGCGCGCGCCATGGGCATGTCCTATCGGCGCGCCTGGTTGTTGGTGGAAACCATGAACCGCAGTTTCAAACAGCCGCTGGTCAGCACCCTGGCGGGCGGCAAGCAGGGCGGTGGCACCCAGCTCACCGCCACCGGCGAGCTGATTCTGCAGCGCTACCGCGCCCTCTATGCCGCCGCTCTGGCAGCGGTGCAGAGTGGTTGCGACGAGCTGGCCGAACTGCTGGCCGAGCCGCCCGCTAACAGCGGCCTATAACTCAATCCGCAAGCGATGCGCCGCGCCATCCAGGGCGACTTTTAATGGCCCTTGCGGGCAAGTGATGGGCTGCTCGTCCAGCCAGGCTTGGCGAATGCCCTGGCTGCGTTGCGCCGGGTTGCTCAGCTCAATCTGGTAGTGGCTGCCAGCCAGGGCGATACGTGCGCTAAAGCCCGGCCAGTCGGGAGGGATGCAGGGGTTGAGCAACAGCCAGTCACCCTCGCGGCGAATACCGAGAATCCCTTCCACGCCGGCGCGGTGCATCCAGCCGGCTGCGCCGGTGTACCAGGTCCAGCCGCCCCGGCCGTTGTGCGGCGCCACCGCGTAAACATCGGCGGCCAGCACATAAGGCTCGACCTTGTAGCGCTGGCAGGCCTCAGGGCTGTTGCCGTGGTTGATCGGGTTGACCAGGTCAAACAGGTCGAACGCCTGCTTGGCCGAGCCGAGCTGGCAGTACGCCAGAATCGCCCACATCGCCGCATGGCTGTATTGCCCGCCGTTCTCGCGCAGGCCCGGCGGATAACCCTTGATATAGCCAGGCTCCAGCGGGGTTTTGTCGAACGGCGGGGTGAACAGCAGGGCGATGCCATCGTCCTCGCGAATCAGCTGGCGTTGCATGGCAGCCATGGCCATGTTCGCCCGCAGTGGATCGGCGCTGGCGGACAGCACCGCCCAAGACTGGGCAATCGAGTCGATCCGGCATTCGCTGCTTTGCACCGAGCCGAGCCAGGTGCCGTCATCGAAGGTCGCGCGGCGGTACCACTGGCCATCCCAGGCATAGGTTTCCAGCGCCAGGCGCAGCTGCTCGGCGTGCGCTCGCCAGCGTGCCACGCGGGGGCTGTCATGCACCTCGGCGTAGGGCGCGAACAGCGCAATGGTGCGCAGCAGCAACCAGCCCAGCCACACGCTTTCGCCTTTGCCGTGCTCGCCCACGCGGTTCATGCCGTCATTCCAGTCGCCGCCGCCAATCAGCGGCAGGCCCAGTTCGCCGGTCAGCTGCAGGCATTGGTCGAGGCCACGGGCGCAGTGCTCGAACAGCGAAGCCGGCGCATCGGCCTGCATCGGCTGGAAGAACGCGTCATGTTCGCCAGCGGTCAGCAGCGGGCCTTCAAGAAAGTCCAACTGTTCATCGAGAATCGCCGCATCGCCGCTGCACTGGATGTACTGCGCGGTGGCGTAGGCCAGCCACACCCGGTCATCGGAGATGCGCGTGCGCACGCCCTGGCCGGAATGCGGCAGCCACCAGTGCTGCACATCGCCTTCGACAAACTGGCGGCTGGCGGCGCGCAGGATATGCCCGCGGGTGATCGAGGGGCTGGCGAAGGTCAGCGCCATGCCGTCCTGCAGCTGGTCGCGGAAGCCGTAGGCGCCGCTGGCCTGATAGAACGCCGAGCGCGCCCAGACGCGGCAGGCCAGGGTCTGATAGAGCAGCCAGCCGTTGAGCATGATGTCCATGGCGCGGCTTGGCGTTTGCACCTGCACCGCGCCGAGCACGCGCTGCCAGTGCGCTTGCACCTTGAGTAGCACGGCGTCCAGATCGGCCTCGCGGTACTGCGCAATCAACGCGCTGGCCTGCTGCTCGCTGGCGCATTGGCCGAGGAGCCAGAGCACTTCAATGCTTTCCCCGGGTTGCAGCTCCAGCTGGCATTGCAGCGCGGTGCAGGGGTCGAGCCCCGCACCGAGGTGGCCGCTCAGCGGCGCCAGGCGGGCCAGGGCGGCGGGTTGTGTGAGGCTGCCGTTACGCCCGATAAACTCGCTGCGATCCCCCGTCCAGCTGCTTTGCCGCCCGCCCAGGTCGCTGAATGCGCTGCGCCCGGTAAAGGCGATGCTCCACGGGTTGCGTATCAGGATGGCGCCGGTGGCGCTGTCCTGCTGACTGACGATAAACGGCGCGCTGGCCGCCCGCGTGCTGCCCAGCACCCATTCGGCATAGGCGGTAACGCTCAGCCGGCGTGGCCGCCCGGAGAGGTTGCGCAGGGTCAGCCGGGAGATCTTGATCGGGTCTTCCAGCGGCACGTATTGCAGCAACTCCATGGCAATGCCGCCGGCCTGGTGGCTGAAGCGGCTGTAGCCAAAGCCATGGCGGGCTTCGTAGTAACCGCTGTCGCGCAGCGGTTGGGCGGTGGGGCTGAACAGCGCCAGGCTGTCTTCGTCGCGTACATACAGGGCTTCGCCCGGTGGGTCGCTGACCGGGTCGTTGGACCAGGGCGTGAGCTGGTTTTCCCGGCTGTTGTCGGCCCAGGTGTAGCCGCTGCCTTCGGCCGAAGCCTGAAAGCCGAACTGCGGATTGGCGATCACGTTGATCCACGGCGCCGGGGTGTTGCTCCAGGCGTCCAGGCGCACCAGGTACTCGCGGCCATCCAGGTCGAAACCGCCCAGGTCGTTGGCAAACTCCAGCGGGCTGGGCGGCGGTGCGTGGAATACCGGAATGGGCTGCGCACTGTGGTTGCTGGCGCTTGGCGGTACGGGGCTGGGGCAGGGCGGTATACGCGCCAGCTGCTCGGAAATCGGCCCGCGATGCGCCACCAGCAGCACCCTGGCGACGGCCTGCAGGCGTTCGCGGTATTCACCGCTGAGCAGGTCGGCACGCAGCACGAATACCGCGCCCTGCGCCAGTTCGGCGGTAAAGCGGGGGCGTGATTGGCTGCTGCGCACGGCAGTTTCAATGGCCACCTGCAGATCCTGCAGGTAGGAGGAGGCATGCTCGTTGACGATCACCAGGTCCACGGCCAGGCGCTTCATCCGCCAGTACTCGTGGGCGCGCAGCAGTTGCCGCACCTGGGCAATGTCTTCGGCGTCACTGATGCGCAGCAGGACTATCGGCAGGTCGCCGGAAATCCCCTGGGACCACAGCCCGGACTGGCTGCCGAGGCCGCGCAGCAGGCTGGCCGGCGGTGCGCGAAAACGCGAGTCGGCATACAGGATCGGTGCCGCCAGGCGTTGAAAGTCGGCAGCTTCGGCGGCGAGCATGTCGAGGTGGCGCAATTGCACCTGGGCCTGGGTCCAGGCCAGGGTTTTCGCGCGCTCGAAGGCGCTGCGGTCGTGGTGCTTGTCGATCAAATCAAGCAGCGCCTCACGGGTAGGCGCCACCACCGTCCAGAACGCCACACGGGCAATCTTGCCGGGCTCGATCAGCAGACGCTGGCGCAGCGAGAAGATCGGGTCCAGCACCGTGCCGACGGTATTCGATAGGCGCTGGCCCTGGCGGATTACCGCAGCGGCATGCAGCGCACAACTGCGTCCGAGAAACTTCGCGCGGTCGGACTCGTATTGCGGCTCGGCACTCACTTCACCTTCAATCACGGCAAAGTGCGCGGCCCACAGCGACGGTTCGCTGGCACTGCGCGGCCGGCGTGTGGCAATCAACGCGCCGAAGGCTGGCAGGTACTCGGTGACCACAAACAACTTGGAGAACGTCGGGTGGGCGTTGTCGCTGGCGGCGCTGGCCATTACCAGTTCGGCGTAGGAGGTCAGTTCGATCTCCCGCGTGATGCGGCCGCTGTTGGTCAGCGAGACGCGGCGCACTTCACCGTCGTCTTCGCCGGACACCAGCACTTCTAGGCTGGTGCTGAGATTGCCGTCGTGGCGGCTGTAGCTGGCGTAGTCCTCGGCGAACACCACTTCGTCATAGGGGTTGCTGCTGCTCGGCTGCGCGCCCAGGGACCAGCGGGTGCCATTGAGGGTGTCCCAGAGAAAGATAAAGGAGCCGTGCGAGTCGCGGGTGCTGTCTTCTTGCCAGCGGGTGATGGCGATGTCGCGCCAGCGGCTGTAACCCGCGCCGCTGGCGGTGAGCATCACGCTGTACCGGCCGTTACTGAGCAGGTGAGTAACCGGCGGATTGCCGTTGAAGTGGTTCAGTCGGCGTTCGTTGTGCAGCGTGCAGTCGGCTTCTGTGGCGCAGGCGCTGACTTCTTCGGCGCGCGGATGGGCGACCGCAACATTGCGTGGCATACGTTCCTGCAACAGCAGCTCGCAGGCCTGGATCATGGGTTCGCGGTGGAAGCGCGCCCGCATCTGGCCGTCATGCAGGGTGTTGGCAATGGCGACGATGCTCATGCCCTGATGGTGGGCCATAAAGTTACGCACGATGGCGAAGGGCTGCTCATCCGGCAGGCGGGTGCGGGTGAAATCCAGCGCTTCATAGAAACCATAACGGCCCAGGGCGCCCATCTCATTCAGGCGGCGGTAGTTAGCCAGGGCGCCTTGCGGGTCGACCATGGTGGCCAGGCCGGTGGCGTAGGGGGCAATCACCCGATTGGCGGACAGCCCGCGCTTGAGGCCCAGGCCCGGTACGCCGAAGTTGGAATACTGGTAGGTCTGCTCCATGTCGCGGGCGTTGTAGGCCGATTCGGAAATGCCCCAGGGGATGCCCAAATCATTGCCATAGGCGGCCTGGCGCGCGACTACCAGGCGGTTGGTCTGCTCCAGCAGGCTGCCGGCGGGGGCACGCATCACCAGCGAGGGCATCAGGTATTCGAACATCGAGCCGGACCAGGAAATCAGTGCCGAGCCGCTGCCCAGTGGCGTGGCAGTGCGGCCCAGGCGAAACCAGTGACGGGTGCTGACATCGCCCTTGGCGATGGCGAACAGGCTGGCCAACCGCGCTTCCGAGGCGAGCAGGTCATAGCAGCTGCTGTCCAGGCTGTTGTCAGCCAGGCAGAAGCCAATCGACAGTAGCTTGCGTTCCGGTTCCAGCAGGAAGGCGAAATTCATGCCCAGGGCCATGTTGCGTGCCTGCTCCGCGACGCTGCGCAGCGCGTCGTGCAGGGTTGTGCGTTGGCTATCCGTCAGCTCGGCATCCTGCTGCAGATCGCCCAGGGCCTGGGTGAGGGCCTGCAGCCAGAACAGCAATTCGCCGGCCTGGTTATCCGTGTCGAGTGGGGCGAAGCCGCTGGCCAGCTGCGTGGCTTTGTCACTCAGGCGCAGCAGGGCTGGCAGCAGGCTAAACAGCGGCTGCGCGCCATTCAGGCCGGCTTCGATCTGTTGCAGTAATTCGTGCAGTTGTTGGCTGCGTTCGCTACTGGCAGTCGGCAGGGCCGCCAGCGCGGTGCGGGCCAGTTGTACGTTGTCGTCGATACCCTGGCGGGCGTCCGCACTTACGGGGGCTTTCAGCCATTCTTCGCAGGCATTGGCCACCACCAGCAGGTGGCCGGCCAGGTTGCCGCTGTCCACTGATGACACATAGGCCGGCGCCAAAGGGCGCAAATCCTCGGTGTCGTACCAGTTGAAGAAGTGCCCGCGATGGCGCTGCAACTGCGCCATGACTGCCAGCGTGGCCTGCAGGCGGGCGACGGTGCGCTCGGTGCCGGCCCAGCCGAAATCACGGGAGGCGATGGCGGAGAGCAGGTACAGGCCCATATTGGTGGGTGAGGTGCGGTGGGCAATAACCGGCTTGGGATCTTCCTGAAAGTTATCCGGTGGCAGCTGGTTGTCGGCTGGCGTGACGAAGGTTTCGAAGAAGCGCCAGGTACGCCGGGCAATCAGGCGTAGCTCGTTGCGTTGCGTCGGGTCGATCAGCAGGCGTTTGGCCATGCGTGGCGAACGGCTGACCAGCATGGCAATTGCCGGTGCGCTGAACCAGAACAATGCGAAGGGCAGTACCAGCGGCCAGATGGCCGGTGACCAGAACAGGGCCAGAGCGCACAGCAGCAGGCCGAGCGTGGTGCCGCCGGCCATGCCGCAGTAGAAACCCAGCAGTTTCAAGCGCGGGCTGATCGCCGCCTGCGCGGCGGTGGTCCATTCCAGCAGATTACGTCGGGTGATCAGCAGGCGGGTCAGGGTACGGCTGATCGCATCGAGCATGCGCCAGCTTTGGTCGGCGAGGAATGTCAGGTTCAGCGCGCTTTGCAGCAGGGCCAGCAGCAGGTCATCACGCAGCTTGCCGAGGTGGCTGCGCCAGCGGATACCGGCGCGTGCCGGCAGCAGGCCGAAGCACAGTGGCAGCAAGGCGGGGATCAGCAGGCTGGCAATCAGCAACAGGCTGGCGCTCAGCGCTGCTGGCAAGGGCAGCAGCCAGCTCAGGCCCAGTGCCGTCAGGGTGGCCGGCGCCAGCAGGGAGCGGCGCAGGTTGTCGAGCATCTTCCAGCGGCCGATGCTCGGCAGCGCCGGTTTGCCGTGTAGCGGCCCGAAAATCCATGGCAGCAGCTGCCAGTCGCCCCGCGTCCAGCGGTGCTGACGCTTGCTGGCGACGTCGTAGCGTGAGGGGAATTCCTCGACCACTTCCACATCCGAAGCCAGGCCTGCGCGAGCGAAGACGCCTTCAAACAGGTCATGGCTGAGCAGGCTGTTTTCCCTGACTCGGCCGGCCAGCGCGGCCTCGAAGGCGTCGATGTCGTAGATGCCCTTGCCGGTAAAGGAGCCTTCGCCGAACAGGTCCTGATACACATCGGACACGGCAGCAGCGTAGGGGTCCATGCCGCCGGGACTGGAAAACACCTTCTGGTACAGCGAGCCTTCGCGCTGCAACGGCAGTGATGGGGTCACCCGGGGTTGCAGGATCGCGTAGCCGCCGACCACCCGTTGTAGCTCGGTGTTGAAGCGCGGTTGGTTCAGCGGGTGGGCCATCTTGCCGATCAGACGCAGCGCTGCATCGCGGGGCAGGCGGGTGTCGGCGTCCAGGGTGATGACGTAGCGCACCGCGTCCGGCACGCGCTGGCTTAGCCCAGGCACCGGGGTAAAGCTGGTGTCATTGGCACCGCGCAGCAAGCGATTGAGTTCATGCAGCTTGCCGCGCTTGCGTTCCCAGCCCATCCAGACGTTTTCACTGGGGTTGAACTGCCGCCGGCGGTGCAACAGGAGAAAGCGACTGCCGGCGATACCTGGCCCGTAGCGCTGGTTGAGCTGGTCGATGGCGGCGCTGGCCAGTTGCAGCAGGGCGTCGTCGCTGGCCAGGTGCTCCTGGTCGGCATCCAGGCCATCGGTGAGCAGGGCGAAAGTCAGGTCGCCGCCATGCCCGGCCAGGTGATGCACTTCCAGGCGCTCGATCTGCTCCAGCAGATCAGCCTCGTTGCCGAGCAGGGTCGGTACGGCAATCAGCGTGCGCAGGCTGCTGGGCACCCCTTCGCTCAGCTCCAGGCCCGGCAGGCCCATGGCGCCAAAGCTGGAACTGACCGCGCGATTGACCAGCGCGGTGGCCACTTCAGTGGCCGGCAGAAAGCCCAGCACACCCAGCGCCAGCAGCCAGCCGGCAGTCACTCCCTGGCTAGCCAGGCTGTACAGCGCCAGACCCAGTAGCAGGCTGGCCAGGCCAACGATGGCGCCGACGTAGCCGGTCATACCGAGGTGGATATGGCCACGGCTGATGCGCAGGCGCAGCGGCGGACGAAAATCGATGCGCTGCTCCAGCGCCAGGCGGCCTTCGGCGATCAGGTGGTAGCCGGGGTCGCTTGTGCGCGGATCTGCGTTCTGGGTTGCACTGGCCTGCTGTGTGGCCAGCAGCGCCTGTTCGGCAACTTCCAGTTCGCTGCAGCGACTGCCTCGGGCCAGTTGTTCGATGGCGCTGCGGTACTGGTTGCGGGTGGCAAAATCCATCGCGGCAAAATCGCTGCGTGCGCCCAGGCGGGCATCCACCAGGCTGACGTTCTCGAACAGCTGCGCCCAGTCGATGGAGGAAATCAGGCGCATGCTGTTGATGATGTTGCGTACCGTAAGGTTGGACGCGCCCTGGCGCTGCTGCGCATGTTGCACCACTTCATCGATGCTGCTGCCCTGCGCGCCGAGGCGCTCTTCCAACCAGCCCAGTGCCGGGGTGGTGAGCGGGTCATGGTCACGCAGGCGCTTGGCCAGTTGTGCGGCAAACGGCTCGCTCAACGCGGTGCGGGCGCGCTCGTGCAGTTCCCTGTCGAGCGCCGCGTGCGGGGCATCTTTACCCAGCAGGCGGCTGGCCAGGGCGTCGGCGTCGGCCCGTGCGCTGCGCCCGGCGGTCATCTGGTCGGCCAGGCGACGCAGGTTTTCGATCAGCACGATGCGCAGGGTAATCGCCACGGCCCACAGCTCGCCGATGGTCAACGGCTGCACCTGCTGATAGGCGACGATAAAGCGCTGCAGAATGTCCGGGTCGAAGTGGCTGTCGGTGTGAGCGATAAACGCCCAGGCCATGCCCAGTACCCGTGGATAACCGGCAAAGGGACCGCTGGCGAGTTTCGGCAGTTGGCGGTAATAGCCCGGCGGCAGGTCATCGCGGATCTCGCGAATCTGCTCTTCGACCAGGTGATAGTTGTCCAGCAGCCACTCGGCTGCCGGTACCACGCCACGGCCGTTGGCCAGTTCCGCAGCACTGGCGCGGTAGGCCGCAAGCAATACCTTGGCGTTGTCGTTCAGCCGGCGATGCAAGGACAGCACGGCGGGCGGCTTGCTGCTGATCGGTTGGGCAGCGGCCAGGGTGTAGGCGTGTTGTTCGAGGCGTTCGATGCCGAACAGTTCTTCGCGTACCGGGGCGTGATCAAGCCATGGCGAGGGTGCAGCGGCATGGCTGAATAGAGCAGAAAAGACGGAGGTCATAGGGCGCGGTTCCAGCCATCATTGGCATGCGCGATGGGCGTCGAGGTGCGAGACCCATCTGAGAAACCGCGACAGCGGACCTACGAAGTCACGATTGCCGTGCCCCTGTTGCTTCGCCGTGCTGATATTGCATATTGGCCGCAGACGCTTGTGTGTCCGGTCAACACCCAAGACCCGGGTACCGCGATGGCGAAGTAAACCTGCACCATCGGGAAGAATGCTGTCGCAGCATTGTCGTCACCCTACAGCACGCTGCTGGCTGGCGTCTGTTCGCTAGCGGACATAGGCACAAATGTGTCGACGTTTAGCGAAGTTGGGCTTCGGCGAGGGTCAGGCTGCGCGGAATAAGCGATGCATCCCAGTGCTGGCTGGCCCAGCGCAGCAGTTCGGCAGGCTGGCCATGGGGGGCGCCGTCCGGCAACGGTTGGCCAAGCGCACGCAGGGCGCGAATCAGCAGTGGAGTGGCCTGATCGGCCGGTAGCGGTGGCGAGCGGTAGGATTTGCCGAGCTTGTGGCCATCGGGCTGGATGATCAGCGGTACATGCAGATAGCGCGGTTGCGAAAAGCCAAGCAGCTCCTGCAGGTACAGCTGGCGCGGGGTGGAGTCGAGCAGGTCTGCACCGCGCACTATATCTGTGATGCCCTGCCAGGCATCGTCGAGCACCACGGCCAGTTGGTAGGCATACAGGCCATCGCGGCGGCGAATCACAAAGTCACCGACCTCGCGGCCCAAGTGCTGGCGGTAGTCGCCTTGTACGCGGTCGACAAAGTGGTAGCTCAGCTCCGGCACGCGCAGGCGAATCGCCGCATCGGCAAAGCCGTGGCCGGCATTGCGGCAAGTGCCAGGGTAGATGCCCTGAGTGCCTTCCAGTTGCTTGCGTGAGCAGGTGCAGGCGTAGGCCAGACCCTGGCTGAGCAGACGTTCGACCAGTGCAGCATACTCGCCGTGACGATTACTCTGGCGCACCAGTTCGCCATCCCATTCGAAGCCGTAACTTTCCAGGGTTCTGAGAATGCCTTCTTGGGCGCCGGCGACTTCGCGTGGCGGGTCGAGGTCTTCCATACGCAGCAGCCAGCGGCCATTTACCGCGCGCGCGTCAAGGTAGGACGCCAGGGCTGCGACCAGTGAGCCGAAATGCAGGTAACCGCTAGGTGTGGGGGCGAAGCGGCCGATATACGCGGGTGTGTTCATGTCTGGCACACACAGGGAGGCAGAAACAACAGAGGGTGCCGAAGCACCCTCTGGTTCAGATCAGGAACCGATCTGTTTTTCTTTGATTTCCGCCAGGGTTTTGCAATCGATGCAAAGGGTGGCGGTGGGGCGTGCTTCCAGTCGGCGGATGCCGATTTCTACGCCGCAGGAATCGCACCAGCCGTAGTCGTTGTCTTCGATCAGTTGCAGGGTTTCGTCGATCTTCTTGATCAGCTTGCGCTCGCGATCACGGGCACGCAGTTCCAGGCTGAATTCTTCTTCCTGGCTGGCGCGGTCCGCTGGATCGGGGAAGTTGGCTGCTTCGTCCTGCATGTGGTGCACAGTACGATCAACTTCCTGCATCAATTCCAGCTTCCACTTGTTGAGGATGCCGGTGAAGTGGGCGCGCATCGGCTCACCCATGTATTCCTCGCCCTTTGTTTCTTTATAGGGCTCAAAACCACGAGTCAGTTGGCTGCTTTTTGCTTTTGCTTTGGTGGGCATGGATGACCGCCTCTCACTCTCTCTAATCCACTGCGCAGGACGGTGTCCCTTGCCGATCCTACGTCGCGTAGAACTGGCCCTGCGGCTGCAAGCGGGCGAACTTACCAGAACAACTCAGCCTGCGCCACTCCCGGTTGTCGAAGCTGCGTTGGGTATGCTTTAGAATCCGCGGCTTAATCCAGACCAAGGCAGTCCCATGGCTCAGTCCTACAGTGCGCGCAGCCGCGCCATAGAACCTTTTCACGTGATGGCGCTGCTGGCCCGTGCCAATCAGCTGCAGGCCGACGGCCATGATGTGATCCACCTGGAAATCGGTGAGCCGGATTTCACCACCGCCGCGCCGATTGTTGCCGCCGGGCAGGCGGCGCTGGCCGATGGGCACACCCGTTACACCGCCGCGCGCGGCCTGCCGGCCCTGCGTGAGGCGATTTCCAGTTTCTATGGCCAGCGTTACGGTCTGGATATCGATCCGCAGCGCATTCTGATCACCCCCGGCGGCTCGGGCGCTTTGCTGCTGGCCACCAGCCTGCTGGTTGACCCCGGCAAGCACTGGTTGTTGGCCGATCCCGGTTACCCCTGCAATCGACATTTTTTGCGCCTGGTCGAAGGTGCGGCGCAGCTGGTTCCGGTTGGCCCTGATGTGCGTTATCAGCTAACGCCCGACCTGATTGAGCGTTATTGGGATCAAGATAGCGTCGGCGCCTTGGTGGCTTCGCCGGCCAACCCCACCGGCACCTTACTCAGTCGCGACGAGCTGGGCGGGCTGTCGAAGGCGTTGAAAGCGCGCGGCGGGCATCTGGTGGTGGATGAGATCTACCACGGCCTGACCTACGGTGTAGACGCTGCCAGCGTGCTGGAAGTGGACGACGAGGCCTTTGTGCTTAACAGTTTTTCCAAGTATTTCGGCATGACTGGCTGGCGCCTCGGCTGGCTGGTGGCACCACCGGCCGCCGTGCCGGAACTGGAGAAGCTGGCGCAGAACCTCTATATCAGCGCGCCGAGCATGGCTCAGCATGCAGCCTTGGCGTGTTTCCAGCCGCAGACCCTGGAGATCCTCGAACAACGCCGCCACGCGTTTCAGCTCCGTCGCGATTTCCTCCTGCCAGCGTTGCGTGAACTTGGCTTCAAGATCGCTGTGGAGCCGGAGGGCGCCTTCTATTTATATGCCGACATCAGCGCCCTCGGCGGTGATGCCTTTGCCTTCTGCCAGCACTTTCTGGAAACCGAGCATGTGGCCTTTACCCCTGGCCTGGATTTCGGCCGCTACCAGGCCGCGCAGCATGTGCGCTTTGCCTACACCCAGGATTTGCCGCGTCTGCAGCAGGCGGTGGATCGCATCAAGCGTGGTTTGAACAGCTGGAAGCCCCATGCAGTTTGATCCGCCTCTGGAAGAAGGGCGCCTGCTACGTCGCTACAAGCGCTTTCTCGCCGATATCGAGACCGCCAGCGGTGAGCTGCTGACTATCCACTGCGCCAATACTGGCTCGATGCTCAATTGTATGAGCGAGGGCGCGCGTATCTGGTTCAGTCGCAGCAACGACCCTAAGCGCAAGCTGCCAGGCACCTGGGAAATCGGCGAAACGCCGCACGGCCGTCTGGCGGTGATCAACACCGGGCGCGCTAATGCCCTGGTGGAAGAGGCCTTGCGTGCCGGGCTGATCGCCGAGCTGAACGGCTTTACCAGCCTCAAGCGCGAAGTGCCTTACGGTCAGGAACGCAGCCGTATCGACTTTCGTCTGGACTACCCCGCAGGTGCGGCGTTCGTCGAAGTTAAGAGCGTCACCCTGGGGTTCGCCGACAGCCGCGTCGCCGCCTTTCCCGATGCGCGCACCGAGCGTGGCAGCAAACACCTGCGTGAATTGGCGGCACTGGCCCGTGAGGGCATTCGCGCGGTGCAGCTGTATTGCGTGAACCTGACGGACATTGATGCCGTGCGCCCGGCCGAGGAGATCGACCCGGCCTATGCCGCCGCTTTGCGTGAGGCGGTGAGCGCCGGTGTGGAAGTGCTGGCTTACGGCGCGGCGATCAGCGCGCAGGGTGTGCAGCTGATCAAGCGTCTGGATGTGCGGTTGTAGGAACGGGGCTTCCGTTCCTCTTTAATGCTGCGTTCTGCCGGCCGGTAACGCTTGCACAGGTTGCATGGCGCTGCGCAGATGCTGCTCGAACAGCTCGACAATCGCCGGCCAGCCCTGACGTGAGGCATGTAGCCGCGCATTCAGGCGCACTCGGCGCAGGCCCTCTTGGTCGGTGAGCAACCAGCAGGCGGCGTCGATAAAGCCTTGTTCGTCCTCAGCCACCGCAAGCGCGCCGTTGTGGCCGTGGCGTATATGTTGCGCGGCCGCCGCTTGATCAAACGCCACCACGCCAAGCCCGGAAGCCAGGGCTTCGAGCACCACATTGCCGAAGGTTTCCGAGAGGCTGGGAAACACAAACAGATCGCCCGAGGCGTAATGCGCAGCCAGCTCTTCACCGCGCTGCAGGCCGCAGAACACCGCTTCGGGCAGTTGCTGCTGCAGGCTGGCGCGCTGCGGGCCATCCCCGACCAGAATCAGTTTCAGCCGCCGCTGCGGGTGCGCCTGTTGCAGCGCCCGAAAGCTCTTGCTGAGCAGGGCCAGGTTCTTTTCCGCCGCCAGGCGGCCGACATGCAAGATGGCGATGTCCTGTTCCGCCAGGCCCCAGCGCTCGCGCAAGGCCTCGCTGCGTTTGGCCGGGTGGAACAGCTGGCTGTCGACGCCTCGCGAGAGCAGTTCCAGGTTGTCGAAGCCACGCCGCTGCAGCTCGACCTGCTGGCTAACGCTGGGCACCAGGGTCATCTGCGAGCGGTTGTGGAACCAGCGCAGGTAATTGGTCAGCAGGCGGGTTAACAGGCCAAAGCCGTAATGCCCGGTGTATTGCTGAAAGTTGGTATGAAAACCGCTGACCACCGGGATCTGCAAACGCCGCGCCGCACGCAGGGCGGATAAGCCCAGCGGCCCTTCTGTGGCGATATACAGCACATCCGGGCGCTGCCGTTGCCAGCTGCGCAGCAGCTTGTGCAGCGACGACTGACCCCACTGCAAACCGGGGTAACCGGGCAGCGGCCAGCCACGGGTCAGCAGCAGATCTTGGTCGGCCGCACCGCGCGGGTCGACGTTCTGCCGCGGACGCACCAGTTGCACACGATGGCCACGGCCACGCAAGCCGTCGACCAGGCGCCCGAGGGTGTTGGCCACGCCATTGATTTCCGGCGGGAAGGTTTCGCTGATCAGCGCGATATGCAGGGAAGCTGTGCTCATGGCAGCAGTGTCCGCTGCCGCTATGTAATGACTGTGACGCTTTGGTTGCGTTTGTATTTCAGTCGAGCAGTTCGATCAGCTGTTGGCGCAACCAGGCGTGCGCCGGGTCGAGGTGCTGTTGCTGATGCCAGATCAGGCTGACCTGCACCGGCGGCATATCGAAGGGCAGCGGCGCGATTTCCAGCGCATGCACCGGAGCGAAGGCTTCGGCCAGACGCGCGGGCACGGTGCCGAGCAGATCGGTCTGGGCGACGATGGCCGGGATCGGCAGGTAGTTGGGCAAATGCAGCGCCGCCTGCCGGCGCACCCTGGCCGAGCCGAGGACGATTTCCAGCGGCGAGCCACGTCCGGCGCGCGGCGTTACCGTGATATGCCGCGCCTGTTGGTAATCCTCCAGGCTTAGCCCGCCGATAAAGGCCGGGTGGTCGGCGCGGCCAATGGCCACCAGCGGTTCTTCGCGCAGCGGCGCGTAATGCAGGTCAGGCGAATCGAAGTGCAGGTAGTCGATGGCCAGGTCCAGCGCACCGCTTTCCAGGCGTTGCACCAGGCTGTCGGCATCATCGGCTTGCACCAGCAGCTCGACCTGCGCAGCGTTGCGCGCCAGGTGTGCTTGCAGCATGGGCAGCAGCGCAGCTTGTGCGTAGTCATTCAGCGACAGGCTGAAGGCGTGTGGCGTTTGTGGATCAAACGGCTCGGCCGGGCCCAGGCCGGTCTGCAGCAGGCGCAAAGCCTGACGTACCGGCAGATACAACGCCTGGGCGCGGGCGGTGGGCGTTAGGCCCCGGGCCGTGCGCAGAAACAGCTCTTCGCCGAGTTGGTGGCGCAGGCGGGCGAGGGCGTTGCTCACGGTTGACTGGCTCAGGTGCAGGCGTTCGGCCGCGCGGGTCAGGTTGCCTTCCTGCATCAGTGCATCGAAGACCAGCAGCAGGTTGAGGTCGAGCTGACGCAAATTCGTTATCAAGAATAATGCTCTTTCTGAATATCCATTATCGGAATGATCTGGCCGCGCCTAGACTGCTGTCAATCCGCTCAGGAGTTATGCCGTGGCCTACAACAATGACAATGCCCAGGCTTTCCGCACGCGTTATCGGGATGCCATCCACCCGCTGTACAACCCCTGGCTGCATGCCGCCTTTGTGCTGGCCTATGGCCTGACCTGCATCAGCCTGCTGTGGCGCACGCTGGACGCGGTGGCGCTTTGGCAATGGCTACTGGTGCCCCTGAGCCTGGTGTTCTTCAGCTGGGGCGAGTACCAGGTGCACAAGCGCCTGGGGCACAACAAGACGCGCTTCGGTCAACTGTTCTACAAGCGCCACACGGGCGATCACCACAGCTTTTTTATCGAAGGCCAGATGCGCTACGAGACGCTGCGTGATTGGCGGGTGATCCTCTTTCCTGCCTGGCTGATTGTGCTCTACAGCCTGCCGCTGCTGGGTATCTGGTGGGGGCTGTCACACCTCGACGGCAACCTGGCGGCGCTGTTCGCCGGCAGCATGCTGCTGGGCTATATGAGCTATGAAGTGGTGCACGCCTGCGAGCATCTGCCGGCCGAGCATCCCGTCGCGCGGTTGCCGTGGATTCGCCAGATGCGCCGCCTGCATGCGTTGCACCATCGCCGTGAGCTGATGCATGCGCGCAACTTCGGCATCGTCCATCCGCTGATGGACTGGCTGTACGGCACCTTGCACTGGGAGCCGGAGCCGACGTATCAGCAGAATCGCCAGCAGCATCGCATTCGCCTCACCCGCCCGGCGGACGAGGTGCTGAGTTATGCAGCCGCGCCGGCGCATTGGCCCGAATGGCATCCATCCTCGTTGCGCATCTACGGCCGCGAGGACGCGTTGCTCGCCGGTGAGGTATTTGAGGAAGACATTCACGCCGGTTGCCGCGCCGGGCATCTGCGCTGGGATGTGCTCGACTACCAGCCAGGACGCCGCTGGCAAGCCAGCGCTCGTGGTGATCACGGGCTGGCGTTGCTGCTGACCTACGAGTGCACAGAAGTGGAAGGCGGTTGTGAGTTCGTGCGTACCCTGGAATACGGCTTCGACGGCCTGCTGATGCGTTTGGCTAATCGCCTGCTTCTAAGCCGGCGTATTGAGCACGAATCCCAGACCTCGATGCAGGCGCTGCGCGCGGTACTTGAGCGCAGCCAACCTGCAGGGTGATGACTTAGGAAGTGGACGTAAGCGCCTGTTCCTGACGCTCACGCACCCAGAACACCGTGGCGCCGGCCACTGCTGCCGGCATCATCAGGATATTCAACCCTGGCACCAGCAGTGCGGCGTAGGTAATGCCGCCAAAACCCAGGCTCTGCCAGCGTTTCTCCCGAAGCCAGGCGAGCATGTCTTGCCAGCTCATCTTGTTGTTGTCTGCGGGGTAGTCGATGTACTGAATCGCCATCATCCACACGCCAAACAGCAGCCACAGCGGCGCGGCGATCAGGTTGACCACCGGGATAAAGCTCAGGATCAGCAGGCCAATGGCGCGGGGCAGAAAGTAGCCCAGCTTGCGCATCTCGCGGCTGAGGGTGCGTGGCACCATGGCAGTCAATTCGGCCAGGCTGAAGGGCGGAAAATCATCCTGCCCGCGCACCACCACTTCGACCTTCTCCGCAAGAAAACCGTTAAACGGTGCGGCAATGATATTGGCCAGCAGGGTGAAGGTGAAAAACACCATCAGCAGTACCAGCACGACAAACAATGGCCACAGCACGTATTCAAGAAAGCTCAGCCAACTCGGCAGGCTGGGCATAAAGGTCTCGACCCAGCCACTGAACTGCTGCATGGAGATCACAATCAGCGCAGTAAACAGGATCAGGTTGATCGTCAGCGGCAGCAGCACAAACAGCCGCAGGCCGGGGCTAAGGACCAGTTTCAGGCCTTCGCTGAGGTATTGCGGGCCGGTCAGCACGGGGGCGTGCATGGGAGGAGTCTCCAGGAAGTTGAAGTCGCGCCGACCTTACCGGCTTTGTGTGGCAGGTGAAAGCCTCTGCAACGGACGCTAACGATTGCCGGTGTGCGCTTATAGCGCTTGACTATGCACAGTATTGGCAAAGCATATTTCCGCAGTGCGTCGGGCAGGCATAGGCTGCGCAGCATCCCTTTGTGGGGCTTTCGACCTTATTACCTTCCCCTAGGTCCTCGCGAAAGTCCCTTTTTATTGCTGCCGGCAATGCCGGGAGGAGCTGTTGATGTCTGCTGATCGTCATGCCCGCGTGATCATTCTGGGCTCCGGCCCTGCCGGCTACAGTGCGGCGGTTTATGCCGCGCGTGCGAATCTCAAGCCCTTGCTGATCACCGGCCTTCAGGCCGGCGGCCAGTTGACCACCACCACTGAGGTGGATAACTGGCCCGGTGATGTACATGGCTTGACGGGGCCGGCGCTGATGCAGCGCATGCAGGAGCATGCCGAGCGTTTCGAGACGGAAATCGTCTACGACCACATCAATGCCGTTGACCTGGCCGGTAAGCCGTTCACCCTGGTCGGCGACAGCGGCACCTACAGCTGTGATGCGTTGATCATCGCCACCGGAGCCAGCGCCCGTTATCTGGGCTTGCCCAGCGAAGAAAGCTTTATGGGTAAGGGCGTTTCGGCGTGCGCCACGTGCGATGGTTTCTTCTACCGCAACCGTGAGGTCGCGGTGGTCGGTGGCGGCAATACGGCAGTGGAAGAGGCGCTGTACCTGGCCAATATTGCTAGTAAGGTCACCCTGGTACACCGCCGGGAAACCTTCCGCGCCGAGAAGATTCTGCAGGACAAGCTGCAGGCGCGGGTCGCCGAAGGCAAGATCGTGCTCAAGCTGAATGCTGAGGTCGATGAAGTGCTCGGCGACAACATGGGCGTGACGGGTGTGCGGGTGAAGAACAACGATGGCAGCTTTGACGAGCTGAACGTTGATAGCCTGTTCGTCGCCATTGGCCATACGCCGAACACCTCGCTATTCGAAGGCCAGCTGGCGCTCAAGGACGGTTATCTGGTGGTCAACGGTGGCCGCGAAGGCAATGCCACTGCTACCGGCATTCCTGGCGTGTTTGCTGCCGGCGATGTGGCTGACCACGTTTACCGCCAGGCCATCACCTCGGCCGGTGCCGGTTGCATGGCGGCGCTGGATGTGGAGCGTTATCTCGACGGTCAGTAAGTCTGAGAATGCAAAAAGCCTCGATTTAATCGAGGCTTTTTGTTGTCTGCGGTCTACCTAGACCCAGGTATTCAGCTTCAAATCCCGCGAACTCATGCGCAAAAACTGATCGCTGGCTTTGACCAGCAAGGCGTGTTCGTCGACGGTCAGCTCGCTGCTCTTTTTACCCTGCGCTTCACTGCGGTAGAGGGTTTTTCCGCCTTCTTCGCGTAGGCGCTGGTAGCGCTGGCTGCGTGCTTCCACTTTTAAGGTCAGCAGGTCGACATAGGCCACCTGCATCAGCTCGCTCTGCCCGGTTTCCAGGGCGCAACGCTGCAGGGCAGGGGTGTGGGTGAAGGGCGATTCGGAGAGCATCACCTGCTGGCATTCGCTGAGGTCCGGGCGTGGCTCGCCGTTATGGAACCAGTTGCCACGGATGTCACGTTTGAGGTTAAGGCTGCGTTGGCCGTGGTTGTCGACCTTCAGCCACAGGCGGCGAAAGCGCCAGCGTGGGTCGCAGTTGAGCACGTAGGTGGCGGCGATGCTGTGGCCTTGCAGGCTTTGCATCAGATGACTGGTGGCGTTGATGCCATGTTCATCGATGTTCAGGCGCAGGTTTTCCACGCCGGGGTTGTGCCATGGTTTCCATACCAAGGTCTGCTGCATCTAAGCGACTCCAAGCCAGGTAGGGTTGGAGAAACCGGGGAAGCACGGCCATGGCGCAGCACGGAGCACCTTCCCTGGTGTTCTCGTTCAAGTATTGGCGCGCAGCATAGGAGGATTTAAGTGTGATGTCTGTCAGCTTTTGCCGACAGTTGCGCAAGTTTCTGCGCGCGTAATTACAAGCTGTTGCGCTCTAATGACGGCTGCTCGAAACGTACGCCCGCCAGGCCGGTGTCCATCAGTGCGCGGATATTGCCGTGATCGCTGCCGCTCGGGGTGGCCAGTACGCTGCGGTAATGCTCACCAAAGCACAGCAGGGTTTCTTCCAGGCTCAGACCTTCGAGCAGGGCCAGGCCGAGGGTTTTGCATGAGCCTTCATTCTGCCCGGCAGCATTGTGCACGCTGCCATTGCTGAAGGCGCTGGGCTGGTACTGGTAGTGCTCGGCGATAAACGCCAGGGTTTCGGCGAAGGTGAAGTGTTCGCTGCGCAGCTTGGCGCGAAAGTCGTTGAGGCCGCTCATTACTTTTTTCCTTTGCTGAAAGCAGCCTGCTGTTCGGCGCTGGCTTCCTTTTGGTATTTGGCTTTCCACTCGGCATACGGCATGCCGTAGACCTCTTCACGTGCCTCATCCGGGGTGATGGCAACGCCGATGTCGTCGGCTGCAGCCTTGAACCACTTGGACAGGCAATTACGGCAGAAACCAGCGAGATTCATCATGTCGATGTTCTGCACATCGGGGCGCGAGCGCAGGTGTTGCACCAGGCTGCGAAAGGCGGCGGCTTCAAGTTCGAGGCGTTCTTGCTCGGTCATGGCGATGCTCTCTAAAGGCAGGCGGGAGGCGTTGGCGGCGATGATAAGAGCATGGTGCGTGCTGTCAATTATTTCCCTGGCAGCAGGACTGATCTGGGGTGGTTGCAGTAAGCGAAGTGAATGATTTGAACTGTCTGCTCGTCGCCACGAACGCCCAAATCTCGATTGCCAGCTCGGCAGGGCTGCTGCTGAGGAAGCGTTGACATTGAAAGCCCATGAAAATCGGAAGGCGGTAGCGTATTCGAGCTTCTTCTCTCTCTCGATCACAGTCCAAATACGGGCGCTGTAGTTGTCGGTGCACGATGAGTGCAACACATTCCTCTGTTTCAAAGGATGGCAGGAGTAGTGCGCTTAGACTGTGACGTGAAATTTCCGTCACTAGCTCTGAGTAACTGGCATCGAGATCAGAGGGGTAGGTCATGAACCCGGACGAAAGTACAACGACAGTTGGATCGAGAATTTTTCCAACAATTGCCCGGTAATTCAGAACATTTTTGCGGGCGTATGCAACATAACCATAAGTTCTAATGAAGTGAGAGATGTCTCCGACGTTCTCTATGAAGTAAATATCTAGATCAACCACTGGAATGCCAAAATTCGTCGATAGCAACGCGCCAACCGTCGACTTTCCTGCTCCGCCTGGGCCAAGGATATGTGCAATAGCTGTTGTCATTGCGGCTAAGCGACTCTAACGGTGGGCGGAGAGGGTAATCGACACCGATTCGGCAAAGCGCAGGGCGTGCAGCTTGTCGACTTCCACTTCGGCATAGCGTACTGCCGTGTTTTCCATCACCAGATCGAGGATTTCCTGAGTCAGGCGCTCGAGTAAGGCGAAACGGTTGCCTTCGACGTGGCTAATCACTGCCTTGGTGATGGTGCGGTAGTTGAGGGCGTGGTCGATATCGTTGTCACGCACGGCGTCGGCAGCGGGGTAGAGGATAGTCAGGTTGATCAACACGTCCTGCTTGTTGTTGATCTCCTCTTCCTTGATGCCGATGTAGGTGCGCAAGCGCAGGTCTTTGACGCGGATGCGCGCCATCCCAGGTTCCAGTCGCGGCATTACTTGCTCCGTCCGATCAGTTGCAGGAATTCGTGGCGAGTGTTGCAGGATTCACGGAAGGCTCCAAGCATCACCGAAGAGGTCATTACCGAGTTCTGCTTCTCCACGCCGCGCATCATCATGCACATATGCTTGGCTTCGATCACCACGGCCACGCCAGCGGCGTTGGTGACCTGCTGGATCGCGTCGGCGATCTGCTTGGTGAGGTTTTCCTGAATCTGCAGACGCCGGGCGAACATGTCGACGATGCGCGCTACTTTCGACAGGCCGAGTACCTTGCCGGTGGGGATATAGGCCACATGAGCCTTGCCGATAAACGGCAGCATGTGGTGTTCGCACAGTGAGTACAGCTCGATATCACGGACGATCACCATCTCGTCGTTATCCGACTCAAACAGCGCGCCGTTGACCACTTCTTCCAGGCTCTTGTGGTAGCCGTTGCACAGGTACTGCATGGCCTTGGCAGCACGCTTTGGTGTGTCCAGCAGACCTTCGCGTTCGGGGTTTTCACCAACGCCGAGCAGGATCTCGCGGTAGTGGTTGGGCAGTTCTGGAGTCATTGCAAGGTCCTCGCGGCCAGGCTCATTTGAGGTGGCGGCCGCCGTTGACGGTCAGTGTGGTACCGGTGACGTAAGGGTTGTCGAGCAGATAGCGCAAGCTCTGGTAGATCACTTGGGGCCCGGGCTCAATGCCCAGTGCCGATTTATTCAGGGTTTTATTGCGGTAGTCGGCGTCGTCGTCCGGGTTGAACAGGATCAGCGCGGGGGCGATACCGTTGACCTTGATCTGTGGGGCGAAACGCGCGGCAAACGACAGCGTCAAACTGTCCAGCCCGGCCTTGCTGGCACAGTAGGCCGGCCGGTTGGCACTGCCTTTACGCGCCACGTCATCGCTGATATGCACGATATCGGCGGGCGTCGAACGATGCAGTAATGCTGCGCAATGCAGGTTGATCAGGTACGGCGCGAGCATGTGCACAGCAAATAGCTGCTGAAAGGCTGCGGCTTCTTCGCCCGGCGTTTCAACCAGCCAGTCGGAGGCGTTGTGCACGATGGCGCGAAGGCTATCAGTGTGGCGCTTGAGCCGTTCGATAAACGCCAGGATGCCGGCTTCGCTGGAAAAGTCGGCCGGCAAGGCTAGAGCGCCACGTTGCCTGAGTGCCTCGATGCCGTTGCGTTCGCTGCGGTAGGTAACAATCACTGAGTGACCGTCATCCAGCAGGCGTTCGGCGCAGTAAAGGCCAATGCGCTGGCTGGCTCCGGTAATCAGGATGGGGGCGGCGCTGGCGCTCATGCTCGACTCGGCAGAAAGAAAAGGGTGGGTTCAGCGACGCTGCGCCGGGTTACCTGACCAGTAAGGCGTGGCCTCGACTGAACCAGGAGTAAAGTTATACCAGCAATAGGCTTTGTACAACCATGCGCCCTGTGAGGGTACTGGGCTGTTTCATGCCATTAAGCCTATTTCATTGAGCTGTATCGATATTTTTTCTACAGGTGGGCTAAATAAAATTGTTTTTATCGTGTACAAGATTGGTTTTCTTGTACAGGTGTGTACCGTTATGAAGCCTTGGCAGTTGAGCATTGCAGTGCGGTGTGGGCAGGTGTGCCATGTCGAGGTGCTCACCTTGCGCTGTTGCGGCTATAAGGTGCAGGTGGTCAGCAAGACTGGCAGTGTGCGCACGCTGGAGTATGCGTCGGGGCGTGCGCTGTGGCCTGGAATGGCATTGCTCAAGACGCGCCTGCGTCGTTGCGGAGTTCGGCAGATGCTGTTGCTGCAGCCAGAAAGCCACGATGAAATTATTGGTCGCCCCGAGTTGCTTGAGCCTGATCCGGGGCTATGGATCAGGCTGGGCTAATGAATTAGCGCGGGTTTCTGTTGATGGCGCAGGCGGCTTTGCTGCAGCGTCGGCTGGCGTCCGGATGAGGTAGCCAGTCGAGGTGCGGGCGGAGCCGGCAGAACAGTCGGTAACCCAGTTCCAGCAGCGGTCGCAGTGCCGGCCAGGTCAGTGGTATGACCCAGCGCTCAAGGCCGGCTGCGCGCCAGCTCCACAGAGTGGCATCCAGGCCGGTCACCCATTGCCCGTCGGCGAAGCGGGCATGCAGGCGGTTCTGCAGGGTTTCTCGGCTGTGGCCGACGGATTCGGGATGAAAGTCGTTGAGGCCGATATCGACCAGGCACAGGCGCTGTACATCGGCACGCTGACGCAGCAGCTGGATCTCGCGCGCGCACAACGGGCAGTCGCCATCGTAGTAAAGGGTCAAGGGCCAGCAGGGTTGCTTGTTCATGGTCTAACTCTTTGTATAAGTCTTGTACAAAGTATGCCGTAAATAGCTGAGTTACAATGCGTGCAACATTTTTTCTGTGATACCTGCGCCCATGTCCGATCACGTTGGTACTACGTCCCTCGTTTCGAGTGCCCTCAAGCAGGAAGAGTTATTTCCTATTCGTGAAGTGGCGCGCCTGACCGGCGTCAATCCAGTCACCCTACGGGCCTGGGAGCGGCGCTATGGGCTGATCCAGCCAACCCGCACCGACAGCGGTCATCGCCTGTATTCGCAGGTCGATATCGAGTCGGTACGCAGCATCCTGGCGTGGATCGAGCGCGGTGTGGCGGTGAGCAAGGTTGGCAAGATTCTGGCCAAAAGCAGCTCGATCAAATCTGCCAGCTCTCCGGTCTATGAGGAAGTCAGCGCCAGCGAGTGGGGTGAGTGGCAAGCCCAGTTACGCCGCGCTATCAGCGCCTTCGATGAAGTACGCCTGGATCGTCTTTACGGCCAGATTTTCTCCAGTTACCCGTTGCCGGTGGTGTTTCAGGACATCCTGATGCCGCTGTGGCAGGAACTGTTGCTGCGCCAGGAGGAATACGGCCAGACCAGCGAATGGCTGTTTTTCGACACCTTCCTGCGGGCGCGTACGTTGCAGCGCCTGCAGGTGTTGCGCGCTCAGGTTGAGGAGCGTGTGCTGCTGGCGGCCTTGCCGGGCCACTGCCGCGAGTTGGAGCTGCTGGTAGCTGGGTTGCTGCTGAGCAGCGCCGAAACGGCGGTCAGCGTGTTGGGCCTGGGCCAGCCGCTGGAAGAGCTGACCCTGATCTGTGAAAAGATGCAGCCTCAGGCGCTCGTACTGTTCTCCAATCAGCCGCCTAGTGATGACCTGCCCAAGGTGTTGTCGCGCCTGGCGCTGGCACTGGATTGCCCGCTGGTGCTGGCCGGTGACGGTGCCGACCTGGCCGAGGACAGCCTCAGTGGTTCGCCGATTGCCTGCCTGGGTAATGAAGGTCGCCTGATGCAGCGTCGCCTGCAGCAGTTTCTGGCGGGTCACCTGGATACCTGATTTCACTATCAATCACGCCTGAATAAGCGCGGTTGTCGTTATGACAATCGCGCTTTTGCGTGCCTGTGATTTGTTGTTGATTTCAATTAGTTGTACAGCTTGTACAGAAAAATGCTTGCTATCTGGGGCTTTAGGCTATACAAAAGCTATACATTGCTTGTTTGTGTATAGCTTGTATCCACTTGTACAGCTTGAGGACTGAGCAACATGACCCAATACCGTGCACCCCTTCGTGACATGCGTTTCGTTTTTGACGAGGTGCTCGACGCTTATGCCACCCTGCAGTCGCTGCCTAGTCAGCGCGAGTTCGGAAACGACCTCGGTGGCGCCATTCTGGAAGAAGCCGCCAAATTGGCGGAGAACGTATTGGCCCCACTCAATGGCCCGGGTGATAAACAGGGCTGCCAGTACGATCCGGAAAGTAAATCGGTTAAAGCACCGGACGGTTTCCGCGCTGCTTACCAACAGTTCGCCGAAGGCGGCTGGACCGCATTGGCCTGTACCCCGGAGTTCGGCGGCCAAGGCTTGCCCCATGTGCTGAACATGATGGTTGAGGAGATGGTCTGCTCGGCCAACCTGTCGCTGGGCATGTATCCGGGCCTGACCCATGGTGCGATCAATGCGCTGACTGCTCACGGCGCCCGCGAGTTGCAGGAGCGCTACCTGCCGAAGCTGATCAGCGGTGAGTGGACCGGCACTATGTGCCTGACCGAGCCGCAGTGCGGCACCGACCTGGGTTTGATCCGAACCCGTGCCGTACCGCAGGCGGACGGCAGCTATGCCATCAGCGGTACCAAAATCTGGATTACCGGTGGTGAGCATGATCTGGCCGACAATATCCTGCATCTGGTACTGGCCAAGCTGCCCGATGCACCGGACAGCGTAAAAGGTATTTCGCTGTTCCTGGTGCCCAAGTTCCTTGCAGACGGCAGTCGCAACCCTGCGTTGTGCGGCGGCCTGGAGCACAAGATGGGCATCAAGGGATCGGCCACCTGTGTGATGAACTTCGAAGGGGCCCAGGGCTGGCTAATTGGCGAGCCCAATAAGGGCCTCAAGTGCATGTTCACCATGATGAACTCGGCGCGCTTGATGGTGGGCATGCAGGGCCTCGGTATTGCCGAAAGCGCTTATCAGGTCAGCCTGGGCTTCGCCAAAGAGCGGCTGCAAAGCCGTTCGCTGTCGGGCCCGAAAGCCGCTGATAAACCTGCTGATCCAATCATTGTGCATCCGGATGTCCGCCGCATGTTGCTGCGCCAGAAGGTGACCATCGAAGGGTGCCGCGCACTGGCCTACTTCACCGGGCTGCATGAGGATGTGGCTCATGACCATGAAGACCCAGCTGTGCGTGAACAAGCCGATGATCTGGTGCAGCTGCTGACGCCGGTGGTTAAAGCCTTCCTCACCGACGAAGGCTTCAACAGTGCCAACGAAGGGTTGCAGGTACTCGGCGGCTCCGGGTTTACCGAGGACTGGGGTATTGAGCAGCTGGTGCGTGATTCACGCATCACACGAATTTATGAAGGCACCAATGGCATCCAAGCGCTTGACCTCGTGGGTCGCAAGTTAGCGCTGGGTGGGGGGCGTGCTGTGCGCAATTACTTCGCCCTTATCGAGGGTTGGCTCAAGGCGCATGCCGAGGCTGATCACGTAATGGCCGTGGGTGGTGCGCTCAAGCAACTGCAGCAAGCCACGATGTGGATTGCCACCGAAGGCATGAAAGATCCTGAGCAAGCGGGTGCTGCAGCGACACCTTACTTACGTCTGTTCGCCCTTACCAGCCTTGCTTGGATGTGGGCACGTATGGCCGCGGTAGCCAAAGCCAAGCTTGCCGAAGGCAGCACAGAAACAGCCT
Source organism: Pseudomonas sp. SG20056 (assembly GCF_031764535.1). Taxonomy (NCBI): domain Bacteria; kingdom Pseudomonadati; phylum Pseudomonadota; class Gammaproteobacteria; order Pseudomonadales; family Pseudomonadaceae; genus Pseudomonas; species Pseudomonas sp. SG20056. The sequence continues at coordinate 1,307,749 of NZ_CP134499.1, forward strand.
TTTATGGCGCCAAGCTGAAGTCAGCAGACTTCTTTATGGCGCGCATCCTGACGGAAACCGACAGCCTGCTGGCTGAGGTTAAAGCTGGTAAAGCCACCTTGATGGCCTTCAGCGATGAGGAATTTGCTGCCTGAAACGACTGCGCAATCCGATAGCCACAAGTTCCGCCCATTTTCGGTTATCGGATTTTTTTATCCCTGCTGCAGGCATTTAGCCTGCACTTTAGACCCGCCTGATTGCGGGTCTTTTTTTGACCGGGATTTACTAGGCGTCTGTCGCTGGCCTCAGCGGCGCCCAGCATGCAGTCGTTGTTTCTGCTGCAGGTGTTGCTGGTAGATGAACTGGCGCAACTGTTCGTCGCTACGCCGGTCGAGGGTGTGCAGCTGGTAGGCCAGCAGACCGCCTTCGGTTGTACGGACGAAAACCCCGGTCAAGGCAATCGGCGTGTGCTCGTCTACTGGCAATACCAGATGAAAGCGCTTGGGGGCTTTGCTCCGTGCCCGATGTTCGATCAACGCACCATTCATCGACAGCTGATGAATCCACAGATCGCTCGGCTGCGCACTTGGCGTGTGCAGCGGTAACGGCTCAGGCAGGGGCGAGCGCCAGGCGCGGTTGATCTCGCCTTCATCGAAAATCTGCGGGGCGCTGAGCTGCAAATAGGGCGTGCTCTGCGCGTCCTGGCTGAGGTGCAGGTCAAAGGTCAGGTGCTGGTTGGCGATATGCGCATGCAGGCTCAGCTGCTCGTTCACGGCACAGTGCGAGAGCAGCTCGCTGAGCTGTTTGCCGATATCCACCGACAACCGCGGTTGGCTGCGTTGTTCGGTCGGGCCGGGCTGATGCAGCTGGCGGATAAATGCCAGTTCTGCCTGGGTCAGGAGTGCCTGTTCTTGCATGGGAGCGGTCTACATCGGGCTCTGGAGCTGTTGTGACCGCTGCTTTGAGGATTAGTTACTGCCGGTCGTCGCCTGCAGGCGCGCCAGTTCAGCCTTGAGCGTTGCCAGTTCGGCTTCCAGCTGCTTGACCCGCTCCTGCGCTTCGACTTGCTCGGTGACGTTCTTCTGGATGCCGATGTAGTAGGTCAGCTGGTCGGCGTCATTGACCACCGGAGTGATCGACAGCTCATTCCAGAACACGCTGCCGTCCTTGCGGTAGTTGCGGATGATCTGCCGGCACGGGCGGTGCGTTCTGACTGCTTCACGGATGGCATCCAGCCCTGGCTGGTCGCGGTCGCCAGCCTGCAGGAAGCGACAATCCTGATAGAGGATGTCTTCGCTGGCGTAGCCGGTGAGCTTTTCGAAAGCGGGGTTGGCATAGATCAGGATGTTGTCATCACCTTCCTGTTCGGCCACCACGATGCCGTCATTGGAGGCGTTGATCACCAGTTGCAGCAGTTTGGCGTTGATCATGAGGCGATTTCCCAGTCTAGGTCGGCTGCATTCTAAAACATCCGGGCGGGCTGTCTACTTGCGGCATAATGCCGGGCTTATCGATTTGGTTCTGACTGTTTCGGAGTTCTGCATGAAAATCGCCATTCTTTCCGGCTCGGTGTACGGCACCGCCGAGGAAGTTGCCCGCCACGCCGAGCGTCTGCTCAAGGCCGCCGGTCATGAGGCCTGGCACAACCCGCGTGCCAGCCTGGCGGATCTTCAGGCGTTTGCTCCTGAAGCCTTTCTGGCGGTGACCTCGACCACTGGCATGGGCGAATTGCCGGATAACCTGCAGCCGCTGTACTACGCCATCCGTGATCATCTGCCGGCCTGGAGTGGCCTGCCGGGCGGGGTAATTGCCCTCGGCGACTCCAGCTATGGCGACACCTTCTGCGGCGGCGGCGAGCTGGTGCGCGAGCTGTATGCCGAGTTGGGCATTCGTGAAGTGCAGCCGATGCTGCGCCTGGACAGCAGCGAAAGCGTGACCCCGGAAACCGACGCCGAGCCCTGGTTGGCGGACTTTATTACGGCGTTGCACGGCTGATGCACCCGCGCGCGCAAGAGCTGATCACGGCGCTGCAACTCCAGGCGCACCCGGAAGGCGGTTATTACCGTCGTCTGTATGAGTCGTCAGCGCAGCTGGACGGTGGCCGCTTGTGCGGCACGGCGATCATCTTTCTGTTGCCGGCCGGCGCGGTCAGCCGTTGGCACCGGGTGGATGCCGACGAGCTCTGGCACTTCTATGAAGGTGCGCCGCTGGAGCTGCTGCTGGCCGAGCAGCCCGATGCCGTGCGCTGCGCGCGACTGGGGCCGGTGGCCATAGGTCAGCTGCCGCAGCGCCTGGTGCCGGCACATGCCTGGCAGGCGGCGCGCAGCACCGGGGCGTTTACCCTGGTGGGCTGCACGGTGACGCCGGGTTTCGACTTCGCCGGCTTCCAGCTGCTCAGTGATGACCTTGAGGCTCAGCGCGATTGGCCTATGCTGGCGCAGCTTTATCCCGAACTGGTTTGACCTGCAAGGCCACCACGCTGGCCGCCAGAGCGACTCACCTTTGCAGCATCCCTCGCTAGACTCCTGGGCACTTCAATAACAAAAGCCGAGGAATTCATCATGACCGTTGCCCACGCACTGCCTGTTGTCAGCCTCAAGGATCAGGTCTCCGCCGCCGAATGGCAGACCCGGGTGGACCTGGCCGCCTGCTACCGATTGATCGCCCTGTATGGCTGGGATGATCTGATTTTCACCCACATCTCGGCGAAGATTCCCGGCACTGAAGAGTTTCTGATCAACCCCTACGGACTGATGTTCCATGAGATCACTGCCTCCAGCCTGGTGAAGATCGACCTGACTGGCAAAAAGCTGATGGACAGTCCGTTCGACATCAACCCGGCCGGCTACACCATCCACAGCGCCGTGCACGAGGTGCGTCACGACGTCGGCTGCGTGCTGCATATCCACACCCCGGCGGGGATCGCTGTATCGGCGCAGAAGCAGGGCTTGTTGCCGCTGTCGCAGCAGTCGCTGTTCGTCCTCGCCAGCCTGGCTTACCACGGCTATGAAGGTGTAGCGCTGAACCATGACGAGAAGGCCCGCCTGCAGGCCGACTTGGGCGACAAGAACTTTATGATCCTGCCCAACCACGGCCTGCTCACCGCCTTTGGCAGCATCGCCGATGCCTTCCTCGGCATGTTCACCCTGCAGCGTGCCTGCGAGATTCAGGTGATGGCGCAAAGTGGCGGGGCAGAGCTGATCCACATCCCACAACAGATTCTCGATGGCGCCCGGGCGATGATTGCCGGCGTGATGAAAAGCCCGCAGGGCATGGGCGGCGCACTGCCGTGGCCGGCACTGCTGCGCAAGCTGGATCAACAGATGCCAGGTTACGCAGCATGACGGCGCTGCCAGGGATTGCCCTGGCGGATTGGCGCAGCGCGGGGCAGACTTTCAGCTTTAACGGCCATGCCATCCGCTACTGGACGGCCGGGCAGGGCGAGCCGTTGTTGCTGATTCATGGTTTTCCCACTGCCAGTTGGGATTGGCACTACCTGTGGGCCGCGCTGGCGGAGCGCTACCAGGTGATTGCCTGTGACATGCTCGGCTTTGGCGACTCGGCCAAACCCCGTGGACATGCCTACAGCCTGCTGGAGCAGGCTGATCTGCAACAGGCGCTGCTGGTGCACCTGGGCGTGGACAAACCGCTGCATGTGCTGGCCCACGACTACGGCGACAGCGTGGCGCAAGAGCTGCTGGCACGGCATCAGGACGGACGCGTACAGCTCGCCAGTTGCGTGTTTCTCAATGGTGGGTTGTTTCCGGAAACGCATCACCCGGTGCTGGTGCAGAAGCTGCTGCTCAGCCCCATTGGCCCGTTGATTGGCCGGTTATTCAGCCGCCAGAAGCTGGCGCAGAGTTTTGCCAAAGTGTTCGGCCCACAGAGCCAGCCCAGTGAGCGTGAATTAGATGACTTCTGGAGCCTGATCGCCGCCCATAACGGCCCGGCCGTGATGCACCGCTTGATCCGCTACATGCCCGAGCGCCGCGTCAACCGTGACCGTTGGGTGGCGGCGATGCAGGCTACGGCGGTGCCGATGCGGGTGATCGACGGTGCAGTCGACCCAATTTCCGGGGCGCATATGGTGGCGCGTTACCGTGAGCTGATTGCCAAGCCAGACACTGTGCTGCTGGAGGGTATTGGTCATTATCCGCAGACCGAAGCGCCGGATCAGGTGCTGGCGCATTACCTGCAATTTCGTCAACGGCTGGAGGCCAAATGATGCAACGACGTACAGTCCTGAAAGGTGCCGCTCTAGGCGGTGTGGCCGTTCTCGGTGCCGGGTTCTGGGCGTTGCCCAGTGGCGAGGCACCGGCGGCCCTAAGCCTGGAGGGCGCGCTGCAGGTATTGGCTGGGCTGGTTGATAAACCTCTGTCGAGCCTTAAAGGCTGGAGCCCGGCCGAGGTGTTCAACCACTGCGCGCAGAGCATCGAGCATTCCATCAGTGGTTATCCCGAACTCAAGCCCGGTTGGTTCCGCAGCAGTGTCGGCCCGTTGGCGTTTAGTGTCTTTGCTGCGCGTGGAGCCATGCGCCATCCGCTGGATGAGGCGATCCCCGGTGCCGCTGCGCTGGATACACCCGCGACCCAGGCTCTGGCGCTGCAGCGTTTGCAGCAGGCGTTTGCCGACTTTGCCGCGTATCAGGGCGAGTTACAGCCGCATTTTGCCTATGGCGCGTTAAGCCATGCCGATTACGCCCAGGCTCATGTGTTGCATCTGTATAACCACTTGAGCTTGATCCGCCCGGCCTGACTATCCCGCTGCTTTATTGCGCACCATTCAGCGCTTCGCGTAGCTATTGTGACCAGAGCGCGACTGCTGGACACTCGGTGCATTGTTAATCTGCCGAGGAATGCTGCATGAGCGACGCCATCCGTTTTCAAGATCAGGTTGTAATCGTCACCGGGGCCGGCGGCGGCCTGGGCCGCGCCCATGCGCTGCTTTTCGCCAAACACGGCGCCAAGGTGGTGGTGAATGACTTGGGCGGCAGCACTCACGGTGAAGGCGCCAACGCCTCGGCGGCGGACAAGGTGGTCGAGGAAATCCGCGCAGCAGGCGGTACTGCAGTGGCCAACCACGACTCGGTGACCGACGGCGAAAAGATCGTGCAATGCGCCCTGGACGCCTTTGGCCGCATCGATGTGGTGGTGAATAACGCCGGTATCCTGCGTGACAAAACCTTCCACAAGATGGAAGACGCCGACTGGGACCTGGTTTACAAAGTCCACGTCGAAGGGGCCTACAAGGTCACCCGCGCCGCCTGGCCGCACATGCGTGAGCAGGGTTATGGCCGGGTGATTTTCACCGCATCCACGTCGGGCATTTACGGCAACTTCGGTCAGTCTAACTACGGCATGGCCAAGCTCGGCCTGTACGGCCTGACCCGCACCCTGGCCCTCGAAGGGCGCAAGAACAACATCCTGGTCAACGCCATCGCGCCTACTGGTGGCACGCGCATGACCGAAGGCTTGATCCCGCCGCAGGTGTTCGAGCAGCTCAAGCCCGAGCTGGTCAGCCCGCTGGTGGTGTACCTGGCGAGCAATGCCTGCGAAGAAACCTCCGGCCTGTTCGAAGTGGGCGGCGGCTGGATGGGCAAAGTGCGTTGGGAACGCAGCCTGGGCGCCGGCTTCGACCCGCGCGAAGGCTTCAGCCCGGAAGACGTGGCAGCCAGCTTTGCGCAGATATGTGACTTCGAGGGCGCGGCTCATCCGAAGGACAATATCGAAGCGATGAAAGAGATGATGGCCAACCTGCAGAAGTTCGCCCTCTGATTGCGCCACTCTGGCGGGGAGATCGGTCAGCAGGCTGATTTCCACCGCGCAGGGCTTTAAGGTGAAGGCCGGCTAAATGCCGGCCTTCGGCTTTTTAGGGAGCAGGTTATGCGCGTCATTATCGAAAAGAACGGCCCGGTCACCACCCTGATCATCAACCGCGCTGAGGTGCGCAACGCCGTTGATCGGCCGACGGCGGAGGCACTGGCCGCGGCATTGCGGGCCTTTGAAGCCGACGAGCAGGCGCGGGTGGCGGTGTTAACTGGGGCGGGTGGGGCTTTCTGCGCCGGTGCTGATCTGGGGGCGGTGGCCACGGGGGCTGAGCGCGCCAATCGTCTGGAAACCGAGGGTGACGGGCCGATGGGGCCGAGTCGCATGCAGCTGAGCAAACCACTGATCGCCGCCATTGAGGGGCACGCGGTGGCTGGCGGACTGGAACTGGCGCTGCTTGCTGACCTGCGGGTGATGGCCGATAACGCCGTGCTTGGGGTGTTCTGCCGACGCTTTGGCGTGCCGCTGATTGATGGCGGCACCGTGCGTTTGCCACGAATTATCGGCCAGGGTCGTGCGCTGGATCTGATTCTCACCGGTCGTCCGGTGTTGGCTGAAGAGGCGTTGAGCATGGGCCTGGTCAATCGGGTGGTCGCCGCCGGCAGCGCGTTGGCTGCAGCGCAGCAACTGGCACTGGAAATTGCCGGCTTCCCACAACGCTGCATGCTCGCCGATCGTGCCAGTGCCTACGCGCAGTGGAACCTGCCGTTTGCCCAGGCCATGACCAACGAATTTGCCGGCGGCATGGCGGTGATAGCCAGTGGCGAAACCCTGGCCGGCGCGCAGCGCTTCAAGGCTGGTACGGGGCGGCACGGCAGATTCTGAGCCGCGTGTTTACGGCTTGCCTGGGATTCCGTATTTGCGCAGGCGCATGGCAATCGCGCTGTGTGAGGTGCTCAGGCGAGTTGCCAGTTGCCGAGTCGAAGGGTGGCTGGGGTAGAGCTTTTCCAGCAGGTTCTTTTCGAATTCGGCTACGGCGGCTTCCAGGCTGCTGACTTCACCCTCGGCCTGCTGCGCGGCCACGGCAGTGCCGGCAATGTCCAGATCACCGATTTGCACCAGATTGCTTTCGCAGATGGCCGCAGCGCGAAAGATCACGTTCTGCAACTGGCGCACATTGCCCGGCCAGCGGTTGCCCAGCAGCGCCGGGTAAGTGTCCGGCGTCAGGCGGCAGGGCAGGCGTTGGATCTGCGCGCAGGCCTGCTGCATAAAGTGCCGCGCCAGCAAGAGGATGTCCTGGCCGCGCTCGCGCAGCGGCGGCACTTCCAGGTTGAGCACGTTGAGGCGATAGAACAGATCCTCGCGGAACGCGCCTTCGCCGACCATCTTTTCCAGGTCACGGTGGGTGGCGCTAAGGATGCGCACATTGACCTTGACCTCGCTCTGCCCGCCAACCCGGCGGAAGCTGCCGTCGCTTAAAAAGCGCAACAGCTTGGCCTGCAGGTACGGTGACATTTCACCGATTTCATCGAGAAATACCGTGCCCTGGTTGGCCAGCTCCAACAGCCCCGGCTTGCCGCCGCGCTGGGCCCCGGTAAAGGCACCGGGGGCGTAGCCGAACAGCTCACTTTCGGCGAGGTTCTCCGGCAATGCCGCGCAGTTCAACGCCAGAAACGGCGCGGTCCGTCGTGTGCTGATGGCATGGCAGGCGCGCGCCACCAGCTCCTTGCCGGTGCCGGTTTCGCCCTGGATCAGCAGCGGCGCATCCAGAGTGGCCACGCGCTGAGCGCGGGTCTTCAGGCTGCGGATCGGCGCGGAATCGCCGAGCAGCGAGTCGAATCCCTCAGCGTGGTCGTGGTGTAGCGCTGCCAGGCGTTCTCCGATGCGGCTCGGTGCGTAAAGGCTGAGCAGGCCGCCGGCCAGTTGCCGTGCACCGCCGTCGACGCCTTCGGTGATCGGCTGGGCGTCCAGCAGCAGAGCCTGACCCTTGAGCGTGACCTCACGCATCGGTAGACGAAAACCCTGGTCGAGCAGCGCCTGGTGCAGATCGTTGTCGGCGAACAGCTCACCAATGCCCAGGCCATCAGGCTGTTGGCCACAGAGTTCGATCAGCGCCGGGTTGGCCAGCAGCACGCGGCCCTGGCTGTCGACCGCCAATACCGGGTCGGTCATGGCGGCGAGCAGTGCATCGAGTTGCAAGTGGCGGCGCTGGCCGGGGAGGATGTCGACAACGGTCACCGCCTGTACGCCGCGCACCTTGAACAGCGCCTCGCGCAGCTCGTCGAGCACCTCGGGGCTCAAGGTCGGCGCGTCGATATAGACGTTGGGCGGCACCATCTCCACCGCATCCAGGTTGAGATTGCGTCCACCGAGCAGCGCCAGCACTTCCTGGGTGATGCCAACGCGGTCGATAAAGCTGACGTGAATACGCATGAAAACGGGCGGCCGACTGGTTTACAGGTGCGCCAGTATGCCCGGTCTGCGGGGCTTAGTTAATCGCGCGCAGCTCAACCGCAGGTCAGGCGGATGATCACTTCGCTTTCATCGATATCGATATTCAGGCGCTGCGGGTTGTAATCCATGGTCGCGGCGTCGCCGGGGGCGAGCACGCGCAGGGTTTTGGCGTTGGCCTGCTGCTGCACCTGCTCGATCAGCTCGGCGCTGGCGGTCTGACCGAGTACGCCATGAACCTGCTCGACATCGCAGTCGCCGCTGATTTCGGCTGCTTGCTGGGCGGGCGGCTGTGAGCTGCAACCGGCCAGCAGGGCCAGCAGGCTGAAGCTGGTGAGGGCGTGACGAAGAGCCATGATCTATTTCCTTGTCTGCATAAAACTCGGGTCAGCCTAGCAGCCGCATCCGTTGTAGCTCAACGTTGGGCTGCTCAATCCGTGCAGGTTACTGCATCAGCATTTCCGCAAGCGCGGCCAACTTCCCTACAATTGCGCTTTTCCCCAGAGCAGGAGGTTCTGTGCAAGCGGTGATCTCGATTCAACAGCTGAGCAAGACCTACGCCAGCGGCCATCCGGCGCTGCAGGACATCAATCTGGACATTCGCCCCGGCGAAATCTTTGCGCTGCTCGGCCCCAACGGCGCCGGCAAGACCACCCTGATCAGCATTATCTGCGGCATCGTCAACCCAGGCGGCGGGCGGGTGTTGGTGGGCGGTCAGGACATCATCAAGGACTACCGCGCTTCGCGCTCGCAGATCGGTCTGGTGCCGCAAGAGCTGGTCAGCGATGTGTTTGAAACCGTCTGGGCGACGGTGAAGTTCAGCCGTGGCCTGTTCGGCAAGAAGCCCAATCCGGCCTATCTGGAGCAACTGCTCAAGGACCTGTCGCTGTGGGACAAGCGTGACGCGAGGATTTTCGAGTTGTCCGGTGGCATGAAACGCCGGGTGATGATCGCCAAGGCACTGAGCCACGAGCCACAAATTCTGTTCCTCGACGAACCCACGGCAGGCGTTGACGTCGAGCTGCGTCGCGATATGTGGAACATGGTGCGCCGTCTGCGTGAGCGCGGTGTGACCATCATTCTCACCACCCATTACATCGAAGAGGCCGAGGAAATGGCCGACCGCATCGGGGTGATCAGCAAGGGGCGGATCATTCTGGTGGAAGACAAGCAGGCGCTGATGCACAAGCTCGGCAAGAAGCAGCTGACCCTGCAGCTGCAGCAGCCCCTGGCGAGCATCCCTGCCGAACTGGCGCGTTACCCGCTGGAACTGAGCGACGAGGGCCGCGTGCTGGTGTTTACCTTCGACACCCAGAGCGAGCACACCGGCATCGCCGAACTGCTCAAGGACCTCGCCCAGCACGGCATCGACTTCAAGGATTTGCAGTCCAGCCAGAGTTCGCTGGAAGAAATCTTTGTGTCTTTGGTCAAGGAGTCGCGCGCATGAATTTCTACGCAATCCGTGCCATCTACCTGTTCGAACTGGCGCGCACCTGGCGCACCTTGCTGCAGAGCATCGCTACCCCGGTGATCAGCACGTCGCTGTATTTCGTGGTGTTCGGTTCGGCCATCGGTTCGAGCATGACCCAGGTGCAGGGCGTCAGTTACGGCGCGTTTATCGTGCCGGGGCTGATCATGCTGGCGCTGCTCACCGAGAGCATTTCCAACGCCTCGTTCGGCATCTACATGCCCAAGTATTCGGGGAGCATCTACGAGCTGCTGTCGGCGCCGGTGTCCTATCTGGAAATCCTCATTGGCTATGTTGGCGCGGCGGCCACCAAGTCGATCATTCTCGGCCTGGTGATCCTGATTACCGCGCGGCTGTTCGTCGATTTCGAGATTCTCCACCCGCTGTGGATGCTGGCGTTTCTGGTGCTGACCGCGCTGACTTTCAGCCTGTTCGGTTTCATCATCGGCGTCTGGGCCGATGGCTGGGAGAAGTTGCAGGTGGTGCCGGCGCTGATCGTCACGCCGCTAACCTTCCTCGGCGGCGCCTTCTACTCGATCAGCATGCTGCCGCCAGCCTGGCAGACGGTGACCCTGTTCAACCCAGTGGTGTACCTGATCAGTGCGTTCCGCTGGAGCTTCTACGGCGTTTCTGACGTCAACGTTGGCCTGAGTTTGGCGATGATTCTCGGCTTTCTGCTGCTGTGCATTCTGGCCGTGGGCTTTATCTTCAAAACCGGTTATCGGCTGAAAAGCTGACGCGCATCTAATGCGTTAGGGTGAAACGGTTCTGGTTGCGCGGCAGGGGTAGCGCGCAGCCACTGCCGTTATGGAGTGCAATGCAATGGACCATTCTGCCGCCTTGCCGGCCCTGCTGGCGCAGCACTACCGCGATGAGTCGCGCCGCGTGCTGGCCACCCTGATTCGCTTGCTGGGCGATTTCGATCTGGCCGAGGAGGCGCTACACGAAGCCTTTCGCGCGGCCATGGAGCAATGGCCGCAGAGCGGTGTGCCGGCCAACCCAAGGGCCTGGCTGGTGTCGGCGGGACGCTTCAAGGCCATCGACAACTTGCGCCGGCAGCGGCGTTTTCAACCGTTGGATGACCATGTCGAATTGGCCGATGACGCACCGCTGGACGAGGGCGAGCTGCTTGAAGACGACCGTCTGCGGTTGATCTTTACCTGTTGTCACCCGGCGTTGGCCAGCGATGCTCAGGTGGCCCTGACCCTGCGTGAAGTCTGCGATCTGGGCACCGAAGAAATCGCCCGTGCCTTTCTCACCACGCCCGCCACCCTGGCCCAGCGCATCGTTCGCGCCAAAGCGAAGATTCGCGATGCACGCATCCCCTATGAAGTACCTGGACGCAGCGAGCTGCCCGAGCGTTTGGATGCCGTGTTGCGGGTGATTTACCTGGTGTTCAACGAAGGCTATTTCGCCAGCTCAGGCGATTCGCTGACCCGCGCGCACCTCTCCGATGAGGCCATTCGCCTGGCGCGCCTGCTGCTGGAACTGCTGCCCGAGCCGGAAGTGCAGGGCCTGCTGGCGCTGATGCTGCTGCACGAATCGCGGCGCAGTGCGCGCAGTTCGGCCAGCGGCGCAGTGGTGCTACTGGAGCAGCAGGATCGCCGCCAGTGGGACCGTGCGTTGATCGCCGAAGGTGACGCTTTGGTGCTGCAGGCACTGCATTCGCGGCGCTTCGGCGCTTACACCCTGCAAGCGGCGATCGCCGCCGTACATGCCGAAGCTGCCAGCGCTGAGCAGACCGACTGGGCGCAGATCGTCGGGCTTTACGATGCCTTGCAGCGTTTGCACCCTTCGCCGGTAATCGAGCTCAACCGCGCCGTGGCGGTGGCCATGCAGCAAGGTCCCGAGGCCGGCCTAGCGCTGATCGACGCGCTGCTGGCCAGCGGCGAACTGGCCGATTACCACCTGGCCCACGCCGCCCGCGCCGATCTCAATCGCCGCCTTGGCCGCGTAGCACCGGCACGCGATGCCTATCTGCGGGCACTGGAACTGGCGCAGCAGGGCGCGGATCGGCAGTTTCTGCAGATGCGCCTGGACGAGTTGCCGACCGGCTAAGCCGTCATCCACCTGGCGAATAACCGCTGCTTGGCTAGCGTTGCTCGGGCCTGAAAATATTTTCGGCGCTGTTGTCGATTCCGCGCCGCGCCATTCGATTAGTCAGTAACCGCGCCACACCACCGGAGAACGCCATGAAATACCTGTGCCTGGTCTACAGCAACGAGCATGCGCTGCATAACTCGCCCGACAGCCCACGTGACGAGGAGTGTTTCGCCTACGCCGAATCGGTGGCGCAGAGCGGTCGCATGCTCGCCGCCGAGGCGCTGGAGTCGGTGCAGACCGCCACCACCGTGCGCATGCGTGGCGGCAAGCTGTCGATCATCGACGGCCCGTTTGCCGAGACCAAGGAACAGTTGGCAGGTTTCTATCTGGTGGAAGCCCGCGACCTTAACGAAGCCATCCAGTTGGCCGGGAATATTCCGGCGGCGCGGGTCGGCTGTGTGGAAGTCCGCCCGGTGCGCGAGTTGCAGGTCTAGAGCGCAAGCTGCCAGCGTTGTTCAAACAACGGAAAAGGAGCACTGCCCATGAGTCGTCCTGAATATCCCAAGATTGCCAGCCGTGAGCAGTGGCTGATTGCTCGCAAGGCCTTGCTGGCCAAAGAAAAGGCGCTGACCCAGCAACGCGATGCGCTCAACGTCGAGCGCCGCCAGCTGCCGATGGTCAAGGTCGAGGCCGATTACCGTTTTCATGGGCCCGAGGGTGAGCTGAGCCTGGCTGATCTGTTCGCCGGGCGCAGCCAGCTGATCATTTACCACTTCATGTACCACATGGACCGCGGCGAGGGCTGTGACGGTTGTTCCTGCGTGGTCGACAATATCGGCCACCAGGCTCACCTGCATGCCCGCGACACCACCCTGGTGCTGGTTTCCCGCGCGCCACTGGCTGACCTGCAGGCGTTTCAGCGGCGCATGGGCTGGACCGTACCCTGGTATTCCTCGCTGGGCAGCGCGTTCAACTACGACTACCACGCCACGACGGACGAGCAGATCGCTCCGGTCGAGTACAACTACCGTGACAAGGCCGAACTAGAGCGCCTTGGCCTGAATTATCACGTGCAGGGCGAACAGCCCGGCGTCAGCGTATTTCTGCGCGATGGCGCGCAGGTCTATCACTGCTACTCCAGCTACGGCCGTGGCCTGGAAATGCTCATGAGCAGCTTTCACTACCTCGACCTCACGCCCTTCGGCCGTGGTGAGGGTTGGGACGGCATGCCCGATCTGGAGGGCAAGGGCATGCACTGGACCCGCCTGCACGACGAATACCAGCAACCGGCAGCGGCGCATGCCTGCTGCACCTCGACCCAGAAATAAGCACAAGGAGCACGACCATGAGCAACGCCCAAGCGCAGATTCAACAGCAACTGGACTCCTGGGCCGCCGCCTGCCGGTCCAAGGATGTCAGCCGCATCATGAGCCACTACGCCGAGGATGTAGTGGCCTACGACGCCATCGGCCCGCTACGGTTTCAGGGCCGCGCGGCCTATCAGGCGCATTGGCAGGCCTGTATGGAAATGTGTCCTGGCCCGGGCTTGTTCGAGATTCATCAGCCGAGCTTTCTGTTCAGTGGCGAACTGGCTGTGGTGCACTACCTATTCCACTGCGGCGGCAGCGATGACAAGGGTGAAATGCACAGCAGTTGGATGCGCGCAAGCCAGTGTTTCCGCCTGCAGGGTGGGCAATGGTTGATTGCCCATGAGCATTTCTCCATGCCTGGCGACATGGAAAGCGGAAAAATCTTGTTTGATTTGCAGCCGTAGTCTTGTAACTCACGGGGCACAAGGGGTGTAGCGAATTGCAGACGGGCGCGTTACAGATTTGTGGCTACGACCAACGTCTTAGTGCTTGCCTAAAGGGGGGCGTAGTGGCGTAGGCTGGAGTTGTCGCCTTGGTAGGCGACGCTTTCGCGAACAGTTGAAGAAGGAAAGCTTTATGCAAATCCAAGTTCACAGCGATAACCACATCGAAGGCAGTGCTCGTCTGGTTGAGTGGGTGAGTGCCAGTGTTGCCAGCAAGCTGGAGCGCTTCGATGACGAGTTGACCCGCATCGTTGTCCATCTGCATGACGACAACGGCGCCAAAGCCGGCGCGCACGACAAACGCTGCCAGATCGAAGCACGGCCAAAGGGCCTGCAACCTATTTCCGTCACCCACAAGGCCGAGTCACTGGAACAGGCCATCGACGGCTCCATCGAAAAACTGCACCACGCCCTTGAGCATCAATTCGGCAAACTGCGCAGCAAGCGCGTCACGCCACTGCACGCCGACGAGGCCAGCGATATTCCCGGTCAGGACGCACTGCTGCAAGAGGACTTCCTCGCCGAGGAACGTCTGCGCGCGGTCTAACTAAATCTAAGGGTAGCCGGCCAGGCTGGTTGCCCATCTCCCACTACACGCGCCCCCGCAGGTTTCTGCGGGGGCGCTGTCGTTTCCGGGCCTGGGTTGTGCGCTGCCAGCGGCAACAGCCGGCCTGAGGCGGCAAAGCGCTGCCTCTCTGTTCAAGACTAAATTGGCGCAAAGCCCCGTTTTTACTGGTTTGCAGGTGGTTGGCCCATATTCTGCAGAAATGCCTGCCAGCTGACCTATGCAGGGATTCGCCATGACCAGTATTTCCAACAACTCGCCGCTGGCGAGCTACTTTGCCAACACTGCCAAGTCCAGCAATGCTGGGGCTGCAGGCAGTGGCAGCAGTACGGATAAACCGAGCACCAGCCCAGACCCGCTTGCGGAGATTCGCCGCTTTGCCAGCGGCATGGTGGCCAACAGCCGCGGCGGCCTGCTGCGCGCGATGCACGCCGAGAGCAGCGGTGCGAGCAACGCAATTGCCAGTGATCGCTTTCGCCCGGTGGCCGAGCCCGACAGCGACACCTCGAAAATTGCCCTGCCGGATGTCGCCGAACTGGACCGCGAAGACGCTGCCAAACTGCTGGCACAGGTCAACAAACTGGTCGACGCTGGCCTGGATAAAACCGACAGCTTTGTCGGCTACAACGGCGACCAGCAGACCGACTCGCTGACCACCTACCGCGATTGGTTGCAGGCTAGAGGTGGCGTCAGCATCTACGTTTAAGAAGCCGTCTCGGATCTGCTGCGCATCGGCCCTGCTGCGTTAAGAACAGACTCGGCAAGCCGCTTGCGGCTAACGCGCTTCAGCGCGGCCCGAAGGGCGAGTGAAACGAGTACTGCTCATTTACACCAGTAAACTCGACTCGGGCATCCTGCTTCGTTCTACCTCCTGCATCCATGCAGTTGTCCGCTTCTTCGCCTGTTCTTGCCTTGCATGGCTCTAGCTCGCGAGACCCGAAACAGCTTCTGAGTCTTTTTCATCGCTGATCCGGCCTATGCATTGGGCTGGTTTCAGTGCGCGAGGTGCGCCAAGATCAACCGATCACAGTTGTGGGCACGCCGCGTGGGCATGCTCAAGTCGAGGGGTTATGGCTAGCAAGGGCTTTATTCGGGCGTTCACTGCCCTGGGGTTGGCGCTGTCGTGCGCTGTGGGTGCGCACGCCGCTGAGGATGCGCAACTGGTCGGGTTGATCAACAGCTACCGCAGCGAAGTGCAACGCTGCGGCGATCAGGCTTCCGCCGAGCTGCCGCCGCTGACGGCCGATCCGCGTCTGGTGCAGCCGGTAGGTCGCTCGGGGGATTTGCAGCAGGCGATGAGTGCGGCGGGCTATCCGATGGTTAACGTGCAGGCCATCAGCCTGTCCGGCCCGCGTGATGCGGCAGCGGCGTTGAAAGTGCTGCAGGAGAGCTTCTGCAAGATCGTGCTCGATCCGCAGTTTGTTGATATCGGCGTTAATCAGCAGGACCGCGAGTGGCGCATTCTGCTGGCCCGGCCGTTATTGGCGGCGCGCCTGGGCGACTGGCAGGCGGAAGGGCAGAAGTTGCTCGAACAACTCAACGTTGCCCGCAGCACAGCGCGTCAGTGCGGCAGCCAAGCCTTTGCCGCCGCCGCGCCGCTGGTGTGGAATGCCACCCTGGGCAGCACCGCCGAAGCCCACAGCCGGGCCATGGCCAACGGCAACTTCTTCGATCACCAGGACCCTGACGGCCGCACCCCCGGTGACCGTGCGGAACTGGCCGGCTACAGCGGCCAGCGCGTAGGTGAAAACATCGCTGCCGGTCTGGATAGCGCGAGCAAAGTGCTCGCAGGTTGGTTGGCCAGCCCCGGCCACTGCGCCAACATGATGAACCCGCAGTTCAGCGAACTGGGTGCCGCTTACGCCAATGATCCGAAGAGCGACGCGGGGATTTACTGGACGGCGCTGTTTGGCGCGCCGTAATGACAGTAATGCCGCTCAAGTCCGTTACTTGATCGGCGGATGAACCCGACCCCTGGCTGTGGTGCGGGCGGCCAGGTTCATCAGTTGCTGGAATTTCGGGCACTCCAGGTGGTTGTCTGCCGGGCAGGAGGCGGCGTGGCGCAGGCCGTCGCGGATGGCGCTGAGGCGTTTGATGCTGCGGTCCAGTTCGTCGGCCTTGGCTTGCAGTTGCGCGCGGTCAATCGCTGGCTGGGAGCCTGCGGCGAGCATGGTGGCGATTTCATCCAGGGAAAATCCTGCTTCACGGCCGAGGGCGATCAGTGCCAGGCGTTGGATTACCGAGTCGCTGAACACGCGCTTGAGGCCGTTGCGGCCGATGGAGCGGATCAGGCCTTTTTCTTCGTAATAGCGCAGGGTCGACGCGGGTAAACCGGACCAGCGCGAAACTTTGCCGATATCCATCTCTTTCATCCTTGACCTCAAGTTGACTTGAACTGGCAGGCTTATGAAAACAGCCTTTCAGACAAAGCAAAAGAGGTGGATATGAACAGTCAATTGATTCTGCACGTGCTCTTGGTCGGCGTGGGCGCAACGCTGCTGATGGATGCCTGGGCGCTGGCGCGGCGGCGCGTGTTCGGCGTTGCCTCGCTGGACTACGCATTGCTCGGCCGCTGGCTGGGGCATATGCGCCATGGCCGTTTCCAGCATGCGGCCATCGGCAAGGCACAACCCGTGCGTGGCGAGCGGCTGCTGGGCTGGTGCAGCCATTACCTGATCGGCGTGGCCTTCGTCGGCCTGTTTGTGCTGTTGGTAGGGCCGCAGTGGTTTTGCCAGCCGACGCTGCTACCGGCGCTGCTGCTGGGTGTTGTCAGCGTGGCGGCGCCGTTGCTGCTGATGCAGCCGGGGTTCGGCATGGGCCTGGCGGCCTCGCGGATGGCCAATCCCTGGCAGGTCAGATTGCGTGCGCTGGTCACCCATCTGGTATTCGGCCTGGGTGTGTACCTGGTCAGTTGGGTTGTGGCGCAGCTGCTGGCTTTGCCGCTCTGCCCCTAAGGCCGGCTGCTTAGCCCAACACTCGCGCCAGATGCTGCTCGTAGCGGGCGATATCGGCCTCGATGGCGGGGCGCTTCATCACGTCGACGCAGAGGAAGGTCGGCAGAGCGCTCATGCCGAGAAACTGATTGGCCTTGTGGAAGGGCAGGTACACGGCGTCCACGCCCTTGCCTGCAAAGAAATCAGTCGGGTCATCAAAGGCTTGCTGCGGCGCGTTCCAGGTCAGCGACAGCATGTACTGCTTGCCCTGGATCAGGCCGCCGCTGCCGTATTTCTGTGAGGCGTCCGAGCGAGTGCGGCCGTCGCTGGCGTAGAGGCTGCCGTGGCCTTCGGTAAACACCTCGTCGATGTACTTTTTTACCGTCCAGGGCGCACCCATCCACCAGCCGGGCATCTGGTAGATGATCACGTCAGCCCAGAGGAATTTCTGCACTTCCTCGGCGACGTCGTAGCCGCTGTCGATGTGGGTGTGCTTGAGGTCGAAGCCGGCGCGGTCGAGAAAGGCCAGCGCGGTGTCGTGCAGGGTGGTGTTGTAGCGGCCGTCGGAGTGGGCGAACTGTTTGCCGCCGTTGATTAGCAAGATCTTCTTCATGGCATGGGCCTCGGGAAATTGATAGCGGCATGCTAGGGCGCGCGGACGGGTAGAAACAGCCGTTGGCGCGCAAATTATATGTGACTAAAAAGCATGAATTGGCTGGTTTTTCTTGTTGTAGGGTAAATGGCCCACACTGCCAGGAGCCAAAAATGGCTGACCAATACGGATTTATCCTGCACGCCCACACCCGTCCGGAAAAAGCCGCCGAGTTCGAGGCGCTGTTCCGCGCCTATGTCGGGCCCAGTCGCGCCGAGGCCGGCTGTATCGCCTATCACATGCTGCGTGATCGCCAGGACCCGACACTGTTTATCTTCTACGAGGTTTGGCAGTCACGGGAGCACCTGGCCATCCACAGTGCCTTGCCGCATATGCGCCAGTTCCATGAGCGGCGCATGGAGTACCTGCGCAGTGATTTCGAGATTCGCGAGATCGAGATGCTTAGCCCGGCGAGCTGACGGCGCGCGTCTGTATGGCTGTTGGCGTGCGTGTCTGTGTCTATGCCACGGCGGCTGCCGAGTCGAGAATGGCCGGACTCCATCGCGCAGGCCAGGCCATGCATATCGCCATTCTCACTTTTGACGGCTTCAACGAGCTGGATTCGCTGATTGCCCTGGGCATTCTCAACCGCATCAAACAGCCAGGCTGGCGTGTCTCGCTGGCGGCACCGAGCGAGACGGTGACCTCGATGAACGGCGTGAAGCTGCATCGCCAGGCGCGGCTGGATGAGATCGAATCATTCGACGCGGTGCTGGTCGGCAGCGGTATCAAGACCCGCGAGATTGCTCAGGACGCAGACGTGATGCAGTGGCTGGCGCGACTCGACCCTGCGCGTCAGCTGATCAGCGCGCAGTGTTCCGGCACGTTGCTGCTGGCCAAGGCCGGTTGGTTGGCAGGCATTCCTGGCTGCACCGACCTCACGACCAAGCCCTGGGTGCAGGAAGCTGGCATTGAGGTGCTGGAACAACCCTTCTTTGCTCGCGGTAACCTGGCCACTGCCGGCGGTTGCCTGGCCTCGCTCTATCTCGCCGCCTGGACCCTGGCGCGCCTGGTTGGGCGTGATGCGGCGGCCGAGGCGCTGCACTATGTGGCGCCGGTCGGGGAGAAGGAGGCGTATGTGGCACGGGCGCTCGGCAATATCGAGGCTTATCTGTAGGCGCGGCTTATGGCAGTGAAGGGCGGTTATCCGTTACGAGAACCGCCAAGGCTTATTTCAGCGGTTTTTCGACCACTACATAACGCTTGCCGCCGCTGCGTTTGGCCACGTACATGGCTTCATCCGCCTGCTGCACCAGCTGCAGCTCGCTCTGGCCGTGGTCGGGGTGCACGGCGATGCCCAGGCTGGGCGCACTGATCAAGTGGTGCCCATCCAGCAGGTAAGGCGCGCTGAGGGTGGCAATAATCTTCTCGGCCACCAGCGTGGCATCCTCCTGACGGCCGATGTTGTCGACGATCACCGCGAACTCGTCGCCGCCCAAGCGGCCCACCGTATCGGATTCACGCACGCACTGGCGCAGGCGTCGCGCGACCTCTTGCAGCAGCAGGTCGCCTGCGCTGTGGCCATAGGTGTCGTTGACCTGCTTGAAGTTATCCATATCGAGATACAGCACCGCCAGGCGCAGACTGTCGCGTTTGGCCCGCTGCAATGCACTGCGTAAGCGGTCGAGAAACAGCGAGCGGTTGGACAGTTCGGTCAGCGGGTCATACTGGGCGAGAAACTCCAGGCGCGAGTGCGTGCGCTTACGCTCAATCGCCGCCGCTACCTGGCTCGCTACGAACTGCAGCAGCTCCTGGTCCTGTTCGTTGTAGCGCACGCTGGCGTTGTGGTTCTGCAGCACCAGTGCGCCGAGGGTCTGGCTGCCTGAAATCAGCGGCACACCCAGCCAGTCAGCATGCGTAGCCGTTGCAGTGCCCTGCGGGGCTGTTTCAGGGCTTAACAGCAGGGCGCGGCCCGTGCGAATGACCTCGGCGCAGAAATCCCGGGTGGCTACTGGTGTGTCATCCGGCGTGAGCGGGTAGGCAACGCTGAGCTGGTCACTCGCAGCATCGTGTAGCGCTACGCAGAAATGTTGGGCGGGCAATAATTGTGCGACCACCTCATGCACCTGCTCGTAGAGCCTGTGCAGGTCGCCAACCGCGTGGGCCGCGTCCGATACCGCATACAACGCCGCCTGCACGGCTTCGGCCCGCTTGCGCCGGGTGATATCGCGCGCCACGCCGACCCGCACCTGCTCGGCCTCAAGCCACTGGGCAGACCACATGATGTGCACGATATGGCCGTCTTTATGGATATAGCGGTTTTCATGGTCTGACGAGGGTTGGCCCGAATTGATGCTTTTTACCAGTGCTCGGCTGGCCGCGCGGTCGTCCGGGTGCATCAGTTCAAAGGCGGTGCGGCCAATCATTTCGTCAGGCCGGTAGCCGAAAACCTGTTCGCTGGCCGCGCTGACAGACAGAAAGCGGCCGTCCTTATCCACCACGCAGACAACGTCCAGCAGCAGATCCAGTAGTTTGTCGTGGGGCAGGTGCGGGTTTGACGTCATGGCCGTGAATATACTGTCCTGTCTGCGCGGTTCGCTAGCGCTATGGTAGCGCCCTGCATGCGAGTCGGCCTGAGTCCGCAGTCATTCATGGCAGCAATCGGTATCAACCGGTTGAGCGGGTTGAGTCGCCGGCCATAGCAGTGGCAGCAGATGCTCGCGCAGCAGCGGCGCCAGGTTGGCCGGTGGCACCTCGTCCTGTGCGAGCCAGCGCAGCTCTTCCAGTTCGGCGGCGGCGCTGACGCTGTGCGGTAGACGGGCCTGAAACACGCTGGCGTCGATCCAGGTATCCGCCTCGTTGGCTGCAGCCGCGCGGAACTGGCCGAGCGGCTGCAGGGCGCTGGCTGGTAGGCTGAGGTTGAGCTCTTCGGCCAGCTCGCGGGTCAGCGCGCTGATGGCGTTCTCACCCGGCTCGGCCTTGCCGCCGGGCAGCATAAAGGCCTGGGTGTTGCGTTTGCGCACCAGCAGCAGGCGACCGGTATCGTCGAGCAGGCAGGCGGCGGAAATAGTCAGAATGGTCAATGGCGTTTCGCTTGTATGTGGCGCGCTCAGCGCGGTTTCTCTGTGGCGGCTGTCATGCTGCGCTCAATGCACGATCAACCGTTCGCGTACCAGCGCCTGCGCTTGCTGAGCCATCTGGTCGAGCAGGCGGTCGCGCTGCTTCTCGGCGTCGCTCATGGCCCGCTTGCCGTGCTGTTTGAGCAGGTAGGCGTGAATCTGCCGGACTTCCGTGGACTGGAAGATCGGCGCCAGGTCCTGCACCGCCAACATGCCGTTCGCGCTGTAGTCACGGGTGCTCATCAGCACTTGCGGCCCGCGCGCGGCCAGTACCTGAAAGCCCATGGCCTCGAAGATGGCGACCTTGCCGGCCACGCAGGCCAGTTCGGCGTGCGGATGGCGGTTGATCATCTGTTGCAGCATGGCGCGGGCAATCCCGTGACGGCGCTGGCTGGCCTGTACAGCCATATAGGCCAAAGTGCAGGCATCGGGAGCATCCTGGGCCGGCAGGTACAGGGCAAAGCCCAGCACCTGGGACGGGTCCTGATCACTCAGGGCGAGGATCAACCGTGCGCTGCTTGGCAGCTCACTGTCCATGGCGCGCAGGTACAGGTGCATCTCGTAGCCGATCACATACTGGTACAGCTGATACAGCGGGTTGCTCGGCGTCAGCGACACCGGGCTGATGTCGCTGAGGTAGTCCACCACCATCTGCAGCACCTGGCTGTTCAGCGATTCGGGTGGCGGGCTATCCAGGTGTACAAGGGTGAACATCGTCAGTCTGGCTCCGGGGCGTGCGCGCTTGTGCGGTCGGCGAGGGCAGCATTGTAGCGTCCCCGGCTGGGCGTGCTGGCATCGATATGCGGGTTGTTGCGTGCATCGGGCAGACGCTGAACGGCGCTGGCCTGGCTTGGGCTATGATGCGCGCCCGCGCAAGCCGCCCGCTGATCATCAGGTCACCATGTCCGTTAATGCCCTCTACAGCGACCTGTCTGACTATTACGACCTGATGTGCGTCGATATCGACTACCAGGCGCAAAGCCACTGCATCCACCGGTTGCAGCAGCTGTTCGGCAACGCCGGCAGCCGCCACCTCGACCTGGCCTGCGGGACGGGGCCGCATGTGCAGCACTTTATCGCGGCCGGCTACACCAGCAGCGGCCTCGACATTAACCAGCCGATGCTGGACAAAGCCGCCATACGCTGCCCGCAAGCGCACTTCGCCTTGCAGGACATGTGCGGCTTTACCGTGAGCGAGCCGCTGGACCTGATCACCTGCTTTCTCTATTCCATTCACTACAGCGGCGGCATCGAACGGCTGAAAGCCTGTATCGCCAGCGCCCATGCTGCGCTCGCAGTCGACGGCCTGTTCTGCTTCAACGTGGTCGATAAGGGCAAAATCGACAACAGCCTGTTTACCGCGCACAGCGCCCACTACGCGGACGGTCAGTTCACCTTCAGTTCCGGCTGGCATTACATCGGCGAGGGCGAGACGCAGATGTTGCGGCTGCAGATTGAAAAAACCACAGCCGAGCACACCCAGGTGTGGCACGACGAGCACCCGATGGTCGCGGTGGGCTTTATTGAGCTGCAGGCGTTGTTGCAGCCGTACTTTGCGGTGCATGTGTTTGAGCATGACTACCAGAAACTTATCCCGTGGGATGGGCTGTCGGGGAATGCGATTTTTGCCTGCGTAAAGATTTAGCGGGTTGATGCACAGTGCGGGCGGGCCGCGTTGTTTGCTCGTGAGCTGCGATAGCGTGTTGCGAACCTGTGTGCTGGCTTCCTCTGGTAACGCGCAGGCACCGAACCATGGCACCTGCTAGTCATCCGTGCCAAGATTTGCCGGTAGATAAACGAGAGGTTTTGCCATGGACCTGCAGAAAATTGAGGATGAAGCTCTTCACCTTCCCAAGAAGGAACGTGCGCAGTTGATCCAGCGTTTGGTCCTGAGTTTGGAAGCCCCTTCAGAAGAGGAACTTCGATCAGACTGGTTGCTTGAGGCACGGCGGCGAGCAGAAGAGCTTGATAGTGGCTCGGCTCAGGCTGTGCCTGGTGATGAGGTGATGAAGAAGGCTAGAGCCCTGATTCGATGAATTATTCTTTTCACCCGGCAGCGGAAGCCGAGTTTCTGGAGTCTGTCGGTTATTACGAATCGAAGGTTCGCGGATTGGGTGGGGCCCTCATTACGGAATTCGAGGCTCTAGCCACATTGATTGGCGAGTCACCAAAAGCCTGGCGAGTTGAGCTTGAGCCAGATACCCGCAGAGTTCCCCTCCAGCGCTTTCCGTTATCCATCGTTTATCGGGAAAAGCCTGGCGGCTTTCAGATTCTGGCTGTATCCCATCACCGCCGACGCCCGCAATACTGGCTTGGCAGGCTTTAACTCCATTAGCGTTTTTAACCATCAAGGTGGACAAGCTTCGCGTTGTCCACCCTACAAGGCAGCTACCGTGCCACATGCCGCTGGTTTCAGGCCGGCTCAGGGGTGCGGTTTACCAGCAGCGCTCGCTGCAGCTGCAGCACCAAGGCATCGACCTGACTCAGGGCTTGAGCCACCGACTCGGCCAGCAGTTCTCCGCCGACTTCCTGACCCTCGATGGCAATCTGGTGCACCTGGGTAATGCCGATAAAGCCGAGGGCGGTGATCAGGTTGGGTTCCAGGTGATTCATATGCGCCATCTCGCCGCCCACGCCAAAGCCGATGCCGCCTCGGGCCGAGAGGATAACGGCGTGCCGGGGGCGGTCTGCGAGTTTCGCTACGTAAGGCTCAAGCAGGTTGCCTTCATTGATATCCACGGTTCTGCCAGGGCGCACGATCTGGTCGATCCACGCCTTGAGCGCTGCCGGCATGCCGAAGTTGTAGAGCGGCGCGCCGATCACCAGCACATCTGCGGCAATCAACTCATCCACCAGCTGGTCGCTCTCGATCAGTGTGGCGTGCATCCATGGTTCGCGTTGCGCCTCGGGGGTAAAGGAGGAGGCGATCCAGTCGTGGTTGATGATCGACGGCGGCGTCTGGCCGATGTCGCGGTAAGTGATGCTGTCCTGCCCGCGCCTGGCCAGCCACTGGCTGACAAAGCGCTGAGTGAGGTTGCGGCTGTGCGAGCCGTGTTGATCCTTGCCGGCGAGGCCGGGGCGGGCGCTGGCGTCCAGGTGCAGGATATGTGGCATGTCGAGTCTCCTTTCGAAGTTGAATTCATCTGTTATTCGCAGCAGACTCAGGCTAAGCCCAGCTAAAGCGGGCGACAAACGACGATTATTTTCAGGTATGGGTGAGGGAGATTCATCTATGGCGCAGCGCTGGTTACCTTCGCTTTCCGCCTTGCGCGCCTTTGAAGCGGCTGCGCGCCACCAGAGCGCCAAGCAGGCTGCCGAAGAACTCTCGGTGACCGCCACGGCGATCAGTCACCAGATTCGCGCCTTGGAAGAGTCGCTCGGCGTCGCGCTATTTCTGCGCAAGCCGCGCCAGCTGGAACTGACCGCCCAGGGTCGCGAGTTGCAGCAGGTGCTGGAAAGCGCCTTCGACAGCATCAGCGCCACGGCGGTACGCCTCAGCGCGGTGCCCTGTCGCCAGGCCATAACGCTCAGCACCACACCTGCGGTGGCGGTGCGCTGGCTGCTGTCCTGGGTGTGCATGCTGCGCGACGCTCATCCGAATATTGACCTGCGCATCCACGCCTCGCATGAGCCGGTGGCGCTGGATGGTGTGACCGCAGATATCGCCATCCGTTATGGCGACGGCCGCTGGCCGGGGTTGGTGGCGGAGAAGCTGTTCGACAACAGCTTTATCCCGGCGTGCAGCCCGCACCTCGGTCTGCACGATGCCGCTGAGCTGCCCAAGCATTCGTTGATTCACTTCCGCAATCAGGCTGCGGTGTCTTCACCGCTGGATTGGGCCCTGTGGCAGAAGCAGGCCCACGTGCCGGGGCTGGACGTCAACGCCGGGCTGGTGTTTTCCGACGAGACCCATGCCGTCTCGGCCGCCATCGGCGGGCAGGGCGTGGCGCTGATGAGCCGTCAGCTGATCGAGGATGAACTGCGTGAAGGACGCCTGGTACAACCCTTCGGCCCGGAACTGGAAGGCAAACCGTTCTTTCTGGTGTACCCGGAAAACCGCAAGAGTGATCCGACCATTCAGGCCGTGCGTGATTGGGTGATGGCCGTGCCGGGCGGGCTGTGTACGTTGTAGCGCAGGGCCCGCTGAGCAACGCGCGGGCCCTGGGTCGGTTTACTGCGCCGGGCTCGCCGGCCGGTACTCGCGCTGGATATGCCCGGCCAACTGAGCCTCGGTGAACCACACCGGCTTGGTTTTCATCTCGACGAACGTCGGCACCTGGTCGGCATAGTGCGGCGACCGGCTGTCGAGGGTGGCGCTGCCGAACTGGTGGATGCTGTCGCTGCTGAGCTTGCCTTGCTGGTCCCATTCGACGAAGAGGATGTAGGTGTCGCCGGCCACGGCCTTGAGCGTGCCATCCTCCTGCGCCTCGCCCCACACCGAGCGCAGGCTGTCCCACGAGCCGTCCAGCGCCAGGTTGGTTTCCCCGCGCACGATGCGGTTGACTTCGGCCCACTCGGGGTCGAGGCGGCCGAAGTGCTGCTTGAGCGTATTGGCGGCGGCAAGCAGCGACTCGCGCAGGTCGGGCACCGGCAGCTTGGCCTCTTGGGCGCGGATTACCGGGGTGGTGGCGAGCAGGGCCAGGGCGGCGCCGCGATTGGCCCGCTCGCTGTTGTAATCCCACTGCTTGAGCTGGGCCTGCGCCGCGCGCAGTTCCTCATCGCCCTCCGCGTTCAGGTCCAGCATCTGCTGCACGCTGGCGACCAACGCCGAGCGCTTGCTGTAGCGCAGGTCGTACTTGTACTGGCGGAACTCTTCACGGCTGATCGAGCGGTCGGCGGCGAAGGTTTCCTGCAGGCGCAGGGCGCGGTTGGTCATGTTGGTCTGAATGCCCATGCTCGCGGGGAAGTCCTGCGGGCGCAGGTCGTCGTCGGCCTCGCTGGCATGGAAGGGCGTGGCATTGGCGTTGAACAGCAGGCCGGAGGCGGGGTTCCACAGCTGCGGCGTGCGCTCGGCCGGCATGTAGCCCTGCCAGATCAGATCGCTGCGGTCGCCGGGCAGGGTGCCGCTCCAGTCGATATCGGCTTTGCGGTCGGGGAACATACCGTTGTAGACGTAGCCGACATTGCCGCGTTCATCGGCGTACAGGTAATTCAGCGCAGGCACCGCCTGCAGCGCCATGGCTGCCTGCCACTCGGCCAGGTTGCGCGCCTTGTTCAGCCGATAGACCTGCAGGCCGCCACGGATTTCATCCATGCCGGCGTAACGCAGGGCGAAATCGCCGTGCTCGGTGCGCAGCACCGGCCCGTGTTCGGAGCGCCAGACGGTTTTCGGCACCGGCATCAGCAGCGGCCCCCACAGCTTCACCCACAGCCAGGCGGTGGCTTGCTGCAGGTCGCGCCACTGGCCGTCCAGGCGGTACTGGTCGGGGTTGTCGGGGTTGATGGTCAGTTGATAGACATCGGCCAGGTCCGGGGCATTGACCGTGTTGGCCCAGCCGAGGTGCTTGTTGTGACCGTGCAGCAGGAAGGGCGAGCCGGGGAAGAAGCCGCCGGCCACATGCCAGCCCTCATCGCTCTGCAGCACGGCCTCATACCAGGCCACCGGACCGGTGTAGGGCTGGTGCGAGTTGACCAGCAGGCGGGTGACACCATCGCTGGAACGACCCGGCGCCACCGCCACGCCGTTCGAGCCGGTAGGCGTCTTGACCAGCTCGGTCTTGCCCTCGAAGACCTGTTTGAGGGTTTTATCCAGGCCATAGAAGAACGGCATCTTGAACAGGAAGCCGGCCGCCACGTCCTCGCCGGTCATCGGCAGTGCCGAGGCCACGACCTTGTCCGGGTGCTGTGCGGCATAGAGGTTCACGCCGTCGGCATAGGCCTGCATCACGGCGCGTACATCGGCGGGCAGGTCGCGCTCGTAGCGGGCCTGCACGGTGGGCCAGATATTCAGCAGGCTGACCACATAATCGCCCGGTGCCGCCGAACTGCCCTTGCTCATGGCCAGGCGACCACGCACAGCCATGGTCACGTCCTGGATGGTGGCGTAGTCGTCCTCGGCATGGGCATAGCCGAAGCCGAAGGCCACGTCGCGGTCGCGCGCACCGAAGATATGCGGCACGCCCCAGCTGTCGCGCACGATGCGGGCGTCATAGGCCTTGGCCCGCTCCAGCAACTCGGCCGTGTCGATGCGCTCGCGCTGTTGCCAGAGGCTGGCGGCAAGTAGGCCGATGAGGATAAGGGCGAGCAACAGCAGCAGGGCGCGGAGCAGACGCAAGGTGGTCGAGCGACGGGGCATGTTGAGTTCCGAGGCAGCCTGAGGGAGTGCTGGAGAGTAACAAGAACGTCGGTTTTGCAGGTGGGCTTATTGCCTTGGGAAAGTACGACGCGAATTGCCGGGCTGTTTGAATACGTGGGATGGGCTTTAGCCGCGACATACAACAGATGTGCAGTTGACCGCCGCAGTCCGTAGGGCGGATGACGCTTTTTACCCGCCATTGCGGCGGTTCTCCGGGCTACTTGCTGATTGATGGCTTAAACCAGGGTAATGGCGACGCATGGCGCTTCATTTTCAAGCTTTGAAAGAAAGTGTTAGCGCGTTTTGTCGGTGTTTCTCCGTGGTGGGATCGACCAGGATGAGCCCAGTCCACCGCGAGTGATAACGATGAGACCGCCGATCAAACACTTGGGCTATTGGCTGTGTGCGCTGATGTTCACTGCCGCTGCCGGATGTGCAAGCCAACCTCCTGAAAGAGCCAACACCATGAGCAAACCACTGGTATCCCTTGCTGTACTCAAAGCCAAACCCGGTAAAGAAGAGGCGCTTAAAGCGGGCTTGTTGACCCTGATCGAACCGACGCGGGCCGAGCCGGGCAACCTGGATTACGTGTTGTTTGAGCGACGGGATGAACCTGGAACGTTCTATATGCGTGAAGCGTTCAAGGACCAGGCGGCGCTGGATGCGCATTTTGCGACGCCGTATTTTCAGCGGTTTGCCGCCACGGCTGATGATCTGCTCAGTGAGCCATTGCAGCTGATTTTCTTGGAGCAGGTTTCGAACTGAGTGTTAGCCATGGGCTGTTGTCGTTGTTGAACGGCCCGAGTTGTGTACAGACGCCGCTTCTATGTTGCCTCGCTGAGCGGTTCCCCTGTCGTGGTTAACGGAAATCGTGTCCCCGATTGTTTTTCGGAGCGTGGGGCGGTCAAATCGCGCACGCGAAAAAAAGCCGGCTGATTGGGCCGGCTTTTTTCTGGCAGCAGTTCCGATGTAGTCATGCGGGGTTCTCGATCAGACAGTCGGAGCTACCTTAGGCAACGCGGCTTTCGATCAGACGGTCAGAGCCACCTTCGGCAACGCGGTTTTCGATCAGACGGTCAGAACCACCCTCGGCAACGCGGTTTTCGATCAGGCGGTCAGAACCACCTTCGGCAACGCGGCTTTCGATCAGGCGGTCAGAACCACCTTCGGCAACGCGGCTTTCGATCAGGCGGTCAGAACCACCTTCGGCAACGCGGTTTTCGATCAGGCGGTCAGAACCACCCTCGGCAACGCGGTTTTCGATCAGGCGGTCAGAGCCACCTTCAGCGACCACTGGTTGAGCAGAGGAAGCAGCAAAAACGTTGGCTGCCAGTACAGAGAAAGCAAAGCTGAGGATGAGTTGGCGTTTCATGATGGTGTGCTCCGGGGTGTTATTGGTTGATGGAGCAGATGGTACGCCCGAGGTTTTTTAAGAGAACTTCATTGAGCTGATGGTAAACATCGATGCCGATAATGGTTTATCTCAGGTGTCTAGCGTCGACGTGATAGTCCAGCCTTGCCACCGGCCGGCGGCACGCCGCTTTGTGATGGGTGTCGCTGCGCTCAACCCATCCTACGAATCTCCCGCAACTCTGTAGGAGCGGGCTTGCCCGCGATGCTTCTGCTGTTGCTCTGCTTTTGCCTTTCGCTCTGCCATCCACAAATCGCCCAAACAACGCGGTCCCCGAATCCCGTCAGGATGCCGAAACGCAGCGAAGCGGAGTAACAGCCGCAGGCTGGCCCGAAGGGCGAGCGAAGCGAGTCAAGTGACTCGCCGTAAGGGCGAAAAGGGTAAGTAAGGCTGCCGATAAAATGTTGTCTGTCCCTTATTACCTATAGGCCAGTTGCTTGCTGGTTTTGCGTACACACGACGCTTCGGTGTCGTTCTCTGCTACCGGTTCCGCCCTTACGGCGGCTCACTTTTGGCAGACGCCCCAAAAGTAAGCAAAAAGTCTTGCCCCTTGCATCCGGGTCTCGCTGCGCTCGACTTCCCTCGTTCCATCATTGCTCCAGGGGCCCGCCGCGAAGGGCCATCCCTGGCCCATCGCGGCTCTCGCGGCATCCATGCCGCTCAACCCCTTACGCAACGATTCCACTCGGCCTTCTGATGGGGCCTTGGCATCGTCTGTGTGATCGCGGATTGAAAAGCAAAAGCATGGTGGGTTTCGGCTACAAACCCGCAGGAGCGGCCCATGGCCGCGATGCTTCTGCTGTTGCTCTGCTTTTGCCTTTCGCTCTGCCGTCCGCAAATCGCTCAAACAACGCGGTCCCCGAATCCCGTCAGGAGGCCGAGCGGAGGTGCTGTGGAGAGGGGCGTTTGGCATGGATGCCAAACGAGGAACGATGGGCCAGGGATGGCCCACCGTGACGACCCTCGGAACAGTGCCGGAGCGAGGGAAGTTGAGCGCAGCGAAACCCGGATGTCGGGCGCGCTTTCTCTTTGGTTACTTTCTCTTTCGCGCGAGCAAAGAGAAAGTAACTCGCCGAAAGGGCGAAATCGGTAGAGAGTACGACATAGAAAATAAATCTGTCCCCTTTTCGTTTCTTCATAGTCCTGGGAATAAGTCAAACAGATCTAGCTGGGACTTTATTCCACTAGTAACTAACTCGCTTTTTAGTGGGGGGAGCTGGATTAGATCTGGCTGTACTGTTGTTGCACTTATTTTTTCCCTGAAAAGATTGCAAAAAGGGTGTGTTGGCCTCCCGTTTTTTGGGGTGCTATCTTTGCTTTTTGAGTAATGGTTTATATGGTCATATTGAATGTCTTGCTTTAAATCTACTATTCCTCCGCATATTTCGCATTTTATCGCGGATTTCAACATTTCTCTGATGTTTATCTCTGCTTTGTTTTTTGTTGTGAAGCTTCTGGATGTGCTGCTTTTAGTTGGTTTCTTTGTTTTTCCGAAGAGGATTTCTAATTTTTTATTTGCTTCGTATTCAGGGTTCTCAATTAATATTCTTGTAAGTTCCTGAAGGGTGCTAGATATTTTTCCAATAGACTTTAATCCGGCGCCACCTTTGTGTTGGATGTCGGAAAATTCATCCTTGTATTCTATTAGTGCTTCCTCGAAGCGCCCCCTTACTGTTGAATAAATTATTTTCCTGTTCTTTATGTCGGTGTCTGAGCCAGATAGCATCCAGTGGCAGAATCCATAAAAAAGCCCTCGAACATAATTTCCTTGTTTGTTGTACCAGTACACCAGTGGTGCGAGCGATATTGAGTTTGGTGAATTTCTTATGCTGCCGAGGTGTGACAATTTTTCTTCTATTTTTGACAGGGTTTTTTGTGCGTTTGTTATTACATCTTGTGCAGGGGAATTATGGTCGCTTGATAGGATGCTATTCAGGCTCTCTTTGTTTATTGTTGTATCATTTGATAGCAGCGGGAGTATTTCAATTAAGTGCTGATGTTTTCTGAAGTGCCCTGGAGATACCATGAATGGGACGTTTATTTCTAAAATCTTCGAGTCGAAAGGTGGGACGAATAGAAGATTATGAATGGCTTCGCAACGGGGGCTGAAATCTCTGATAGAGTCTTGAAGTTCAGTTGAAAGTTTATCTTGTGAAGAAGGTTCAGGCCAGTAATGGCCAGAGGCTCCTGAACTGGCAATGCTCATGATTAGTCTAGAGTAGCTACCATTTCTAAACTCAATTAGAGTCGACTCCAAATCATCTAAAGGAACACCTTGGCGATTGATGGCTAAGAAAGATTCTTCTGCAGCACGATAGTCCCCAGACTCCCATTGGGCGTGCAGGGTTCTGCTGGAAAATACAATGTCATTATAGAATTGGGCCATCTCGAACCGTTGGGGAGACATTTTTTGTCTGGGTGCTTCTCCCTCGGAATTTAATTTTCTAAGTTCTTTAGAGGCATCTTCGAAGTCAGAGAAAGCTCCAATTGTTCCTGATATTAGCTGTCTTGTATCTTGTGCTGCAGTAATGATTTCTTCGTAATTCTCATTTTTCTTGTAAAAGTCGTTAGCTTTGTCTCCCCAGTCGTCAAGCATCCATGCTCTAAGTACTGATAGTCTGTGAGCTCCGTCAAGAACATACACTAGTCCCGTATCATTGCTCTTCCAGAGAATTATTGATGGGATAATTCTCTGGCGAATAACGGAGCTTAGAAAATTAACGCAACCTTCAGACGTCCAGGCGCATGTGGCTCGCTGGAAGTCAGGCTTTGCCAAGTTGCTAAACCAACCATCCTTCTGCTGTATATCGCTGAAACGTATGCTGTTGTCCGGTTTGTGATTTTGATTCGGCTCGGTTTTAGCATCTTGGCTTGGAGCATAACGGATATTCTGTCGGGTTATGAGATGGTCTAGATGTACTTTTTGTTCTTTATTCATATTTCCCCACGTATTAATAAAAAGCCCCGCAATAGGCGGGGCTTTTATTTAGCGGCTCCCCAACATCCATGGCAGGTGTAGGGTCAATCTACGCTGATGTCAGCTGGCCATCAATCCCAGCTCAACGCCCCACCAGTCTGATACTCAATAACCCGCGTCTCGAAGAAGTTCTTCTCCTTCTTCAGGTCCATGATTTCCGACATCCATGGGAACGGGTTAGTGGTACCTGGGTACTCTTCCTTCAAGCCGATCTGGGTCAGACGACGGTTGGCGATAAATTTGAGGTAGTCCTCCATCATCGCGGCGTTCATGCCCAGTACGCCGCGCGGCATGGTGTCGCGTGCGTATTCGATTTCCAGTTGGGTGCCCTGCAGAATCATCTGCGTGGCTTCGTCTTTGAGCTGGGCATCCCACAGGTGCGGGTTTTCGATCTTGATCTGGTTGATCACGTCGATGCCGAAGTTCAAGTGCATGGACTCGTCACGCAGGATGTACTGGAACTGCTCGGCGACGCCGGTCATCTTGTTGCGGCGGCCCATGGAGAGGATCTGGGTAAAGCCGCAATAGAAGAAGATGCCTTCCAGTACGCAGTAGTAGGCGATCAGATTGCGCAGCAGTTCTTTGTCGGTCTCGACGGTGCCGGTGTTGAAGGTCGGATCGGAGATCGAGCGGGTGTACTTGAGGCCCCAGCTGGCTTTCTTCGCGACCGATGGAATCTCGTGGTACATGTTGAAGATCGCGCCTTCATCCATGCCCAGCGATTCAATGCAGTACTGGTAGGCGTGGGTGTGGATCGCCTCTTCGAAGGTTTGGCGCAGGATGTACTGGCGGCACTCCGGGTTGGTGATCAGGCGGTACACGGCCAGGGCCAGGTTGTTGGCAACCAGGCTGTCGGCGGTGGAGAAGAAGCCGAGGTTGCGCATGACGATGCGGCGCTCGTCGTCGGTCAGACCGTCCGGGGTTTTCCACAACGCGATGTCCGCGTTCATGTTCACTTCCTGCGGCATCCAGTGGTTGGCGCAACCATCCAGATACTTCTGCCAGGCCCAGTCGTACTTGAAGGGTACGAGCTGGTTGAGGTCGGCGCGGCAGTTGATCATGCGTTTTTCGTCAACGGCTACGCGCGCGGCGGTGCCTTCCAGCTCGGCCAGGCCTTCGGCGATGTCGAGTTGGTCGAGCGAGGCTTTGGCGCGGGCCACGGCGTCGCTGTCGTCAGCGGCTACGGCGCGGGCTTCAACGGCGGCAGCACCGCCCACCTGGTCGAGTTTGTCGATGCTCATGTCTGCCAGTTGGGCAGAGGCTTTATTGGCTACAACGGCGTCGGCGCCGTCTTCCTTGTCAAATTCATCCCAGCTCAGCATGGCTTGGCTCCTGCTTGCGGGCCGGTGAAATAACCGACCTGTGTGGATATACAGTCTTTATTGTGTTCCGTTGCGTACAGCGCGCAAGGGCAAAACGGGTACCGCTGGTCGGGGTGGCTCTAGTGACTGGCCGTTGCCCCGGAGCCCACGCCGGATAGGGCGGGGGTTGGTAATAAGTGGGAGAGCTTTTGCCCTCTCCCTAACCCTCTCCCGCAAGCGGGCGAGGGGACTGACCGTGTTGCTTCTGCTTTTTGCCCGGCGTTCGAGCGTGAAGCTGAGCGAGTAGTCGCTAGGCACCTGCTGGAGTGGAGCCCCTGAGCGTACGCATGTACGTGATGGGGGCCGCTCCGGCAGGTAACGCCGCGAATGCCGCTCAGATCCGCGCGCTGCCGAACACCTTACTGGCAGGCTTCGCAGTCTGGTTCATCAATGGCACAGGCTTTTGGTACTGGAGCTGGGCCTGCGCTCATTTCCACTTCCGGGGCCTTGGCCGGTGCTGCGCTCAGGCCATCGTTGCCACCACTGGATACGGCATTCAGCTTGCCGGTGTTGATGGTGGACTTCTCGGTGCTGGTCGCGGCCAGGGCACGGAGGTAGTAGGTGGTTTTCAGGCCACGGTACCAAGCCATGCGGTAGGTCACGTCGAGCTTCTTGCCCGATGCACCGGCGATGTACAGGTTCAGCGACTGCGCCTGGTCGATCCACTTCTGGCGACGGCTGGCGGCGTCCACGATCCACTTGGTGTCGACTTCAAACGCGGTGGCGTAGAGGTCTTTCAGCTCTTGTGGGATGCGCTCGATCTGCTGTACCGAACCGTCGTAGTACTTCAGGTCGTTGATCATCACCGAGTCCCACAGGCCGCGGGCTTTGAGGTCGCGCACCAGGTACGGGTTGATCACGGTGAATTCGCCGGACAGGTTCGATTTCACATAGAGGTTCTGGTAGGTCGGTTCGATCGACTGCGATACGCCGGTGATGTTGGCGATGGTGGCGGTCGGTGCGATGGCCATGATGTTGGAGTTACGAATGCCTTTCTGCACACGGGCACGGATCGGCGCCCAGTCCAGGGACTCGGTCAGGTCGACGTCGATGTACTTCTGGCCGCGCTGCTCGATGAGGATCTGCTGCGAGTCGAGCGGCAGGATGCCTTTGCTCCACAGCGAACCTTCGAAGGTGGAATAGGCGCCGCGCTCGTCGGCCAGGTCACAGGAGGCCTGGATGGCGTAGTAGCTGACCGCTTCCATCGACTTGTCGGCAAATTCCACGGCGGCGTCGGAGCCGTACGGGATGTGCTGCAGGTACAGCGCGTCCTGGAAGCCCATGATGCCCAGGCCAACCGGACGGTGCTTGAAGTTGGAGTTACGCGCCTGCGGTACCGAGTAGTAGTTGATGTCGATAACGTTATCGAGCATGCGCACGGCGACCTTGATGGTCTTTTCCAGCTTGGCGGTGTCCAGCTTGCCGTCGACGATGTGGTTCGGCAGGTTCACGGAACCCAGGTTGCACACGGCGATTTCGTCGGCGTTGGTGTTCAGGGTGATCTCGGTGCACAGGTTCGAGCTGTGCACCACGCCCACGTGCTGCTGCGGGCTGCGCAGGTTGCATGGGTCTTTGAAGGTCAGCCATGGATGGCCGGTTTCGAACAGCATGCTGAGCATCTTGCGCCACAGGTCTTTGGCCTGGATGGTCTTGAACAGCTTGATCTTGCCGCCGTACTGGGTCAGGGCTTCGTAGTACTCGTAGCGCTCTTCGAAGGCTTTGCCGGTCAGGTCGTGCAGATCTGGCAC
Organism: Pseudomonas sp. SG20056; assembly: GCF_031764535.1. Taxonomy (NCBI): domain Bacteria; kingdom Pseudomonadati; phylum Pseudomonadota; class Gammaproteobacteria; order Pseudomonadales; family Pseudomonadaceae; genus Pseudomonas; species Pseudomonas sp. SG20056. The sequence goes on from NZ_CP134499.1 coordinate 1,342,269, forward strand.
TTCGGACGGGCTGAACAGGGTCCACTGGCCGTCATCGAACACGCGCTTCATGAACAGGTCCGGGATCCAGTTGGCGGTGTTCATGTCGTGGGTGCGACGACGGTCGTCACCGGTGTTCTTGCGCAGCTCGATGAATTCTTCGATGTCCATGTGCCAGGTTTCCAGGTAGGCGCAGACCGCGCCTTTGCGCTTGCCGCCCTGGTTAACTGCAACTGCGGTGTCGTTGACCACTTTGAGGAACGGCACAACGCCTTGCGACTTGCCGTTGGTGCCCTTGATGTAGGCGCCCAGCGCACGTACTGGGGTCCAGTCGTTACCCAGACCGCCGGCAAACTTGGACAGCATGGCGTTGTCGTGGATGGCGTTGTAGATGCCCGACAGGTCATCTGGCACGGTGGTCAGGTAGCACGACGACAGCTGCGGACGCAGGGTGCCGGCGTTGAACAGGGTTGGCGTCGAGGCCATGTAGTCGAAGGACGACAACAGGTTGTAGAACTCGATGGCGCGGTCTTCTTTCTGCTTCTCTTCAATCGCCAGGCCCATGGCCACGCGCATGAAGAACACTTGCGGCAGTTCGAAGCGGATGCCGTCCTTATGGATGAAGTAGCGGTCGTAGAGGGTCTGCAGGCCCAGGTAGGTGAACTGCTGATCGCGCTCGTGGTTGATCGCTTTGCCGAGTTTTTCCAGGTCGAAGCTGGCCAGCACCGGGTTGAGCAGTTCGAACTCGATACCCTTGGCGATGTAAGCCGGCAGTGCCTTGGCGTACAGCTCGCTCATTTCGTGGTGGGTGGCGCTGCTGGCGACACCGAGGAAGCCCAGGCCTTCGGCGCGGATGTTGTCCATCAGCAGGCGGGCGGTGACGTAGCTGTAGTTCGGCTCACGCTCAACCAGGGTGCGCGCGGTCATCACCAGGGCGGTGCTGACGTCGCTTTGCGCTACGCCGTCGTAGAGGTTCTTCAGGGTTTCTTTCTGGATCAGCGCGCCGTCGACTTCGGCCAGGCCTTCGCAGGCTTCGGTAACGATGGTGTTGAGGCGGCCCATGTCCAGCGGCGCAACAGTGCCGTCGAGGTGGGTGACGCGAATGCTTGGGTGCGGCTCGGCAATCTCGGCGGCGCCGGTCTTGCGCGCCTGGCTGCGCGACTCACGGTAGATCACGTAGTCGCGGGCGACTTTCTGCTCGCCGGAACGCATCAGGGCCAGTTCGACCTGGTCCTGGATTTCTTCGATGTGGATGGTGCCGCCGGACGGCATGCGGCGCTTGAAGGTGGCGGTGACCTGCTCGGTCAGACGCGCGACGGTTTCATGGATACGCGACGAGGCGGCTGCAGTGCCACCTTCAACAGCGAGAAAGGCCTTGGTGATGGCAACGGTGATCTTGTCATCGGTGTAGGGCACCACGGTGCCGTTACGCTTGATAACACGCAGTTGACCCGGCGCGGTGGCGCTCAGGCTCTGGTTGTCATCGGTGGCCTGCGGCGCATTGGCCTGCGGGTTCTCGCGAGAGGTGTCGGTGTGCATGAAAGTCTCCATGTTCTGTATTTATTAGTTAGACGCTTTGCCGTCGATCACTGCCGGCTACTGCCTTCATTCCATTTCAACAATACCGTGGGCACAGCCAGAGGCTGGGTACACGGGGACTTGCAAATTGGGCAGGGAAGGTACGACTAAAGCGCCCTCCTGGCTCAAAAGTCACACGTCAAGGCGTTTTCGCGCCTCAACTACTACATCTAGTGGTGCAACCGCGTGTGCGGTTGGCGCTTTATTCTTTTTCAGGCGCGCCGAGCGCTGCGCTGAAGTGTGGCCTGCTGCGGTAGAGCAGGCGTACTGCAAAGGTTTTTCAGGCGACCGGTGACGGGCTGGGATCAGGCCGTGTGCGAGTCATTCTTCTTGTGTCCGGTTGCCAGGCTAAACCCAACATGTGGTGGGTGTCGCGCGATTGGCATACAAGATAATGCGCTATCTGGGGTATTGCAAGGCGAGAGAGCAAGAACAACCTGTGGATAACTTGTGGGTGAATTGTGGGTTAAACCGCGCTATTGGCGGCAAGGCCGCATGCTTGCTGGGGTGTACCGTTCGTCGGTGTTGATCAGGCTTTTTCCACGGTTTGCCCAGACGTGGCCTATCTCTCAGGTCGATACTACATCTAGTGTTTTTACAGAAATATGGCATGCGCTATGCAGTGCCTGGGGCATTGATACAATGCCGGCCGTTTTCATGTTGTCAGGAGTCCGTTGTGGAGCAGCAGTCGTGGCACATTCTTATTGTCGAAGACGACCAGCGCCTGGCCGAGTTGACCCGTGAGTACCTGCAGGGCAATGGCCTGAATGTGTCCATCGAGATGGACGGTGCGCAGGCCGCTGCGCGCATTCTGCAAGAACAGCCCGATCTGGTGATTCTCGACCTGATGCTGCCCGGCGAAGACGGTCTGTCGATCTGCCGCAAGGTGCGCGGGCAGTACGACGGGCCGATTCTGATGCTCACTGCGCGTACTGACGATATGGACCAGGTGCTGGGCCTGGAAATGGGCGCGGACGACTATGTATGCAAGCCAGTGCGCCCGCGCGTGTTGCTGGCGCGCATCCGCGCGCTGCTGCGCCGCCACGAAGGCAGTGAGGCGCAGACTCCTGGTGAGCGCCGGCGTCTGCAGTTCGGCCCGCTGGTGATCGACAGCGCCATGCGTGAAGCCTGGCTGGGTGAGCAGGGCATCGAGCTGACCAGTGCTGAATTCGACCTGCTGTGGCTGCTGACCTCCAACGCCGGGCGGATTCTCTCTCGCGAGGAAATCTTCAACGCCCTGCGCGGTATCGAATACGACGGCCAGGACCGTTCCATCGACGTGCGCATTTCGCGCATCCGCCCGAAAATCGGCGACGACCCGATGCACCCCCGGCTAATCAAGACCGTGCGCAGTAAGGGCTATCTGTTTGTGGCCGAAGCGGCTGAAGCGCTGACATGAATTCACAGCCATGAATTCGATCTTCCTGCGCATCTATGGCGGCATGCTCGCGGTGCTGGTGCTGGTGGCGCTGCTCGGCGTCGGCGCGCTGCAGTTGCTTAACGAAGTGCGGGTTGATCAATACCGTGAGCGCCTGGCCCAGGGCACTTTTCGCCTGATGGCCGATAACCTCTCACCAATGGTGGATATTGAACGGCGCCGCGCCGTTACGGTGTGGGGGCGTTTGCTCGGCATTCCGCTGCGCATCGAGGCGCTGGAAAGTGCTGGGCTGGACAGCGGCGCGCGCAATAGCCTGCGGCGTGGCCAGGTGCTGGTGCAGCAGACCGGCCCGCACGCCGCGCGCGTCTTCAGCCAGCTGGACGGGAAGCCGCTGCTGCTGATTGCCGATGTGCAGCAGGTCAGTGAGCAGCTGGCCCGCGCCACCAGCTTTTTGCTGATCGACGAACTGGTGCGCTATCCCTGGGATGAACAGCCGCGCCGGCTGGCTGCGCTGAAAAAGGACAAACAGTTCGGTTTCGACTTGCGTCTGGTGCGCCTCGACCAGGCTGACCTCGACCCTGATCAGCGCCGCCGCGTGGACGAGGGCGATACAGTGATGGCCCTGGGTCGCGGCGGCGACAGCATTCATGTGTTCTCCGGCATTGTCGACACGCCCTGGGTGCTGGAAATCGGCCCGCTGTATCAGATGAACCCGTATCCGGCGCAGTGGCTGGTGCTGATCGGCGCGCTTGGCCTGAGTCTGATCGGCTTGATGGTCTATCTGCTGGTGCGGCCACTGGAGCAGCGCCTGAGCGACCTTGAAGAGGCAGCAACGCGCATCGCCAGCGGTCGGCTGGATGCTCGTGTGCCGACCCGTGGCAGCGATTCGGTGGGGCGCTTGGCAGCAGCCTTCAACGCCATGGCCGAGCACTTGCAGCGCTCGCTGAGTATTCAGCGTGAGATGGTCCGCGCGGTGTCCCATGAGCTGCGCACGCCGGTGGCGCGGCTGCGCTTTGGTCTGGAAATGATCGGCGACGCGGAAACCGATGCAGCGCGGCGTAAATATATGGAGGGCATGGACAGCGATATTCAGGATCTCGACAAGCTGGTCGACGAGATGCTCACCTACGCACGCCTGGAGCAGGGCGCGCCGGCGCTGAACTTCCAGCCGGTCGATTTGAACGAACTGATTGATCAGGTGATCACCGAACTGGCCCCGCTGCGCGCTAGCGTGCGGGTAGAGCACGGTCCGTCACGCGATGCCCTGGATGGCGGCGGTGCCTGTGTTGAAGCAGAACTGCGCTACCTGCATCGTGCTCTGCAGAATTTGGTAAGCAACGCCATGCGCCATGCCGAATCACGGGTGCGGGTGAGCTATCAGGTGGGTCAGCAGCGTTGCCGGCTGGATGTCGAAGATGACGGTCCGGGCGTGCCGGAAGAGGCCTGGGAGCGGATATTTACACCATTCCTGCGCCTGGACGACAGCCGCACCCGCGCCTCGGGTGGGCATGGTCTGGGCCTATCCATTGTGCGTCGCATCACCTACTGGCACGGCGGCCGCGCGCAGATCAGCCGCAGCGAAGCGCTGGGCGGTGCCTGTTTTAGTCTGATCTGGCCGCGCAAGCAGGGTTAGCCGTCAGCGCGCTGTTGGGCGATGGGTCAGCGGCGGGCGACTACCGAAAACAGATGCCAGTGCTTGTTGCGGCCGACTGCGGTTTTTCCGCTTCGGTCGATTTCTTCCAGCTCAATGATTTCCCAGTCGTGCAGCAGGTTTTGCACGTGTGCGCGGCTATGGATGGTCAGTTCTGGGCTGTTGGCCCAGTCATCGCGTTCGCCAAAGAAATGCCCGGCAAACAAACCGCCGCCGAGAAGTGCATCGCTGATGCGTTGCCAGAGCTGCGCGAAGGCCTCGGGTGGGCAGAACGGTAGGGCGAAGCTGCTGTTGATCAGGCTGGCAGTGGGGAGCTTGAAGTGTTCAAACGCGGCGCAATGGGCTTCCAGCGCTTCCCGGTGCTCGGTCGGTACTTGCCCATGCAGGCATTCGAGTGCCTGGGGTTCATTATCAATCGCCACAACCTGCCAGCCACGGCGCAGTAGTTCGAGGGTGTCGCGCCCTGCACCGCAGCCAAGATCCAGCGCTAGGCCGGGAGGCTGTTGCCAGCAGTCGAGGGCGCGCAGCAAGGTGGGTTGGGCAGGGGCTCCTTGGGTGGCGGCGTAGAAGCGGTTCTTGTCCACGCGATCTGTCCTTAGAACGGCGCCGGGCACTCGAAGCGCATGCGTTCGCCCGTTTGTGGGTGGGTCAGGCTGAGCATGCTGGCGTGCAGGCACAGGCGCGGGTAAGCGGCCAAGGCTTGTTCGTGGGCATACAGGCCGTCGCCAAGCAGCGGATGTCCGATGGACAGCATGTGCACGCGCAGCTGGTGCGAACGACCGGTGATCGGCGTCAGCTCGACGCGGCAATGCTCGGCGTGACGTTCCAGCACTTTCCAGTAGGTCAGGGCATGTTTGCCTTGCTCATGATCGACCACGTGGCGCGGCTTGGTCGGCGGGTCGTAGCGCAGTGGCAGGTCGATGCTGCCGCTGTCCAGCGCGGGTTGGCCCCAGCACAGGGCGGTGTAGGCTTTCTCGGTTTCGCGGTCGTGAAACTGCCGCGACAGCTCGCGGTGGCTGTCGGCGTCGCGGGCCAGGACGATAATCCCTGAGGTTTCCCAGTCCAGGCGATGGACGATGCGCGCTTCCGGGTAACCGTTTTCCTGCAGGCGGGTGACCAGGCAATCGCGGTTGTCCTCGGCGCGGCCGGGCACCGAGAGCAGCAGGGTGGGCTTGTTGATCACCAGCAGGGCGACGTCCTGGTGGAGAATTTCGACATTCGACAGCGGCATGGGTTTTCCACAAATAGAAACGGCGGCCTGGGCCGCCGTTGCATGCTCTCAACCAATTAACGGTCGGGGAGCGTGATGTTGAGTTCCAGAATGGAACAGCTGCCCTGGTTTTCCAGTGCAACCTGTACTTGATCCGAGTCGATATTCACGTACTTGCGGATCACCTCGACCAACTCTTGCTGCAGGGCCGGCAGGTAGTCCGGCTGGCTGCGCTGGCCGCGCTCGTGGGCGACGATGATTTGCAGACGCTCTTTCGCAATGGACGCGGTAGTTTCTTTCTTGCGCTCACGAAAGAAGTCAAAAATGTTCATTCACGACCTCCAAACAGGCGTTGCATGAATCCCTTCTTCTGCACATCGAGGAATCGGTGTGCCACTTCCTTGCCCAGCAGGCGGTCAACCGCGTCGCTGTAAGCCTGGCCTGCATCGCTCTGGTCGTCGAGGATCACCGGCACGCCCTGGTTCGAGGCCTTGAGTACGGCTTGCGACTCGGGGATTACGCCGAGCAGGCGGATGGCGAGGATTTCTTCGACGTCTTCCACGCCGAGCATTTCGCCTTTGACCACACGCTCAGGGTTGTAGCGGGTCAGCAGCAGGTGTTCCTTGATCGGCTCTTCGCCTTTCTCGGCGCGTCGCGATTTGCTCGCCAGCAGGCCGAGCATGCGGTCGGAGTCACGTACCGAGGAGACTTCCGGGTTGGTCACGACAATCGCTTCATCGGCGAAGTACATGGCCAGGTGCGCGCCTTTTTCGATACCGGCTGGCGAGTCGCAGACCACGTATTCGAAGCTTTCGCGCAGTTCGTTGATGATTTTCTCGACGCCTTCCTGAGTCAGCGCGTCTTTGTCACGGGTCTGGCTGGCAGCCAGCACGTAGAGGTTTTCCAGGCGCTTGTCTTTGATCAGGGCCTGGGTGAGGGTCGCTTCGCCGTTGACCACGTTGACGAAGTCGTACACCACGCGGCGCTCGCAGCCCATGATCAGGTCAAGGTTACGCAGGCCGACGTCGAAGTCGACGATGACTGTCTTGTGCCCGCGCAGGGCGAGGCCGGTACCGATGGCAGCGCTGGTGGTGGTTTTACCGACGCCACCTTTGCCGGACGTAACAACGAGGATCTTGGCCAAGGTGATTCACCCCAAAATGTAGAAAAAACGCAGGTTTCCGTGGCCTATCTCAGGCTTCCGGGTGCCCTGTCTGTGTCCTTGAAAAGTGGCGGCAGTATCCGTTAAAGGCGGGTGATGTTCAACACGTCACCCGACAGGCTGACATGCACCGCTTCGCCCCAGAGTGGGTCGCGGCGCAAGTCTTCGGCCACCTTGTACTGGCCGGCGATGGAGAGCAGTTCTGCGCCCATCTGCTGGCAGAAAATCCGCGCCTTGAGATTGCCCTTGATGCCGGCCAGTGCTCGGCCGCGCATCGGGGCGTACACATGGATGTTGCCATCGGCGAGAAGTTCCGCGCCGGCGCTGACCGGGGCCAGGACGATCAGGTCGCCGCCCTGGGCATATACCTGTTGGCCGCCGCGTACTGGGCTGGTGATGATTTTGCTCGGCTTGAACTCCGGCTCGGCGGGCTTTTCCGGTTTTGCCGGCGCCAGGTCGATCAAGCGTTCACGCGCGCCGGAGGGCGGCAGCACAGGCAGGTCCAGCGCTTCGGCGGCGGCGATATCGGCCTCACGGTTGGCGCGGATTGCCAGGGTGCGCAGGCCGTGCTTGCGGCAGACAGCCATCAGCTCGGTCAGATCAAGTACGCCTTCGCCCTCGGGCAGCTTGTCCAGGGCCAGCACCAGCGGGGTGTTGCTGAAGAAGGCCGGGGCCTGGGCGACTTTTTCGCTGAGCTGCTGGTCGAGGCGGGCGAGGTCGTTGTGCGCCAGCTCCATCACGGTGATGGCCAGCATGCTGCCTTTAAGCTGGAATACGGGGTCTTGCTCGAGGAGATCAGCTTGGCTCATGGTCTGCCTGATACGGCCCTTATTTAGGAACTGGGGGAAAAGTAAGCCGGACTTATAGCGAGAACGCCGCGCGCTCGCAAGTTGCGCGCCGCGAAACCAGGCGCCGGACAAACTCCTGATAGAATGCCGCGCTTTATTGCGTGCCTTGGACCTGCTTTATGGATCGCCCAGTATTTCGCGCTTATTTCCTGCATCCACGTTTCTGGCTGTTGTGGCTGGGCTTGGGCCTGCTGTGGCTGATCGCCCAGCTGCCTTACAAGGTGCTGCTGTGGCTGGGGCGCTGCCTGGGCAGCGTGATGTATCGCCTGGCCAGTTCGCGGCGCAAGATCGCCGCGCGCAACCTGGAACTGTGCTTTCCGCAAATGCCCGCCGCCGAGCGCGAAGCGCTATTAAAGGAAAACTTCGCCTCTACCGGCATCACCTTCTTTGAGATGGCCATCGCTTGGTGGTGGCCCGCCGAGCGCCTGCGTCGCCTGGGCACTATTGAGGGCTTGGAGCATCTGCGCCAAGCCGAAGCCGACGGTCAGGGTGTGATCCTGATGGCGCTGCATTTCACCACCCTGGAAATGGGCGGCGGTCTGCTCGGCATGGCGCAGAACATGTACGGCATGTACCGCCCGCACAAGAACCCACTGTTTGATTATGTGCAGCGTCGCGGTCGTGAGCAGCGTTTGCTTGGGGTGATTGGCCGTGATGACGTGCGCGGCATGCTCAAGCTGCTGCGGGCGGGTGGGGTGGTCTGGTATGCGCCGGATCAGGATTACGGCGCCCAGCGCAGTGTGTTTGTGCCGCTGTTCGGTGTGCCGGCGGCCACCGTCACCGCCACCAGCAAGTTCGCTCGTATGGGCCGCGCTCAGGTGATTCCCTTTACTCAGCAGCGTTTGCCCGATGGCCAGGGCTATCGCCTGGTGATTCATCCGCCGCTGGCGGACTTCCCCACCGACAGCGAAGAGGCCGACTGCCTGCGCGTCAATCAGTGGATTGAGCAGGCAATCAGCCAATGCCCTGAGCAATACCTGTGGGCGCACCGGCGCTTCAAGACGCGCCCCGAAGGCGAGCCGAAGCTCTATAAGAAGAAACGTTAGGGCCGCCATCCAATTGGCGGGTTGTTGTGCTGAAGTGAGGTTTCTTGGCGCTGAGTTGTTCCGTGTGCGCCTGACTGGCTCCTATACTGGCTGAAAAATAATAGGAAACAGCCTATGCCGCTCACTGCTTCAACCAATCAGCCGGTCACCGGGCTGATCCTTTCCGGCGGTGGCGCACGGGCGGCCTATCAGGTTGGCGTGTTGTCGGCGATTGCCGACTTGTTGCCCAACGCCGCGCACAATCCCTTTCCGGTGATCGTCGGTACTTCGGCCGGTGCCATCAATGCGGTGGGGTTGGCCTGCGGCGCGTTGCACTTCACCGAAGCCGTGCGCCGGCTGACCAGCGTTTGGCAGGGCTTTCATACTCATCAGGTGTACCGCAGTGATTGGCCAGGCGTGTTGCGCCAGGCCAGTCGTTTTATCGGCCACAGCTTGCTCGGGTTGGGTGGTCAGGTGCCGGTGGCGCTGCTCGACAGCTCGCCACTGGCCGAATTGCTCGGTCGCGAGCTGGACTTCAGCGGGATTGCCGCCGCCGTGCGCCATCGTCAGCTGCGCGCCGTGGCGGTGACGGCCTTCGGTTACGAAACCGGCCAGGCGGTGACCTTCTATCAAGGCCGCGCCACTATCGATCCCTGGTTCCGCCATCGGCGGGTCGGTGTGCCAACCCGCTTGGCGCTTGAGCATTTACTGGCCAGTGCCTCGATCCCGCTGATTTTTCCGCCGGTAAAAATCAACCGCGAATACTTCGGTGACGGTGCGGTGCGCCAGTCCGCGCCGATCAGTCCGGCCTTGCACCTGGGGGCGACGCGGGTGTTGGTGGTTGGCGTTAGCGGCAATCCGGCTGCCGGGCCGCAGGCTCAGCTGCCGGTGGTGCGCCCGCAGCAAAGCCGGCCGCCGAGCCTGGCGCAGATCAGTGGGCATATGCTCAACAGCACCTTTATTGACAGCCTGGAAAGCGATATTGAGCTGCTTGAGCGGCTTAACCAGATGGGCCGGTTAATTCCTGCCGAAAATCACCCGCGTGGTCTGGGGCTCAAGCCCGTGGATGTGCTGGTAATTTCCCCCAGCCAGCCACTGGACCTGATTGCCGCGCGCCATCGCCATGAACTGCCCAAGGCGTTGCGCCTGTTTCTGCGTGGCCCAGGGGCGACCAAGGCCAGCGGCGCCGGGGTGCTGAGTTACCTGCTGTTTGAACCGGGTTACTGCAATGAGCTGATTGAGCTGGGTTATCAGGACGCCATGGCGCAGAAAGCCCGTTTGATCGAGTTTCTCTGTCTGGACAGTCCGCCGGTACCGGCGGTGATTCCGGTAACCGCCTAGGCAGGCCATCACCTCTTGTTTGATCCCGGCCGCCTGCGCTGCCAAATTCCTGTTCCGCGTGGCCGAGAAAACCGCGCCAAGCCCGTTGGCTGCATTTAAACTGCGCCTTCCCGATGCTTTCTGTCGCATTTGCGAAAGCAGCGGATTTCCTCGGGTTGGCGCTATAAGAAGTTGTCGCATGGCGGCAATGCCGGCCCCGGATCAGTCCCTACAATCCTTCACATCGCCTGCTATTGAATGCAGGTGTTCCTCGTCAGGAGAGCTCAGATGTCCGTTCAGCACGACCCGGTGCAACGCGCCGATTTCGACCAGGTGATGGTGCCCAACTATGCACCCGCTGCCTTTATTCCAGTACGTGGCGCCGGTTCGCGCGTATGGGATCAAAGCGGTCGCGAGCTGATCGACTTTGCCGGCGGCATTGCCGTCAACGTGCTGGGTCATGCTCATCCGGCGCTGGTCAAGGCGCTCACCGAGCAGGCCGGCAACCTCTGGCACGTATCCAACGTGTTCACCAACGAGCCGGCCCTGCGCCTGGCCAAGAAGCTGATCGACGCGACCTTCGCGGAGCGCGTGTTCTTCTGTAATTCCGGCGCCGAAGCCAACGAAGCCGCGTTCAAACTGGCCCGTCGCGTGGCGTTCGATAAGTTCGGCGAAGACAAGTGCGAAATCATCGCAGCGACAAACAGCTTCCACGGTCGCACTCTGTTTACCGTCAGCGTCGGCGGTCAGCCGAAGTATTCCGATGGCTTCGGCCCGAAGATTCAGGGCATCAGCCACATTCCTTACAACGATATCGAGGCGCTGAAAGCGGCGGTATCCGACAAGACTTGCGCCGTGGTGCTGGAGCCGATTCAGGGTGAGGGCGGCGTGCTGCCGGCTGACCTGGCTTACCTGCAAGCGGCCCGCGAGCTGTGCGACCAGCACAACGCGCTGCTGGTGTTTGACGAAGTGCAGAGCGGTATGGGCCGCAGTGGTTCGTTGTTCGCCTATCAGCATTACGGCGTGACTCCGGACATCCTTTCCAGTGCCAAGAGTCTGGGCGGTGGTTTCCCGATTGGCGCGATGCTCACCACCAGCGAATTGGCCAAGCACCTGGCTGTCGGCACCCACGGCACCACCTACGGCGGCAATCCGCTGGCCTGTGCGGTCGGTGAGGCGGTGATCGACACCATCAACACGCCTGAGGTACTCGACGGGGTGAAGGCCAAGCACCTGCGCTTCAAAACCAAGCTGGAGCAGATCGGCCAGCAATACGGCGTGTTCAGCGAAGTCCGCGGCCTCGGTCTGCTGATCGGTGCGGTGCTGTCCGATGCCTGGAAGGGCAAGGCCAAGGCGATTCTCGACGCCGCTGCGGTGGAAGGCGTGATGGTGCTGCAGGCCAGCCCGGACGTGGTGCGTTTCGCCCCGAGCCTGGTGGTGGAAGACGCTGATATCGATGAAGGTCTGGCGCGTTTCGAGCGTGCTGTGGCCAAGCTGACCCAAGCCTGATTGCCGGCCTGGCCTGCCGTTATACGGCGGATCAGGCTGCGCCTGCTCGACCCATGGATGGGTTGAGCTAACAGCAAGGAAGCCTGTCTCTGTGTGTGCCGCAGCTGTGCTGCGGTTTTCTCTGAGCCGTCCGCGTTGGGCAGCTTGGAGCTTTTATCAAAAGGAGTGGCACCATGCTGGTGATGCGCCCCGCGCAAATGGCCGACCTCACTGAAGTGCAGCGTCTCGCCGCGGACAGCCCGGTTGGTGTGACTTCACTGCCGGATGACGCTGATCGTCTGCGCGAAAAGATTGCCGCCTCGGAAGCCTCGTTCTCCGCCGAAGTCAGCTTCAACGGTGAAGAAAGCTACTTCTTTGTGCTGGAAGACAGCGAGAGCGGTCGCCTGGTCGGCTGCTCCGGCATCGTCGCTTCGGCCGGCTACTCCGAACCGTTTTACAGCTTCCGTAACGAAACCTTTGTGCACAACTCCCGCGAGCTGAAGATCCATAACAAGATCCATGTGCTCTCGCTGTGCCACGACCTCACCGGCAACAGCCTGCTGACCAGCTTCTACGTCGAGCGGCCGTTGGTGAACACCGCTTGGTCGGAGCTCAATTCCCGTGGTCGCTTGCTGTTTCTCGCCAACCACCCGGAGCGCTTTGCCGATGCGGTGGTGGTGGAGATTGTCGGCTACAGCGATGAAGGCGGTGATTCGCCGTTCTGGGATGCCGTGGGGCGCAACTTCTTCGACATGAACTACACCGAGGCTGAGCGCCTGTGTGGGTTGAAGAGCCGCACCTTCCTCGCCGAGTTGATGCCACATTACCCGATCTACGTGCCGCTGCTGCCGGATGAGGCGCAGGAAGCCATGGGCCAGGTGCATCCACGGGCGCAGATCAGCTTCGACATTCTGATGCGCGAAGGCTTTGAAACTGACCACTACATCGATATTTTCGACGGCGGCCCGACCCTGCACGCTCGCACCTCGGGCATTCGCTCGATTGCCCAGAGCCGTGTGGTGCCGGTGCGTATCGGTGAGCCTGGCAAAGGCGGGCGGCCGTATCTGGTCAGCAACGGTCAGCTGCAGGATTTCCGCGCGATTGTCGCGGAGCTGGATTGGGTGCCGGGTAAGCCGGTCACCCTGAGTGTTGCGGCCGCCGAGGCCCTGGGCGTCGGCGAAGGCGTCAGCGTACGCCTGGTTGCGGTTTAAGGAGTTAGCGCATGATCGTTCGTCCCGTCCGCAGCACCGATCTGCCGGCCCTGTTCCAGCTGGCGCGCAGCACCGGCGCAGGCCTGACTACCTTGCCGGCCAACGAGGAGCGCCTGGCGCACCGCGTGGGCTGGGCCGAGAAAACCTTCCGTGGTGAAGCCGCGCGTGCCGATGCCGACTACCTGTTCGTGCTTGAAGACGACAGCGGTGAGGTGGTCGGTATTTCGGCGGTTGCCGGTGCCGTTGGCCTGCGCGAGCCCTGGTACAACTACCGGGTCGGCTTGACCGTCAGCGCCTCACAGGAGCTGAACATCCACCGGCAGATCCCCACGCTGTTCCTGGCCAACGACCTGACCGGCAACTCCGAGTTGTGCTCGCTGTTTCTGCGCAGCGACCAGCGCAGCGGCCTGAATGGCCGGTTGTTGTCGAAGGCGCGCTTTCTGTTTATTGCCGAGTTCCGCGAGCTGTTCGGCGACAAGGTGATTGCCGAGATGCGCGGCATGTCCGACGAGAGCGGCCGTTCACCGTTCTGGGAAAGCCTGGGGCGGCACTTCTTCAAGATGGAGTTCTGCCAGGCTGACTACCTCACCGGCGTGGGCAACAAGGCCTTTATCGCCGAGTTGATGCCCAAGTTTCCGCTCTATACCTGCTTCCTCTCTGAGGACGCGCGCAACATCATCGGCCGCGTGCACCCGGACACCGAGCCGGCGCTGGCCATGCTCAAGGGCGAGGGATTCAGCTATCAGGGCTATGTCGACATCTTCGACGCCGGCCCGGCCATCGAGGCCGAAACCGCGAAAATTCGCGCCGTGCAGGACAGTCAGGTATTGGTGCTGGCCATCGGCACTCCGGGTGATGACGCGCCGCAGTTTCTGATCCACAACCGCAAGCGCGAAGACTGTCGGATTACCGCCGCGCCGGCACGTCTGGCCGCCGGCACCCTGGTGGTCGATGCGCAAACCGCCAAGCGTCTGCGGCTGTCGGCGGGTGATCAGGTGCGCGCGGTCGCGGTTTCCGCCCGCGGCTAAGCCGAGCGCCGTTGTTCCTATTTGCTGATCCGGCGCAAGCCGGGTCGATACCTTGCTGGGAGTGATAAAACAAAATGAGCACTCATTACATTGCCGGTGCCTGGCACGCAGGCCAGGGTGAAGCCCTGGAATCGCTCAATCCGGTCAGCCAGGAAGCCATCTGGCAAGGTCAAGCGGCCAGTGCGGTCCAGGTTGACGCCGCTGTGCAGGCCGCGCGTGCTGCATTCCCAGCCTGGGCCTCGCGCTCGCTGGATGAACGGATCGCCGTGCTCGAGCAGTTTGCCGCCACCCTGAAAGGCCATGCCGACGCCTTGGGCCACTGCATCGGTGAAGAAACTGGCAAGCCGCTGTGGGAAACCGCCACCGAAGTCACCAGCATGGTCAACAAGGTTGCCATCTCGATCCAGAGCTACCGCGAGCGTACCGGTGAGAAGAGCGGCCCGCTGGCCGACGCCACCGCCGTGCTGCGGCACAAGCCGCATGGCGTGGTCGCGGTGTTTGGCCCGTACAACTTCCCCGGTCACCTGCCTAACGGCCATATCGTGCCGGCGCTGCTGGCGGGTAACTGTGTGGTGTTCAAGCCCAGCGAGCTGACTCCGAAAGTCGCCGAGCTGACGGTCAAGTGCTGGATCGAAGCTGGCCTGCCGGCGGGCGTGCTCAATCTGGTGCAAGGTGCGCGCGATACCGGTGTGGCGTTGGCTGCGCATGATGGCATCGACGGCTTGTTCTTCACCGGCTCCAGCCGCACCGGAAACCTGTTGCATAACCAGTTTGCCGGTCGTCCGGACAAGATCCTCGCCCTGGAAATGGGCGGCAATAACCCGCTGGTGGTCGATCAGGTCGCTGATCTCAACGCAGCCGTGTACACCATCATTCAGTCAGCCTTTATCTCCGCTGGTCAGCGCTGCACCTGTGCGCGCCGCTTGCTGGTGCCGCAAGGCGCTTGGGGCGATAGCCTGCTGGAGCGTTTGGTTGAAGTTGCTGCAAGTATCAAGGTCGGCAGTTTCGACGCCCAGCCAGCGCCCTTTATGGGCTCGGTGATTTCCCTGGCCGCCGCGCAGCACCTGATCAAGGCGCAGCAGCACCTGCTGAACCAGGGCGCCAAGCCGCTGCTGGAAATGACCCAGCCGCTGGCCGGTGCCGCCTTGCTCACGCCGGGCATCATCGATGTGACTGAGGTCGCCAATCGTCCGGATGAAGAGTTTTTCGGCCCGCTGCTACAGGTGATTCGCTACGTCGATTTCGAGTCCGCCATCGCCGAGGCCAACAACACCCAGTACGGCCTTGCTGCTGGCCTGCTGTCCGATTCCAAGGCGCGCTACGAGCAGTTCTGGCTGCAAAGCCGCGCCGGTATCGTCAACTGGAACAAACAGCTGACCGGTGCCGCCAGCACCGCGCCATTCGGCGGTGTGGGCGCCTCTGGCAACCACCGCGCCAGCGCTTATTACGCGGCCGATTATTGCGCCTATCCGGTGGCCTCGCTGGAATCCGACAGCCTGAGCCTGCCTGCCACCCTGACACCCGGAGTAAGCCTGTGAGCAATGCATTCGAAGTAAATTTTGATGGCTTGGTCGGGCCGACTCACAACTATGGCGGCCTGTCCTACGGCAACGTTGCCTCGCAGAGCAACAGTCAGGCCGCGTCCAACCCGAAAGAAGCCGCCAAGCAAGGCCTGGCCAAGATGAAGGCCCTGATGGAAATGGGCTTCAAGCAGGGCGTACTGGCCCCGCAGGAGCGCCCGAATGTCGCCGTGCTGCGCAGCCTGGGTTTTACCGGGACTGACGCGCAGGTGATCCAGAAGGCCGCGAAAGACGCCATGCCGCTGCTGGTTGCCAGCTGTTCGGCCTCGAGCATGTGGACAGCCAACGCCTGTACCGTCAGCCCGAGTGCGGATACGGCGGACGGTCGCGTGCATTTCACCGCCGCCAACCTCAACTGCAAATTCCACCGCTCGATCGAACACCCGACCACCAGCCGCGTGCTTGGCGCCATGTTCGCCAATGAGCAGCACTTCGCTCACCACGCCGCGTTGCCGGCGGTCGGTCAGTTCGGTGATGAAGGCGCGGCCAACCACACGCGCTTCTGCAAAGGCTACGGCGATGCCGGCGTGGAGTTCTTCGTATTCGGCCGCAGCGCCTTCGACAGCCGCTTCCCCGCGCCGCAGCGCTACCCGGCGCGGCAGACCCTGGAAGCTTCGCAGGCGGTTGCCCGCCTGCATGGCCTGAGCGATGAGGGCGTGGTTTACGCCCAGCAGACGCCAGCGGTGATCGATCAGGGTGTGTTCCACAACGACGTGATCGCCGTGGGCAATGGCGAGGTGCTGTTCTATCACCAGGACGCCTTCCTCGACACCGACAAGGTGCTGGCCGAGCTGAGTGACAAGCTCGCCCGTCGTGGTGGCAACTTCCAGGCCGTGTGCGTACCGCGTGATGCGGTGACGGTGGAGGATGCGGTCAAGTCCTACCTGTTCAACAGCCAGCTGTTAACTCGCGCGGATGGCGGCATGCTGCTGATCGTGCCGGAAGAGTGCCGCAACAACGGCAATGTCTGGCGTTACCTGGAGCAGCTGACCGGCGGTAACGGGCCGATTCGCGAGGTCAAGGTCTTCGACCTCAAGCAAAGCATGCAGAACGGCGGTGGCCCGGCGTGCCTGCGCTTGCGCGTGGCGCTCAAGGAGCACGAGCTGGCAGCGGTCAATCAGGGCGTGATCATGACCCCGGCCCTGCACGACAGCCTCAACGTTTGGGTCGACAAGCACTACCGTGATCGCCTGAGCGAAAACGATCTGGCTGACCCACAATTGCTGAACGAATGCCGTGCGGCCTTGGACGAACTGACGCAGATCCTTAAACTGGGCGCGGTTTATCCATTCCAATTAGCTTGATTGAGTACCTATTACCATGTCCGACGCCCTGCAACTGATCCTCGAAGACACTGACGGCACCCAGCTGGAAACCTCCTGCACACGTTTTGCCGTGATCTGGCAGGGCCAGGAAATCTGGTTCCAGCAGGTGGGTAACAACCAGCTGATGATCGGTGTAGACGTGGAGGAGGGCGCTGCCGAGTACGCCAACCTGCTGCTGCGCCCGCTGGCTACCAATCTGGTCAGCTTGGAGCTGGAAATGGAAGCCGCTGGCCTGGACGAAGACGATGGTCACGTACACGGCCCTGACTGCAACCACTAAGAGCTCTTTGACGCTCTGAGGAAACGCCTATGCTCGCCCTCGGCAAACTGCTTGAACTGACCCTGGCCGGCCACGAACCGGCAGCGAAGATTCAGCTGACTCCCGAGGGCACGCGTTTGCGTTGGCTGGCCGAAGGCGCGTTGGAAATAACGCCGCCGGTGGCCAGTGACAATGGCCTGGACCTGCTGTTGTCTGCCGGCATTCATGGCAACGAAACCGCGCCTATCGAATTGCTCGACCGCCTGTTGCAGGGCATTGCCCGCAATCAGTTGAAGCCCCGCGCCCGCATTCTCTTTCTGTTCGGTAACCCCGCCGCCATGCGCAGCGGCGAGCGTTATATCGAGCAGGACATCAACCGCCTGTTCAATGGCCGCCACGATCAGCACACCGGTGCCGAAGCGTTGCGTGCCTGCGATCTGGAACATCTGGCTGCCACCTTTTTCAGCAAGCCGGATCGCACCCGCCTGCATTACGACCTGCATACCGCGATTCGCGCGTCGAAGATCGAGCAATTTGCTCTTTATCCGTTTCAGGAAGGCCGCCCGCGCAGCCAGCGTGAACTGGCGCGCTTGAGCGCAGCCGGGATCGAAGCGGTGCTGCTGCACAACAAAAGCTCGATCACCTTCAGCGCCTACACATACACCCAGCTTGGGGCGGAAGCCTTCACCCTGGAATTGGGTAAGGCGCGACCGTTCGGGCAGAACGAGTTGGTTAACCTCGACCTGCTTGAACAGCATCTGCAGGCCCTGATCGAAGGCCGCGAGCCCGAAGGCGCCACTGATGATCTGGGCGAGCTCAAGCTATTTGCCGTAGCGCGTGAAGTAATCAAACACAGCGACGCCTTCAAGCTGCACTTGCCGGCCGATATCGAGAACTTTAGCGAACTGCCGATTGGCTACCTGCTGGCCGAGGATCTTGCGGATACTCGCTGGGTGGTGGATGAACCGGGCGCGCGGATTATCTTCCCTAATCCCAAGGTCAAGAACGGCCTGCGCGCCGGTATCCTCATAGTCCCCGCCGAAGACGTGCAGCTGGCCTGAATTAACTTGGCTGGCTCGTAATCTGTCCTGGGTTTTCTCGCCCGATCTGTACCTTGTTTGCCCGGTGGGCGCGCTTTAGCATCGGGCTTTAGCCCCATCTAAGGACTGCCCGCCATGCCCGTTATTGACCTGCGCAGCGACACCGTTACCCAGCCGACTCTAGGTATGCGCGAGGCCATGCAAACCGCCGAGTTGGGCGATGACGTGTATGGCGAAGACCCTACGGTTAATCGTCTGGAGCAGTTTCTGGCTGCCGAGTTAGGTTTCGAGGCTGCGTTGTTCGTGCCCACCGGCACTATGAGCAATCTGCTCGGGCTGATGGCCCATTGCGCGCGCGGCGACGAATATATCGTCGGCCAGCAGGCGCACACCTATAAATACGAAGGTGGCGGCGCGGCCGTGCTTGGCTCGATCCAGCCGCAGCCGATTGAGGGCGAAGCCGATGGCTCGCTGGACTTGGCCAAGGTCGAGGCGGCCATCAAGCAGGATGACTTTCACTTCGCCCGCACCCGCCTGCTGGCGCTGGAAAACACCATGCAGGGCAAGGTACTGCCGCAGGCGTATCTGCAAGCGGCACGCGAGCTGGCCACGCGGCGTGGCCTGGCCCTGCATCTGGACGGCGCGCGGTTGTATAACGCGGCGGTCAAACTGGGCGTGCCGGCGCGGGAGATTACTCAGTACTTCGATTCGGTCTCGGTGTGCCTGTCCAAGGGCCTCGGCGCACCTATTGGTTCGGTGTTATGCGGCTCAGCCGAGCTGATCGGCAGGGCGCGGCGTTTGCGCAAGATGGTCGGTGGCGGTATGCGTCAGGCGGGCATGCTCGCCGCGGCCGGTTTGTATGCCTTGCAGCATCAGGTGGAACGTCTGGCCGAGGATCATGCCAATGCCGAGCGCCTGGCCGCGAGCTTGCGTGAGTTGGGTTATACGGTGGAGCCGGTGCAGACCAATATGGTCTACGCCCAGGTTGGCGAGCAGGCCGGCGCGCTGAAGACCTTCTGCGCCGAGCGCGGGATCAAGCTCACCGCTGCGCCACGGATGCGCATGGTCACTCATCTGGATATTGCCGCTGCGGATGTCGATCAGGTGGTGGCGACCTTCGCTGAATTCCGCCGGAATTGATTGTATTGAGGCGATGAATAGTCGCCCTCTATCAATAAAGGCACTAGCCCCCTAGCGCAGGCCCGATATAATGCGGCCCTTTGCCGGCTTTGTCGTGGCCGCTGGTTTTTGGAAGATTCCTATGAAAAGCGCAGAAATCCGTGAAGCCTTCCTCAGCTTCTTCGAACAGAAGGGACACACCCGTGTCGCCTCCAGCTCCCTGATTCCGGGTAATGACCCGACCCTGCTGTTCACCAACGCGGGGATGAACCAGTTCAAGGATTGTTTCCTCGGTCTGGAAAAGCGCGCCTACACCCGCGCCGCCACCAGCCAGAAGTGCGTGCGTGCCGGCGGCAAGCACAACGACCTGGAAAACGTCGGTTACACCGCACGTCACCACACCTTCTTCGAAATGCTCGGCAACTTCAGCTTTGGCGACTATTTCAAGCGCGACGCCATTCACTTCGCCTGGGAATTCCTCACCGGTGAAAACTGGCTGAACCTGCCCAAGGAAAAGCTCTGGGTCACCGTCTACGCCACGGACGATGAAGCCTTTGATATCTGGAACAAGGAAATCGGCGTGCCGGCCGAGCGGATGATCCGTATCGGCGACAACAAAGGTGCGCCGTACGCGTCCGACAACTTCTGGACCATGGGCGACACCGGCCCGTGTGGCCCGTGCACCGAGATTTTCTTCGATCATGGCGAGCACATCTGGGGTGGCCCACCCGGCTCGCCAGAGGAAGACGGTGATCGTTACATCGAAATCTGGAACAACGTATTCATGCAGTTCAACCGCACCGCTGACGGCGTATTGCACCCGCTGCCGGCACCGAGCGTGGACACCGGCATGGGCCTGGAGCGCATCAGTGCGGTGCTGCAGCACGTCAACTCGAACTATGAAATTGACCTGTTCCAGAGCCTGCTCAATGCAGCGGCCAAGGCCATCGGTTGCGTCAACGAGGGCCAGGCTTCGCTGAAGGTGGTGGCTGACCACATCCGTTCCTGCGGCTTCCTGATCGCTGATGGCGTGACGCCGTCCAACGAAGGCCGTGGCTACGTGCTACGACGCATCATCCGCCGCGCCTGCCGTCACGGTAACAAGCTGGGCGCCAAGGGCAGCTTCTTCTATCAGATCGTTGCCGCATTGGTCGCCGAGATGGGCGATGCCTTCCCTGAACTGAAGCAGCAGCAGGCGCATATCGAGCGCGTGCTGAAAACCGAAGAAGAGCAGTTCGCCAAGACCCTGGAGCAGGGCCTGAAAATTCTCGAACAGGATCTGGCCGAGTTGAAAGGCACGGTGATTCCGGGCGATGTGATCTTCAAGCTGTACGACACCTTCGGCTTCCCGATGGACCTCACTGGCGACATCGCCCGTGAGCGCGAGCTGACCCTGGATGAAGAAGGCTTCGAGCGCGAAATGCAGGCGCAGCGCGAGCGCGCCCGTTCTGCCAGCGCCTTCGGTATGGACTACAACAGCCTGGTCAAGGTCGACAGTGACACCGCGTTCCTTGGCTATCAAGGCACCAGCGGCAGCGGCAAGATCATTGCGCTGTTCAAGGCCGGTCAGGCAGTCGACAGCCTAGGTGAAGGCGAGGAGGGCGTAGTCGTCCTCGATCAGACGCCGTTCTACGCCGAGTCCGGTGGTCAGGTGGGTGACTGCGGCTTCCTTGAAGGCGCTGGCGTGCGTTTCGACGTGCGTGATACCACCAAGGCTGGCGGTGCATTTCTGCACCACGGCGTTGCGGTCAAGGGCGGTTTGAGTGTCGGCACCTCGGTCAAGGCCGAAGTGGACGCCAGTGTGCGTCAGGCCACTGCGCTCAATCACTCGGCCACTCACTTGCTGCATGCTGCGCTGCGTCAGGTTCTGGGCGAGCACGTGACTCAGAAGGGCTCGCTGGTCGACAGTCAGCGTCTGCGTTTTGACTTCAGCCACTTTGAGGCGATCACTCCAGCGCAGCTGAAAGAGCTGGAGAGCATCGTCAATCGTGAAGTGCGCGGCAACAGCGAAGTGGAGACCCTGGAAACCGATATCGAAACCGCCAAGGCCAAAGGCGCCATGGCGCTGTTCGGTGAAAAGTACGGCGATCAGGTTCGCGTGTTGAGCATGGGCGGCGATTTCTCCGTTGAGCTGTGCGGCGGTACTCACGTCAAGCGCACCGGTGATATCGGTCTGTTCAAAATTATCAGCGAAAGCGGTGTGGCGGCGGGCGTGCGTCGAATCGAAGCAGTCACTGGTGCAGCGGCCTTTGCCTACCTGAATGGCGCGGAAGAACAGCTGAAAGAAGCTGCGGCGCTGGTCAAAGGCAGCCGCGACAACCTGCTGGACAAGCTGGCTGGTGTAATGGAGCGCAATCGCCAGCTGGAAAAAGAGCTTGAGCAGCTCAAGGCCAAGGCCGCCAGCGCGGCGGGCAATGACCTGGCTGGTTCGGCTGTCGACGTCAAAGGCATCAAGGTGCTGAGTGCGCGTCTCGACGGTTTGGACGGCAAGGCGCTGTTGGCCATGGTCGACCAATTGAAGAACAAGCTCGGCAGTGCAGTCATCCTGCTCGGCGGTGTGCAGGACGACAAGGTCGTGCTGGTGGCTGGTGTGACTCAGGATCTGACCGCCAAGCTGAAAGCCGGCGAGCTGATGAAGCAGGCGGCTGCGGCCGTCGGCGGCAAAGGCGGCGGTCGCCCGGACATGGCGCAAGGCGGCGGTGTTGATGCGGCGGCCCTCGATGGTGCGCTGGCGTTGGCGGTGACCTTCGCTGAGCAGGGTCTGTAAACGCCTGATTCCCCAGATCTATAGCCCAAGGCCCGGTATACGCCCGGCGGGCCTTGGCAGGGTATTGAGTTGTATGTTTAATGGGCGCCCTTCACGGGCTGAGGCGGCTTTGAAATGGCTTTGATCGTACAGAAATTTGGCGGCACCTCCGTCGGCACTGTTGAGCGTATTCAGCAGGTGGCCGCGAAGGTGAAGAAATTCCGCGAAAACGGCGATGACATTGTGGTTGTGGTTTCCGCCATGAGCGGTGAAACCAATCGCCTGATCGATCTGGCCAAACAGGTCAGTGATGGTCAGCCGGTACCGCGTGAACTCGACGTGATGGTCTCTACCGGCGAGCAGGTGACGATTGCCCTGCTGGCCATGGCGCTGATCAAGATTGGCGTGCCGGCGGTGTCCTATACCGGCAACCAGGTGCGCATCCTGACGGACAGCGCGCACAACAAAGCGCGCATCCTGCAGATTGATGACCAGAAACTGCGTGCCGACCTCAAGGCCGGTCGTGTGGTGGTGGTCGCAGGTTTCCAGGGTGTCGACGAGCACGGCAACATCACCACGCTAGGTCGTGGCGGTTCCGATACCACGGGCGTGGCGCTGGCCGCTGCGCTGAAGGCCGATGAGTGCCAGATTTACACCGACGTTGATGGTGTCTACACCACTGACCCGCGTGTGGTGCCGCAGGCTCAGCGGTTGGAAAAAATCACCTTCGAAGAGATGCTGGAAATGGCCAGTCTCGGCTCCAAGGTGCTGCAGATTCGCTCGGTGGAATTCGCCGGCAAGTACAACGTCCCGCTGCGCGTGCTGCACAGCTTCCAAGAGGGGCCGGGCACCCTCATTACCCTTGATGAAGAGGAATCCATGGAACAGCCGATCATCTCCGGCATCGCTTTCAACCGCGACGAAGCCAAGCTGACCATCCGTGGCGTACCGGACATCCCGGGCGTGGCGTTCAAAATTCTCGGCCCGATCAGTGCCGCGAACATTGAAGTGGACATGATCGTGCAGAACGTTTCGCACGATAACACCACTGACTTCACCTTCACCGTACACCGCAATGACTACACCGCGGCGTTCGAGGTGCTGGAAAACACGGCTCGCGAACTGGGTGCGCGTGAAGTCATCGGCGACACCAAGATTGCCAAGGTGTCCATCGTTGGTGTCGGCATGCGTTCCCATGCCGGTGTTGCCAGCCGCATGTTTGAAGCGCTGGCTAAGGAAAACATCAATATCCAGATGATCTCGACCTCGGAGATCAAAGTCTCTGTGGTGATTGAAGAGAAATATCTGGAGTTGGCGGTGCGCGCCCTGCACACTGCTTTTGAACTGGATGCTCCGGCCCGTCAGGGCGACTGAGGCATTATCCGAAAGGCGCGGTTTATCCCGCGCCTTTTGTCTTTTTGGTTGGCATGAGCAGGAACTTTCTTTCTGCTCACACTGGTCAATACTTGGGTGAAGGCTCTGCTTGAGATGTTCGGGGCTGCCACCATTTTCTTTTTTGCAGACTGCTGTTGTCCTGAACTGATATCCGTAAGGAGAAAGGAATGCTGATTCTGACTCGCCGGGTCGGAGAGACCCTGATGGTGGGTGACGAAGTCACTGTCACCGTGTTGGGCGTTAAAGGTAATCAGGTGCGCATTGGCGTTAACGCGCCGAAAGAGGTTGCCGTGCACCGCGAAGAAATTTACCAGCGCATCCAGAAAGAGAAAGGCGAAGAACCAAGCCACTAATTTTTATCGAAATTTTGGCTTTGCAAACGGGGAAAACATGGTTATCATGCGCCCCGTGTTGCGGAGAGGTGGCCGAGTGGCCGAAGGCGCTCCCCTGCTAAGGGAGTACATCTCAAAAGGGTGTCGGGGGTTCGAATCCCCCCTTCTCCGCCATTATTTAGTGCTGTAGGCGTTGATTTAGAAGTCTGCAGTGCAAGCGTTACATGCACTCATAGCTCAGCTGGATAGAGTACTCGGCTACGAACCGAGCGGTCGGAGGTTCGAATCCTCCTGAGTGCACCAACTAGGAATGGCTTGCAGCGATGCAGGCCATTTTGTTTCAGCCAGCGGTGATCTGGTCAAAAAGCGCCATTTGCACTCATAGCTCAGCTGGATAGAGTACTCGGCTACGAACCGAGCGGTCGGAGGTTCGAATCCTCCTGAGTGCACCAAATCGAAATGGCTTGCAGTGATGCAAGCCATTTTGTTTCAGCCAGCGGTGATCTGGTTAAAAAGCGCCATATGCACTCATAGCTCAGCTGGATAGAGTACTCGGCTACGAACCGAGCGGTCGGAGGTTCGAATCCTCCTGAGTGCACCAAACAAGAAGGGCCTGCAGCGATGCAGGCCCTTTTTTATTGCGCGTCGTTTATGGCTGCCGCCGGCGGGTTGTCGTTGTGTGGCGTGAAAAGTGACTGTTGGTCACTTTTTACTCGCCGATTTTCGTTTGGCCTTGCCTTTGACGCAGCCGGCTTCATCGAAGCTGACGTTGCGCTTGTTGCCTTTCTTGCCCTGGTAGACGTAGCGCGTCTGGCCGTTTTGTTCGGTGACCTTGTCTGGCTTGCCGAGGCTACTCTCGACGTCGTTGCGGCTCATGCCCAGGCGTATCTGCTGCTTGATGATGGCGGCGCGCCGCTCGCTGCTGCTCAGGTGGTTGCCGCAACCGTCCTGCTTGGCGCCGATCACAGTCAATTTATGTTCATCTTTCTTCTTGCTCTCGCGGCCGGCCTTGCGCGGTTTGGCCAATGGCACCGGTTTACCACTGCCCGGAGTGGGGTTGTAGGCCTGCTGCAGGCTTTGGCTGTGTTCGTTGGGGCAGCCCTGGCGGGTGAAAGTGACGTGGCCTTTGGCGTCTTCACAGCGAAATACGGTTGAGCTGAGTGTGGGTAGGGGGCAAAGCAGAATGGCGCAGAAAGCTGCGCAGCGCAGTCCATGCATGGTGCGTCCTCCGTGACGGTCCATGTGCAAGGGTAGTCGATGTCTTTGTCTGTGCCAGGCGTGCCTTTGCCAGTGCCTGGCACGTCGCAGTTACAGATGTGCAAGCGTGCTTAAGTTTGTCGTGCAAGCGCTTGTTCTAGGATTGTTTTTGTCACATGCAAAGCGCCTGGGCGGTGGTATCATTCGCCGCGTCAGCCCCGCCGGGGCTTGTGGAAAACCACCATGGACTTACCCAGTAGTTACTCTGAATCTCGATTGTGCAATCACGTGTTGACTGATTGATCCTCTGTGGCGTGCGCTGCCACTGGGGGTGGAGCGCGCCATGACTGAAGTAGAAGCAAAAAAGCCGCAAGAAAGCCTGCAAAATCGCCTGGCCCAGGTGGTCGAGCTGTTGCATCGGCACAAGCTGGTCGAAGACCTGACCCATCGTCAGGAAGGCCAGCACCATGACCGGGTGGAAAACCTGGTGCACCGGCAGAACCTCGCCGAATTGCAACGCAAGCTCGATGAGCTGCACTCCGCCGACGTTGCCCACATCCTTGAAGCCTTGCCGCTTGATGACCGCCTGACTGTCTGGCAGCTGGTCAAGGTCGAGCGCGATGGCGACATCCTCCTTGAAGTGTCCGACGCGGTGCGTGAAACCCTGCTCGCGGACATGGACGACCACGAAATTCTCGCGGCCGCCAGGGACATGGATGCCGACGAACTGGCCGACCTGGCCTCCGAACTGCCGCGCGATGTCGTGCATGAGTTGATGGAGACGCTCGATGCGCAGCAGCGCGAGCGCGTACGTTCGGCGTTGTCCTACGAGGAAGACCAAGTCGGCGCGCTGATGGACTTCGAGATGGTCACCATCCGCGAAGATGTCAGCCTGGAGGTGGTGTTGCGCTACCTGCGCCGCCTCAAGGAGCTGCCAGGGCACACCGACAAACTGTTTGTGGTCGATTACGACGGTGTGCTCAAGGGTGTGCTGCCGGTCAAGCGCCTGTTGGTCAATGACCCGGAGAAGCTGGTCAGTGAAGTGATGGCCACCGATCCGGTGAGTTTCCACCCGGACGAGGATGGTTACGATGCCGCGCAGGCGTTCGAACGTTACGACCTGATTTCTACGCCGGTGGTGGACAAGAACGGCAAGCTGATCGGTCGTTTGACCATCGATGAGATGGTCGACCTGATCCGTGAGGAAAGCGAAAGCGAAGTCCTCAATATGGCCGGTCTGCGCGAGGAAGAAGACATCTTTGCCTCGGTGTGGAAATCCCTGCGCAACCGCTGGGCCTGGTTGGCCATCAACCTGGTCACCGCCTTTATGGCGTCACGCGTCATCGGCCTGTTCGAAGACTCCATCGAGAAATTGGTCGCCCTGGCGGCGCTGATGCCGATTGTTGCGGGCATCGGTGGCAACTCGGGTAACCAAACCATCACCATGATCGTGCGCGCCATGGCGCTGGATCAGGTCAGTACCGGCAATACCTCGCGCCTGATTCGCAAGGAGCTGGGTGTAGGTCTGGTCAACGGTATCGTCTGGGGTGGGGTGATTGGTGTGGTGGCCTACCTGCTCTACGACAGCTGGTCGCTGGGCGTTGTGATGACTGCTGCCATGGTGCTGAACCTGCTGTTGGCCGCGCTGATGGGGGTGTTGATCCCCATGACGCTGGTGCGTATGGGGCGTGATCCGGCCTTGGGCGCCAGCGTGATGATCACTGCGGTAACCGATAGCGGTGGCTTCTTTATCTTCCTCGGTTTGGCCAGTCTGTTCCTGCTCTAAGTCGATGACGCGTTCTCTACAGAAAATGTCTCATTAGGCTGCTTTGGGTTTGCTTCAAACGCTCGTTTCACGCTAAGGTTCGCCAGCTTTGCCCGGGATCAGCTCCCGGGCGCTCCTATCTCTAATAATTAACGCAGCTCATACGTAGCTGGTAATGGAGCCAAGATGACCCCTAGTGAACTCCTCCTCGAGGGTGTCGAGCTCATGCTGTTCGGCCTGGGCACCGTATTTCTATTCTTGATGCTATTGGTGCTGATGATCCGCGTGATGTCGTGGGTTATCGAGCGCTTTGCCGCGAAAACACCCATTCCCGTATCTGTGCCATCAGCAGTCAAGCCGGCCTCCGACGAGCCGAGTGCTGATGTGCTAGCCGCTATCCAATCCGCTATTCACCAGCACCGCGCCCGCCGCGGGTGAGCCAGGTTCGACAGGGAGCATCTGTATGACTGCCGTAAAGAAAGCACTCGGAATTACTGATGTGGTGCTGCGTGACGCCCACCAGTCGATCCTGGCCACCCGCGTGCGCCTGGAAGACATGCTGCCGATCGCGCCCAAGCTTGATCAGGTCGGTTTCTGGTCCGTTGAGTCCTGGGGTGGCGCTACCTTCGATGCGTGCATCCGTTACCTGGGTGAAGACCCGTGGCACCGCATTCGCGAGCTGAAAAAGGCCATGCCCAACACCCGTCAGCAAATGCTGCTGCGTGGGCAGAACCTGCTGGGCTACCGCCATTACGCCGATGACGTGGTGGAAAAGTTCGTCGAGCGCGCCGCCTTCAATGGCGTCGATGTGTTCCGCGTATTCGATGCGATGAACGACCCGCGCAACCTGCAAACTGCCCTCAAAGCAGTCAAGCAGCTGGGCAAGCATGCCCAAGGCACCATCTCCTACACCACCAGTCCGGTGCATACCCTGGAAATGTGGGTCGATCTGGCCAAGCAGATCGAAGACATGGGTGCCGACTCGGTCGCGATCAAGGACATGGCCGGTATTTTGACGCCCTATACCGCATTTGAGCTGGTGACGCGTCTTAAGGCGACCCTGTCTATCCCCGTACATATGCAGTGCCATGCCACGGCAGGGCTGTCATCTGTAGCCATTCTCAAGGCCGTGGAAGCAGGCATCGACAATGTCGACACCGCTATTTCCTCGTTGTCGATGACCTATGGCCATTCGCCGACTGAGTCTGTAGTCGCGATGTTCCAGGGTACTGAGCGCGATACCGGGCTTAATCTGGAGCTGCTCGAAGAAATCGCCGCCTACTTCCGTGAAGTACGGAAGAAGTACGCCAAGTTCGAGGGCAACCTCAAAGGCGTCGACTCGCGCATTCTGGTCGCTCAGGTGCCGGGCGGTATGCTCACCAATATGGAAGGCCAGCTGAAAGAGCAGGGCGCCCAGGACAAGTTCGACGAAGTGCTCGCTGAGATCCCGCGTGTACGTGAAGACCTCGGCTTTATCCCGTTGGTAACGCCCACTTCGCAGATCGTCGGCACCCAGGCGGTGATCAACGTACTGACCGGTGAGCGCTACAAGTCGATCACCAAGGAAACCGCTGGCATCTTGAAGGGTGAGTACGGTGCAGCGCCGGCGCCTTTCAATAAAGATCTGCAGGCGCGCGTACTCGATGGCGCTGAAGCCGTTACCTGCCGTCCGGCTGATTTGCTTGAAGCCGAGATGGACAAGCTGACTGCTGAGCTCAAAGGCATTGCCAAAGAGAAGGGCATCAAGCTCGCGGCTGACGAAATCGACGACGTGCTGACCTATGCCCTTTTCCCGCAGATCGGCCTGAAGTTTCTGGAAAACCGTGGTAACCCGGCGGCGTTCGAGCCTGCACCGACCGGCAAGGAGGCGCCTGCTCGTGAAGCTGGCAAGCCTGAGGTCTACACCGTTGAAGTGGGCGGCAAGTCCTATGTGGTGCAAGTCAACGAAGGCGGCGATATCGAAGGGCTCAAGGCTGTCGGTGGTGGCGCTAATTCCTCGGCGGCAGTAGCTGCGCCAGTGGGGGCCGGAGAGCCGCAGAATGCCCCGTTGGCCGGCAATATCTTCAAGGTGCTGGTGCAGCCAGGCCAGGCGGTGGAAGAAGGGCAACTGGTGATCATTCTCGAAGCCATGAAAATGGAAACCGAGATCCGTGCGTTCAAGGCCGGCACCATTGCTGCGGTCAACGTCAAAGTCGGTGATGCGGTGGCGGTGGGCGACAGCCTGCTGACCATCGGTTAAGGGAGCGCAGTAATGGATAAGCTCCTCAAACTTTGGCAGAGCACCGGCCTGTACCACGTCGAGGTTGGTCAGCTGTTTATGATCGCGGTGTGCATCCTGCTGATCTACCTGGCGATCAAGAAAGGCTTCGAGCCTCTACTGTTGTTGCCGATTGGTTTTGGCGGTCTGCTGGCCAACATTCCAGTGGCCAATATGGCCGAGGGTGCGGGCTTCCTGCATATGATCTACGAGGTGGGTCTGCCCACCAGTATCTTCCCGTTGCTGATCTTCCTTGGCGTCGGCGCCATGACCGACTTCGGGCCGATGCTGGCCAACCCCAAGACCTTGCTCTTGGGTGCGGCGGCGCAGTTTGGCATCTTCGGCACTCTGATGGGCGCGTTGGCGATCACTGCCCTGGGGATTCCAGGGCTTGAATTCACCCTCAAGGAAGCTGCATCCATCGCCATCATTGGTGGTGCCGATGGTCCGACCTCGATTTTCGTGACCTCCAAGCTGGCCCCGCACCTGCTCGGTCCGATTGCGGTGGCGGCCTATGCCTATATGGCGTTGGTGCCGTTGATTCAGCCGCCGATCATGCGTGCACTGACCACCAAGGAAGAGCGCGCCATTGTTATGCAGCAGCTGCGTCCGGTGGGGCAGGCCGAGAAGATCATCTTCCCGATCGTGCTGTGCCTGCTGATCGGCATGTTGCTACCGGATGCTGCGCCGCTGATCGGCATGTTCGCCCTCGGTAACCTGTTGCGTGAGGCTGGTGTAGTAGAGCGTCTGGCCGATACGTCGCGTAATGCGCTGATCAATATCGTCACTATCTTCCTCGGCCTGACCGTGGGTTCGAAGTTGTCGGCGGATTCCTTCCTGCAGCTCAAGACCCTGGGTATCCTCAGCCTGGGTATGCTGGCGTTCTGCGCCGGTACGGCGGCAGGTGTGCTGATGGCCAAGCTGATGAATATGTTCAGCAGTAACAAGATCAATCCATTGATTGGTTCGGCCGGTGTATCTGCGGTGCCGATGGCGGCGCGGGTGTCGAACAAGGTTGGACTGGAAGCCAATCCGCAAAACTTCCTGTTGATGCATGCCATGGGCCCGAATGTGGCCGGGGTGATCGGCTCGGCAGTGGCTGCGGGTGTATTGCTCAGTTTTGTTGGCTGATTAATACGAGCAATAAAAAAACCGCCCTTGAGGCGGTTTTTTTATTGCCTGCCACCCCTGGCGGCCATCTTACAGGCCTTTACAGTGCAACGTTAAAGGTGGACTCAAATCATTTTTATTAGCAGCAAAAAAACCGGCCTAGGCCGGTTTTTTCATTGTGCAGCGCAATCAGGCTTCTTCGGCAGCCATCTCGGCATCGTGAGCAATCAATGCCACCAGGGCATTCTGCTGACGGCGTGAAAGCTGGCGGAAGCGTTGCAGCAGCTCGCGCTCGTGCAAGGACAGATCTGGGCTGTCCAAGCGCATGTTGAGGTCATCACCCAGAGCGCTTTCCTGGAGCATGCTTTGCTCAAGGCGAGCAATGATCTCCGAGTTCATGCTGCGGTGATGGTTACGTGCGACATCCGCAATACGTTCGCGCATGCCATCAGGCAGACGAACTACGAATTTGTCAGCGGTGCGGCTGGAATAGAGTGCTGGTTTCATAGGGCGCGTACATTAAACCGGTTAGTTCAGGAAAGCGATACTGGCAATGGGCTATAGGATTGTCACCGGTTTGACCACCTTTAGCACTAACCGTTCAGCCAGAAAGCCGCTTAGATCGTGTGTGACTCTACAGTCGCGAGGTCGATAAATTGACGTCAATCGCGTGTCGCATTGTGCGTCGGATAAAGGCGTTATGCCAGCACCAGTCATCAGAAATGCGCCGTGCTGTGCAAAAAGCAAGGAAATTCACCCTCGCGTAGAAAAAATTCCAAGCAATGGTCACGTAAGTGTCACGGCCCATTAATCGGTCTGACACAGGATTTGCCTACCTTGGTCTACACCAGAAGGCGGCTGCTAGCCGCGGTGTAACCGCTAATAAAAAGGAGGCATTCCATGAGCGCAGTGATCCGGGTTGAGAGCCTGAACAAAACGTTCGGCCGCAAGCAGGCGCTGTTTGATCTGGCGCTGTCTGTTGAACCCGGTGAAATGGTGGCACTGATCGGAGCCTCGGGTTCCGGCAAGTCGACCTTGCTGCGTCATGTTGCCGGCCTGGCCTGTTGCGACCGCACGGGTGGCGGCAGCATCCAGGTATTGGGGCGTGAGGTGCAGGCCGAGGGCCGCCTGAATGGCGAAGTCCGTCGTCTGCGCGCCGATATCGGCTACATCTTTCAGCAGTTCAACCTTGTTGGCCGTCTTAGCGTGCTGCAGAACGTGTTGCTCGGTTGCCTGGGGCGCATGCCGCGCTGGCGCGGCACCCTCGGCTTGTTCAATGCCGAAGAAAAACAGCGTGCGCTGCAGGCGCTGGCTCGCGTGGGGCTGGCGGATCTGGCGCAGCAACGCGCTTCGACTCTGTCCGGCGGCCAGCAGCAGCGTGTGGCAATTGCCCGTGCCCTGTGCCAGCGCGCCAAGGTGATTCTGGCCGATGAGCCGATTGCTTCGCTCGATCCCGAATCCGCACGCAAGGTCATGCAGATTCTTGCCGACATCAACCGTGAAGACGGCACCACTGTCGTGGTCACCCTGCATCAAGTCGATTACGCCATGCGCTATTGCCAGCGCGCCGTGGCGTTGAAAGCGGGGCGTATTCATTACGACGGCGCCGCGGCCGAGTTGCACCCCAACTTCCTTAACGATCTTTACGGGGCCGAGCTGCTAGACGAGCCGCAAACCGCCGAGAAACCGCGCCGTGCGCGCAAACCGAAAGTCCCGCTGGCTCTGGCCAAGGCCTGAGTCACTTGCCTGTTATGCCAACCCCTGTATGTCCATCTGCACTAGGAGTGCTTTGCATGTTCAAACGTATCAGTCGCGTTCTCGCCGCGTCCACGCTGCTGGCCGGTTCGGTTCTGGGTGCTGCCCAGGCCGCTGAGCAGGAAATCAATTTCGGCATCATCTCCACCGAGTCCTCGCAGAACCTGAAAAGCATGTGGGACCCCTTCCTGGCAGACATGAGCCAGCAGACCGGCCTGAAGATCAAAGCCTTCTTCGCCCCTGACTACGCCGGGATCATCCAGGGCATGCGTTTCGACAAAGTCGACATGGCCTGGTACGGCAACAAGGCCGCGATGGAAGCGGTGGATCGCGCCAATGGACAGATCTTCGCCCAAACCGTCGCGGCCAACGGCACTCAGGGCTATTACAGCCTGATGGTGGCGCACAAGGACAGCCCGATCAATTCGATCGAAGACATGCTGAAAAACGCCAAGACCCTGACCTTCGCCAACGGCGACCCGAACTCCACCTCGGGCTATCTGGTACCGGGCTACTACGTGTTCGCGCAGAACAATGCCGACGCCAACAAGATCTTCAAGCGCGCGCTCAACGGCAGCCATGAAGTCAACGCCCTGTCGGTGGCCAACAAGCAGGTCGATGTCGGCACCTTCAACAGCGAAGGCATGGAGCGTCTGCAAGTGACTGCGCCGGACAAGGCCGCTCAGCTGAAAGTGATCTGGACTTCGCCGCTGATTCCGTCTGACCCGATGGTATGGCGCAAGAACCTGGACGACGCCACCAAGAACAAGCTGCGTGACTTCTTTATGACCTACGGCGACGAGCCGGCCGAACAGAAAGTCCTGGCTGGTCTGCAGTGGGCCAAGTTCAAGGCGTCCGATGACGATCAGCTGCTGCCGATCCGCCAGCTGGAACTGTTCAAAAAACGCACCGAAGTGGCCAACAGCGACAAGCTCAACGCTGATGACAAGCAGGCGCAGCTCAAGGAGCTGGATGCCGAGCTGGCCAAGCTGGAAAAGCGCATGGCTGAAATCGCCAAGCAAAGCCCTGCCAGCGCTGGTTAATCGCAGTGCTCGACCCGCCGCCCACGGCGGGTCGTTTTCTTCTGCCGCTTGATTCGAGATGTTGTTATGACCACTTTGACCACCGCACCCACGCCCGACCTGATTGCCAAGCGTTCCTGGCTGCAGCTGATCGGCTGGGGGCTGTTCTTCGTTGTGTTGGCCTGGTCCTGGCAGGGCGCGGAGATGAATCCGCTGGCACTGATCCGCGACTCCAGCAACATGGCGACCTTTGCTGCGGACTTCTTTCCGCCCGATTTCAGCGATTGGGAGCTGTACCTCAAAGAGATGATCGTCACCGTGCAGATCGCCCTGTGGGGAACGGTGCTGGCGATTGTTGTGGCTATTCCGTTGGGCATTCTCTGCTCGGAAAACATCGTGCCGTGGTGGGTCTACCAGCCGATCCGTCGGGTGATGGACGCCTGCCGTTCGATCAATGAAATGGTCTTCGCCATGCTCTTCGTAGTGGCGGTTGGCCTGGGTCCATTCGCTGGTGTACTGGCGCTGTTTATCGGCACCACCGGGGTGCTGGCCAAGCTCTTCGCCGAGGCGGTCGAGGCCATCGATCCGGGCCCGGTTGAAGGCGTACGCGCCACTGGTGCCAGCGCGCTGCAGGAAGTCATCTACGGGGTGATTCCGCAGGTTCTGCCACTGTGGATTTCCTACTCGCTGTACCGCTTCGAATCCAACGTGCG
Organism: Pseudomonas sp. SG20056; assembly: GCF_031764535.1. Lineage (NCBI taxonomy): Bacteria > Pseudomonadati > Pseudomonadota > Gammaproteobacteria > Pseudomonadales > Pseudomonadaceae > Pseudomonas > Pseudomonas sp. SG20056. The sequence continues at coordinate 1,375,762 of NZ_CP134499.1, forward strand.
CTCGGCAACTGTGGTCGGCATGGTCGGCGCCGGTGGCATTGGGGTGATTCTCTGGGAAGCGATTCGCGGCTTCCAGTTCGCCCAGACCTGCGCCCTGCTGATCGTGATCATCCTGGTGGTCAGCCTGCTGGACATCATTTCGCAGCGCCTGCGTAAACAATTTATCTGACGGAGAACGGGCATCTGCGGATGCCCTTTATTAGCCATGCACTTGTCTAGACAACCTGAGCCGTTGTACCGCGAACTGGCTGCCGTGCTGCGCGATGAGCTGCAGCGCATGAGCCCTGGCGATTACCTGCCGGCCGAGGTGCAGTTGGCCGCGCGTTTTGCCGTCAACCGCCACACCCTGCGCCGCGCGGTGGATGAGCTGGTACTCGAAGGCCGCCTGCTGCGCCAGCAGGGCAAGGGCACGCGGGTGTTGGCCAAGCCGCTGATTTATCCGATGCAGGCCGGCAGTGCCTACAGCGCTTCGCTTTCGGCGCTTGGCCACAAGGTTGAAGCGCAGCTGCTGGAAAGCCGTCTGCGTCCTGCCGGTTGCGAGGAGCGTGAGTACCTACAACTGCCCAGTGGTGCGCAACTGCTGGAGCTGAGCACCCTGCGTCTGATTGAAGGCCAGCCGGTCAGCCTGATTCGGCATGCCTTCAGCACCGAATACGCCGAGCTGCTGGCCGACTACCAGGGCGGCTCGCTGCGCCAGTACCTCAGCCTGCGCGGACTGCCGCTGACGCGCACCTTCAGCCTGATCGGCGCACGCCTGCCCAGCCGTGACGAGGCTGCGCGCCTGCTGATGCCCCGCCACGCACCGCTGCTGAGCGTACAAACCCTTTCCCGCGATCTGGCCGGCCGGCCGGTGGAGCTGTCGTTATCGACCAGCCGCGCCGACCGCTTCCAGTACCAGCTCGCCCTTTGATGGAGGCTTGTTGATGAACCGCGCACGACCGCAAAGCAACCTGCTGCACAGCGATCCGCAGATCGCCATTCGCCAGCGCTGGATGGGCGTACTCGCCCGCGCCGGCAGCCAACTGGCGACCTATGAGTCGGCGTTGAAGGAAGCCGACTACCGCCTGATCCGCGCCCCGGAAATTGGCATGACCCTGGTACGCGGGCGCATGGGCGGCACCGGCAGCCCGTTCAACCTTGGCGAGATGAGCGTGACCCGCTGCGTGGTGCGCCTGGCCGATGGCCGCACCGGTTACAGCTACGTGGCCGGGCGCGACAAGCAGCATGCCGAATTGGCGGCCCTGGCCGACGCGCATTTGCAGGGCAGTGAACAGCCGCATTGGCTGAGCCGCCTGATCGAACCCCTGGCAGCTGCACAGCATTCCCAACAGGCGGCCAAGGCCGCTGAAACCGCCACCACTCAGGTGGAATTTTTTACTCTGGTCAGAGGAGAAGACTGATGAACGCGGCGAATAGCTCGCAATGGCTGCAACCGGCCTTCAATGACCCGGTGCTGGATGCCCAGACCAGCTTTCGCAGCGCCCTCAAGGCGCTGGCCGAGCCAGGCCTGATACAGCCGCTGAACCGCGCCCTGGCCCTGGAAAACCTGCAACCGGCTACTTATGCCCTGTGCCTGGCGTTTCTCGATGGCGATACGCCGCTGTGGCTGGCGCCGTGTTTCGACACCCCGGCGATCCGCGCCAACCTGGCCTTTCACTGCGGCTGCCCGATTGTCGCCGAACGCGAACTGGCGCTGTTTGCCCTGCTCGATGAAAGCGAGCTGACGGACCTGTCGGATTTCGACAATGGCAGCGAGCGCTACCCGGACCAGTCCTGCACCTTACTGATCCAGCTCGACGCCCTCAGCCATGGCGACGCGCTGCGTTGGCGTGGGCCTGGCATCAAGGACGTACGCAGCGTCGAGTTGCCGCTGCCGGCGGTGTTCTGGCAGCAGCGCCAGGCACGTAGTGCGTTTCCCCGTGGCCTGGATGCCTTCTTCGCCGCTGGTGAGCAGGTGATCGGCCTGCCGCGCAGCACCCGTGTGCTGCTCAACGCCGAGGAGGCTGCCTGATGTACGTCGCCGTCAAAGGTGGCGAACGCGCCATCGACAATGCCCACTTGCTGCTGGCGAAAAAACGCCGCGGTGATACTTCCATACCTGAACTCAGCGTCGAACAGGTGCGCGAGCAGATGCCCCTGGCCGTGGCGCGAGTGATGAGCGAAGGCTCGCTGTACGACCCGCAGCTGGCCGCGCTGGCGATCAAACAGGCGGCCGGTGACCTGATGGAGGCGATCTTCCTGCTGCGCGCCTACCGCACCACGCTGCCGCGCTTCGGTGCCAGCGCCGCGCTGGACACCACGCAGATGCAGCTGAGCCGGCGCATCTCGGCCACCTTCAAGGACCTGCCCGGCGGCCAGTTGCTCGGCCCGACCTTCGACTACAGCCACCGCCTGCTGGATTTCGCCCTGCTGGCCGAGGGCGAACAACCAGGGCCAGAGATCGATCCGCAGGCTGAACTGTCGCCGTGCCCACGGGTGCTGGATTTTCTCGCCGACGAGGGCCTGATGGCCCGCGAGTCGGATGACGGCGCCACAGTGCCGGATATCACCCGCGAGCCGCTGGATTTCCCTGCCAGTCGTGCTCAGCGCTTGCAAGCCTTGGCCCGAGGCGATGAAGGCTTCCTGCTGGCGCTGGGTTATTCCACCCAGCGCGGTTACGGCCGCAATCACCCCTTTGCCGGCGAGATTCGCATCGGCGAGGTCGAGGTCTGGCTGGAGCCGGAAGAGCTCGGCTTTGCCGTGCCGCTGGGCGATATCGAAGTGACCGAGTGCGAGATGGTCAATCAGTTCGTTGGTGAGAGTGCCGAGCAGGCGCAGTTCACCCGTGGCTACGGTCTGGCCTTCGGTTATGCCGAGCGCAAGGCCATGGGCATGGCCCTGGTTGACCGTTCGCTGCGTGCGGGCGAGTACAACGAAGAGGTCGAAGGCCCGGCGCAGCAGGAAGAGTTCGTGCTGATGCACTGCGACAACGTCGAGGCCGCCGGCTTCGTCTCGCACCTGAAATTGCCGCACTACGTCGACTTCCAATCCGAGCTGGAGCTGATCCGCAAACTGCGCAAGCAGGCCAGCGAGCAGCCCGCTGCCGAGGAGCAACGCGCATGAATGCCCAGGCCCAAACACAGTACGCAACTGAGGTCGGCTACAACTTCGCCTACCTCGATGAGCAAACCAAACGCATGATCCGCCGTGGCCTGCTCAAGGCTGTCGCGGTTCCCGGTTATCAGGTGCCCTTCGGTGGCCGCGAGATGCCGCTGCCCTATGGCTGGGGCACCGGCGGTATGCAACTGACCGCGGCGATCCTTGGCGCTGATGACGTGCTCAAGGTGATCGACCAGGGCGCGGATGACACCACCAACGCGGTGTCGATCCGCCGCTTCTTCGCCCGCACTGCCGGTGTCAAAACCACCACGCGCACGCCGGAGGCGACGGTGATCCAGACCCGTCACCGCATCCCGGAAACCGCGTTGAGCGGCGATCAGATCATGGTCTACCAGGTGCCGATCCCTGAGCCGCTGCGCTTTATCGAACCCTCGGAAACCGAGACCCGCACCATGCACGCGCTGGAAGACTACGGCGTGATGCACGTGAAGCTGTACGAGGACATTGCCACCTTCGGCCATATCGCCACCAGCTACGCCTACCCGGTGACGGTGGATGAGCGCTACGTGATGGACCCCTCGCCGATCCCCAAATTCGACAACCCCAAGCTGCATATGAGCCCGGCGCTGATGCTGTTCGGCGCTGGCCGCGAGAAGCGCCTGTATGCCGTGCCGCCGTTTACTCGGGTGGTGAGTCTGGACTTCGAAGATCACCCCTTCGAGATCCAGCGTTGGGACGAATGCTGCGCCTTCTGTGGCAGCCAGGACTCCTACCTTGACGAGCTGATTGTCGACGACGCCGGGACCAAGCGCTTCGTCTGCTCTGACACCGATTACTGCATGCAACGCCGTGACCTTGAAGAGGAGGGCGAGCAATGAGTGCTGCCGAGAAAATGCACCTGCACACCGACACGGCGCAGCCGCTGTTCAGCGTGCGAGACCTGACTCGCCTGTACGGCCTGGAGAAGGGCTGCCAGGGCGTGTCGTTTGATCTGTATCCGGGCGAGGTGCTGGGCATCGTCGGCGAGTCTGGCTCGGGCAAGTCGACCCTGCTCAGTCTGCTCTCCGGGCGCTGTCCACCGGATCGCGGCTCTGTCAGTTATCGCGATACGGCCGGCAACTGGGTCGATCTATACAGCGCCAGCGAGGCGCAGCGCCGCACGCTGCTGCGTACCGAGTGGGGCTTTGTCGAGCAGAACCCGCGTGACGGGCTGCGCATGGGCGTGTCTGCCGGGGCCAATATCGGCGAGCGGCTGATGGCCCAGGGCGTGCGCCATTACGGCGAATTGCGCGCGGCCGGCATCGACTGGCTGAAACAGGTTGAAATCGACCCACTGCGCATCGACGACCTGCCGCGCACCTTCTCCGGCGGCATGCAGCAGCGCTTGCAGATCGCCCGCAATCTGGTCTCCAGCCCCCGACTGATCTTTATGGACGAACCCACCGGCGGCCTCGATGTGTCGGTGCAGGCGCGCCTGCTCGACCTGCTGCGCGGCCTGGTGCGCGAGCTGGACCTGGCGGTGGTGATCGTCACCCACGACCTGGCGGTGGCGCGCTTGCTGGCCGACCGGCTGATGGTGATGCGCCGCTCCCATGTGGTCGAGGCCGGTCTCACCGACCAGATTCTCGATGACCCGCAGCATCCCTATTCGCAGTTGCTGGTGTCGTCTGTCCTGCAGCCCTGACGTGTGTGCAGCCCGGATTGCATGCGGGCTGCCGGTCAATATGAGGTCAATCATGAATACGCTTATCGAGGTCTCCGGCCTCAGCAAGACCTTCACCCTGCATCAGCAGCACGGCGTGGTGCTGAATGTGTTGAGCGGGCTGCATTTCAGCGTGCGCGCCGGCGAGTGCCTGGTGCTGCACGGGCAATCCGGCGCCGGCAAGTCAACCTTGCTGCGCACCCTGTACGGCAACTACCTGGCCGCAGGCGGCAGCATTCGCGTGCTGCACAACGGCGCCTGGGTTGAGCTGGTCGGCGCTGAACCGCGCCAGGTGCTGGCGGTGCGCCGGCAGACCCTGGGCTATGTCAGCCAGTTTCTGCGGGTGATTCCCCGTGTGTCGACCCTGGATGTGGTGATGGAACCGGCCCTGGCCCGTGGCTGGAGCAAGGCCGATGCCGAAGCGCGGGCGAAAAGCCTGCTCAGCCGCCTGAATATCCCCCAGGCCCTGTGGCAGCTGGCCCCCGGCACCTTCTCGGGCGGCGAGCAGCAGCGGGTGAATATTGCCCGCGGCTTTATGGTCGCCTGGCCCCTGATGCTGCTGGATGAACCCACGGCCTCTCTGGACGACGCCAACCGTCAGGTGGTGTTGGAACTGATCGATGAAGCCAAGGCCGCCGGTAGCGCGCTGATCGGCATCTTCCACGACCGCGCCGCCCGTGAGGCGGTGGCCGATCGCTATTTGGACATGAGCGCTGCGGCGCAGCAGGAGTACGTATATGCCGGTTGAACAGATTCTTACCAACGCGCGGATCATCACCGCCGAGCAGGAGTTTGTCGGCACCCTGGTGCTGCGTGACGGCCTGATCGCCCAAGTAGAAGAGGGCGTTAGCGGCTTGCCCCAGGCGCAGAACTTGAATGGTGATTACCTGCTGCCCGGCCTGGTCGAGCTGCACACCGACAACCTGGAAAAATACATGAGCCCACGGCCGGGAGTGGATTGGCCATCAGCCTCGGCGGTGCTGACCCACGATGCGCAGATCGCTTCGGCGGGCATCACCACGGTGTTCGATGCCCTGGCAATTGGCGACGTCAACCCGCGCGGCAAACGCATGCAGCAACTGCCGGCGATGCTCGAAGCGATTGCTGGTGCGGCAGCGGCCGGGCATATGCGCGCCGATCACCGCCTGCACCTGCGCTGTGAGGTCTGCCATCCGGAGACCCTCGCGGTGTTTCGTGATCTGGTCGAGCACCCGCTGGTGCAGCTGGTGTCGGTGATGGACCACGCGCCAGGCCAGCGCCAGTTCGCCAAGGAAGACAAATACCGCGAGTACTACATTGGCAAGTACCACCTCAGCGAAGCGGAGATGGATGCCTTTATCGTCGAGCAGGTGGGTAACTCGCGGCAGTACAGTGACCGTCAGCGCCGCAGCATTGTGGCCGATTGCCAGGCCCGTGGTATTTCCGTGGCCAGCCACGATGACGCCACTCTGGCCCATGTGCAGGAGTCGGCGAGCTTTGGCATGTCCATCGCCGAGTTTCCCACCACCCTGGCGGCGGCCAAGGCCAGCCACGAGCTGGGCCTGAAGGTGCTGATGGGCGCGCCGAATATCGTGCGTGGTGGTTCGCACTCGGGCAATATCGCCGCCGCCGATCTGGCCCAGCATGGCGTGCTGGATATCCTCTCCAGCGATTATTACCCGGCCAGCCTGTTACAGGCTGCTTTGCTGCTGGCCGGGCAGGACAACGGCTATGATCTGCCGCGTGCGATTGCCACCGTCAGCCGCGTGCCGGCACAGGCGGCGGGGCTGGATGATCGCGGTGAAATCCGCGTTGGCCTGCGTGCTGACCTGGTGCAGGCGCATGTGCACGGGGGCCAGGCGGTGATCCAGCAAGTCTGGCGACAAGCGAAAAGGGTGTTCTGATGAGTGGCCGGTTGATCTATCTGATGGGGCCTTCGGGCTCGGGCAAGGACAGCCTGCTGAATGCCGCGCGTGAGCGCCTGGCCGAACGGGGTTGTGTAATCGCCCGGCGGGTCATCACCCGTTCGGCGGAAGCGGTGGGCGAGGACGCCATCGGCGTGTCGCCGGCCAAGTTCGACCAGCAGGAAGCCGCCGGCGCCTTTGCTCTGAGTTGGCGCGCCAACGGCCTGGCCTATGGCATCCCACGGCAGATCGATGACTGGCTGGCGGCGGGGCAGGATGTGCTGGTCAATGGTTCGCGCGGCTATCTGCCTAAGGCGCGCGAGCGCTATCCCGAACTGCTGGCGATTCTGCTGCAGGTGGATGAAGCAGTCCTACGCCAGCGCCTGCAAGCGCGCGGCCGGGAAAGCGCCGAGCAGATCGAGGCCCGCCTGGCGCGTAGCCGCGAACTGCAACTTCCTTCTGCCAAGGTGGTGGGGGATCGCGACGAAGGCGAATCGCAATTGTTGTTGAATAACTCCGGCCCACTTGAGCAAACCGTCACCCAGTTGCTGCAACTGCTTAGCGATGCCCGCGCATGCGCCTGACCCTGCTCGGCACCGGCGATGCCCGTCAGGTGCCGGTGTACAACTGCAGCTGCGCGGCCTGCGACAGCGCGCGGGTGTACCCCGCACGGCGCCGTGGCCCCTGTTGCGCGCTGATCGAATGTGGCGCGCAGCGCTGGCTGATCGACTCGGGCCTGACCGATTTGTGCGAGCGCTTCCCGCCCCATAGCCTGAGCGGCATTCTGCAAACCCATTACCATGCCGATCACGCACAGGGCTTGCTGCACCTGCGCTGGGGCCAGGGGCTGATTATTCCGGTGCATGGCCCGGATGATCCAGAAGGCTTGGCCGACTTGTACAAGCACCCCGGCATTCTCGATTTCAGCCAGCCGTTTGCCGCCTTCGAGCGGCGGCAACTGGGTGAGCTCAGCGTCACGGCGCTGTCGCTTAATCACTCCAAATTGACCTTTGGTTATCTACTGGAAGGCTTAACGGCGAGTGGCGAACAGCGGCGTATCGCCTATCTGACCGACACCCTCGGCGTGCCGGAAGCCAGCGCCGAGGTGCTGCGCCAGCAGCCGCTGGATCTACTGGTGCTGGATTGCTCCACCGCACCGCAACCCATCGCCCCGCGCAACCACAACGACCTGACCCGCGCGCTGGAGGTGGTCGAGCAGCTGCAACCCAGGCAAACCGTGCTGACCCATATCGGCCATAGCTTCGACGCCTGGTTGCTGGATAACCCCAGCGCCTTGCCGGCTGGCGTAAGCCTGGCCTTTGATGGGCGAGTGTTATGAATAACGCCCGCCGCATCACCCTGCTGCTGTGCGGCGCGGAAACCCTGGGCATGGCGGGTTTTGCTCTGTTTGCCGCCTTGTTACCGGATTTTCAGGCGCTGTGGGCGCTCTCCAATACTCAAGCTGGTTGGATCGGTGGCGGATTCTTTCTCGGCTATATGGTTGCGGTGCCGGTTCTCACCGGGCTGACCGACAAATACGATGCGCGGCTGATTTATCTGGCGGCGATGCTGCTGACCGCCGTGGCCAATGCCGGCTTTGTCTTTGCCGATGGCTTTTGGTCGGCTCTGGCCTGGCGCGTGCTGGCGGGCGTCGGTTTGGCTGGCACCTATATGCCGGGGCTCAAGGCGCTGTCCGAACGGATCGAAGGGCCGGCGCAGTCGCGCGCGGTTGCGTTCTATACCGCGAGCTTCGGCTTGGGCACGGCGCTGTCGTTTATCCTCGCCGGCGAGCTGGCCAAGTTCGGTGGCTGGCAGTTGCCGACGCTGCTTAGTGGCGTTTGCGCCTTGCTGGCCTGGGCCATGGTCTATTGGGGCTTGCAGCCAAAAGCGCTGGTGCAGCATGCGCCGCGCAAGCTGCTGGATCTGGCCCCGCTGAAAAACCGTGCGGTGGCGGCTTACTGCCTGGCGTATGCGGTGCATAACCTTGAGCTGTTTGCCCTGCGTGCCTGGGTGGTGGCCTTTGTGGTGTTTTCCGGGCAGCTGCAGGGCAGCGATCCCTGGCTGTCCGGCACCTGGGTGGCGATGCTGGTAACTCTGATCGGCATGCCCGCGAGCATCTTCGGCAACGAGTTGGCGCTGCGTTTCGGTCGGCAGCGCTGGTTGATCGCGGTGATGCTCTGCTCGGCGGTGCTGGCGCTGTTGATTGGCCTGAGTGCGGCACTGCCATTCTGGCTGATGCTGGTGTTGGTGCTGCTCTACAGCATCGCCGTCACCGCCGATTCGTCATCGCTGACAGCAGGGTTGATCGAAGTCGCACCCGCCAGCCACCGGGGCACGGCCATGGCGCTGTATTCGTGCACCGGCTTTAGCGGCGCCTTTCTCGGCCCGCTGCTGTTTGGCATCAGCCTGGATCTGTTGGGTGACAAGAGCCTGTTCGGCTGGTGGGCCGCGTTTGCCCTGATGGGCCTGCTATTGCTGCTCGGCCCGCTGGCATTGTGGTGGGCGGGCAAAGCGCAGTCGGAAAGCGCCCTGCGCCAGCCGCGTGCGGAGGCTGTGTAGGTTGGGTGTATGGGAGGGGCTTTAGCTGCGACAAGCTGTAGCTTTTAAAAGCTGTCGCGGCTAAAGCCCCTCCCACGGTTTTAACCAGCCATTCCGCTGCGGTTTATTTCAATCCAGCGGCAACTCGGTGGTGCGCTTAACCTCGCTCATGGCGATATGCGAGTGCGCTTCGTGCACATGCGGGCGTTGCAGCAGGTGGTCGCGCAGGAAGCGTTCGTAGCTGGCGATGTCCTTGGCCACCACCTTGAGCAGGTAATCCGAGCCGCCAGCCATGGTGAAACACTCCAGCACCTCGGGGTAACCGACCACGGCGCGCTCGAATTCTTCCAGGTTGCTGCGCCCGTGAGCCGACAACTTGATATCGACAAATACGGTGATGCTAAAGCCCAGTTGCTTGTGGCTGAGCAGGGCCACCTTGCGCTCGATAATGCCGTCTTCCTGCATGCGATGAATCCGCCGCCAGCAGGGCGATTGTGACAACTCCACCTTCTCGGCGATCTCGGCGGCGGAGAGGTCGGCATTGTGCTGCAGCAGGCGGAGAATTTTCCGATCAATGGGGCTGAGCAAGTCCTGCATGATTGTTCCTGGATTCTTGTATTTATTGGAAAGGTCATGCGCAGTATTGGCTTTTCATCCCAAAAATAGAAAGAAAATCTCCGTACTGCTCAGTCATATTCTTGGCCATACGCCTTGTGGGGTGATCCCGCACTAGGCTTAACAAGGGTGGCATTCACCGTTGCCAACCCAGCTCTCGATAAAAATAACAGGAGCACCACCATGTCTCTGGCCGAGATCCGCCTGGATGACAAGTACCGCCTTGCTACCGGTCACCTCTACCTGACCGGCACCCAGGCGCTGACCCGCCTGCCCATGCTGCAGAAGCAACGCGACGCAGCTCATGGCCTGAATACCGCGTGCTTTATTTCCGGCTACCGTGGCTCGCCCCTAGGCAACCTCGACAAGAGCCTGTGGGACGCCAAGCAGTACCTCAAGGACAATCACATCCACTTCCAGCCGGGGGTCAACGAAGAGTTGGCCGCCACCGCCGTGTGGGGCAGTCAGCAGACCAGCCTGTTCCCCGGTGCGCGCTACGATGGTGTGTTCGCCATGTGGTACGGCAAGGGCCCAGGTGTGGACCGCTGCGGTGATGTGTTCAAGCACGGTAACTCGGCCGGCGTTTCCGAGCATGGCGGCGTGCTGCTGCTGGCTGGCGACGACCATGGCTGCAAATCTTCGAGCATTGCCAACCAGAGCGAGCATGCGTTTATCGCCGCCTCGATCCCGGTGCTCAACCCGGCCAACGTTCAGGAAATTCTCGATTACGGCATCATCGGCTGGGAACTGTCGCGTTACAGCGGTTGCTGGGTGGCGCTGAAAACCATCGCCGAGAACGTCGATTCCTCGGCCGTGGTGGATGTCGACCCGCTGCGCATGCAGGTGAAGATTCCCGAGGATTTCCAGCTGCCGGAAGACGGCGTGTATATCCGCTGGCCCGACCCGCCCCTGGCCCAGGAAGCGCGCCTCAACACCTACAAAATCTACGCCGCCCGCGCTTTTGCGCTGGCCAACAACCTCAACCAGATCAAGCTCGATTCGCCCAACCCGCGCTTAGGAATTATCACCACCGGCAAGTCCTACCTCGACGTGCGTCAGGCTCTGGATGACCTTGGCCTGGATGAAGCGCTGTGCGCCCAGGTCGGCCTGCGCGTGCTCAAGGTTGGCATGAGCTGGCCGCTGGAACCGGTGTCGGTGCATGAGTTTGCCGAAGGCCTGGACGAGATTCTGGTGGTCGAGGAAAAACGCAGCATCATCGAAGACCAGCTCACCGGTCAGCTCTACAACTGGCCCGTGGGTAAGCGCCCGGTGGTGGTTGGCGAGTTTGATGAGGCCGGCCATTCGCTGCTGCCGAATCTGTCCGAACTGACCCCGGCGATGATCGCCCGCGCCATCGCCAAGCGCCTCGCTCCGATCTACAGCAGCCCACAGATTGAAGAGCGCCTGGCCTTTCTCGCGGCCAAGGAAGCCTCGCTGGCCGCGCCCAAACACACCACTGTGCGCACCCCGCATTTCTGCTCTGGCTGCCCGCATAACACCTCGACCAAACTGCCGGAAGGCAGCCGTGCCCAGGGCGGTATCGGTTGCCATTACATGACCCAGTGGATGGACCGCAACACCGACACCTTCACCCAGATGGGCGGCGAGGGCGCGACCTGGATTGGCCAGGCGCCGTTTACCGACACCCCGCATATCTTCCAGAACCTCGGTGACGGCACCTACTTCCATTCCGGCCAACTGGCCCTGCGTGCGGCTGTAGCTGCCGGGGTGAATATCACCTACAAAATTCTTTATAACGACGCCGTGGCCATGACCGGCGGCCAGCCCATCGACGGCGAACTGCGCGTCGATCAACTGAGCCAACAGGTGTATGCCGAAGGGGTGAAACGCATCGCCTTGGTCACCGACGAGCCGGAGAAATACCCGACCCGCAACACCTTCGCGCCCATCGTCACCTTTCACCATCGCCGTGATCTGGATGCCGTGCAGCGCGAGTTGCGCGAGTTCAAGGGCTGCTCGGTGATCATCTATGACCAGACCTGTGCCACCGAGAAACGCCGTCGGCGCAAGCGCGGCAAGCTGGTCGACCCGCAGAAACGTGCCTTTATCAACTCGGCGGTGTGCGAGGGCTGCGGCGATTGCAGCGTCAAATCCAACTGCCTGTCGGTGCTGCCGCTGGAAACCGAACTGGGCCGCAAGCGCGAGATCGACCAGAACTCCTGCAACAAGGATTTCAGCTGCGTTGAAGGCTTCTGCCCAAGCTTTGTCACCGTGCACGGCGGCAGTCTGCGCAAACCCACGGCCGTTGGCCTGGGTGCGCTATTTATCGCCTTGCCGGAGCCGCGCCAACCGGCGCTGGATCGCCCCTGGAATATCCTCCTGCCGGGTGTCGGCGGCAGCGGCGTAACCACTGTCGGCGCATTGCTCGGCATGGCTGCGCATATCGAAGGCAAGGGCTGCAGCGTACTCGACCAAGCCGGCCTGGCGCAGAAGTTCGGCCCGGTGATCACCCATATCCGCGTTGCCGCCAAGCAGGACGATATCTTTGCCGTACGCATCGCCGCCGGTGAAACCGATCTGCTGCTGGGTTGCGATCTGGTGGTGTCGGCCAGTGAAGAGGCCCTGGCCAAACTAAATGACAAGATCGCCCATGCGGTGGTCAACAGCCATGAAGCGGCCACTGCCGAATTCACCCGCAATCCCGATGCTCAGGTGCCCGGTGCGGCCATGCGCGAGGCGCTGATCGAGGCGGTGGGGGCGAGCAAAACCCACTTTGTCGATGCCAGCCGTCTGGCCACGCGGCTGCTCGGCGACAGCATCGCCACCAACCTGTTTATGCTCGGTTTCGCGTATCAGAAGGGCCTGGTGCCGGTGTCCGCCGAAGCCATCAACAAGGCCATCGAGCTTAACGGCGTGGCCGTACAGCTCAATCAGCAGGCCTTCCTCTGGGGCCGTCGTGCCGCCCATGATGCGGTCGCCGTGGAGCGTCTGGCCAAGCCAGACGTGATCGAAGCGCCGCATTGTCAGACCCTGGAAGACATCATCGCTGACCGCGTTGTACGTCTGACCGCCTACCAGAACGCAGCCTACGCCGAGCGCTACCGCGAGCAGGTGGCGCGGGTGCAGCAGGTCGACAAGAGCGCTGACCAAGCCCTAAGCAAGGCCGTGGCGCGCTATTACTTCAAACTGCTGGCCTACAAGGACGAGTACGAAGTGGCACGGCTGTACAGCGACGGCAGTTTTATCCGCCAGCTGGAGGCGCAGTTCACTGGCGACTACCGCCTGGAGTTCCACCTGGCACCGTCCTGGCTGAGCAAGCCGGATGCCAGCACCGGCGAGCCGCGCAAGCGTCAGTTCGGCGCCTGGATGCTCAAGGCCTTCGGCGTACTGGCCAAGTTCAAGTTTCTGCGTGGCACACCGTTGGATCTGTTCGGCTATAGCGCCGAACGCAAGCTGGAGCTGCAGCTGATCGACGACTACGAGCAGAACCTGGACTACCTGCTCAAGGAACTCAACGCCGACAACTACCGCACCGCGTTGGCCCTGGCCGAGTTGCCGGAACAGATCCGCGGCTATGGCCACGTCAAGGAACGCAGCCTGGCCAAGGTGCGCGAGCAGAGCGCTCAGCTCAAGGCGCGCATGGTCGTCAGCCAGATCGCCGCTGTGCAGTTGTTCGAGCCGGCCGCATAACAAACCCCTGACGCTTATAACCTTCACCCTCTCCCTTAACAGGGAGAGGGCGACCTCTTACAACAAAAAAACGAGGCACCTATGTCCGTGTTTTCCCATATCGATTTCGACCACCACGAACAGGTGGTCTACGGCCACGACAAGGCCAGCGGCCTGCGGGCGATTATCGCCATTCACAACAGCAACCTCGGCCCGGCTCTCGGCGGTTGCCGCATGTGGCCCTACGCCAATGACGATGAAGCGCTGCGCGATGTGCTGCGCCTGTCGCGCGGTATGACCTACAAATCGGCCCTGGCCAACCTGCCGCTCGGTGGTGGCAAGGCAGTGATCATCGGTGACCCGCATAAAGGCAAGAGCGCGGCGCTGTTCCAGGCCATGGGTGATTTTGTCGACAGCCTCGGCGGGCGCTATATCACCGCCGCCGACTCCGGCACCGGTGTGGCGGAAATGCAGATCATGGCCGAGCGTACGCGCCACGTATCCGGCGCCGAGCTGCGCGAAGCCTTCGCTGGCGGCACGCGCAATGGCGACCCGTCACCGTCCACCGCCTATGGGGTGTTTATCGGCATCCAGACCGCAGTCAAACACCGTCTGGGTCGTAATGATCTGCACGGTCTGAAAGTCGCGATCCAGGGGGTAGGGCAGGTCGGTTTCGACCTGGCGCGCCAGCTGAAAGCCGCCGGCGCTGAGCTGTGGGTAAGCGATATCGTCGAAGCCAATGTGCGTCGCGCGGTCGAGCAGTTGGGCGCAACCGCCGTTACCCAGCAGGCGATTTTCGGTCTGGATATCGATGTATTCGCGCCATGCGCCATGGGCGGCATCATCAACCAGCAAACCCTGGAAGCCCTGCGCGCGCCGATTATCGCCGGCGCCGCCAACAACCAACTGGCCGATGCCAGCCTGGCGGAAACCCTGCGTCGCAACGAATGCCTGTACGCGCCGGATTACGCAATCAACGCCGGCGGCATTATCGATGTCTGCTACGAGCGCACCGGCGGCAGCGCCGCACAGCTCAAGGCGCATATCGAAGGCATCGGCGCGACCCTGGAACAGATATTCCAACGCGCCGATGCGGCGAGCAAAACTACCGTGGAGATCGCTGATCAATTAGCCGAAGAGCGGTTCGGTCGTTAGAAACAGCCCGGCTGTTTCCCGCCCTATTGGCACGTTTTACAACACCTGTAGGAGCGGGCTTGCCCGCGATACTTTCAGGTCGACATCAATTCGCGGGCATGGCCCGCTCCTACAAAGTCGTTGATAGCCTCTAGTCCAGCATCAGCGCCAGGCTGACGCCATGCGGCTTAAAGCCCAGATTGGCATAAAAAGCATGGGCGGCCTCACGGCTCTGGCTGCTGGACAGCGCCACCTTGTAACAACCCCAGGTGCGGGCGCGTTCGATGGCTTTGCCCATCAGCGCCTGGCCAATCCCCAGGCCGCGCGCTTCAGTATCCACCACCACATCTTCCAGAATCGCCGAGCGGGCGAAGTTGTGCGCCAGATGTTCAATCAGATTGACCGTGCAGGTGCCGAGCAACTTGCCGTCACGCTCGGCCACCAGCACCACACGGCTCACCGGCAGCTCGCTCAGGCGCAACGCCAACAGCTTGGCATCGGCACGCGGCTCATCGGGCGCTAGTTGTTGCAGTAAGGCCGCCAGGGCAGCGGCATCGTTAACGCTGACCGCTCGCAGGTGAAAATCGGCGAAAGGCGAATCCGGCAGATGGTGCGAAGCAGCGGGGCGCATGACGATCTCCTCTCCTTATGACAACCGGTTGGCAGTCAGTTGGCAGTATGGCGCCGAGATGATGGCAGCGGCATGACAAACGCGTGAGGTCTCGCTAAGATGCCGCCCGCTGGTGGCCCGTCTATCCAGCCTCGGTTCCCATAGTTCAATGGATAGAATAAGCCCCTCCTAAGGGCTAGATACTGGTTCGAATCCAGTTGGGAACGCCATCTACTGCAGCGCGTCAGGGTTATTAGCAAATGCCTGACGGCATTGCTCGCACGACTCAGCGCTTACTTCGGTGATCACTGGATTGTCAGTTCAGCCAAATGCTGCCTTTGCTTTGGTCTAGGTGTGCCGCGTTAATCCAGAAAGCAAAAAGCCCCGAATTTTTTAGAAATCAGGGCTTTGAAAATTCAGCTAATGCTCGTTCAGTAGTTAGGCAGTCTCATTTTCCAACGCCTCAACTAATTTTTCTAACTGAGCTAGAGGTAGGTCGTGTGGCGCCTCAATACGCTCTTTCAATTTTTCTGAGAACTCAACAGCAGATGCCTGATCTTTAAAAGTAAGCGCTATGGTTCCAGCTTTTACCGACCATTGCTCTCCATCTTTCGTCGCCATCTTAGAAATTAAAATTTCCATGCCAGTTCCTTCAGCGAATTGAATCGAACAGCGAATTTTAAGCAAAAAAAAGACCAACAGCGTTGGCCTTAACTTAAGGTATGAGCAGCACCTGATGACAATCAGATGAACTTATGTTGATCCCAAACTGTTGCACAAATATGACTGACTAAGAGTCCAGTTGTCCGCTCGTCCGATCCCTGCGGGCTGAAACTTTTTCGCAATGTTTTTCCAATAGCTTGCCGTCTTCACTTTGAGGGCAAGATTTTGAATCGCAACACACGAAAGACACTCACCGCCATTGCTGACCACAACGAAGATGCTGCTATTGCGCTGATGCGCGCTGCAGAGCGCACAGGCGATGAAGTCCTTAGGCATCAAATGCTTCGTGTCATCCACCGCCTTAACCAAGATGCAATCGACCTGCGCTCCCTTCGCGATGATGCTCAGTCATCCGTTCGCAAGCTTGCTTGAACTTCCCCTCGCATGGCATGAAACCCCTTGCTGTCTTAGCAAGACTGTGTGCGTCTGAGACCATCAATGAATTGCCGAATAGCCAACTCTTGCTCATCAGCTGTTGCTTTGCACTTTTGATGCAGTGAGATCAGGGCCATTTCACCTATCAATGCATTTAACAGCATGGATGTCAGTTCCACTGAGGCGACGTCAATTTCACCGGCGGTAATTGCTCTTTCAAGGCCCATCGTCATTGGGCCCATGCTCCATTGCGCTTCAATTTCTCGTGCTCTTTTCCATCCGAGGACCTGTGGCCCCTGGTCAAGCAGAATCGTACCTACTTCTGGCTGTCGGACTGAACGAAGCCAAGCCAAGCACGCTTCGGTGAGATCTGCCAACGCAGAATCACCACCCTTGCCAGTGCGTGCTGCATCTGCGGTGGTTTCCTTTACAACCGAAACAAACACCGCTTCGAACAGGTCTTTTTTGCTGTCGAAATAATGGTAGAGCGCACCTCGAGAGACCCCGGCATGCTCCAGGATGCTGTCGGTATGTGTGTGCTCGTATCTACTGTCGGCGAAGTGAATGCGGGCCGCATTAATGATGCTTTCACGTGTCGCTTCGCGTCGCTCTTTGTTGGTGGCCATATATTTACAGATACCGTGTCGGTTTGTTAGCGTGTGGCTGAAACCGACACGCTGTATGTTTTCCGTCCCTCGCCACTAGGAGCAGTGAAATGTCCGATTACCCCAAAGCATTCGACCATATGCTGGCAGCATGGAATGAGTCAGAACCCTCGCTGGTACGGTCACATCTTGAGAAGGCGCTGGCACCAGAAGTTCGTTTTATCGATCCCTCGGTTGACATCACTGGCATCGATAGCTTTGAAAGAAATGTACACGACGTACATAGCAAGAACCCAGGGGCGGTCTATTCAAGAATCAGTGCGGTCAACTCTCACCATGGCTTTCATCGATATCACTGGGCGATACATAACAAAGACGGTCATCTTATGCTTCCAGGATTTGACGTGGTGGAGACTGACGCTGCTGGCCGCGTCACCTCTGTGATCGGTTTTTTTGGTGAGTTGCCAACAGATTCCGTCTGATTTCGCAGCTTGGCTCAATCGCCCGTTACGCTGTAAGCCTCCACATGTCTTTTGAGCGATCATGTGGGGACCGTCATTTCCTAAGCCTGCGATCAACCTTCGACACACCCTGGCGCCAGAATGCAAAAAGCCCCGAAATCTTATTAGAAATCAGGGCTTTAAAAACTGCGATTTGGAGCGGGTGATGGGAATCGAACCCTCTGTTTCTGCCTGCGTTATCCCGCTAAGCCTTGCTATTCCTGGGCTCTAGCTAACGCACACCCGCATAAATCCGCTTTTCTTCGCTGTGATTTCGACACTTTTTCGACACGTACGCTAGACATTCTCTAGGCCGAACAGTAGCGTCTAGCCATCACTGCATCTTGGTTGACCTAGGGCGTGAGCACCCCATGTTGCTTTTCGCATGCCTGACTCGCTTTCTCCTTCGTTTTTTCTATGCATATCAAGGCTTTACAGCGCGACAAGGATCGCTATCAGGCATCTTAAGGTGTGTTATGCGACAGCGATGTCGTCTAATTAATAGTTATATTTTTAGGAGAATGAATGGATATCAGCGTAATAAGAAAAAGGATAGCATCTTTATCTTTTGTGAATAGCTATATTGTTAGATATAACAATGTCTCATCTAATGTTGTTCCTGATACACTTTTTACTGTGAGAATTTATGCAGATGCAAAGTTTGAAAATGCACCTTTGTTTATTGTTTCAGAACCTGCATCTAAGCACTGTCACATAGTGCAGAATGCGTCTGAGAATTTAGCTAGAATAATATTTAGTTTTGAAGAGAGACATATCGCAGCTCTAAAAAAAGCAGATGATCAAATTGCAAGGCAAGATTTTCAATCATCATTTTTGCAAGAAATTATGAACCATTCCTCTATATTGCCAGCCAAACAACATTTAAGTACGATTGAGTCAACTATAATGTTGTCGGGTTTTATATGTGAAGGGTTTAGCTACCTATCTGAGTTATATGAAAGTAATAAACATGCAAAACATCTTAGTGGTCTTTTGAAAAAAAGTTTATTTGCAGAGCATACGAGGCATGAGCACGGTCAAGAATTTGTTAGTCTTGTAGATTATAGTGGGGCACAACGAAATCAACTTGTAAGTGAGCTAGCGCCAGATGATTTTGAAAAAAAATTTGGTATTTCTTTAATATAAAATTGCAAATCTGAAAGGTTGCTTAAGCGGACAAGAAGTTAGTTTTTCTCGGCCCTTACTAATTTTAGCTGGCTATTTTATTACCGATTAGCAAGGCGTTAGGCTAATTAAAAATAAGAGAGATATATGGATAACATAGCTCTAGAGATTTTAGCAAAAGTTGATGCATTTTATTCCTCTGCATTTTCACAGTTGCTTGCAATTACACTTGGGATAATTGCCTTTGCTGGCGTCTTCGTCCCAATACTGACAACTTATTATCAGAATAGAAATATTAAAATAGAAAAACAAAATCTGGAAGATTATATAGCCAACAAGGTTAATAACTTAAAAGAAGAATTAACTTTAAATTTAAATTATGAGCTCCAGGAGAAGCTGGCCGAGTTTGAAAAAAAACAAGAGGCGAAAACAGATAAAATCATTGCCGGATTATTACACGTACAAGCTAGTCTACAATTGAGTAACTCACATTTTAAACACGCAACAAGCAGTATCATATCTTCAATTGAAAGATGTATCAGTGCTGGCGACGAGTTAAATCTTTCACGTGGGTTTTCTATACTTATAGAGCAGTGCCTTCCTGAAATAAAACCAGAAGAAGAGATAAATCTAGAAAATTTGGCTATAAAAATAGAAGGCATACATAATAAAATGTCAAAACTTAATAGCGGCGGTAGATATTCCGACGTACTGAGCGAGCTAAAAAGAGCACATAAAAAAACTATAGTTCGCCTGAGTGAAACTGAAAGATAAAAATCCTAACAAGGCGCTCTGGGACCGGCTCAGGCCGGCCCCTTAATCAAACGTAAGCGTCTTCCTCTAATTTCTATATTGTAGGCCAACCCGAGACTTACAGTTCCTTTGCTCAATGCTTCCGTTAGGGCGGCCTCCGCACACCCAGTCTTTTAGCTTTAGTTCCTCTTTTATCACAGTCACCCGCATTTTTGCGGCGGGTTTTTCTGCCTTTATTGGTTGATATGTTTCTTTGAAGGCCAGCACGTTATCTGCGCCTCGCGGTTTGTAGTTCAGATCATTGAACACTGTTTGCTTGGTGGCGGTGTTTTCTGTGCTTGTAGGCAGTTCCGCTTGCGGTTGAGACATTGCGTCTCGCCTTGCCTGCTCTTCGACCACTTTGTTCCAATCCGTCTGGGGCTCTGCTCGACGTATTTCGGCAACTGGTAGGGCGGTTGGCTGCTGCTTGCTTTCGGCCAGGTTCTTTACGGTGCCCTGCAGGAAGGCTTGGCTATGGCCGTGGTGGCTAGTTGCTGCAACAGCTTTTCTTCGTCTCATCAGGCGCTAGGTGCAAAAACAGGCTTTCGCCAGGCCAGCGTGAAAAAATGATCCACATGGCAAACCCTCCTTGGCTTTATTTCTTTATATCGAAATTATCTTAGATAAACTTTTACAGTTATATTTTTAGTGCGCTTCTAAATAAAGCAGAAAATTTTTGATGTCTGCTATAACTGGTAATACTTACACTAAGTTAAATTTTTACCTGTTTTGAAGGTATATTTTTATTCCGGAGTGGAGGATTATGCATGAATCTTTGTCAATACTGTATTCCTGTGCGTCTTTTTTTGAGATTTTATGTTTGAAGCGAACAAATTTATTTTGGGGGTTTACAGTGCCAATAATTGACCTATTGAATAGGTCATCAAGAATGTTGCTAGCTTTGGATTTTTCTAAATAACAATTTTCGCATATTATATTAATTGCTTCTGTATAAGTGCAGTCGTATACGTTCCCGATATTTTTTAGGGATAGTATTATATTTTCTATTTCGTCTGGCTCGTAGAATGAGGAGAGCTCATTGCTAAGCTCTTTTATCATTTCGGATGCGTATTGCCCTATTAGTTGATTAATGCTGGACTTGTTTAGTGGGATGCTATATCCGCCAGTTTCGAGCGGTTTAAATAAAAGGATAAAGTCGCGAGGCCTTAAAAAGGTATGGTCGGCTACGTATTTGAAACTGCTTTTTGGTCTGAAGTCATCTTCTATAAGGCTTTCCCATGGCTTACTACCTGACATAGGAATGCCGGCGTTTTTGAAGGCGTGGGCTGTTCGTTTATTTATTAATTTCTTTAAGCCTATTTCATCTTCCTTTTTGTTTATTATAAATTCATCCTGATACCAATTTAGTTGTACCCCGTAGGATGAAAATATTTTAGAGATATCTGAGCCTAGCGGGGATAAGAGTCGTTCAATGTCGTCTCGAATAAGGATGACTACTTTTGCAGGAGCTCCATTTTTTGCAAAAACTGTGTTGTTTACGTGTTTTGCTGTTCTGATTAGGCTGAGTAAAGTATCGACTGACTCGGAGTTGTTGGCTTTGAAGCCTATATCAAGATCGTCAAAAAAAATAGCGTAAGAGTTTTTGTTCTCTAGGCTAAGTTTATTTTTTAGAACATCGATTACAACTAATTCTAAGTGTGGGAGCAGTTTATAGTACGGGGCTCTGGACTCTTTTAGCTCAACATCTCTGTTGTATTTCCCCTTAAAGAAGCGTTTGAAGTGCTCTATGCTAACTTCGAACTTATGTCTTCTAATTAGCTCGGTCACTTCATCTTTGTTTATTTCTATGTAGCCAGAGTTCTTCTTTATGAATTCATTTAGTAGCTTGTAGGGTTGTGCGTTCTGAACGGATTCGTTTAAGCAGAACTGCTTTAGGAGATTTGTATAAATCAGCCATTTAAATAGCTGGTCTTTTGTGTGGTCTAACCCCGCATTTGTTCCTAGCTGCACAAGTTGCTCAAGACTGATATTGTCTTGTCTTATAAATGAACAGAATAAATTCGCACCAGCAACCGCGCTTGCATACTCTGCAAAAGCGCTTTTCCCACAGCCTTTCCTGCCTATTATTATAAATTTTTCGTTACTAAGCTCAGTGAATAGATCATGGTGGTCTTCATATACATCTCTTAAACTTACTTTAGATGTCGGTAACGATTCAGCTTCTGCTTCTGGTGCTCCGAAATAAAGTGCAGATTTTCTTTTCTTTGCGAAGTCATGGAAAACCATATTTAGTCCTTTTGGATTCTTCTGAGCTTTACGAAATATAGTGCTGGTTCAGTTGACCAGTATCCCTGCGCTCAACGTGTTCGGGCGTACCAGCGTCTAGTCACTTCCTGGGTGATCGCTATCCCGCGTTGGGTTGGCTCAAGTTTCGGTTGGCTTCGTCGTAGTCAGGGCTGGTTTGCCCGATTTCTGGGGCGATCTGTCCGCTTGATAGCCATAGGGCGTACTGCGGATAGACCTTCACCAGCACGTCTATCTCATCGGTGCTGACTCTCACCGCACCTTTGCTCACGCTCTTCCAGCGATCGTGATCGCCATTCCCCATTTCGCTGGCTTTTTTCGGCCCCAGCTTCTTAATCAATAAGCGTGCTCTATCGGCTGAGCTTGTCATATAGAAAACAATTTCACTTTATTCGGGGGCAACTGTTGCCCTGTGGATCACTGCGGGGATATATTTGCCCCTAGAGAAAATATTGCTCCGATGAATTCTCGGATTAATGCTGAATATAGTGGAGTAAAGCTTATGGATACGGAAGGTCTCGACCCTCAAAAGCTGCACGGTGCACCGCCCCTGATGCCATGGCCAAAGTTCGCCGAGTGGATCGGCATGGGTGACGAGCCAATCGTCGTTCGTTCCTGGGTAGAACGCGGCTACCTGCCTTCAAAGAAGGTGGGCAAACGCACCATGGTTAACGTCGTGCGGCTGGTGCAGCAGCTGCTTGATGAGGAGTAAGGCACATGAGCCGAACTGACCCGCAATTCAAGCTGCGAGTGCCGCTAGCACTGCGCCTGCAGATCGAACAAGCCGCCCAAGCTACCCGCCGCTCGATGAACGCCGAAATGGTCGTGCGTCTGGAAGCCAGCTTCGCCAAGGAACAGCCCCTGCAGGAGAAACCCCATGATCAGTGACGACAGCATGGATCTGTGCAGCGTTAAGACCTTCGCCGAAATGAGCGGCATATCCATCGAAGAGGCAATCGACTGGGTGGACAACGGCACCGTCCCGAGCATGCGGCTGGCCGATTTCCGCATGGTCAACCTAGCTCGCCTGCGTGCTGACTTGCTCAAGGGCAAAACCGAGTTCAAAGCGGGGGACTACAGCCATGCCTAGCCCAAGTCATACCCTGGATGCCGTCACCGCTGTTGGCTACATCGGCAAGCCTGTCCACGTTGAGCTGGAGTGGGACAACGATCCCGAGCCGTTCTGTCGCTCGGGCTATGTCATCGGCATCGTCCTGCCGGTTAAAGGCGTACAGGAACAGGCCTATCTAATGGTCATGAGCCCTGGCGAAGACTTCCCCGTGGAAGCCTACCTAGAGGACATACGCTCCATCCACATTGCCGATCAGATTGAGGGCTTCAGCCATGCCTAGCCCCTGCCTCTCTCCCGATGCTGCCACTGCTATCAGCTACATCGGCAAAACCGCGCTTATGGAATTGCGCTGGGATGATGAGCCGGAATCGGTGTTTCAAGTCATGCACGTTGTTGGCGTAGTCCTGCCCATGGAAGGCGTCTGTGACCATGCCTGCTTCATGGCCGTGTATTTCGACACGACTGACCCCTACCCGGAGCGGGTGTTCTTCCACGAAATCCGCAACATTTGGGCGGTGCAGCACCGCGACCGGCATGGTTCCGGCAACGTACTGGGCTGCATCGCCCACCCTAACTCGGCTGAGTCAGGGGCCGCGCTCCCGGCTCGTCGGAACAGCTCCACCGTTCCGTCGAACGGAAGCACGGGCGCAGCGCACCCTTGACGCGGTATGCCTATGAACAGCCTATCTACGGGAGCATGGGGTAGCTTCTCCGCCCCATGCTCCCGAGCCCTCGGCGGCAAGAGCGGGATGACAAGGGCAGCGCCCTTGGTGTGTTTTGCCCAGCCCGCACCGCTGCATTTCGCTGACTGCATCCACATGCTGTTTCTGGTGTTGCTCAGCGCTTTTCTGTGGTTTGCCAACCTGCCGCCCGATGGCCGCCCGCAGCTGTTCCCATTCACCCTGGAACAAGCCTGCCAAGAGCAACCGCCCAACCTCGTAACAAACCCCACAACCCTGATTGAGCAAGAGCTGTGCGCCACGGCTGTCGCTCGTTCGTACGCCGAGGCACGAGGCGCGCGAGCGCGCGACAGCGGTGAGGCGCGTACTCGCGAGCGCGGGAGTGGCTCGGTTCAGAACGACGGCGCGAGCGAGGCTCGCGCCGGTGCGCTGACGTCCCTGTAACACGTCAGATAACGACTTTAGAACTTCCGCAATAACTGGCATTAGGTGAAGAAATGACAATGGTAAAAGATCATCAGCGTTTGAATCTTCTGACTGCAGAGGATGACAAACACGGGCGTCTGTTTGTTGACCCTGGCAACGTCACGTTCACCGACCTGTCAGGCGTTCGCCTGCTGCGCTGTGGCGTCGATACCGTGCGCCAGCTCTACAAAGGGCTGATCCGCCCGGAGGTCATGGCGTTGTTTGAAAACCCGGGCACCCTGGTCGACTTTGCGGGCCAGCGCTGGCACTCGGGACGGGTAGGGCGCGACTCCGGGTATCAGTACAAGCTGCAGAATGCAGACCTGGGCATCATTCTGCTGGTGAAGAACTTCAACGCCAAGTTGGAGAACATCGGCCCCCATCTGAAAATCGAAGTGTCACCTCATGCAATCGACAGCCTGTCGCCTGAGCGTCTGCAGGATCGCTTGGACTTCTATGCATCCCAGGTGATGACCCATCTGGAAATCAACCAGTGTGCCGTCCACCTTGCATTAGACCTGCAGGGCTGGACGCCTCCCGCCGATCTGGTGGCCCGCATGCACTGCAAAGCCCGGACTCAACGCGACATATCGGGTATCAGTGAAATCAACTGGGCTACCAAGTCCAGCACCTATGGCCGCGGTGAAACCTCGATGTTTGGTTCAGCCAGTGGCATCCAGCTGTGTATCTACAACAAGACCGAGCAGGCCAAGGCCACGGACAAGCTCGACTACTGGGAAAGCGTCTGGAAGCGCCGTGACAGCTTCGACGACAACGACCCCGAGAACTACGACCCAGCCCAGCCGGTATGGCGCGTAGAGCTGCGTTATCACCATTCGATCATCCAGCAATTCGCCAGCGGTTCCCTGGATGTGAAAACCGGTGAAGCCATCGATACCCGCTCGTTTGCGGCCTTCTCCGGGCATCTGGATGGCCTGTGGCGCTATGGGCTGGGGCAATTCAAGTTGTTAAGCCGACCGGGCTACTTCGCCCCCATTTGGACACTTATTCGCGAGGACGTACGTGTGGACCTACCAGTCGATTCCCTGCTTGAGGGCACTGAATACAAGCGCTACTACAAGACCTCCCGTGGCTTCTCGGGCAAAAACGTCGAACTCTTCCTGGGAAACTTCGTAAGCCTGCTGGCAAGGGAGCGAGTGGGCGCAAAAAAGGCGTTTGATCGGCTGCAAACTTGGGAATGCTGGCCGGTCATTCGTGATCACTACGCCGCCAAGGACATGAGCGAACACGACATATACAAGCACATCAAAAAGCTGCTGGAAGAGCGCAGCGTTCGGTGGGGTCGTGCCATCTGATGGCGATAGACCAACTACCTGACGGGCGCTGGAAAGTCGATGTAGAGCCCATCAAGGGCAAACGCTTCCGTAAGACCTTCAAAACCAAGGCCGAAGCATCACGCTTTGAAGCAACCTGCAGGGCCAAGGTGATTGAAACGCCGGACTGGGCACCCAAGCCAAAGGATCGCCGCAAGCTCTCCGAACTTGCCCAGCGTTACTACGATCTGCACGGCCACACCCTGGCGGACTCGGTGAGGCTTAAACAGGTACTGGTAAAGCTGGTGCGCGAGCTGGGCGACCCTATAGCGGTCAAGTTCACGGCTGATCAGTTCTGCAAGCTCCGTGGCCAGCACCTTGCAGATGGTATCCATGGCAAGACCCTGAACAACCGACTCGGCTACCTCAAATCGTTGTTCAATGAGCTGCACCGCCTGGGCGATATCGACTATCCGAACCCCTTGGCCAAGGTTCGGCCGCTACGCCTGCAGGAACGCCCGCTATCGTTCCTTTCTCATGCCCAGGTAACTGAGCTGCTGCAGACATTCGACACTTACCCGAACTGCAAACACTTGGCGCTGATCGCTCGCGTCTGTCTCGCTACCGGTGCGCGCTGGGGTGAGGCTCAAGGGCTAGCACCTGAACGGGTGAAAAATGGGGCTGTGACCTTCGCTAATACCAAGTCGCGGCGAACTCGTACTATCCCGATTCATCCAGACCTTGAAAGGGCGTTGCTGGATTACTTCAAGGCCCATGGCCCTTTTCCGAACTGTATCCGGCATTTCAGCCGCGTCCTGGAGTCGACCTCGATCAAGTTACCTGCAGGTCAGGCAACCCATGTGCTTCGACACACCTTCGCCAGTCACTTCGTCATTACGGGCGGCAACATCCTCACCCTGCAGAAGGTGCTTGGCCACTCCTCGGTCACCATGACCATGCGCTATGCACATCTGGCCCCGGATCACCTGCAGGACGCTTTGCGCCGTAATCCCATCGTCGACACTTTTTCGACACCGACTTAGGCCAGAAAGCAAAAAGCCCCGAAATCTTGTTAGAAATCAGGGTTTTAAAAACTGCGATTTGGAGCGGGTGATGGGAATCGAACCCACGGCTCTAGCTTGGGAAGCTAGGGTATTACCATTATACGACACCCGCAGCGGGTGCCTTTATACCGGAAGTCTTGGCCGAAATGAAGCCTGCAGCGCGGCTATCTGCGGATAGGCGCTGCAGGCTTGCAGCCTGGTGGCGCGTCATACGGCGATCGCGTGATGCTGGCCGTGCTGCGGGCGGTAGCTGGAGCTGGTGCGTATCGGGGCCTGCAGGAAATTGAGCATCACCGTCTGGCTCTGCAGCCAGGCCTTCTTGTGCTCCATATCGAGAAAGTGCCCGGCGTTGTCGATGGTGGCGAACTGGCAGTCACTCAGGTACTCGGCAAACAGGCGCACGTCATCCGGCGAGGTGTATTCGTCGTGCTCGCCGTTGATAAACAGCAGCGGAATGTCGATAGCTGTCAGGCATTCCATCTGGCAGTGGTTGTCCATGTGTACCACCTGGTTGATGTGCGCGTGCATCTGCAGGTACTCGTGGCTGTCTAGGCTGCTGATATGGCGCTGGTTGTAGCGTTTGAACAGCGAGGGCAGGTACTTGCCGATGGTGCTGTTGACCAGTTGGCCGACATTCTCGCCATCGATGGCTTGCAGGTAGGTCATGCCTTTTTCCAGGTAGTCGAGCATCGGCGCGTTAAGCAGCGGCGAGAAGGAGGTGATCACCGCCTTTTCGATACGCGCCGGGCGCTGCGCCAGAGCGAGCATGGCGGCGACGCCACCCCAAGAGAATGACAGCAGGTAGTCGACCTGAAACACCTCGATCAGCTCCAGCAGGATGGCCGCCTCATCTTCCTTACTGATCGGCCGGCTGTGGCTGTTGTGCGGCTTGGACTGGCCGGCGTAGGGCTGATCGTAAAGCACCACATTGAACTGTGGTTGCAGGTATTTGATGGTTTGCGCAAAGGCGGCGGTGGTGGCCAGCGAGCCGTTGATCAGGATGATGGTCTTGCGCGCACTGGGGTTGGCGTAGAACTCCGTGTGTACCTTGAACGTCCTGTGTATATCGACGACAGCGGTGGCTGGCTTCATGTCGTTTCCTCCTGGCGCAAAAATGGGCTTGGCAGAACGGCGGGACCGTTGAGCCGGGCTAAGTAGGACAGTCAGGAAAGCGCCTGGACGTGACAGCAAGATGTCAGGCTAGAGGATTTTATAAGTTATTTATTTTCAATCAGTTAGGGCTGAAATAGAGCATCCGCCCACGACCTTTTGGCAGGTGTGGAACGGCGTCTTTAACCAGGCAGGAACCCATTTCGCGCAGTGCGCAAGTAACCGATGGAGCGCTTAGATGGCTTGCGTGACTGATAAGTCACGTTAAGACCTTGTGGTTCGATTTAAGCAGCCGCGTGAAGGGCTGACAAGCCTTAATTTGCCTTTTCTGCACAAAAACTGTGCGGCAGCTTTGAATCTAGCAGCAGGTGATTTCTGCGGAGCTTAGTGGGCGGTACTGGCCAGGGCGTAACTGCGGGTCGAGTTGGATGGCGCCCATGCTTAGGCGGTGCAGGCCGATGACCTTGTTCTGAAAGTGGCCAAACATGCGCTTGACCTGATGGTAGCGGCCTTCGTGCAGGGTCAGCAGGGCACTGTGGCTATCTAGGATCACCAGCTCGGCGGGCAGGGTGGTGAGGTCTTCATACGCAAAGTACAGGCCACGGGCGAATACCTCGATGTACTCAGGAGTGATCGGCTGTTCGGTCTCAACCCGGTAGACCTTGCCCAGGCGGCTGCGCGGCTCGGTGAGGCGGCGTGACCATTGGCCGTCGTTGGTGATCAGCAGTAGGCCGCTGGTATTCAGGTCCAGGCGGCCGGCCAGGTGTAGGTCGGCTTTGTCCGGCTCATCGAGTAAATCAAGCACAGTGCGGTGTTGCTCATGCGCGGTGGCGCTGACCACGCCGATGGGTTTGTGCAGCATGAAATAGCGTGCAGCTTTGCCGGTCTGTAGCAGCTCGCTATCGACCTCGATACGGCTGAACTGGCTGACTTCGCACAGGCCATCGCAAACCACCGCACCGTCCACTCGCACGCGGCCGCTGGCCAACAGTTGGCGGGCGGCTTGGCGATTGAGTTGGGGCAGGTTGCTGAGAAAGCGGTCGAGGCGCATGGCTAGTCGTTTGCTGGCTGCGTCTCAGCTGGCAGGCCCTGTGCGCAGCGTGGGCACAGGCAGCTGCGGTTGCGCTGCTCGGGCGGCAGCTTGACCAACTGCTCGGCATCAAAGGTGGCGCTGAAACACCAGCATTCGCTTACCGCTGCGTCGGCGTCAGCCTGGGCGCACTGGTTAAGCTGCCCGCAGCAGGGGCAGCGGGTGGTATCAGTGCTCACGCGGTCTCTTCACACAGGCGGTTGCGACCGCCCTGCTTGGCCCGATAGAGGGCGCGGTCGGCGCGGGTGATCAGCTGCTCCAGGGATTCATCGGCATGCAGTTGCGCCAGGCCGATGCTGGTGGTGATACGCAGCTGTACGCCGTTGAAGCTGATGCTGCTTTGCTCGGCTTGCTGGCGGATTTTTTCGCCCAGCTCGCGGGCCTGCTCGGGGGTGGTGTCCTTGAGCAGCAGGATAAATTCCTCGC
Source organism: Pseudomonas sp. SG20056 (assembly GCF_031764535.1). Taxonomy (NCBI): domain Bacteria; kingdom Pseudomonadati; phylum Pseudomonadota; class Gammaproteobacteria; order Pseudomonadales; family Pseudomonadaceae; genus Pseudomonas; species Pseudomonas sp. SG20056. The sequence continues at coordinate 1,404,539 of NZ_CP134499.1, forward strand.
CACCCCAGCGGCAGATGATGTCGGATTGGCGCACGGTGCTGCGCAAGTCGCTGGCAAAGCGGCGCAGCACTTCATCCCCGGCCATATGGCCCTGGCTGTCGTTGAGCTGCTTGAAGTTGTCCAGATCGAGCATCAAGGCGCACAACGCGCTTGGGCTGCGCCGGGCTTCCTGCACGGCCTGATTGGCCAGCAGGTCAAAGCCACGGCGGTTGGGCAGCTCGGTCAGCAGGTCGGTGGTGGCCAGGGCGCTGATGCGTCGTTGGTAGCGGCGCAACACCAGGCTGACCAGACTGATGACGATAACGGTGACCACCAGGCAGATCAGCAGGTTGAGGTACAGCGATTTACGGATGCCGGCGACCGCGCCGTCCTCATGCTTGTCGACAAACAGGTACCAGTTCAGTTCGGGGATAAAACGCACATTGAGGAAGTGATCGCGGCCGTGCTCCTGATACTCGAAGTCGCCGCTTTGCGGATGCGGCAGCTTGGCCTGCAGCTCTTCCAGGCCGGGGATTTCACTGAGCGACTGACCAACCCGCGCGCCCATCGGCCCACCGTTGGCGCCGGTGAGTACCAGTCGGCCATTGGTGTCGACGAAGAACACGCTGCGCTCATAACGTTGCTGATAGGTATCGATCAGTTTGACCACCGCATCCACGGTCAGGCCCACGCCGGTGGCGCCGATAAAGCGCTGCTGGTAGTCGAACACCTTGTAGTTGATAAACACGGTCATGCGGTCGTCGTTGGCCATGTCGACGTCGACATTGATCTCGTACGGGGTCTGCATGTCGCGCACGCGGAAATACCAGTCATCGCGGGGCTCGTCTTCCTTGACCTGCTTGAGCACGCCCTTGGCCTGGTAGTAGGTGTGGGTTTTCTCCGAGACGAAGAAGCTGGTGACCGTGGCGTAATGATCCTGCACTTCGCGCAGGTAGCGGGTGATCTGCTCCGCGTCCTTCTCTCCGCCCAGTACCCAGTCACGCACATAGGTGTCGCGGGACATCATCGAGGAAATCAGGATGGGCCGAACCAGGTCCTTCTGGATCTCCGAGTAGACGTTATCCGAGGTCAGCGGCAGTTCGGTGTTGATGATCCCAGCGCGGATCGAGTCGAGGGCGGTGTAATAACTGGCCAGGGAAGTGGCGAGGAAGCCACAACCGAGCAGAACCAGCAGCAACACAATCAAGGACCATTGGCGGGTCAGCGGGGATGGATGAGGCATGCAAGGCTCTGCTGGTTAAATAATCGCCGCATTGTAGCGTTCGGCAACCGCCGGCGCTGCTGAAACATCGGAGTTTGGCCGATTTACCGGCAGCCATGGCGCTTGCTGCGCCAGGCCTTGAGGACTATGGTGCGGCAACACGAAGAGTCTCCTTGGTGACCCGTACCGCCGCCCGGCGTACGCCTTGCTGATCTGCCCCTGACCGCAGTCCTTTCAGCACACCGAGCCCCCATGCCCAGCGCACCTGCCAGCTATCGCATCAAATACTCCACCTTGAGCATTGGCCTTGAGGATTTTCACCTGTGCTCGCTGCGCGACAAACAGCAGTTCGCCGATCCCAATGGTCTGGCGGAAAAAGCCGGAATCTCCTCAGCCACCTGGCCGTTGTTCGGCCAGCTATGGCCGGCCGGTAAAGTGCTGGCGCAAACCCTGAGCGGTATGGCGGTTGAAGGGCTGCGGATTCTTGAGCTGGGCTGCGGCCTGGGGCTGACTAGCCTGGTGTTGCAGCGCCTGGGTGCGGATATCACCGCCAGCGACTATCACCCGCTGGCGGGCGAGTTTCTGCTGCGCAATGCCGCGCTTAATCAGCTGCAACCGTTGCCTTATCAGAGCTGCGACTGGGCTGAGGACTATCAGCAGCTGGGCCTGTTTGACCTGGTGATTGGCAGCGATCTGCTTTACGAGCGCGACCATCCCAGCCTGCTGGCCGGGTTTATCGACCGCCATTGCAACCGCCACGCGGCGGTGCTGATTGTCGACCCGGGCCGCGGCAACAGCGCGCGGTTTTCCCGGCATATGCTGGAGCACGGCTACCTGCAGCTGGCCGATAGCCTAAACCTGCTGGATAACCCGGATGCGCCGTTTAAAGGGCGCATCCTCAGTTACCGGCGTTAGCCCCCTCAGGCTTCTTCTAATACCACTACGCGCTGGCCCGCACGCACGGGTGAGCCGGGTTGCACGCGCACCTCGCGTACTACGCCATCGCGCGGGGCGAGCAGGGGGATTTCCATCTTCATCGATTCGAGGATCACCAGCACGTCGCCGGCCTTCACCGCGCTGCCTTCCTCGACCTGCACCTGCCAGAGGTTGCCAGCGATATGGCTGTCGATACTGTGCAGGCCGGCGCCGAGCGGGGCGTCTGCGCCAAGGTCGGCGGCGACTTCCTCGCTCTCGAAGTGCGCTTGACCGGATTCGATCCAGCGCTGACGTTCGGCGTCGAAGGCGGCGCGTTGCTGGGTGCGGAAGGCGTCGATGCCCTCAGCCTCGCGGTCGAGAAAGGTCTGGTAATCGGCCAGGGCCAATTCGCTGTGCTCAATACGCAAGTCATAGCGGCCCAGGGGGAAGTCACGGCGGATACGCAGCAGCTCGTCGGCGGAGACCGGGTAGAAACGGATCTGGTCGAAGAAGCGCAGCAGCCAGGGCTTGCCGTCGAACGCGGCGACCTCACGGTAGCGATTCCACATCTGCAGGGTGCGGCCGACGAACTGGTAACCGCCGGGGCCTTCCATGCCGTACACGCACATGTAGGCACCGCCGATGCCCACCGAATTCTCCGCCGTCCAGGTGCGCGCCGGGTTGTACTTGGTGGTCACCAGGCGATGGCGCGGGTCCAGCGGCGTGGCCACCGGCGCGCCGAGGTAGACGTCGCCCAGACCCATCACCAGGTAGCTGGCGTCGAACACGGTCTTGTAGACCTCGTCGAGGTTGGGCAGGTCGTTGATGCGGCGGATAAATTCCAGGTTGCTTGGGCACCAGGGCGCGTCCTTGCGCACTGTGGTCATGTACTTGTCGATGGCCAGTTGGCAGGCCGGGTCGTCCCAGGACAGCGGCAGGTGGACGATGCGCGACGGCACGCGCAGGTCCTGCGCGGCGCACACGGCGTCCCATTCGCCGACGACGATGCCGAGCAGATCGCTCAGGGCCAGGGTTTCCGGCTGGTAATGCACCTGTAGCGAGCGAATGCCCGGCGTCAGGTCGATCACCCCGACTAACTGCTTGGCTTCCAGCGCCTGCATCAGCGCATGGCCACGGAAGCGCAGCACCAGATCCAGCTCCGCCGCGCCGATTTCCAGCAGCAGATGGGTGTCGCCAGACAGGCGCGCCACCAGACGTTTATCGGCTTCGCCGATATCCAGGACGATGGGGGAGGTGAGGGCTGTCATGGCTGTTGTGGGAGGGGCTTTAGCCGCGACAGAAGTGGCATCATTTTCGCGGCTAAAGCCCCTCCCACGAAGCTCTACACATTCAAGGCTGTTGGCTTTTGCCAGCTCCCGCGCAGTGGCGATATCCACCGGCGCAAAGCGCACCTTGTCGCCTGCTTTCAACTGCCCCAGCTGCCAGAGGTCCGCCTTAATAATCGTCACCGGGCAAACAAAGCCGCCCAGGCTCGGGCCGTCCGGGCCGAGGATTACTGGCATATCGCCGGTAAAATCCACCGCGCCGATGGCGTAGGGGTTGTCGTGGATATTCGAGGGGTGCAGGCCGGCTTCGCCGCCGCTGTCGCGCACCCACTCAGGCTTAGGCCCGATCAGGCGTACGCCGGTGCGGCTGGAGTTGAAGTGCACTTCCCAGTCGGTGGCGAAAAAGGTTTCGATATAGGCCGGGGTGAAGTATTCCGGCGCGCCGTGCGGGCCGTAGATCACGCGGATCTCGCGTACGGCTGGCAGGGCGCTGCAAAGCTCGGCGGGCAGTTGCGCACCGGCTTGGCGGTCGGTCAGCGCGGGGATATGCAGCACGTCACCGGCGCGCAGGGCGCGGCCGCCGTGGCCGCCGAACTGGCCGAGGGTAAAGGTGCTTTTACTGCCGAGATAATCCGGCACCTGCACACCGCCGCGCAGACTTAGATAGCTGCGTGCGCCTGCGCCCTGGATGGTGCCCAGGCTCAAGGTGCTGCCGGCTTTGATCAGCAGTGCGGTATTCAGTGGCTGCTCAATGCCATCGACGCTCAGTGGGATTGGCGCACCAGTCACAGCCACCACCGCATCGGTGTTAAAGCGCAGGGTCGGGCCGCTCATGGTGATTTCCAGGCCGGCGGCATCTGCCGCGTTGCCCAACAGACGATTGCCCAGGCGCAGGGCGCGGCTGTCCATCGGCCCCGATGGCGGTACGCCGACGGCCCAGTAGCCGAGGCGGCCTGGGAAGTCCTGCACGGTGGTCTGGGTGCCGGCGCTCAGCACTTCAAAGGTCGTGGCTTGGTAATTCAAATTTTCCAGGCAGCGGGTCCAGGGGTTGCCGCTGGCGAACGGTGCGTCAGTGAGGATCTGCCGCAGGTACTGGCTATTGGTCTCCACGCCATACAGCAGGGTGTCGGCCAGAGCCTGACCGAGGGCGGCGCTGGCCGCATCGCGACTATCGGCCCAGGTGATGACCTTGGCGATCATCGGGTCGAAGTAGGGCGGGATCTCGCAGCCGGCTTCGACCCAGGTATCAATACGCAGTGCTTTGCCATCGGCCTTGGGGAAGTCCACGGCGGTAAGCAAGCCGGGGCTTGGCTGGAAGTCGCGGCCCGGATCTTCGGCGTACAGGCGCGCCTGAATGGCATGGCCGCTGGGTTTCAGTCCCTTGGCCAGTTCGCATAACGGCGCCAGATCACCAGCCGCCAGTTCGATCATCCAACGCACCAGGTCGACGCCCCACACCTGTTCGGTGACGCCGTGTTCGACCTGCAGGCGGGTATTAACTTCGAGGAAATAGAAGCGCGCTGCTTCGCTGTCGTAGACAAATTCTACGGTGCCGGCGCTGCGGTAGCTGACCGCCTTTGCCAGCTTGATCGCCGCCGCGCACAGCTCATCAGCCATGCCGGCCGGTAGATTCGGCGCAGGGGTTTCTTCCAGCACCTTCTGGTTGCGCCGCTGCACCGAGCAATCGCGTACGCCGAGGGCCAGCACTTCGCCGGCGCCATCGCCGAACACCTGCACCTCAAGATGGCGGGCGCGCTGGATGTATTTTTCGATAAACACGCCGCTGTCGCTGAAGTTGTTTTGCCCCAGGCGTTTGACTGCCTCGAAGGCGTCACTCAGCTCGGCGGCGCTGTTGCACACGCGCATACCGATGCCGCCACCGCCGGCAGTGCTTTTCAGCATCACCGGGTAGCCGACCTGTTCGCCTGCGACCATCGCGGCGTCGAGGTTTTCCAGCAACTCGGTGCCTTCCAGCATCGGTACGCCATGCTGTTTGGCCAGGGCGCGGGCGGTGTGTTTAAGGCCGAATACCCGCAGCTGCTCCGGCGTTGGTCCGACAAAGGCAATACCGGCGGCTTCGCAGGCCTCGGCAAAGGCGGCGTTTTCCGAGAGAAAGCCGTAACCGGGGTGGATCGCGGTGGCGCCGCTCTGTTTGGCCACGGCGAGAATCTTCTCGACCATCAGGTAGGTGTTGGCTGCCGGGCCTTCGCCCAGGCTGTGCGCTTCGTCCGCCTGTTGGATATGCAGGCTGGCAGCGTCGGCTTCGGAGTAGACGGCCACGCCCTGTACATCAAGGGCGCGTAGCGTACGCAGGATGCGGCAGGCGATGGCGCCACGATTGGCGATCAGCAGTTTGTTGAACATTCGAGGTGTCCTCGAAGGGGCGGGCCGTCCCGCGGTATTCGGTCTGCACCACGGTCGTCCGTGGTTGAAAGGCGTTTACTCGCTCTTCGCTCAGGGGCGAAGGGCGGCCATCAATCCCACACCAGCACTTCAGCCGGAGTCGGGTTGTAGCCGTTGCACGGGTTGTTCAGTTGCGGGCAGTTGGAGATCAGCACGATCACATCCATGTGTGCGATCAGCTCGACGTATTTGCCGGCGGCGGAGATGCCGTCTTCAAAGGTAAGGCCGCCTTCGGGCGTTACCGGCACGTTCATAAAGAAGTTGATATTGGCGCTGATGTCGGCCTTGTTCAGGCGGCCGTCGTGCAGGCTGGCGCGCAGGAAGTTGTCGCGGCAGCTGTGCATATAACGCTTGTCCAGGGCGTAGCGCACGGTGTTGCTTTCCTGGGCGCAGGCGCCGCCGAGGGTGTCGTGGCGCCCGCAGGTGTCGGCGCTGATGGTCAGCATCGGCTGGCCCAGGTTGGAATACAGCACGCTGCCGGTGGTCAGGTACACGCGGTTCTGTTTGCGCAGGGTGCGTTGCACGTCATAGCGCTCGCGCGGGTTGTGCGCCGAATAGAACAGGGTGTCGACCGCCTGGTTGCCTTCCAGATCAAGCAGGCGCAGGGTCTGCCCGGCCTTCACTTGACAGAGAAAGGGTTCGCCCGCGCCGATGGTGGCGCGGTACACCGCAGCTTCCGGGTGCTTGTCGCTTGAGATAAGAGTCATGTGCGCCGGCCTCAGATATACAGACGTTCGGTGTTGTGGAAGCCCCGCGCATTTTCCGGGCGCGAGGTGCGGCACAGCACGCTGATGCCGTCGCTCTCGACCTTGTGCCAGCTCAGTTGCAGCGGCTTGGGCGCATACACGGGATTCGGGTCCATGGGGTGTTGCAGGGCGGTGAGCACCACCAGCGTGTCCATCGGCGCGTACAGCTCGATGTAGTCGCCGGCCTTGGAGTTGTTCGCGGCGAAGTGGAAGCAGCCGTCGCTGTCGACCGTGACCTTGCTGAACAGGTTGAGGCACATCAGCAGGTCTTGCAGATTGAGGTTCCACTTGCCCATTTCCACCAGCAGGTTGTCCACGCCGTTGCGAAAGAAGCCGTTGCGCAGTTGCTGATAGTTGCCGTTGCCGTATTTCTCTTTCACTTCATCGGCGTTGAGTACGCCGCCGAAGCTGTCATGCCAGCCGCAGGTATCGGCGGTAATGGCGGCGAGCACGCGGCCCATATCCGAATACAGGCAGTGGCCGGCGGTGAGCTTGGCGGTGTGCTGGCATTTGAGGCTGTCCGGCAGGTTTAGCCGTTCGCTTTTCTCCGCAGCATTGAGCAGCAGCAGGCTGGCGTTGGCAGCGCCTTCGAGGTCGGTGATGCGCAGCAGCTGGCCGCGCTTGAGGACAAAGGAGGTGTGCCCGCCGCCGGGAACGAGTTCCTCGTAGAGGGTGGGGCGCAGGCTTAATGAGGCAGTCATCGGGTGCTCCTACAGGGCCGGTTGCAGGTTGCCGGCGATATGCGCTGGCAACGCTTCGACGGCAGCGCGGGTGGCGCGGCGGTCGCTGTTGAGGGGGATGTCGTAGGTGATGCGCGCGCCAAAGGCGTTCGGCGCATGCGGGTCGACACGCACCTTGTCGAACACCAGCAGGCGGGTGCCGAGGCTAAAGCCTTCGCTAAGGTCATGGGTGACCATAAATACGGTCAGCTTGGTTTCGTGCCACAACTCCAGCAGCAGGCTGTGCATGTCCTTGCGGATGCCCGGGTCGAGGGCGCCGAACGGCTCATCGAGCAGCAAGACGCGTGGTTGCATGATCAGCGCCTGGGCAATCGCCAGGCGTTGCTGCATGCCGCCGGAGAGCTGGCTGGGGTACTTGTCGAGGGCGTGGCCGAGGCCGACTTTCTGCAGAATCACTGCCGCCTGTTCGCGGGCTTCACGCTTGGCGCTGCCGAACAGGCGGCCGAGCAGCGGTGAGCGCGGCAGTTCCAGGCCGATGGCGACGTTATCCAGCACGCTCAGGTGCGGGAATACGGAGTAGCGCTGGAACACCACGCCCCGGCTGGCGTCGGGCTCAGCGGCCAAGGGCTGGCCGCCGAGTAAAATCTCGCCCCGGCTGGCACGCTCCTGACCGAGCAGCAGGCGCAGGAAGGTCGACTTGCCGCAGCCGGAAGCGCCGACCAGGGTGCAAAACTCGCCTTCGTTGATGCTCAGGTTGAGTCTTTCCAGTACGACCTGATCGCCGTACTCCTGCCAGACGTTTTTCACTTCGATAAAGGCGCTCATGCCTTGGCTCCCTCGTACCAGGGGAAGCACAGGCGGGTGGTCTGGCGCAGGCCCAAGTCCATCAGCCAGGCGAGCAGGGTGATCCACACCACGTACGGCAGAATCACATCCATTGCCATATAGCGGCGCACCAGGAAGATCCGGTATCCCAGGCCATCGGTGCTGGCGATGGCCTCGGCGGCAATCAGAAACAGCCAGGCTGAGCCAAGTACCAGACGCAGGGCGATCAGCAGGCGCGGCAGCAGTTGCGGCAACACCACGCGCAGGATCAGGGTCCAGGTGCTGGCACCGAGGGTTTGTGCCTTGATCAGGATTTCTTGAGGAATTTCGCGGGCGCGCTGTTCCAAATCACGGGCCAGGATCGGGGTGATGCCGATGACGATCAACATCACCTTGGACAACTCGCCGAGGCCGAAGACGATAAACAGGATGGGCAGGATCGCCAGTGGCGGCACCATCGACAGCACCGTCAGCAGCGGCGACAACGGCGCGCCGAACAGCGGAATGATGCCCGCCGCGATACCCAGGCACAGCCCAGCGAGGGCGGCAATGCCGATGCCCATGGCCAGGCGTGTCAGGCTGGCGGCGCTGTCCTGCCAGAACAGGTAGTTGCCGCTGCGCTTGTCCTCGGTAAAGGCCAGGCGATCAACCGCTGCGGCCATCTGACTGGCGCTGGGCAGCAGTTTGTCGTTGGGGTTGTCAGCCAGGCGCTGCGCCGAGCCTGCAAAATAGGCAAACAGCAGCAGGGCGAAGGGCAGCAGGATCAGCAGCAGGCGACCGCTGCGATCCGGGTGGCGGTTGATCAGGCGCATAGAGTGTTCTCGTGTGGCTTGGGCCCACTCCCCCGAACCCTCTCGCGCAAGCGGGAGAGGGTAGGGAAGGCGTTACAGCGTGCCGTCAGCCGCCATCTGCATATAGCTCGGATCAAAGCGCAGTTTGAGGTTGCCCTTGTCACCGGTGACGACGCCTTTGGCGAAGCTCATACCGATGGCATCGGCACTTTGTGCCCCTTCGCCGAGCAGGCCGTGGCCAAAGGAGAACTCCGCGACCTTGGTCATGGTGGCCGGCAGTTTCGGGCTGGTGGCGAAGGCCACGGCGTCTTTGGCCGAATAGAACATTTTGGTCGCTGCCAGTTGCGCTTCGTAGCCCGCCAGGTCAGTGCCGGAGGCTTTGGCCATATGCTCGCGGGCGGCCTTGCCAGCCGGGGTATCGGCACTCATGGTGGCCATGATTTCGTACCAGGCGCCGGTCAGCGCCTTACCGAAGGCCGGGTTGTCCTTGAGGGTGTCGCTGTTGACCACCATCAGGTCGATGATTTCACCGGGAATCTGGCTGGAATCGAACACCTTGGTCACGCTCGGTGTGGCTTCGATTTCGGCCAGCAGCGGGTTCCAGGTGGTCACGGCGGTGACGTCGCTGGTGGAGAAGGCGGCGACCATGTCGGCGTCGGAGGTGTTGACCACTTTCAGGTCTTTCTCGCTGAGGCCGGCTTTTTCCAGGCCGCGGGCCAGCAGGTAGTGGGACACGGAGAGTTCAACCAGGTTGACGTTCTGGCCCTTGAGGTCGCCCAGGGTCTTCTTCTCACCCTTGAGCACGATTCCATCGTTGCCATTGGAGAAGTCGCCGATGATCAGCGCGGTGCTGTCCACGCCGCCTGCTGCCGGAATGGTCAGGGCATCCATATTGGTCATGGTGCAGCCATCGAACTGGCCGGCGCTGTATTGGTTGATCGACTCGACGTAATCGTTGATCTGCACCACATCAATATTGATGTCGTACTTCTTCGCCCACTTGTCGACGATGCCTTCGGCGGCACCGTATTCCCACGGCATCCAGCCGGCGTAGATGGTCCAGCAGACGCTGAAGTCGGATTTCGGCGCCGCGTGGCTGTTGACGCTGATGGCAGCGGCCAGGCCGGCGGCGAGTACTGAACACAGACGGGACTTACGCATGGTGGAACCTCCAGTTCGAAAATGGGCGGGCAGGAGTGCGCGGCGGTTTCCCCACGAGTGGGGCGCGTTCTCCCGGGCTTTTATCCCGCCGTGTAACCTCGAAGGAGGTCGCCAACTCTCGGACCAGTCACCCGCAGATCTGTTGATCGCGGATCGGAACCCTAGTCAGCTATTGCAAATTGTGGTGCCGCGATCCCGCCGCAGCGGGTTGTTCCTGCACAGCGTGGTTATTGCGAACATCGTGCCAGCTCAACCAGGCCCCATGGGCTCGCGGGTTTTGCCCGCGCCAATCCAGGGCTGTGCGCCCTGGCGGTGCGTGTGAGCATCGGCGTGCTGCATTGCAGGGCGCTGCGTGTTACAGGTTTTTCTCGGCAGCCATCTGCATATAGCTGCCATCAAAACGCAGCAGGATGTTGTCGGCATTGCCCAGGCTGCGTTCGCCGCTGAAGGCGATGCCGAGTTTGTCCAGGCCCTTGCCGTCGTGGCCGAGCAGCTTTTGCTGATCGGCGAACTGGGCGACCCGCTGCATCAGCTCGGGCATCTTGTTGGCGCGGGCAAAAGCCAGCGCATAACGCGGCGAATAGAACGAACGCAGGGTGTCGAGTTGCTGGCTGAAATCCTCCGGCGTGGTGCCGGCGGCGCTGGCCATCTTCCCCCGTGCGGCGCGCCCAGCATCGGTGGGCATGCCCATCAGGCGCTGGGTTTCGAACCAGGCGCCGGTCAGCGCCTTACCCAGCTCCGGGTGGGCAGCGAGAACCTTGCTGTTGACCACCGTGAGGTCGACGATCTCGCCGGGAATCAGGTTGGAGCTGAACACCTGGCTGACCTGGGTCTGCTGCTTGATCTTGGCCAGAATCGGGTTCCAGGTGATCACTGCGTCGCCCTGGCCGCTGAGGAAGGCTTCGGCAATCTGCGTGTCGGACACGTGCTGGATGGTCACATCCTCAGGCTTGAGCAGGGCCCATTCCAGGGCGCGGCTGAGCAGGTAATGCGATACCGAGTTCTCCACCAGCAGCACGGTCTTGCCCTTGAGGTCCTTCAGGGTCAGGCCCGGACCGCGTAGCAGAATGGCATCCGCACCGTTGGAGAAGTCGCCGATGATCAACGCGGTAGAGTCGACGCCTGCGGCAGCTGGGATGGTCAGCGCATCCATATTGGTCATCGAGCAGGCATCGAATTCGCCGGCCGTGTAACGCTCGATCGAGCCGACATAATCCGGTACTTCGCTGACTTCGATACGGATGCCGTACTGATCCGCCCATTTCTTCACGATGCCTTCGCTGGCGGCATAACCCCAGGGCATCCAGCCGGCAAAGATCGACCAGCACAGCTTGAAGGTTTTCGGCTCACTCGCCGCATGGGCCGGTTGCAGTAGCAGTGTGGCGAGCAGACAGGTGGCAGTCAGGCGGGCGAGCAGGGTGCGTAGCGGCATGGGTAACCTCGGGTCAGTCAGCGGGAACAGGAAAGCGAACAGCGGTGCTGTGCGTTCTCCCGGGCTTTTATCCCGCCGTGTAACCCCTGGCCGTGGCCACTGCGTGAGGTCGTCGACTCTCGGACCAGCCATTCGCTGCAGGCTTACTCAGCGAACCGGAACCCTAGTCGACCATTGCAGATTGTCTGGCTGCAAGCTGCTTGCCGCCGTACGCATTTCCTTTATGCGCAGAACGTTAAGCGAGGACTGTGCCAGGTTGGTGTGTATTAGCCGGCGCCAAGGTGAATGGGGTGCTGAAATAATTTGTCATGAAATCTGCTGGGCCGGTGCGACGCACTGGATGGCATGGCCCGTTGTCTATTCATTGGGAGCAATCCCTGGCAGCGACAGCGGTCGCTGCCGCACCCGCGGTCGAAGGAGGCCGCTATGTCATACAAATCCATGCTGCTGGCGTTGTTGGTTTTGTCTTTAAGCGGTTGTGCGGTCTATGGCGGCGGCAGTAGCTATGGCCACCGTGGTTATGATCGCGGCCATTCGCATACCTATTACCAGGTGCAGCGCTACCCGGTTTATGTGGTGCCGCAGCCGCAGCGCTACAGGGCCTATCACCATGATGGGCGACGCTATGATGAGCACCGCCACGCACCGCGTTATTACGTGCCGGCCCCGCAGCCGCGCTATTACCAAACGCACAAATACCAGAAGCACCATGATTACCGCGTTGTGCAGCCGCATGCTGGTTGGGATGGCCGCCGTGACCATTACCGTAACCATCAGCAGCGCGCGCAGCGTCATGATGCCCAATGGGGCGGAGAGCGCCGAGGTGGTGATCGACGCGATGAGCGTAAGGGTTGGGAGCGGCAGCGCAACTGACCACCCTATCTAGACGCGCTACAACTCCGGCGCGTCTTCAAGCTGACGGCCGAAGAGTCGATCTTCGGCCAGTATCTCTTCCCGCATAGCCTGCGCCGCTGGTGACAGGCTATGCCCCGCGCGGCTGATCAGGGCGTAGGCGGATTGCTCGGTCAACGCTCCTGCTTCCAGCGGCAGCCGGGCCAGGCGGCCGGTCTGGATGTCCTCGGCCACCACATCCCAAGGTGCCATGCTCAGCACGTCGCTATCGGCCACCAGGGCTTTGAGCACCATAAAGTTGTCGCATTGAATACTCAGCGGCTGTTCGCGACCGCTGAGTGCGCGCAGGTTTTGCTCGACCGCCTGTGGCAGTTGGGTGCCAGCAATGGGGTAATCGAGCAGGTCGTGTATACACAGCACGGGTTGTTCCAGCAGCGGATGCCCGGGCCGGCAGAACAGCACGCCACTGTGGCGTTGTAACGGCTCGATGCACAGCAAGGCATCGTCGAGCAGCTCGCGGCTATCAGCGACAAACAGCTCCAGAGCGTCATCCAGCAGGCTGCTGCGTAGTTCCAGCCAGTTGCCAATCTGCAGATTGACCCGCACCCGTGGATAACGCTGCGCCATGCGCCCCAGTGCTCGTGGCACCAGGCGCGCGGCCGGGTAGGGGCCGGTGCCCAGGCGCAGTTCACCGGTTTGCAGATTACCCAGCTGGCTGACGGCGTTCTTCAGTGCGCGGCTGCCGGCCAGCAGACGCTGAGCGTGCTCCAGTACCAGTTGGCCGTGTGTGGTCAAGCTGATGCCGCGGCTGTGCCGGTCGACTAGGTTGCAGCCAAGGCTGGACTCCAACGCCTGAATGCTGCGGCTTAGTGCCGGTTGGCTGAGGTGCACGGCTTCGGCGGCACGGGCGAAATGGCCGTGTTCGGCGAGGGCGACAAAATGGCGGAGCTGACGTAAATCATTCATGCGTGTTGTGCATCGCTATTGGTTTTGGAATGCATTGGAATTATTGACTTGGTTTGGCCAGTCTTCCAGTACTGCCACTAACAATGAGCGCCTGCCCATGTTTTCACTCAACCGAACCGCCGCCGTGCTGCTGAGCCTGGCGTTACCCCTGGCCGGCCAGGCTGCCCTGCCTGAGGAAGAAATCCGCCCGTCGATCAACCCGGAACTGGCCGAGCACACCAAGCACTTCGCACAGAAGGTCTACCAGGTGGCCGGCAACGTCTATTCCGCTGTCGGCTGGCAGCTGGGCAACGTGGCGATGATCGAGGCGCCGGAAGGGCTGATCATCGTCGACACCGGTGAGGCGGTCAGCGAGTCGCGCAAGATCATGGCCGAGTTCCGCAAGATCAGCGACAAGCCGGTCAAGGCCGTGGTCTATACCCACTTCCATCCGGACCATATCAACGGCGTAAAGGCCTTCGTCACCGAAGAGCAGGTGCGCAGCGGCGAGGTACAGATCATCGCCCATGAAACCCTGCTGGCCAATGTGGTGGCCCAGGGCGCGCTGGTTGGGCCGATTCTCTCGGTGCGTTCAGGCTACAGCTTCGGCGCCGGGCTGCCGGGCAGTGACCACGAGCAGATGAACGCCGGCATCGGCCCGCTGGCCAAGGTCGAGGCCTCAACCTTTATCGCCCCGACCCTGACCTTCAAGGACAAGCTCGATACGCGCATCGCCGGCCTGGATCTGCAGTTTCTGCATGTGCCCAGTGAAGCGCCGGACGAGATCACTGTCTACTTGCCGGATAACCGCGTGCTGATCAGCGCCGAGGTGGAGCAGGGGCCGACCCTGCCGAACATCCACACCCTGCGCGGCACCAAGTTCCGCGACCCAGTGGTGTGGGTCGAAAGCCTGGACAGGCTGCGCGCCTATCAGGCCGAGCATATGGTGCCGCTGCACGGCCGCCCGGTGAGCGGCAAGGATAAGGTCGAGGAAGTGCTGCGCATGACCCGCGACGGTATCGCCTATATCCACGATCAGACTGTGCGCTGGATGAACAAGGGCCTGACCCCGGACGAGCTGGTCGAGAAGGTCAAGCTGCCGCCACACCTGGCTGGCTACACGCCTTACCTGCGCGAGTACTACGGCACGGTTAAACACAGCGTGCGACAGATCTACAACGGCTACCTGGGCTGGTTCCAGGGCGACCCGGTGGCGCTCGACCCGCTGCCGCCAAAAGATAAAGCCGAGCGCCTGATTGCGTTGATGGGCGGGCGCGAGAAGCTGCTGCTGGCCGCCGGTGACGCCTACCTCAAAGGTGATTACCAATGGGCCGCCGAGCTTTCCAGCTACGCCATTCAGGTGGACAACGAGGACAAGCTGGCGCGCGATATCAAGGCGCGTAGCTTTCGCAAACTGGGTTACGCCAGCATGAATATCAACTGGCGTAACTGGTACCTGATGAGCGCCATGGAGCTGGAAGGTAAATTTACCGGTGATGAGGTGCAGCAGATGGCGCTGAGCATGCGCAGCGCGTTTCTTTCGGCGGACATGCTGAAGACCTTCCCCGCACGGATCTTTCTGCAGAACTGGATTACCCGTGTCGATCCGGACAAGGCCAATGATGTTCAGCTGACCCTGGGCTTCAGCTTCCCGGATATCGGCGAGGAGTGGGCGCTGGAAGTGCGCCGCGGTGTGGTGCAGTTGCACCAGGGCATTCCCGATGGCACCACACTCAAGCTGACCCTCGACAAAACATATCTGGACACCGTGATGAGCGGCGAGAACGGCCTGCTAAAGGGCGCACTACTGGGCGATGTACAGGTCGATGGCAGCCTGCTGGAGATCAAGACCTTCCTCGGTTGCTTCGATTTCAGCGATGAGCCGATTGCCCTGACGCTGCGCTGAGTGCCGCCGAGTCACTCGACCCGACCAAAGTGCGGACGTACTTGAGGCGCTATCAGGGCAGACTGATCAGGCTTTTCACCTGGCTTATTTAGCTGATTAAGGAGTGATGGATGCCTGTTCTGATATTCGCCAAAGGCGCGCTGGCCGCGTTCTGGCTACTGGCGCTGCTCAACCTGCTTTATCCCATGGGCGAGGGCTGGTACCTTGCGGTCAACCTGATTGCCGGCGGCATGCTACTGGCGCATCTTGGTGAGCTGTTGTTGTTCAAGGCCCGCCTGGTCGGTCAGCCACAGCCCTGGTTGCAGCGGGTGCAGGTGCTGTTGTTTGGCTTTGTGCATTTGCAGGGTTTGGCCCGAGCCTAAGTTGTTGCTTTTGCCTCCCGATCAACGGTCGTATACCTGCAACGGGTAATGCGACCGTTGTCGCAAACAGCCTGCTCCCCATCGGCGAATTACCCCCGTAGCTGCTGTGGACATTGTGTTTTGCCCCCGTGCCCCGCACCATGACGGCCGTCGTGCCGCCGGCACTTTTCCAGTGCCGTGCCTAAGTCTGCCAAGCGCCTGATACTACCGGGTATCGCCCCTTATCAGCCAAGTGCTTGAGCCTGCACCTATCTGTATTGTCGAAGCGTAAGCGAGCCCGGACTTTTCTGCAGTTGGCTCGACAGGAGTGGTTGATGTCGTTGTTCAAGCAGTTGTTTATCGCCATCTGCGTGCTGATGCTGGTGAATTTCACCGGCAGTTTTCTGGTCAGCGTCGAGAGTTCGCGCGAGCAACAGGTCAACCAGCTCCGCGCCCATGCCCAGGATGCCGCTACGGCGCTAGGCTTGTCGCTCAGCCCGCATGTCAACGACACCGCGATGATTGAGCTGATGGTCAGCTCGATTTTCGACAGTGGTTATTTTGAAAGCATTCGTGTGACCGATCCTACTACTGGCGAGTTGCTGGTCGAGCGCAGTGGCGTACCGGTCAGCGGCGAAGCACCGCAATGGTTTGCCCAACTGGTGGATCTGGAGGCCGCACGGGGTGATGCGATTGTCAGCGACGGCTGGCGGCAAGCTGCGCAGGTGCAGGTGATCAGCCATCCACTATTTGCCGTCGGTAAGCTCTGGCAGAGCACTCTGGGTAATCTGCTGTGGCTGACCCTCAGCGGCGTGCTGTGTATTGCTCTGGGTGTGCTGCTGCTCAAGCGTCAGCTGCGCCCGCTGGACTATATGGTTGCGCAGTCCAATGCGATTGCCCGCCGCGAATTTCTCAGCCTGCCGGAACTGCCGAGAACCCCCGAGTTTCGCCGGGTGGTCAACGCCATGAACCAGATGGTTGGCAAACTCAAAGCATTGTTTGCCGAGGAGGCCGCGCGCAGCGAAGTGCTGCGTGCCGAGGCCTATCAGGACAGCTTGACCGGGCTGGCCAACCGGCGCTATTTCGATTTGCAGCTGCATGCGCGCCTTAATGTTGAGGAGCAGGCCTGCAGCGGTTACCTGCTGTTGCTACGGGTTAATGACCTGGGCGGCCTCAATCTGCGTTTCGGTGGGCAGCGCACGGATCAGTTACTGGTCAGCATCGCCGAGCAGTTGCAGCAGCTCAGCCAAGGCCGTTTTGTACTGGCGCGTAACCGTGGTGGCGAGTTTGCCTTGCTGGCGCCGGGGCTTGCCCGCAACGACGCACAACAACTGGCCGAGCAGCTTGAACAGAGCCTGCACAGTCTGCAGCAGACCGGTGCCAGTGACTGCCTGCCAGTGGCCCACATCGGCCTGACCAGCTTTGCTCCAGGCGCTGCGGAGGATGAGCTGTACCGCGCGTTGGATGCGGCTTTGGCCCTTGCCGCCAGTCAGGCGCAGCCGAGTTGGGCGTTCAATGAATTGGCCGAGCAATCGCTGGCCGTGGACGAGGGGCAAAGTTGGTACAGCCTGCTGGATCAGGCGCTGGAACAGGGCCGCATTCAGTTGTTCTTCCAGCCGGTAGTGGCTGCCGACGAGCCTGCGCGGGTGCTGCACTACAAGGTGTTGGCGCGGGTAATTGATGAGCAGGGCGGGGTAATTCCCGCCGGGCGTTTTCTGCCCTGGGTGGAGCGTTTCGGTTGGGCGGCGCGACTGGACCGGGCCATGCTCGGTCTGGTGCTGACGCAACTGCAAAGTCATCAGGCCACGGTGGCGCTGAGCCTGTCTGGCAGCACCCTGCGTGAACCGCAGGCGCTGGCGGCGCTGTATGCCCAGTTGCAGCAGCACCGGCATTTGGGCCCGCGTTTGACTCTGGAGCTGGATGAAGACCAGTTACCCGATCAAGCCGCGCTGGAAAGCCTAACCCAGCGTTTGCGTAGTCTGGGTTTCGGCCTCGGTTTGCAGCACTTTGGTGGGCGTTTCAGCATGATCGGTAACCTGGCCAAGCTTGGCCTCGGTTACCTCAAGGTCGATGGCAACTATATCCGCGATATCGATCAGGAAAACGACAAACGCCTGTTTATCGAAGCCATGCAGCGTGCAGCCAACAGCATTGACCTGCCGCTGATTGCCGAGCGGGTGGAAAGCGAAGGGGAGTGGCAGATACTGCGCGGCATGGGTATCAATGGCGTGCAGGGCCGTCTATTTGGTAAGCCGGGGCCTTGGCGTTAACAGCAGCTTTTGTAGGCGCGGGCTTGCTCGCAAGCTGTTGTTTCTCTGAAAGCACAACAGCCCTGGGCCGTTAACCCAGGGTCAGATTAGTTTAGATTCGTCGTCGTTGATCAGTCGATGCAAGCCACCCAAGGCATCCCGCGCCTTGCTACGGCCGACCAACTTGCCCTGCGCCGCTTCCGGTAGATCAGTGATACGCACCACGCCCTTGCGGATAAGCACGGTAATCAAGTCTTCCAGTACCCGGATCATGTCCAGATCACTCTGCTTGAGCTGCAGCAGGCTGCTTTCTACGCTCTGGTTGGCATACCAGGCTTCTGCCTCCTGGCTGTCTGCCAGGAGCTCACCATCCATGCCTTCGAAAGGCGCTGCCTCAACCTGCTGCAAATTGCCCCAGGCATCCCGCTTTACATACAACATCGACCGCTCCTTGCCTTGTTGGCCGCCCTGAATAAACAACCCCGCTTCCTTATGGTAGCGGGGTTGGGTTCATCAGGTATGGTCGATTTTGATCAGCGGATCGGCACCGGCAATCAGCGAGTTAACCAGATCAGCCTGGTTGAGGTTGCCAGGGTTGATATTGAAATTACCGCCGCTGCCATTCTCCAGCTTGATGGTTACATCGGCGCTACCACCAACGCCAAATTGGCCTGTAGTACTAATCTGCAGCGTTGAAGTTGCAGTATCGACGCGCAGGTAATTGAGAATATTGCCGTCATTCTCGCCTTGCAGCAGATCATGCAGATCAATACGGTCACCTTCGCTGGTGTTGAAGTCCCGGACAATATCCCGACCACCTGCAGTGTTCAGGTCGCTGCGCTGCCAGAGGAATAGATCCTTACCTGCACCGCCAGTCAGCGTGTCGTTACCGAGGCCTCCGCGCAGAATGTCGTCTCCGGTACCGCCATTGAGGATATCGTTGCCGGATTCACCATTGAGGAAGTCATTCCCTCCATCGCCATTCAAGGTATCGTTGCCGATCCCACCGTAAAGATGATCGTTCCCGGCACCGCCGTTGAGTGTGTCATTACCGACTCCACCGTAGATCAGGTCATTGCCACTACCACCGTTAAGGGTGTCATCGCCGTTGTAACCCCGAATCAGGTCATTGTTCGCAGTTCCGGTAAGCGTATCGTTGCCAGCGGTGGCGTTGGTCAGTGTATTGCTGGTTTCGCTGATGGTGACGCTGAACGACTGTGAACTGCTAGTCGTGTGGTTATTGGCTGTTTCTGTGGCAGTACCGGTCAGCGTCAGGCTCAGCGTTCCGGTGTAGCCAGCAGGTGGTAGCAGATGCAGGTTGTTCAGGTCGCTGGCGCTTAGCGTCCAGCTGCCGTCGCCATTGTTGGTACCCGCGCTCAGGCTAGCGCCAGCCGGCAGTCCTGACAGGACGAGGCTCAGGGACTCTGAGCCATCCTTGTCGAACAGTTGTGCTGCAAGTGATAAGGCAATAGGCGCGCCGTATAGCGTTGTGCTTCCACTCTGGGTGAAGTTGGTATTGGTAAGCGACAGAGACGAGTCTTTGAGGCCGTCGCGGCCATTGAGTACCAGCCAGCTGAAGCTGTAGTTGCCACTTTGAGTCGCGGTGTAACTGAATGTCCCGTTACTGGTGAAACTCGGAAACTTAGACTCTGATGAGTCGACCAGGAAGGCATTACGATTACCTGCCGGGTCTGTCACGAGCAACACGACCAAGTCGTTGTAACCACCCTGTACTTCGCTGGCGAGGTTCTCGCCATTAGTGAATGAGTAGTTCCAGTTAACTGTTGTGCCGTTGACCAAGTTGTAGTCGGCATAGGTGGCTTTACCGTCTATTGCGTCAACGTTGCCTGTGTGATTAACGTTCGGCCCGGTCGGGTTGAACCGGTTGTCCAAGTAGCCTGCATCCAGGCCCAGCTCTGCCTCTAGATTGGCTTGCGAGATGCCATCGCCTGCGTTGAGAGCAGCTGTGTTGATCGGTGTGTCGGTGCTGCCCGTCGAAATGACTGTGGCTCCTGGGGTGAGCACAAAGATGTTCGACACTGGCGAAATCAATGGCGCATCGGCCTGCGGTGTCACTGTCACAGTGACCTGAGCGCCTGAAGTACCGCCTTTACCATCGCTGATGGTGTACTGAATCAGCGCCGTACCACTGAAATTGCTAGCCGGCATAAATTCCAGGGTGTTATCGGCGTTGACCACCACAGTGCCATTGCTGGCAGTGGCACCGGTGACAATCAGGCTGTCACCATCAACATCTGTATCGTTGGCCAGCACGTTAATGGTGATGGGCGTGTCTTCATTGGTAGTAACGCTGTCGTCAACGGCAGCAGGCACATCGTTGACCGCCTTGACGCCGACCGTCACCGTTGCTGTGGAAAACCCTCCCAGTCCATCGCTTACGGTGTAAGTGAAGGTTGCCGAACCGTTGTAGTTGGCGTCCGGGGTAAACACCACGTTACCGCCATTCAGCGCGACGCTGCCATGCGTTGCCCCTTGCACACTGACAATGCTGATCGGGTTGCCATCCGGATCCGCATCATTACCTAGGAGAGTCGCAGGGCTGATGGTCAGATCCTGATCTTCGTTGGTTACCAGCGCCGGGTTCTCATGCTGTAACGAACTGCCACCCACAACGCTGTAGCTACCGCCTTGGGGGCGCAGTTCAACGGTCAGCTGAGCATTGCCATCTTGATCCCAATAGATAATTTCAAACTGCTGTGCACCACCTTCTGGCACCGTGAATACCACGGATTCGCGCGCTGTTGGGCCTTGGTTGCCGTTGTATTCGGCAACCGTCTGGCCATTGATGCGGATGCTGAAGCCGTCATCCGCTGTTACGCGGAATTGGTAGTTACCGGCGGCCAGATTAATCAAGCCGCTGAGTTTGAGAATGGCATCAGATGTACTAGCAGGGTCATTAGACAGGCTTGATGCGTCGCCACCCAGGAAGTTTTGCAGATTCGAGTCATTGCCTAACCCGCCATTGCCTATAGGGCCATAGTTCACGTTGGTAGCCGTAAAGGTTGCTGTAGGCGCCCGGCCATTGATAAAGGTTTCGACTTGGCCAAGGTTGGTCAGATTGGCGCCGTTGGTTCCCTCGCTGTAGCCAAAGTACTGGCCAACCAGCCCGGAAATTAGGTAGCTGTCATTAGTGGCGATTGGGTCGCTATTGAGGTTCAAGCTGCCCGCAGTGCCTGCGTTGCCAGCGAGGTCGGTATAACTGCCGGCGGGCAGGCTGACGCTAGGCGAGCCACCACCTGTTGAGGTGAAGGTAGCCGTCCAGATCGCCGGGTTACCTGCCGACTGCACCAAATTGCTGATCGTGCCACCTGTGGGAACGATGTTACTTGCAGTAAAGCCGCTGACCGACTCGCTGAATGTGAAGGTCAGTGTTGTTGCTTCCCCGACTGACAGATTACTGTCGTTGGTACTGATGACAACGCTTGGGCCAGTGGTGTCGCCGACCACGGCGCTGTCCGAGCCCGGTGCCGAGGTGTTGCCGGCGGCATCGGTGACGGTGGCGGTGGCGCTGACGGTCTGGCCATCGGCCGGACGGGCCACATCAAAGGTCACGCCATTGGTGATCTGCGCCTGGGTCAGCACGATCGGGGCCTGGGCCACGCCGTTGAGGCTGACGTTCAGGGTGTCGCCGACGGCGGCGCCGGCGGGCAGTGCCACGCTGACGGTCACGGTGGTGGCAGCGCCCAGCTCAGTGTTGCTGAGGGTGCCGTCATCGTTGGCATCGGTGGCGATGGTCACGGTCGGTGCGGCGGTGGCGGTGGTGTCGCCGACCACGGCGCTGTCCGAGCCCGGTGCCGAGGTGTTGCCGGCGGCATCGGTGACGGTGGCGGTGGCGCTGACGGTCTGGCCATCGGCCGGACGGGCCACATCAAAGGTCACGCCATTGGTGATCTGCGCCTGGGTCAGCACGATCGGGGCCTGGGCCACGCCGTTGAGGCTGACGTTCAGGGTGTCGCCGACGGCGGCGCCGGTAGGCAGTGCCACGCTGACGGTCACGGTGGTGGCAGCGCCCAGCTCAGTGTTGCTGAGGGTGCCGTCATCGTTGGCATCGGTGGCGATGGTCACGGTCGGTGCGGCAGTGGCGGTGGTGTCGCCGACCACGGCGCTGTCCGAGCCCGGTGCCGAGGTGTTGCCAGCGGCATCGGTGACGGTGGCGGTGGCGCTGACGGTCTGGCCATCGGCCGGACGGGCCACATCAAAGGTCACGCCATTGGTGATCTGCGCCTGGGTCAGCACGATCGGGGCCTGGGCCACGCCGTTGAGGCTGACGTTCAGGGTGTCGCCGACGGCGGCGCCGGTAGGCAGTGCCACGCTGACGGTCACGGTGGTGGCAGCGCCCAGCTCAGTGTTGCTGAGGGTGCCGTCATCGTTGGCATCGGTGGCGATGGTCACGGTCGGTGCGGCAGTGGCGGTGGTGTCGCCGACCACGGCGCTGTCCGAGCCCGGTGCCGAGGTGTTGCCGGCGGCATCGGTGACGGTGGCGGTGGCGCTGACGGTCTGGCCATCGGCCGGACGGGCCACATCAAAGGTCACGCCATTGGTGATCTGCGCCTGGGTCAGCACGATCGGGGCCTGGGCCACGCCGTTGAGGCTGACGTTCAGGGTGTCGCCGACGGCGGCGCCGGTAGGCAGTGCCACGCTGACGGTCACGGTGGTGGCAGCGCCCAGCTCAGTGTTGCTGAGGGTGCCGTCATCGTTGGCATCGGTGGCGATGGTCACGGTCGGTGCGGCAGTGGCGGTGGTGTCGCCGACCACGGCGCTGTCCGAGCCCGGTGCCGAGGTGTTGCCAGCGGCATCGGTGACGGTGGCGGTGGCGCTGACGGTCTGGCCATCGGCCGGACGGGCCACATCAAAGGTCACGCCATTGGTGATCTGCGCCTGGGTCAGCACGATCGGGGCCTGGGCCACGCCGTTGAGGCTGACGTTCAGGGTGTCGCCGACGGCGGCGCCGGTAGGCAGTGCCACGCTGACGGTCACGGTGGTGGCAGCGCCCAGCTCAGTGTTGCTGAGGGTGCCGTCATCGTTGGCATCGGTGGCGATGGTCACGGTCGGTGCGGCGGTGGCGGTGGTGTCGCCGACCACGGCGCTGTCCGAGCCCGGTGCCGAGGTGTTGCCGGCGGCATCGGTGACGGTGGCGGTGGCGCTGACGGTCTGGCCATCGGCCGGACGGGCCACATCAAAGGTCACGCCATTGGTGATCTGCGCCTGGGTCAGCACGATCGGGGCCTGGGCCACGCCGTTGAGGCTGACGTTCAGGGTGTCGCCGACGGCGGCGCCGGTAGGCAGTGCCACGCTGACGGTCACGGTGGTGGCAGCGCCCAGCTCAGTGTTGCTGAGGGTGCCGTCATCGTTGGCATCGGTGGCGATGGTCACGGTCGGTGCGGCGGTGGCGGTGGTGTCGCCGACCACGGCGCTGTCCGAGCCCGGTGCCGAGGTGTTGCCAGCGGCATCGGTGACGGTGGCGGTGGCGCTGACGGTCTGGCCATCGGCCGGACGGGCCACATCAAAGGTCACGCCATTGGTGATCTGCGCCTGGGTCAGCACGATCGGGGCCTGGGCCACGCCGTTGAGGCTGACGTTCAGGGTGTCGCCGACGGCGGCGCCGGTAGGCAGTGCCACGCTGACGGTCACGGTGGTGGCAGCGCCCAGCTCAGTGTTGCTGAGGGTGCCGTCATCGTTGGCATCGGTGGCGATGGTCACGGTCGGTGCGGCGGTGGCGGTGGTGTCGCCGACCACGGCGCTGTCCGAGCC
The DNA here is from genome assembly GCF_031764535.1 of Pseudomonas sp. SG20056. NCBI lineage: Bacteria > Pseudomonadati > Pseudomonadota > Gammaproteobacteria > Pseudomonadales > Pseudomonadaceae > Pseudomonas > Pseudomonas sp. SG20056. The sequence continues at coordinate 1,428,044 of NZ_CP134499.1, forward strand.
CGGTGCCGAGGTGTTGCCGGCGGCATCGGTGACGGTGGCGGTGGCGCTGACGGTCTGGCCATCGGCCGGACGGGCCACATCAAAGGTCACGCCATTGGTGATCTGCGCCTGGGTCAGCACGATCGGGGCCTGGGCCACGCCGTTGAGGCTGACGTTCAGGGTGTCGCCGACGGCGGCGCCGGTAGGCAGTGCCACGCTGACGGTCACGGTGGTGGCAGCGCCCAGCTCAGTGTTGCTGAGGGTGCCGTCATCGTTGGCATCGGTGGCGATGGTCACGGTCGGTGCGGCGGTGGCGGTGGTGTCGCCGACCACGGCGCTGTCCGAGCCCGGTGCCGAGGTGTTGCCAGCGGCATCGGTGACGGTGGCGGTGGCGCTGACGGTCTGGCCATCGGCCGGACGGGCCACATCAAAGGTCACGCCATTGGTGATCTGCGCCTGGGTCAGCACGATCGGGGCCTGGGCCACGCCGTTGAGGCTGACGTTCAGGGTGTCGCCGACGGCGGCGCCGGTAGGCAGTGCCACGCTGACGGTCACGGTGGTGGCAGCGCCCAGCTCAGTGTTGCTGAGGGTGCCGTCATCGTTGGCATCGGTGGCGATGGTCACGGTCGGTGCGGCGGTGGCGGTGGTGTCGCCGACCACGGCGCTGTCCGAGCCCGGTGCCGAGGTGTTGCCGGCGGCATCGGTGACGGTGGCGGTGGCGCTGACGGTCTGGCCATCGGCCGGACGGGCCACATCAAAGGTCACGCCATTGGTGATCTGCGCCTGGGTCAGCACGATCGGGGCCTGGGCCACGCCGTTGAGGCTGACGTTCAGGGTGTCGCCGACGGCGGCGCCGGTAGGCAGTGCCACGCTGACGGTCACGGTGGTGGCAGCGCCCAGCTCAGTGTTGCTGAGGGTGCCGTCATCGTTGGCATCGGTGGCGATGGTCACGGTCGGTGCGGCGGTGGCGGTGGTGTCGCCGACCACGGCGCTGTCCGAGCCCGGTGCCGAGGTGTTGCCAGCGGCATCGGTGACGGTGGCGGTGGCGCTGACGGTCTGGCCATCGGCCGGACGGGCCACATCAAAGGTCACGCCATTGGTGATCTGCGCCTGGGTCAGCACGATCGGGGCCTGGGCCACGCCGTTGAGGCTGACGTTCAGGGTGTCGCCGACGGCGGCGCCGGTAGGCAGTGCCACGCTGACGGTCACGGTGGTGGCAGCGCCCAGCTCAGTGTTGCTGAGGGTGCCGTCATCGTTGGCATCGGTGGCGATGGTCACGGTCGGTGCGGCAGTGGCGGTGGTGTCGCCGACCACGGCGCTGTCCGAGCCCGGTGCCGAGGTGTTGCCGGCGGCATCGGTGACGGTGGCGGTGGCGCTGACGGTCTGGCCATCGGCCGGACGGGCCACATCAAAGGTCACGCCATTGGTGATCTGCGCCTGGGTCAGCACGATCGGGGCCTGGGCCACGCCGTTGAGGCTGACGTTCAGGGTGTCGCCGACGGCGGCGCCGGTAGGCAGTGCCACGCTGACGGTCACGGTGGTGGCAGCGCCCAGCTCAGTGTTGCTGAGGGTGCCGTCATCGTTGGCATCGGTGGCGATGGTCACGGTCGGTGCGGCAGTGGCGGTGGTGTCGCCGACCACGGCGCTGTCCGAGCCCGGTGCCGAGGTGTTGCCAGCGGCATCGGTGACGGTGGCGGTGGCGCTGACGGTCTGGCCATCGGCCGGACGGGCCACATCAAAGGTCACGCCATTGGTGATCTGCGCCTGGGTCAGCACGATCGGGGCCTGGGCCACGCCGTTGAGGCTGACGTTCAGGGTGTCGCCGACGGCGGCGCCGGTAGGCAGTGCCACGCTGACGGTCACGGTGGTGGCAGCGCCCAGCTCAGTGTTGCTGAGGGTGCCGTCATCGTTGGCATCGGTGGCGATGGTCACGGTCGGTGCGGCGGTGGCGGTGGTGTCGCCGACCACGGCGCTGTCCGAGCCCGGTGCCGAGGTGTTGCCGGCGGCATCGGTGACGGTGGCGGTGGCGCTGACGGTCTGGCCATCGGCCGGACGGGCCACATCAAAGGTCACGCCATTGGTGATCTGCGCCTGGGTCAGCACGATCGGGGCCTGGGCCACGCCGTTGAGGCTGACGTTCAGGGTGTCGCCGACGGCGGCGCCGGTAGGCAGTGCCACGCTGACGGTCACGGTGGTGGCAGCGCCCAGCTCAGTGTTGCTGAGGGTGCCGTCATCGTTGGCATCGGTGGCGATGGTCACGGTCGGTGCGGCGGTGGCGGTGGTGTCGCCGACCACGGCGCTGTCCGAGCCCGGTGCCGAGGTGTTGCCAGCGGCATCGGTGACGGTGGCGGTGGCGCTGACGGTCTGGCCATCGGCCGGACGGGCCACATCAAAGGTCACGCCATTGGTGATCTGCGCCTGGGTCAGCACGATCGGGGCCTGGGCCACGCCGTTGAGGCTGACGTTCAGGGTGTCGCCGACGGCGGCGCCGGTAGGCAGTGCCACGCTGACGGTCACGGTGGTGGCAGCGCCCAGCTCAGTGTTGCTGAGGGTGCCGTCATCGTTGGCATCGGTGGCGATGGTCACGGTCGGTGCGGCAGTGGCGGTGGTGTCGCCGACCACGGCGCTGTCCGAGCCCGGTGCCGAGGTGTTGCCGGCGGCATCGGTGACGGTGGCGGTGGCGCTGACGGTCCGGTGGCGGTGGCGCTGACGGTCTGGCCATCGGCCGGACGGGCCACATCAAAGGTCACGCCATTGGTGATCTGCGCCTGGGTCAGCACGATCGGGGCCTGGGCCACGCCGTTGAGGCTGACGTTCAGGGTGTCGCCGACGGCGGCGCCGGTAGGCAGTGCCACGCTGACGGTCACGGTGGTGGCAGCGCCCAGCTCAGTGTTGCTGAGGGTGCCGTCATCGTTGGCATCGGTGGCGATGGTCACGGTCGGTGCGGCAGTGGCGGTGGTGTCGCCGACCACGGCGCTGTCCGAGCCCGGTGCCGAGGTGTTGCCGGCGGCATCGGTGACGGTGGCGGTGGCGCTGACGGTCTGGCCATCGGCCGGACGGGCCACATCAAAGGTCACGCCATTGGTGATCTGCGCCTGGGTCAGCACGATCGGGGCCTGGGCCACGCCGTTGAGGCTGACGTTCAGGGTGTCGCCGACGGCGGCGCCGGCGGGCAGTGCCACGCTGACGGTCACGGTGGTGGCAGCGCCCAGCTCAGTGTTGCTGAGGGTGCCGTCATCGTTGGCATCGGTGGCGATGGTCACGGTCGGTGCGGCGGTGGCGGTGGTGTCGCCGACCACGGCGCTGTCCGAGCCCGGTGCCGAGGTGTTGCCGGCGGCATCGGTGACGGTGGCGGTGGCGCTGACGGTCTGGCCATCGGCCGGACGGGCCACATCAAAGGTCACGCCATTGGTGATCTGCGCCTGGGTCAGCACGATCGGGGCCTGGGCCACGCCGTTGAGGCTGACGTTCAGGGTGTCGCCGACGGCGGCGCCGGTAGGCAGTGCCACGCTGACGGTCACGGTGGTGGCAGCGCCCAGCTCAGTGTTGCTGAGGGTGCCGTCATCGTTGGCATCGGTGGCGATGGTCACGGTCGGTGCGGCGGTGGCGGTGGTGTCGCCGACCACGGCGCTGTCCGAGCCCGGTGCCGAGGTGTTGCCGGCGGCATCGGTGACGGTGGCGGTGGCGCTGACGGTCTGGCCATCGGCCGGACGGGCCACATCAAAGGTCACGCCATTGGTGATCTGCGCCTGGGTCAGCACGATCGGGGCCTGGGCCACGCCGTTGAGGCTGACGTTCAGGGTGTCGCCGACGGCGGCGCCGGTAGGCAGTGCCACGCTGACGGTCACGGTGGTGGCAGCGCCCAGCTCAGTGTTGCTGAGGGTGCCGTCATCGTTGGCATCGGTGGCGATGGTCACGGTCGGTGCGGCGGTGGCGGTGGTGTCGCCGACCACGGCGCTGTCCGAGCCCGGTGCCGAGGTGTTGCCAGCGGCATCGGTGACGGTGGCGGTGGCGCTGACGGTCTGGCCATCGGCCGGACGGGCCACATCAAAGGTCACGCCATTGGTGATCTGCGCCTGGGTCAGCACGATCGGGGCCTGGGCCACGCCGTTGAGGCTGACGTTCAGGGTGTCGCCGACGGCGGCGCCGGTAGGCAGTGCCACGCTGACGGTCACGGTGGTGGCAGCGCCCAGCTCAGTGTTGCTGAGGGTGCCGTCATCGTTGGCATCGGTGGCGATGGTCACGGTCGGTGCGGCAGTGGCGGTGGTGTCGCCGACCACGGCGCTGTCCGAGCCCGGTGCCGAGGTGTTGCCGGCGGCATCGGTGACGGTGGCGGTGGCGCTGACGGTCTGGCCATCGGCCGGACGGGCCACATCAAAGGTCACGCCATTGGTGATCTGCGCCTGGGTCAGCACGATCGGGGCCTGGGCCACGCCGTTGAGGCTGACGTTCAGGGTGTCGCCGACGGCGGCGCCGGTAGGCAGTGCCACGCTGACGGTCACGGTGGTGGCAGCGCCCAGCTCAGTGTTGCTGAGGGTGCCGTCATCGTTGGCATCGGTGGCGATGGTCACGGTCGGTGCGGCAGTGGCGGTGGTGTCGCCGACCACGGCGCTGTCCGAGCCCGGTGCCGAGGTGTTGCCAGCGGCATCGGTGACGGTGGCGGTGGCGCTGACGGTCTGGCCATCGGCCGGACGGGCCACATCAAAGGTCACGCCATTGGTGATCTGCGCCTGGGTCAGCACGATCGGGGCCTGGGCCACGCCGTTGAGGCTGACGTTCAGGGTGTCGCCGACGGCGGCGCCGGTAGGCAGTGCCACGCTGACGGTCACGGTGGTGGCAGCGCCCAGCTCAGTGTTGCTGAGGGTGCCGTCATCGTTGGCATCGGTGGCGATGGTCACGGTCGGTGCGGCGGTGGCGGTGGTGTCGCCGACCACGGCGCTGTCCGAGCCCGGTGCCGAGGTGTTGCCGGCGGCATCGGTGACGGTGGCGGTGGCGCTGACGGTCTGGCCATCGGCCGGACGGGCCACATCAAAGGTCACGCCATTGGTGATCTGCGCCTGGGTCAGCACGATCGGGGCCTGGGCCACGCCGTTGAGGCTGACGTTCAGGGTGTCGCCGACGGCGGCGCCGGTAGGCAGTGCCACGCTGACGGTCACGGTGGTGGCAGCGCCCAGCTCAGTGTTGCTGAGGGTGCCGTCATCGTTGGCATCGGTGGCGATGGTCACGGTCGGTGCGGCAGTGGCGGTGGTGTCGCCGACCACGGCGCTGTCCGAGCCCGGTGCCGAGGTGTTGCCGGCGGCATCGGTGACGGTGGCGGTGGCGCTGACGGTCTGGCCATCGGCCGGACGGGCCACATCAAAGGTCACGCCATTGGTGATCTGCGCCTGGGTCAGCACGATCGGGGCCTGGGCCACGCCGTTGAGGCTGACGTTCAGGGTGTCGCCGACGGCGGCGCCGGCGGGCAGTGCCACGCTGACGGTCACGGTGGTGGCAGCGCCCAGCTCAGTGTTGCTGAGGGTGCCGTCATCGTTGGCATCGGTGGCGATGGTCACGGTCGGTGCGGCGGTGGCGGTGGTGTCGCCGACCACGGCGCTGTCCGAGCCCGGTGCCGAGGTGTTGCCGGCGGCATCGGTGACGGTGGCGGTGGCGCTGACGGTCTGGCCATCGGCCGGACGGGCCACATCAAAGGTCACGCCATTGGTGATCTGCGCCTGGGTCAGCACGATCGGGGCCTGGGCCACGCCGTTGAGGCTGACGTTCAGGGTGTCGCCGACGGCGGCGCCGGTAGGCAGTGCCACGCTGACGGTCACGGTGGTGGCAGCGCCCAGCTCAGTGTTGCTGAGGGTGCCGTCATCGTTGGCATCGGTGGCGATGGTCACGGTCGGTGCGGCGGTGGCGGTGGTGTCGCCGACCACGGCGCTGTCCGAGCCCGGTGCCGAGGTGTTGCCAGCGGCATCGGTGACGGTGGCGGTGGCGCTGACGGTCTGGCCATCGGCCGGACGGGCCACATCAAAGGTCACGCCATTGGTGATCTGCGCCTGGGTCAGCACGATCGGGGCCTGGGCCACGCCGTTGAGGCTGACGTTCAGGGTGTCGCCGACGGCGGCGCCGGTAGGCAGTGCCACGCTGACGGTCACGGTGGTGGCAGCGCCCAGCTCAGTGTTGCTGAGGGTGCCGTCATCGTTGGCATCGGTGGCGATGGTCACGGTCGGTGCGGCAGTGGCGGTGGTGTCGCCGACCACGGCGCTGTCCGAGCCCGGTGCCGAGGTGTTGCCGGCGGCATCGGTGACGGTGGCGGTGGCGCTGACGGTCTGGCCATCGGCCGGACGGGCCACATCAAAGGTCACGCCATTGGTGATCTGCGCCTGGGTCAGCACGATCGGGGCCTGGGCCACGCCGTTGAGGCTGACGTTCAGGGTGTCGCCGACGGCGGCGCCGGTAGGCAGTGCCACGCTGACGGTCACGGTGGTGGCAGCGCCCAGCTCAGTGTTGCTGAGGGTGCCGTCATCGTTGGCATCGGTGGCGATGGTCACGGTCGGTGCGGCAGTGGCGGTGGTGTCGCCGACCACGGCGCTGTCCGAGCCCGGTGCCGAGGTGTTGCCGGCGGCATCGGTGACGGTGGCGGTGGCGCTGACGGTCTGGCCATCGGCCGGACGGGCCACATCAAAGGTCACGCCATTGGTGATCTGCGCCTGGGTCAGCACGATCGGGGCCTGGGCCACGCCGTTGAGGCTGACGTTCAGGGTGTCGCCGACGGCGGCGCCGGCGGGCAGTGCCACGCTGACGGTCACGGTGGTGGCAGCGCCCAGCTCAGTGTTGCTGAGGGTGCCGTCATCGTTGGCATCGGTGGCGATGGTCACGGTCGGTGCGGCGGTGGCGGTGGTGTCGCCGACCACGGCGCTGTCCGAGCCCGGTGCCGAGGTGTTGCCGGCGGCATCGGTGACGGTGGCGGTGGCGCTGACGGTCTGGCCATCGGCCGGACGGGCCACATCAAAGGTCACGCCATTGGTGATCTGCGCCTGGGTCAGCACGATCGGGGCCTGGGCCACGCCGTTGAGGCTGACGTTCAGGGTGTCGCCGACGGCGGCGCCGGTAGGCAGTGCCACGCTGACGGTCACGGTGGTGGCAGCGCCCAGCTCAGTGTTGCTGAGGGTGCCGTCATCGTTGGCATCGGTGGCGATGGTCACGGTCGGTGCGGCGGTGGCGGTGGTGTCGCCGACCACGGCGCTGTCCGAGCCCGGTGCCGAGGTGTTGCCGGCGGCATCGGTGACGGTGGCGGTGGCGCTGACGGTCTGGCCATCGGCCGGACGGGCCACATCAAAGGTCACGCCATTGGTGATCTGCGCCTGGGTCAGCACGATCGGGGCCTGGGCCACGCCGTTGAGGCTGACGTTCAGGGTGTCGCCGACGGCGGCGCCGGTAGGCAGTGCCACGCTGACGGTCACGGTGGTGGCAGCGCCCAGCTCAGTGTTGCTGAGGGTGCCGTCATCGTTGGCATCGGTGGCGATGGTCACGGTCGGTGCGGCAGTGGCGGTGGTGTCGCCGACCACGGCGCTGTCCGAGCCCGGTGCCGAGGTGTTGCCAGCGGCATCGGTGACGGTGGCGGTGGCGCTGACGGTCTGGCCATCGGCCGGACGGGCCACATCAAAGGTCACGCCATTGGTGATCTGCGCCTGGGTCAGTACGATCGGGGCCTGGGCCACGCCGTTGAGGCTGACGTTCAGGGTGTCGCCGACGGCGGCGCCGGCAGGCAGTGCCACGCTGACGGTCACGGTGGTGGCAGCGCCCAGCTCAGTGTTGCTGAGGGTGCCGTCATCGTTGGCATCGGTGGCGATGGTCACGGTCGGTGCGGCTACCTGAGTATCAAGCGTAAAGGTCAGGCTGGTGGGTGCCGAGGTGTTGCCGGCGACATCAGTCTGACGCACCTGAATGGTGTTGCTGCCTTCTACAGCGATCGGTGCAGTGGTGCTCCAGGTGGTGCCGTCAGTGCTGTACTCGACGGTCGCGCCTGGCTCGGTGCCGCTGACGATGTAGCTGCCATCGTTACTGATCAGGTCGCCGGCCACACCGCTGTCGGTTGTGAGGGCGAGGGTGGGCGCTGCAATCTGAGTGTCGAGGGTGAAGGTCAGCGATGTTGAGGGTGATGTGTTGCCAGTAGTATCTGTTTGTCGAACCGAGACGGTGTTGCTGCCTTCGTTTGGCGTGAATACAGTGCCCCAGGTCGCTCCGCCATCGGTGCTGTATTCGACCAATGCTCCGGGCTCGACACCGCCAATTATCAGCGAGCCATTATTCGTGATGAGGTCAGTGCTACTGGCGCCGCTATCGTTGGCCAATACCATACTGGGTGCGCCCGGGGCGGTGGTATCCAGGTTGGCGTTTGCGACAGTTGTTTGGTCTGTTTGTTCACCCACACCGAACAGCTCGTTCTGACCAGCACTGTTCAGGCCGCTGTTAGAAGTTTCAAAACCGATAGTCGCCTCAAGCTGCTGGCCAGTTTCCCCCAACAGTACAAAACTATGCCCGCCGCCCGCTGCGCCGCCCGCTGCGCCGCCGGAGCCTGGACCAGCCGCCGGAGCTTCGAGGTCGACGGTGGGGTCGAAGCCGGCAGCCAGGGCTTGCTCGAGGCCGTGGCTCGGCTCAGCTTTATCGTCCTCAGCTTGAGCCGCGCTGGGCGCTGCTTGCCAGTTGCTGTTCTGCGCAACGTTGACCAGCTCGCCATTAGCCAGTTGCAGGGTCACTTCGCCACCCAGGCCAGTCAGGACCTGTTCGCCCATGAGCAGGCGTTCGCCTTCGAAGATCTGCCGCTTTAGCCCGTCGAGGGAAACAGCAAATACTTGGCCTACAAGACTTTTTACGATGGCGACGATAGTGCTCATAAAACGGGCTCCGAGGTGGGCGCGGTAAAATCGTTAAACACAGTGAAGCAATGGTTTGATTTAAAGGCTGATAATCTGACAAATTATTGTCGTCATAAATTTGGCTTATTCCATTATGGAATTACGAATATGCCAAACTATTGACCGAGTGCTCGCGATAATAAACAATGCGCGCGCTGATGTCACTTTGATATTGGCTTGTCCGTTGTGTGATGTGTGTCACGTTTAGTTGGCTGTTTATGTATCCTGCGCCACTTTGCGTCAAGCGCGTCGCCTCTTCGTTGTTCTAAGTCACTAGCCCAGCCTGAAAGGAATTTCATTCAATGCGTTTTTTTGCACTGTTCCCTCTTGCTCTTGCGGTATCGATGGCTGCTCATGGCCAAACGCTTAATGAGGCCATGCAAAGTGCCCTTGAGGTGCATCCGGAGGTTCAGGCTGGAATTCATGCACGTTTGTCGGTTGAAGAACAGATGAACGCCGCCAAAGGCGGTTACCTGCCGCGAGTTGATCTGTTGGCAGGTTATGGCCGCGAAGGCACCGACAGCTCAGGTACCCGTGGACAGAATCACAACACTGAAACCCTGACTCGCGGTGAGTCGAGCCTGCGTTTGCAGCAGATGGTGTTTGACGGCTTTGCTACCAGCAGTGAGGTCGGTCGCCAACGTGCCACTGTAAATGCACGTGCCTATGAATTGCTGGGCACTTCCGAACGCACCGCGCTGACGGTGGCGCAGGTTTATCTGGATGTGCTGACTCGCCAGGAACTGGTGCGTCTGGCCGAGAGTAACCTGGCCAGCCACGAACGTATTTATGACCAGATTACCCTGCGTAGCCAGAGTGGTGTAGGGCGCACGGCTGACCTCGATCAGGCCGAAGCGCGTCTGGCACAGGCCCGTAACAACCTGATTACTGAGCAGACCAACCTGGCTGATGCTCGGGTCAACTATTTCAGCGTGGTTGGCCGTGATGCCAGCGAGCTGAGCCCGCCGCCCGGCTTGGCTGGTCACCTGCCGGAAAGCTTGCCAGCAGCTCGCCAGGAAATGCTCGCAAACAACCCGTTTCTGAGTTCGGCCGAGGCTGATGTGCAGGCCAGTGAGCAGCAGTACGAAGCCGCCAAGTCGAGCTTCTACCCACGCTTTGATGCCGAGCTGTCACGCGGTATGGACAACAATGTCGATGGCGTCAGCGGTCATAGCAACGAGTGGCAGGCTATGTTGCGCATGCGTTACAACCTGTTCGCTGGTGGCAGCAACAAGGCCGATCTGCAGTCCAAGGCTTATCAGACCAACCAGGCCATGGACATCCGCAACAACGCTCTGCGGGTATTGAATGAAGACCTCGGTCTGGCCTGGAATGCTCTGGAAAATGCTCGCCAGCAGTTGCCGATTGCCGAGCAGTACGTTGATTACAGCAGCCGCGTGCGCGAGTCCTACCAGAAGCAGTTCAGCCTCGGCGATCGCACCCTGCTGGATTTGCTCGACAGTGAAAACGAGTTGTTCACCGCCTCGCGCCGTCTTGAGGAAGTGCGTTTCACCGAACTGTTTACTCAGTACCGGATCAAGGCCACCATGGGCTCCCTGCTCAAGAGCCAGGGTGTAGTCGCGCCGATGGCCGCCGCACCACTGGACGAGATCAAGGCCCAGGCCAACTTGCCGGGTCTGAACTGAGCCCAGTCGTTGATGAGTAAAACCCAGTGGCAGTAGACCCAAGCCCGATGCAAACCCGTAGCGATCCGCGTGATCGCTACGATGACCCTCTGCTCGACAGTCTGATGTCGCTGTGCGGCCTGCATCAGAAGTCGGTCAGCCGCGCCATGCTCACCGCCGGCTTGCCGTTACCTGAGCAACGCCTGAGTGCCGAGTTGCTGCCGCGCGCGGCGGCGCGTGCAGGGTTGCAGGGGCGCTGGTTGCGCCGTGGCTTGGAAAAGATTCCGGCACTGGCCATGCCTGCCTTGTTGCTGTTGCACGATGGTCGTAGCGCCATTCTGCTGGGCTGGGATGACCTGGGCCGTGCGCGCATCATGCCCAGCGAAAGCGAAGGGGGCGAGGTTCGCGTCAGTGCCGAAGCGCTGGCCGAGGATTACAGCGGGCGGGTGTTCTTTGCTCAGCCGCAGCACAAGTTTGATTTCAACCGTGGCGAGCTGATCCCGCGGGCCACGTCCTGGTTTCGCGACACCCTCAAGCGTTCGCGCTGGTTGTATATCGATGCCATCGCGGCGAGCTTTCTGATCAACCTGATCGGCTTGGCCACGCCGCTGTTCGTAATGAACGTGTACGACCGCGTGGTGCCCAACCAGGCTGAAGCCACGCTGTGGGTGTTGGCGATTGGGATCACCGGGGTGTTCTTCTTCGATCTGCTGCTGAAGACCCTGCGCGGCCTGTGTCTCGATCTGGCGGGCAAGAAGACCGACCTGATCATCTCCGCCACGCTGTTCGAACGCATCGTCGGCATGGCCATGAAGTTCCGCCCGGCACGGGTTGGCAGCTTTGCGCAGAACATCCACGAGTTTCAGAGTCTGCGCGATTTCCTTGCCTCGTTGACGTTGGCCAGCGTCATTGATCTGCCGTTTACCCTGTTGATTCTCGCGGTGATCGCCATGATCGGCGGCCATCTGGTGTGGATTCCGGTGCTGGCCTTCCCGCTGGTGGCCTTGATCGGCTGGGCCTTGCAGCGCCCGCTGGCCGAGACCATGCAACGTACCATGGCCCTGGCCGGTGAACGCCAGTCGAGCCTGATCGAGAGCCTGGCCGGGCTGGATGCGGTCAAGGTCAATAACGCCGAAAGCGAGCGTCAGTATCTGTGGGAGCAGACCATTGGCACCCTCAGCCGCCTGGAGCTGCGCGCGCGCATGCTTTCCAGTCTGGCGATGAACGCTACCATGCTGCTGCAGCAATTGGCCGGTGTGGTGGTGATCGTGCTCGGCGTATACCAGATCATCGACGGCAACCTGAGCATGGGCGGGCTGATTGCCTGCTACATGCTTAGCAGCCGCGCGCTGGGGCCGTTGACGCAGATTTCCGGTTTGCTCACGCGCTATCAGCAGGCGCGGGTGACGCTTGAATCGGTTAACCAGATGATGGAGCTGCCGCAGGAACGCCACGCCGATGAGCGCCCGCTCAAGCGCCAGTCGCTGCAAGGCGCGATTGAATTCCGTCAGCTGGAATTCCATTACCCGGATCAGCAGCAGGCCGCTCTGCTGGGCATCAATCTGGTGGTTCGTCCCGGCGAGAAAATCGGCATTATCGGCCGCAGTGGCTCGGGCAAAAGCTCGCTGGCCAAGCTGATTGTCGGCCTGTATCAGCCCGATGCCGGCAGCCTACTGGTGGATGGCATCGATGTGCGCCAGCTAGATGTCAGCGATCTACGGCACAACATCGGCTATGTGCCGCAGGATATTCAGCTGTTCAGCGGTACCCTGCGTGACAATCTGGTGTCCGGCGCGCGTTATGTCGAAGACGAGCTGGTGTTGCAGGCCGCCGAACTGGCGGGCGTGCACGAATTTGCCCGGCTGCACCCGAAGGGCTATGAGCTGCAGGTCGGCGAACGCGGGCAGAACCTGTCTGGCGGTCAGCGGCAGAATGTGGCCCTGGCGCGCGCGCTGTTGCTCGACCCTCCGATTCTGCTGCTCGATGAACCGACCAGCGCCATGGACAACACCGGTGAAGAACGCCTCAAACAGCGTTTGTCTGCGGTGATCGGCACCAAGACTCTGCTGCTGGTCACTCACCGTGCATCGATGCTCAGCCTGGTCGACCGGCTGATCATTGTTGACCGTGGGCAGATCATCGCCGACGGGCCGAAAGGTAGCGTGATGGAAGCGCTGAAAAAGGGGCAGATCAGTGTCAGCTAACATGCCCGAGAAAAAGAGCCTGCGTCAGGCTGTTGCCGCTTATTTCGGTAGTCACGATGAGATGGGCGATGAGCCACTGCCAGAGGTCAACAAAGCGTTGATCGAGGACGCACCGCGGGTGGTGCGGCTGACCATCTGGGGCCTGATTGCCTTTGTGGTGTTTTGCCTGTTGTGGGCCAACTTCGCCGTGGTTGATGAGGTCACTCGTGGCGATGGCAAGGCGATTCCGTCCTCACGCCTGCAGAAAATCCAGAACCTGGAAGGCGGTATCGTCGCCGAGCTATTCGTCCGCGAAGGGCAGATCGTTAATGCTGGCGACCCGCTGCTGCGCCTCGACGACACGCGCTTTGCCTCCAACGTCGGTGAAACCGAGGCCGATCGCCTGGCCCTGTTGCTGCGCGTGGAGCGCCTTAGTGCCGAAGTGCAGGATCGCGAACTGGTCGTGACCGACGAGGTGCGCGAGAAGGCGCCTAAGCAGGCGGATAACGAGATCCAGCTGTTCAACAGCCGCAAACAGCAGTTGCTTGATGAGGTGGCCGGCCTGGAAGAACAGCTTATCCAACGGCAACAGGAGCTGCGCGAGTTTGTCTCCAAGCAGGGGCAGTTCCGCAATAGCTTGAGCCTGCTGCGCCAGGAAGTGCAGATGTCCGAGCCGCTGGTGGCTCAGGGGGCGATTTCCCAGGTGGAAGTGCTGCGCCTCAAACGCGCCGAAGTGGAGGCGCGTGGCCAGCTGGAGGCCACTACTCTGGCGATACCGCGCGCCGAGTCGGCGATCAAGGAAGTCGAGCGCAAGATCGATGAAACCCGTGGGCGTTTTCGCAGCGAGGCGCTGACCCAGCTCAATGAGGCGCGCACCGAGTTGAGCAAAATCCAGTCAACCGGCAAGGCGCTGGAAGATCGGGTCAACCGCACTCTGGTGATTTCACCCGTGCGCGGCATCGTTAAACAGCTGCTGGTCACCACCATCGGTGGGGTGATTCAGCCGGGCAGCGACTTGGTGGAAATTGTGCCGCTGGGGGAAAACCTGCTGGTCGAAGCGCGGATTCGTCCGCAGGACATTGCCTTCCTGCATCCGGGCCAGGAGGCCATGGTCAAGTTCACCGCCTATGACTACACCATCTACGGCGGGCTCAAGGCCGAGCTGGAACAGATCGGTGCCGATACCGTGACTGACGATGATGGCAACAGCTTTTATGTGATCAAGCTGCGCACCAACAAGAGTCACTTGGGCACCGAGGAGAATCCGCTGCTGATCATCCCCGGTATGGTCGCTTCGGTGGACATCATTACCGGCAAGAAGAGCGTGCTCAGCTACCTGCTCAAACCGATTATCCGCGCCCGCAGCGAGGCGTTGCGCGAGCGCTAGGCAGCATATTCTGCCCACAAAAAAGCCGCAGCTAGCTGCGGCTTTTTGCTGTCTGCGGGGTTATTCGACAAACAACTGTTGCACCACCGAGAAGTCCTGCTTGCCTTTACCTTGCTTGAGCAGCAGGCGATACAGCTGCAACGCCAGTGCGCCCATGGGCGTGCTGCTGCCGCTGGCTTGTGCAGCTTCCTGTGCCAGGCCGAGGTCTTTGGTCATCAGTTCGGCCATAAAACCGCCGCTGTAGCCTTTGGACGCCGGGGCGTTTTCCATCACGCCGGGCCAGGGGTTGTACTTCTCCAGCGTCCAGTTGCCGCCTGAGCTCTGGCGCATGATCTCAGCCAGTACGGCGGGCTCCAGGCCGTTGGCCACGCCCATGGCCATGGCTTCGGCGGTGGCGATCATCTGCACCGCCAGCACCTGGTTGTTGCACACCTTGGCCACCTGGCCGGCGCCTTCAGGGCCGGCGTGAAAAATGTTCTTGCCCATGGCCTCGAAGATCGCCCGGGCTTTTTCCAGCGTCGTTGCCGCGCCGCCGATCATAAAGGTCAGGGTGCCCGCTGCTGCGCCGGCTGTGCCGCCGGATACGGGCGCGTCAAGCAGTTCGATACCGCGCGCGGTGGCCGCCTGATGCACCTTGCGTGAGGACTCCGGGGCGATGGTCGAGCATTCCAACACTAGGCTGCCGGGTGTGAGCGCGGCCAGCAGACCGTTATCACCCAGGTACAGGCCCTCGACATGGCGGCTGGCCGGCAACATGCTGACCACCACATCGGCACCTTGTACCGCATCTAGCGCGCTGCTGGCCGCTTGCGCACCGTCCTTGGCCAGGTCCTCGACGGCTGCTTGCAGCAGGTCGAATGCTCTCAGGTTGAAGCCGGCCTTGAGCAGGTTGCGCGCCATGGGCAGGCCCATGTGGCCGAGGCCGATAAAAGCGATTGTTGTCATTGTTATGCTCCTGTCGCGCTGAATAGGTGGCCGTTGCCGGGTCAGAGGTCTGCCAGTGGGTGGGCGCCTTCCCAGGCTGGGGCGAAGTGCGCGTCGATTACCTGCGGCGGAATGTTCGCTACGTCCGGCCAATGCCAGCGCGGCGCGTGGTCCTTGTCGATCAGCCGCGAGCGCACGCCCTCGGGGAATTCCGGGTGGCGGCAGCAGTTCAGGCTGATGGCGTATTCCATCTGGAATACTTCGGCCAGGGACAGCTGTTTGGCGCGTTTGATCTGCTCCCACACCAGGTGCCCGGTCAGCGGACAGCCGCCAGCCAGGGTCTTGGCGGCACGCGCCAGTAGCAGGTCGCTGTCGTTGTGCAAGGCACTGATGGCGCGCCAGGCGTGGGGCAGGTCGGCGCTGTCGAGCAATTCGTCGATGCGCGCGCGGCGCGGCAGCCACTGGGCTTCCGGCAGTTCGCCGAGGGCCTGATTTTCCAGAGCCTTGAGCAGGCTGTGCAGTTGCTGCGGGCTCTGGTCCTGCCAGTTGAGCTGGGCCAGGCCATTGAGCAGGTCCTCCTGCTGGCTGTCGAGCAGTACGCGGTCGGCCAGATCCAGGTCCAGGGCGTCGCGGGCGTTGATGCTGCTGGCGGTCAGGCCGAGAAACAGGCCGAGCTTGCCCGGCAGGCGCGCGAGGAACCAGCTGCCGCCGACATCCGGGTACAGACCGATATTCACTTCCGGCATGCCCAGGCGGCTGCTTGGGGTGACAATGCGGATGCCGGCACCCTGCATCAGGCCCATACCGCCGCCCAGCACATGGCCGTGGGCCCAGCAGATAAAGGGTTTCGGGTAGGTGTGGATGCGGTGGTCGAGGCGGTATTCGTCGGCAAAGAAACGCCGCGCCAGGGGCGGGATTTCGCCCGGGTGTTCGCGGCACTGATGCACCAGCTGCACCACGTCGCCGCCAGCGCAGAACGCTTTGGGGCCGTTGCCGCGCAGCAGCACGCAGGCGATGCTCGGGTCGTCCGCCCAGGCCTTGAGCTTGGCATTCAGCGCTTCGATCATCGGCAGCGACAGGGCATTGAGGCTCTTTTCGGCATCCAGGCTGGCGATACCGATGCGGTAACCGTGTTGGGTCGGGCGTTCTTCGAATTGCACATTCATTGTGGTTGTCACCCTACGGATTATTTATTGCGCCACTGTGGGTCGCGTTTTTCCAGGAAGGCGTTGACCCCTTCGCGGGTGTCGTCGGCGTCGAACAGGTCGACAAAGCGCTCGCGCTCTTCACTCAGCCAGCTATTCGGGCTGCGTTCGCGGGCGCCCTGGATCAGCGGTTTGATGGTGCGCACTGCCACCGGGCTTTGCCGCGCGACTTTCGCCGCCAGCAGCAGGGCATGGCCACGGGCTTCGCCGCTGTCGACCACTTGCTCGACCAGACCGATGCGCAGTGCGGTTTCTGCATCCACCCGCTCGCCGCAGAGAATCATGCGTTTGGCCCAGCCTTCGCCGATCAGCCAGCTCAGGTGCTGGGTGCCGCCGGCGCAGGGCAGCAGGCCGACCGTGGCTTCCGGTAGGGCCATCTGTGCCTGGCGCTCGGCGATGCGGATATCGCAGGCCAGGGCGCATTCCAGGCCGCCGCCCATGGCGTAGCCGTTTATCGCGGCAATCGATACGCCGCGGAAATCGCGCAGCGCCTCGAAGGCTTCGCCGAAACGCCGGGCCATCTCGCGGGCACGGGCCTTGTCGCCATCGGCGAACAGCTTGAGGTCGGCGCCAGCGCTGAAGAACTTGCCGCCCTGGCCGGTAATCACCAGGGCGTAGATGTCATCGTCGCGGTTGAGGTGTTCAACCAGCAGCTTGAGGCCGATCAGCGAGTCGCGGTCCCAGGTATTGGCCGGCGGCTGGTTGATGGTGATCAGCGCGGTATGGCCGTGCTTTTCCACGGTGAGCTTGTGGGTCAGGTCAAACACGCCGGGGTTGTAGGCTTCGATGGCGTTGCTCATAACGGTCCTCGTCAGGTTGCTCCCCTCACCCTTTGGGAGAGGGGCTGGGGGAGAGGGCTGCGGGCGACGCCGACCCTCTCCCTAACCCTCTCCCCGAGGGGAGAGGGAATTAAAAGCTACAGCAAGCGATCAAGCATGCCGCCTTGATCCAGCAGGCGGCGGGCGATGATCACCCGCATGATTTCGTTGGTGCCTTCGAGTATCTGGTGCACGCGGCTGTCGCGCACCCAGCGCTCCAGCGGGTAGTCGTTCAGATAGCCGTAACCGCCATGCAGCTGCAGCGCTTCGTTGCATAGGGTGAAGCAGTGATCAGTGGCAAAGCGCTTGGCCATGGCGCAATACAGGCTGGCTTCGCTGTGGCCGTGGTCCAGCTTGTGCGCGGCCAGACGCACCATCTGCCGGCTGGCGGTCAGATCTGTGAGCATGTCGGCGAGCTTGAATTGCAGAGACTGGAAGTCGCTCAGCGGCTTGCCGAACTGTTTGCGTTCTTCCACATAACGCAGCGATTGCTCCAGCGCCGCTTGTGCCGCGCCCAGCGAGCAGCTGGCGATATTGATGCGCCCGCCATCCAGGCCCTTCATCGCGTAGACAAAGCCCTGGCCTTCTGGGCCGATGCGATTACCGGCGGGGATGCGCACGCCTTCGAAGGTAATCGTGCGAGTAGGCTGGGCGCGCCAGCCCATTTTCAATTCATTGCGTCCGTACTTCACGCCCTCGGCATCGGCCGGCACCAGGAAGCAGGACACACCCTTGGCGCCGCTTTCGTCGCCGGTGCGCGCCATCACGATCAGTACATCGGTGGAGCCGGCGCCGGAGATAAAGCACTTGCTGCCGTCCAGAACGTAGTCATCGCCATCACGCTTGGCGCGGGTGCGCAGGTGGGCGGCGTCGGAGCCGGCGTCCGGTTCGGTCAGACAGTAGGAAGCGAGCAGTTCGCCGCTGACCAGGCGCGGCAGCCAGGCATCTTTCAGCGCCTGGTCGGCGAAGGAGGCGAGCATCCATGAGGCCATGTTGTGGATGGTCAGAAACGCCGTGGTGGCGATGCAGCCAGCCGACAGCTGTTCGAAAATCAGCGATGAAGACAGCCGCGACAAACCCAGCCCGCCGTCTTCTTCTTTGATGTACAGGGCCAGGTAGCCCTGTTCCGCCGCACGCTTGATCACATCCACCGGGAAGTGGTGGTCGCGGTCCCAGTCGGCGGCATGCGGGGCTAGTTCACGGCTGGCAAACTGGCGGGCGCTGTCTACCAGCAGGCGTTGTTCATCGCTGAGTTCGAAATCCATAAGTCCTCATTGCAGGGTCAGGGGTTGCCCGGCG
Source organism: Pseudomonas sp. SG20056 (assembly GCF_031764535.1). Lineage (NCBI taxonomy): Bacteria > Pseudomonadati > Pseudomonadota > Gammaproteobacteria > Pseudomonadales > Pseudomonadaceae > Pseudomonas > Pseudomonas sp. SG20056. Next base: position 1,446,364 of record NZ_CP134499.1, read on the forward strand.
GCGCGTCGTTCGGCCTGCCATTCGGCGAGGCTGGGTGCCGCTTGGGTGGCGTCGAGGCGATCGACGATTTCAAAGTAGTCTTGTTTGAGCGGGTCTTTCAGCACTTCGGCGCGCGCTTTGACTTTGACGGCATACACCGTCTGCAGGTTTTGGTGGTCGAGGGTGCGCCAGGTTTGTTGATCCTTGAGCAGCTGATAGCTGTGGCCTTCCAGGGCCTTGATCAGCGCTTCGCTGTCGAGGCTGTTCGCCCGTTTGGCGGCATCGGCCCATTGATAGACGATGCTGTAGGCCGACGCGGCAGAGCTGGATGGGTACATCGCGTAGCGTTCACTGAAGGTTTTGACGAAGGCTTCGCCGCGCATGGATTTCTCCAGCGCGGGTACGCGCCAGGTCCAGGGTTCAGTGCCGATTACACCTTCCATCAAGCCGGGGCCGCCTTGCTCGACCATGCTCTGGGTCAGGTTGGGCGCCACGATTTGCATGCGCTCGGTCAGCCCCAGATCCTTGGCGATGCGCATGGCGCGCACCAGGTCTTCGCCGAACAGCACCAGGGCCAGCACTTCGGCATTGCTCGATGCAGCCTGGGTCAGGGCATCCTGATAGTCGGCCAGGCGGGCGCCGGGGAAGCTCACCTTGAGCCCAGGATGCTGGCCGCTGTCTTCGCTGCTGGTGGTCTGGCGCAACGAGCTTTCGGTGGTGTGGCCCCAGGTGTAGTCGGAGGTGATATAGAAGTAGCGCTTGTTCGGCAGATTCTTGCTCAGGTATTGGCCCAGCACCCGCGCGCTCATCCAGGCGTTGTTGCACTCGCGGAACATATAGCGGTGGCCGTCCTTGCCGGTGGTGTCGTTGGAGTAGGTGAGGGTGCCGAAATACAGCAGCCCATGCTGCGCCGCACGCTTGCCGGAGGCGATGGCCACCGCGCTTGATGAGCCGCCAAACAGCATGGCCGCGCCTTCGCTGGCCAGCTTGTCGACGTTCTTCAGCGCCTTGGCCGGACGCGACGCGGTGTCCTTGCTGGATAGACGCAGCGGACGCCCGAGCACACCGCCCTGGGCGTTGAGCTCGTCGATGGCCAGCAAGGCTCCGCGCATTTGTGCCAATCCTTCTTCCTTATACGGGCCGGTGCGTGGGTAGTTGAGGCCGAGGGTAATCGGCTCAGCCGCCTGTGCACAGGCAGTAAGCCCGGCCCATAGGGCCAGGGCGGTGGTCAATCGTTGCATGGCAGTTCTCCTTGTTCTTGTTGTTGGAACTCGGAGAACTTTTTACGCCATTGGACTTATTGTTGAGATCGTCTATTGGTCTAACAACCTGTTTACGAGCTGCTGCGCGTCGGCCCTGCGGCGTTAAAAACAGCCTCGGAATGCTCATGTACAAAAGTACACTCCGCTTCCTCACCGTTTGACCAGCCGGAGGCTGTTACAACGTAGCGCCTTGCCGGACTCTAGCTCGCGAGCTCGTAAAGCAGGCTCTAACAGGGCTGACCCCGTTCTCATTTCAATTGAATAGTCATATTTGCACCGGCCACCGAATCCTCATCAAACCAGCGACTGGTCACCGTTTTGGTTTCGGTGAAGAAGCGCACGCCCTGTTTGCCGTAGGCGTGCAGGTCACCGTAGAACGAACCCTTCCAACCGGTAAAGGAGAAGAACGGCAGCGGCACCGGCACCGGTACGTTGATGCCGACCTGGCCGACTTCCACCGCGTGCTGGTAATGCCGCGCCGCGCCGCCGGAGCGGGTGAAGATCGAGGTGCCGTTGCCGTAGGGGCTGGCGTTGACCAGCTCGATGGCCTCCTCAAGCGTATCGACTTCCATGCACACCAGCACCGGGCCGAAGATTTCCTCGCGGTACAGGCTCATCTTGGCGGTAACGCCGCGAAACAGGGTTGGGCCGACCCAGTTGCCATTGGGGTAACCCTCGACTGCGCAGTGCGAACCGTCCAGCAGGCACTCGGCCCCTTCAGCCTTACCCTCGGCAATCAGGCGCAGCACACGCTGTTTCGCCTGCTGGCTGATCAACGGGCCGAAGGCGGCGTGGCCATCTGTCCAGTAGCCGGGTTGCAGGTCGGCCATTTGCGCCTGCAACTCATCGATCCACTGCTTCGATTCGCCGACAAACACCGCCACGCTGATCGCCATGCAACGCTGCCCGGCCGCGCCGCAACTGGCGCCGACCAGGTTGCTCAGCACCTGCTGCTTGTTGGCGTCGGGCATGATCACCATATGGTTCTTCGCCCCGGCAAAGGCCTGCACACGCTTCAGGTGCGCGGTGCCCGTGCGGTAGATATGCTGGCCAACCGGCACCGAGCCGACGAAGGAGATGGCACGGATATCCGGATGGGTGAGCAGGCTGTCGACCACCTCGCGGGCACCGTGCAGCACCTGCAAAACGCCCTTGGGCGCGCCGGCTTCGATAAACAGCTCGGCCAGGCGATTGGGGGTCAGCGGGTCCTGCTCCGAGGGCTTGAGAATAAAGGTATTGCCGGCGGCGATGGCCAGGGGAAACATCCACAACGGAATCATCGCCGGGAAGTTGAACGGGGTGACGCCCACGCATACGCCCAGCGGCTGAATCCAGCTGGCGGTGTCGATGTCGCGGGCGACGTTCTCCATGGTCTCGCCCATCATCAGGCTGGCGATATTGCAGGCCTGCTCGACCACCTCGATGCCGCGCCAGACATCGCCCTTGGCATCGGCCAGGGTCTTGCCGGTTTCGCCGGCGAGAATTTCCGCCAGCTCGTCATGGTGTTCCTTAAGCAGGTGCTGGTAACGCAGCATCACCCGCGCGCGGTCAGATACTGGCACTTCGCGCCAGGTGAGGAAGGCTGCCTTGGCACTGGCAATCGCTGCTTCGATTTCCTCGGCGGTAGCCTTGGGCGCCAGGGCCAGGACTTCCTGGGTTGCCGGGTCGGTGACTTCGATAAATTCGCGGGCGCGGCTTTCGCGCCATTCACCGTCGATCAACTGTGGGATTGCCTTGGCCATGCGTTCCTCCGGCGAGCTTCTGCGTGGGCTCGGTTGTTGTTTTGTCCGTGTTATAGCCGCCTTGTGCGGCTTTGTGGATTGACGATCTTGGCCTGTGGATGGACTATCTTGGGATTTGATCTGTAGCCCGGATGCAATCCGGGAGCATTGTTCCCGGATTGCATCCGGGCTACGTGAGTACCCCAATGCGCGCTTTTGTCGATACATCCAACTGGCCATTGCCGGCCAATGGCGTGCGCTTTATCACGCCGCCCCGTCTGCGTCGCTTATTGGCAAGGCATCCCCTCGGGCAGGGCTGTTATCCCCTAGCCCTGGGTTACTACCCCGAGGCGCTGGGTCACCGCATGCATCGCCCGCAGCCGGAGGATCACCTGCTGATCTACTGCCGTGCCGGGCAGGGCTGGCTGGAGATGGCGGATGGACGATTAGCTGTCAGTGGTGGCGATCTGCTGCTGTTGCCAAAAGGCGTGATGCACGCCTATGGCGCGGACGTGGACAAGCCCTGGACGCTGTACTGGGTGCATTTTGATGGCGAGCTGGTAGCGGACTTTCTCAAGCCCTTAGGCAAGGGGCCGCTGTGGCGCATCGGCGTGCAGCCGCGCCTGCTGGCCGAGTTCGATGCCTTGCTCAACCTGCGCAAGCAGGGCTTGAATCTGGCGCATTTCGTTCATGCCGCGCACCAGTTGCAGGTGCTGCTGACTTCTCTGGCGGTGTTGCCGGCGCGCGCCACGCTGAAATCCGGGCGGGTGCTCGATGTCGACGCGGTGCAGGCGGTGATGCGCGCCCATCTGCATGACGCGCTTAATCTCGACGAGTTGGCCGCGCAGTTCAAACTGTCGCGCTTTCACTTCGCCAAAACCTACCGCGCCCTGACCGGGCATGCGCCGATTCAGGACTTTATCCAACTGAAAATGGCCCACGCCTGCCGCCTGCTCGATGAAGGCGAGCAGGGCATCCGCCAGGTGGCCGAGCAGTTGGGCTATGACGATGTGTATTACTTCTCGCGGCTGTTTCGCAAAGTGGTGGGCATGGCGCCCAGTCATTACCGGGCGCTGCATCAGGGGTAACTCAGCAGTTCTCAGGGCGCATGCGTAACAATCGGTCAAAAGCAATTGTTCAGTCATGGTGACTGTCAGCCCATGGTTGTCGATTGGCGATGCGCGATAACCGGCCGGAAGCACGCACACGGAGCTCCGAGGCTGGGCAAGTCGAGAGTAGAGCGTTCAACACGTTGTGAACCGAGCCGGCACGTGGGGGCGGGCCATGCATCGGTGAACGGACCGATTCTAGTCGTTGAAGCTTGCGTTCTCTTTGCGCGGGACTTGGTCCGCTGTTGTACGTCTAGCCGCGCCGGGCGGTGCGAACAATGCGCGCCAGATATCCCCAAGGCTGCGTGCGTTAGCCACATCACGCACCAGATTAATCCACTCATGGAAGGCGATGCGCAACGGGTTGTATGTCAGCAGCGGAGTGGTCAGGCCATAGCGCGGTGGCATATCGGCGCGTTCCTCCACATAGGTGCCAAATAGGTGGTCGAAGAGCATCAGCACGCCGCCATAGTTACAGTCCAGGTATTCCGGGTTGCTGCCGTGATGCACGCGGTGGTTGGAGGGGGAATTGAACCAGCGCTCAAACACGCTTCCCAGCTTCGGTATCCAGGTGGTGTGCAGCCAAAACTGATAGAGCAGATTGGCCGACATCGCGAGCATCACCGCCAACGGTGAAAAACCGAGCCATACCAACGGCGCGAAGAACACTGCCGTACCGGTGAGCTTGCCCGTCCAGCCCAGCCGCAGGGCGGTGGCCAGCGTCAGCTGATTGGGTGAATGATGCACGGCATGCGTCGCCCAGAACCAGCGCACGCGATGGGCACTTCGGTGGTACCAGTAGTAGCAAAGCTCCTCGCCTACGAACAACAGTACGAAGGCCCACCAGGTGTCCATCGTGATGGTGAACAGGCGATGCTCGTAGATCCAGCCAAGCAGCAGAATCGCAAGCACCAGGCCGAGCCCGGTGGACACTGCGTCGGTGATGCCGCGCCCGATTGCATCAGCGATTGACGCGGCAAAGGCTCGCCAATCATAGCCACCCGGGGTACGACGCGAGAGGGCGATGCCTTCAATGGCAGCAATACCCAGCAAGACGACAATCAAGGCGCTGAGCCAGGGCCGCAGATCGGAAGTCGCGAAGTCATTCAAGGCGATGTGATCCATGATGGTCAGTCTCCGGCCGCGGCTTGGCAACCCGCACTTAACTCGGTACGCCTGTCCTTCTGGCACTGTTTCTTCTCGCCCTCATCCGTTATGTCCGCGCACAACTGCTGGATTTCGACTGCACAGGTGTCGATCTTGTTGAGCTGGAATTGGCATGCAGCAGACAACTGACGGGTGTTCTCGCGCAGGCAGGTGACAATGCGCCCCTCGCCAGGTCGCAGGCTGGTGCAAAATTTTCGCGCATCGCTGCGACAGGCCTGCGCCAGGGTGCGTTCGCTGGCCGTTACAGGGGCGCTGGCCCATAGCATCGCGGCACATAGTCCACCGAGGGCTAGGGTTCGGGCGAGGTCGGCAAATCGTCGAGTGTGCATTGCACGCGTCTTGGTGTTTTGGTGGCTGTGATGGTCTTGGTCATGACGCGCGGATGCCGGTGTGACGACGGCATCCATGGCTGAGGCAAAGGGGCGTGAGTGAACCTTGTGCATGGCGGACTCTTATGGGAGGGTGAAAGGCAGATGCATCGCACTGAGCATGTGCAAATATTAAGTGCCGCCCGGTGTTGTGCGCGTCTACGAAAAACGACGAATTGCGACAGCGCTGTCGTATAGCTAAATAAAGGGCCATGCCGCGAATGCAACCGCAGATTCTTATCGTCGATGACGATGCCGAACTGTCCGCCATGCTGGTGGAGTTGCTGGCACGCGAGGGCTGGTCCACGCAAACGGCATTGAGCGCGGGCGATGGCGAGCGAGCACTGTCGGCAGGCCAGCCGGACGTCGTTCTGCTTGATGTAATGCTGCCTGACGGTAATGGTTTCGAGCTCGCCCGTCGCTGGCGTGCGGCGTACTCGGCCCTCGGCCTTGTGATGCTCACTGCCCGTGGCGATCCAATGGACCGCGTGCTCGGACTGGAGATTGGTGCCGACGATTATCTGGCCAAACCCTTCGAGCCCCGTGAGCTGGTGGCACGCGTACGTGCGCTGCTGCGCCGCGCGAAACCGGAGCGTGCAGACACCGCTGTGCTGCGTTTTGCAGGACTGTCGATTGATTTCCTCAAGCGTGAAGTCATCGCCGACGGCGGTGTCGTGACGCTCACCAGTATTGAATTCAAGCTGCTGGTTGCGTTGGCCAAGCAGCCTGGCACCCCGCTGACACGCGAGGCGCTTTCCGAGGCGGTGCAAGTAGGCAGCTACCAACCGCAGGAGCGTACTGTCGACGTGCAGATTGCGCGGTTGCGGCGCAAGCTGCGCGACGCGAGCATGGGCACCCAGTGGATCGACACCGTGCGCGGTGAGGGGTATGCCTTCATACCACGTGGTGCCGGTGCCCGTGCGTCTTAGCGAATTAGCCCGATGAGCCGCTACGGCAGTTTGTTTGCGCGCCTGCTTGCGGCTCAAGTGGCGGTGGCCATCGTGCTCACCGCGATGCTGGCGATGATCTTCTACGCGGAGCGCCACCGCACGGTGGCGCAGCTTGTTGCATCACGCTGGGCACCCGCCTTGATGCTCGTGGCACAAGGGGCTCCGATGGAGAAGGCACGGCAAATTGCGCCCGGCCCCTTGCAGGCCTCGGATCAGCGACCTGGTGAGGTGTTCGGGATCGCATCACTGACGCCGCGCCGATCAATTGTCAGCCAGGCATTGATTGAGGCCGGATTGCCGGTGGCAGATCTGGTCTTCGGTCGTAAACGTGACGTCACAGCGGTAGCGCCGACGCTTTGGTTGGCGCTACGGGGCACAGATGGCAGCGTGCGCTGGGTGGGTTTCGAAAGTGCCATTGTCGAAGAGGCGCTGGGCGAGCGGGTGCTGATCGCAACGCTACTGCTGGTCGGGCTGGCTATCGCTGCCAGTGCGTTGATCGCACATCGTCTGGCACAGCCGCTCGAAGCCCTGCGCGCGCGTATTGCGGCCGACGATGTATCCAGCGACCCGCTGCCACACGCTAGCGCGGAAGTCCAAGCGATCGACGAAGCCTGGCGTACGCTGCGGCAGTCCCTTGATCAACAAGAACGCGAGCGTGCATTACTGTTGGCGGGTGTGTCGCATGATCTTCGAAGTCCGCTTGGCCGGATTTGCATGGCGGCCGAGCTTTTGCCTGAGGGCGATGGCATTGCCCCGAAGCGCGAAGTCATCGTGCGTAATGCGCTGCAAGCAGATCGGCTCGTAGGAAGCTTTCTCGACTATGTGCGCAGTGGTGAGCTGTGTCTGAACGAGACGGTGGATGTGGCCGTAGTGGCAAACAGCGTAGTGGCGCAGCAGCAGCGCGCCGATACGGAGTTGCTGGTTGCAGTACCGCCGTCGCTCATGGTGCCTCACGCCAGTGGCGTGCTGCTTGAGCGCGTGATTGGCAACCTGCTCGACAATGCGTTTACCCACGGTCAGCCGCCGGTGCGATTGACCGTGGGCACGGTGGGTCTCAGGGCTCTGATTGAGGTCGAGGACTGCGGGTCGGGTATCGCGCCGGAAGATCAGCAGGCGATGCTGCAAGCCTTTGCACGTGGCGATACGGCCCGCCGGCACCCGGGTTTGGGGCTGGGGTTGGCAGTTGTGCAGCGCGTTGCAATACGAATGCGCGGTAGCGTTACGTTCTCCCGTTCGCCTGATGCTGCAAGGACCATCGCACGGTTTGAGTGGCCGATAGGCTGACGCAGCGAACGCCAGCAGTGCGCAAGCAGCGCTAGGCCCGGACTCTCCAGTAGGAGGAGTTTTACTGGTTCTGGGGGCAGGCAGCAAAAATGAAGCTGTTGCAACGGCTGTAGCTGCTTTAGCTCGGCCACGTCTTTATTGCTGCTGCCGCGCAAGGAGGTAATCTCCGTTCAGATTGAAGTGCTCCGAGCTGAGCCTCTGAACGTTACTAATGAGTCTCTCGTTTATTTCGAGACTTCCGAGCCAAATATCGCAACAACAAAAATCAGGGGATACACCTTTGTTTTCGGCTGATTTTGCTCATCACGATCAACTGCGACGAATTAAAAGTAGCCACTATTGAGCGGCCGCTTTTGGCCGGCAGTCCCGGTTGTAACAGGTTGGTGTCGGCCAAAAGCAGCCATTATTGAATGGCTACGAATCCAGAGGTGATCTAGCCACCAGAAAATTCACGCACAGCCCATTCCCCGTGTTTACAAACTCAAGCTCGCAACCACAGCGCTCGGCGATCGCCTTGACGATGGAAAGCCCCAGGCCGCTGCCTTCGCCGGTGGAGTTGCGCCAGAAGCGTTCGGTCAGTTGAGCGAGCTTGTCCGGGGCGACTCCAGGCCCGGAGTCGCGCACGCTGAAGCAAACCTTATCGCCGCGCAATTGCACGCTCAGACTGACTGCCGTGCCCGGCGGAGTGTGGCGCTGGGCGTTGTCCAGCAGGTTGCGCAAGGCTGCAATCGCCAGGGTTGGCGGCATTGGGAACAGGCGCTGTGCACTGGTATCGAGCAGCTGCAGCTCGATGGCGGGCTGGCCGTGCTGCTGGGCGTCGCCGATAGCCATCTGCGCTACTTGCTCGGCGCTGTATTGCAGGTTCTCGTCAAACGGCAGCCGACCTTCGACCCGCGCGAGTAACAGCAACTGCTCCAGGGTCTGATGCAGGCGGTCGGCACCAGCTTCGGCGTTCGCCAGGGCCTGGCGGGCGGTTTCGCCCTCGGTCATGCCGGCCACCTGCAGGTGGGTTTTGATCGCAGTCAGTGGGCTGCGCAGTTCATGGGCGGCATCGTCGGTCAGTCGGCGCTCGCGCTCGATGGCCTGGGCGATACGTTGAAACAGCTGATTCTGGGTAGCCACCAGCGGTTGCAGCTCTTGCGGCAGGCCTTCGATATGCAGCGGCTCGATGCTGTCGGCACTGCGTTGGGCCAACGCCTGGCGGATGCGGCGTAGCGGCGACAGCTCGCGGCTGAGGCCAAACCAGAGCACCAGCAGGCTGCCAACCAAGGCCAACAATACTGGAGCGGCGGCAGCCAGCAGAATGGAACGTTTGAGCGTGTCGCGTTCGTCCAGTCGATCCGCCGTGGTCACCCGCATATCGCCTTCGACCAGGGTGAAGGTGCGCCAGGTGAGATCACCAATAGTGCGCTCATGAAAACCGCTTTCCGCCACGCCCAAGGCGCTGTCCGGTGCGGCGCGGCTGCTTGCGAGGATCTCGCCACGCACCGAGCTGATCTGGCAGGCGATGCCTTCGGGAATGCCTAGCTGTTCGGTGCTCAGTGGCGTTCCTGATTCCCCCTGTTGTGGTGACGGCAACTGGGCGAGCAATCCGGCAACCATGCGCGCGGAAGACGCCAGGCGCTGATCGAGCGAGAGCGTCAGCTGATTACGCAGATCAAACAGCATCCACACAGCAGCCAGTGACCAGAGCAGCACAAAGGCTGAGCCAAGAATTAGGGTTAGGCGCAGGCGCAAACTCATGGGCTATTGCTCTCGTCTGAGGTGGTCGCGTGCCCGGCCGGCCCCAGGCGGTAGCCCAGACCGCGTACCGTCTCAACGATACCGTTGCCCAGCTTGCGCCGCAGGTGGTGGATATGCACGTTGAGGGCATTACTCTCGACCTCGCCATCGAGGCCGTAGACCGCGTCCTTGAGCTGTTCGCCGCTGAGCACCCGACCTGGGCTTTGCAACAGCGCCTGCAGCAACACCTGCTCACGGCGCGACAAGTCGACCGGCTGCTCATGCAGAAACGCCTGGCAGGCTACCGGGTCGTAATGCAGCGGGCCGTGCTCGACCTGCGGGCTTGCTCGTCCGGCGGCGCGGCGCAGCAAGGCATGCAGGCGCGCGGCGAGTTCGCGCAGGTCGAAGGGTTTGACCAGGTAATCGTCGGCGCCGTCCTGCAGGCCGGACACGCGGTCGGCGACCGAGTCACGGGCAGTTAGCAACAATACGGGCAACGCCACACCCCGCTGACGCAGGCGGCGCAGCAGGCTCAGGCCGTCTTCATCGGGCAGGCCCAGGTCTAGCACCAGCGCGTCGAACTCCACCGTGCGCAACAACGCCTCAGCCTCGGCCGCAGTCGCGGCGTGCATCACGCGAAAGCCCTGGGCGGTGAGCCCGGCCACGATGCCGCTGGCGATCAGGGCGTTGTCTTCAATCAGCAATATGTACATGGAACCAGTCCGTGGAGGAGTTTGAAGTATTCGCTGTCAGGATTAAGCCGCCGTTATCGCGGGGCACGAAATGATAACCGGCGACTGCAATTTGCGCCGATTATCACATCGTTAATCCTGACTTAACCGCCAACTGCGATCCTGCGCACCTCGACATTCACAGACGTGGTTATGCATGCGCACGCTCTTACTGTTTTCTCTGATGTGGGCCTGGCTACTGCAGCCGGTACAGGCCTCCAGCTTTTCAACCAGCCCACTACTGGCGGGCAACACCCAGCAGGCCGATTTCCTCCCCGCCGAGCAGGCGTTCGAGCTCAGCGTCGAACCGCAGGCCAATGGCGAAACCCTGTTGCGCTGGGATATTGCTCCCGGCTACTACCTCTATCAGCACCGCCTGCAGTTCAGCGGTCTGCCGGCCGGGGTCAAGCCCGAGCTGCCGCCTGGGCTGCCCTATAGCGATGAATTCTTCGGCGACTCGCAGATCTACCGTGAGCGCCTGGAACTGATCCTGCCTGCTGGCAACACCGGCAGCATCCAGATTGGCTGGCAAGGCTGCGCCGATGCAGGGTTGTGCTACCCACCGCAGACCCAACAGATTGATCTGTCCGGCAGCGGTACGACGAGCGAACCGGGCACCACCCTGGCAGAGGATCAGGCCCTGGTCGGCGACCTGCAGAGCCAGACCCTGGCCTTGAGCCTGCTGCTGTTCTTCGGCCTGGGCCTGCTGCTGGCCTTTGCGCCCTGTTCGTTGCCAATGCTGCCGATTCTCGCTGGCATTGTGGTGGGCAGCGGTGCATCGCCGCGTCGCGGTTTGGCACTGGCCTCGGCCTACGTGGTGAGCATGGCGCTGGTGTATGCCGCGCTGGGCGTGGTCGCTGCACTGATGGGGGCCAACCTGCAAGGCCTGCTGCAGCAACCTTGGTTGCTGGCCAGCTTCGCCGCGCTGTTTGTCCTGCTGGCCTTGCCGATGTTCGGCCTGTTTGAGTTGCAGCTGCCAGCTGCTCTGCGTGACCGTCTGGAAAACGCCGGACGTAAGCAGCAAGGTGGCAGCCTGATGGGTGCCAGCATGCTCGGCCTGTTCTCCGGCCTGCTGGTCGGCCCGTGCATGACCGCGCCGCTGGCCGCTGCCCTGCTGTATATCGCGCAGAGTGGCGACGCGCTGCACGGTGGCCTGGTGTTGTTCGCCCTGGGCTTGGGTATCGGTACGCCGCTGGTGTTGCTGGTGACCCTGGGCAACCGCTTCCTGCCCAAGCCAGGCGCGTGGATGGATCGGGTCAAGGTGGTGTTTGGTTTCCTGTTCCTGGTGACAGCGTTGCTGGTGATCCGTCCGCTGCTGGACGAGTCGGTCTGGTTGGGCCTGTGGGGTGCACTGCTGATTCTGCTGGCCAGTGCCCTGCTGCAACTGGCGCGTCAGGTGCGTCAGCACACCAGCCTGAGCAAGGCCGCTGGTGCACTGCTGGGTCTCTGGGGCATGGCGATGCTGCTGGGTGCCGCCGGCGGTGCCAGCGACCCTATGCAGCCGCTCAAAGTCTTCACCGGCACCGCCGTTGCGGCTGCACCGAGCGAGCAGCACTTTATCGACCTGAACGAGCCGGCCGCGATGGAGCGCGAGCTGGCTGCGGCCAAGGCCGAGGGCCAGTGGGTGCTGGTGGATTACTACGCGGACTGGTGTGTGTCATGCAAAGTCATGGAGAAGACCGTGTTCGGCAACCCCGAGGTACAGGCCAGCTTGCAGGGCGTGCGCGTACTGCGCCCCGATGTGACCGAGAGCAATGCGGCGAGCCGCGCGCTACTCAGCCGCTTTGAAGTGCTGGGCCCACCCACACTGCTGTGGATTGGCCCGAACGGTGAGGAACGCCGCTCGCAGCGCATCACCGGCGCGGTGGATGCCAAGCAGTTTCTGCAGATATGGAGCAATACCAAGGAGCGTGGTTGATGTTAATGATCAATATCGGGCCGCTGGCACTCAGCACTGCCCATGTACTACTGATGATCAGCCTGCTGCTGGCGATTTTTACCGGCTGGTACGTCGGCCGACGCGGCGCGGTAAACCCCGAGAAACAGCTGTTTCGCTTGCTGCTGGTGGCCATGCTGGTCGCCCGAGTGGCCTTCGTTGCGGTGTATTTCGAGCACTACCGCGAGCAACCTTGGCAGGTGCTGGACATCCGTGACGGCGGCTTTATCGTCTGGCCTGGTTTGTTGGCTGCCCTGCTGCTGGGTGCCTGGCTGGCCTGGCGCACGCCAACTATCAGAACCTCGCTGGCCAGCGCACTGGCTGTCGGCGTGCTGAGCTGGGGCCTAGGCAGCCTGACCCTGCATGGCCTGGAGCAAGGCACGCGTTTGCCAGAGCTTTCCTTCAGGGACAGTAACGGTGCCACCGTGGCGCTTGAGGACTATGTCGGCAAGCCCCTGGTGGTCAACCTCTGGGCCACCTGGTGCCCACCGTGCCGCCGCGAAATGCCGGTGCTGGCCGAGGCGCAACGCGATAACCCTGAACTGACCATCCTGTTCGTCAACCAGGGTGAAGGCCAGGGCGTGGTCAACCAGTATCTGGAGGCCGAAGCCCTGGGGTTGGACAACGTCCTGCTCGACAGCGGCGGTCGCCTAGGTCAGCACGTCGGCTCCATGGCCCTGCCCAGCACGCTGTTCTACGACGCCGAAGGTCGCCAGGTTAGCAGCCACCTGGGTGAGCTCTCCCGTGCCAGCCTGGCTCGTGCGCTTGAAGTATTTAACAAGGAACAATAACCGTGAAAAAACTGATCAATCTCCCCGTAATGCTTTCAGCATTAACCATGCTGACCGTGCCCCTGTTGCACGCCGAGGATTGGCCAGCTCCGATCAAAGCAGTCGAAGCGCGCGGTGCCGAAATTATTCAGCGTTTCGATGCCCCGAGCGGCCTGCAAGGCTATGCCGCCCGCTACAACGGCCAGGGTGTCGCCCTGTACCTGACCGCCGATGGCGAGCACGTGCTGGTCGGCAGCCTGCTCAATGCCCAGGGCGAAGACCTCTCGCGTCAGCCGCTGGATAAGCTGGTGTACGAACCGCTGGCCAAGGAAATGCTCGGCAAGCTGGAGCGCAGTACCTGGATCGCCGACGGCAGCGCCAAGGCACCGCGCATCATCTATATGTTCTCCGACCCCAACTGCCCGTACTGCACCATGTTCTGGAAACAGGCGCGGCCTTGGGTCGAGGCCGGTGATGTGCAGATCCGCCACGTGATGGTGGGCATGCTACGCCAGGACAGCGTCGAGAAGGCCGCCGCACTGCTCAATGCCAAGGATCAGCAGGCGGCGCTGCATGAGCATGAGTCCGCCGGCAAGGCCAGTAGGCTGCAAGGGCTGAAGAAGATTCCAGCGGCGATCCAGCAGCAGCTCGACAGCAACCTTGGCCTGATGGCGGAGATGGGTGTAGCGGCTACGCCAGCGATTTTCTATCCGGACGAAGACGGCCAGCTGCGTCAGCAGCGAGGTGCGCCAAGCCCGGATGTACTCAAACAGATCATGGGGCCGCGCTCCTGATCGCAACATCGCGCGCCGAACGGTTTCGGTCAATAATCCGAGCCCCAAGCGCGTGGCAATAGATTGCCCACACCTTAGTCAGACCGACTGACTCAATTTTTTGTAATGGAGATACAACATGACAACTACTCAAACCCTGCAAGGCAAAGTGGCTTTCATCCAGGGCGGTTCACGCGGTATCGGTGCAGCCATCGTCAAGCGCCTGGCCCGTGAAGGCGCGGCAGTGGCCTTCACCTATGTGTCCTCCGCCGAGCGGGCTAATGCCCTGGCCAGCGAAGTCACCAGCGCTGGTGGCAAGGCCCTCGCCCTCAAGGCCGACAGTGCCGACGCAGCAGCCGTGCAGCAGGCCATTCGCGCTGCGGTCGAGCACTTCGGCGGCCTGGATATTCTGGTCAACAACGCCGGTGTGCTGGCCTGGGGCAGTACCGAAGAACTGACCCTGGAGCAGCTGGATCACACCCTCGCGGTCAACGTGCGCAGCGTGTTCGTCGCCAGCCAGGAAGCCGCCAAACACATGACCGATGGCGGACGCATTATCAACATCGGTAGCACCAACGCCGAGCGCATCCCGGTGGCCGGCGGCGCGGTATATGCCATGAGCAAGTCGGCGCTGGTTGGTCTGGCTAAAGGCATGGCCCGCGACTTGGGCCCACGCAACATCACCGTGAACAACGTGCAGCCCGGCCCGGTGGATACCGAGATGAACCCGGCTGATGGCGAGGGTGCCGAGTTCCTGAAAGGCCTGATGGCACTGGATCGATTCGGTAAAGCAGAAGAAATTGCCGGCTTCGTCGCCTACCTGGCCGGCCCAGAAGCGGGTTATATCACCGGGGCCAGCTTGATGATTGATGGCGGTTTCTCGGCCTAATTTGTCTCGATTTGGGGGCAGCTAACCGCTAGCCCCTTCTTACTTCTAATTTTTCTGCAGCCTTGAATGGCTGCTTTTGGCCGACACCAGCCTGTTACAACCGGCGACTCCCGGCCAAAAGCGGTCATGGGGTTAAGAGGCCATGTATCGGTAACCGGCTAGCTTACCGGCCAAGAAATAATGAACACGCTTCCCACTCCAGAAGCCTGACATATCGCCTGGCCGCCATGGGCCTCTGCGATAGCTTTGACCACAGCAAGTCCCAGGCCGCTGCCGCCGCTCTTGCGTGAGCGCGAAGGGTCGCCACGACGAAAGGCCTCGAAGATGTCGGCGGCCAGTGCGCTGTCGATGCCGGGGCCGTCGTCTGTCACGCTCAGTTGGCAGTTGTCGCCGAGCTGTTCCAGGCGTACTCGCAAGTTGCCTGGATCGGCATGGCGCAAGGCGTTTTCCAGCAGCGCCATGAGGGCCTGGCGGATGCGCAGCGCATCGCACTCCACCCGCAAGTTGGCGTCCAGTTGGTTATGCAGGTGAAAGCCCTTGGCGGTCAGGGGCGCGGCGAAGGCCTGCAATACAGTGCTCAGTTCATCGGCGAGGCGCACGCTGGTCCGTTGAATTTCCAGATGGCCGCTGTCCTTGAGGCTCAGTACGCGCAGGTCTTCGATCAAACGGTTGAGTCCCTCCACCTGGCGCAGCAACCCCTCGAACAGCTCGCTGCTGGGGTCGAACACGCCTTCGGCCAGGCCCTGCAGGCGCCCGCGCAGAATGGTCACCGGCGTGCGCAGTTCGTGGGCGATGGCGGCGTTCCAGAATTCGCGCTCGCGGGTCATGCTCTGCAGGCGCTCGGCCATGGCGTTGAAGTCACGCACCAGTTGCGCCGTCTCGCCCATGGCTTTTTCGTCAAGCGGTGCGCGGGCCGTGAGGTTGCCCTGGGCCACTTCACGCAGGCTGTGCGCCACCGAGTTCAGCGGGGTGATCAGGCGCCGTGACAGGCGAATGGCGACGAACACCGACATGCCCAGTGCGGCGACGATGGTACAGCCGATCCAGATCATCTCTACCCGTGAGGGTATCCAGGTTTCGGAGATGCTGTTCGGCATGTAAGCCACGGCGATGGCGTAGAACACCGAGGAGCCGAACACGGCGATGAAGATGATGCCCAGCGCCATTACCGCCAGAGACTGGATGAACTGCCGGCGCAGGCCCGGTGTCGGTTTCATGGTTCGACGCCGAAGCGATAGCCCACGCCCCAGACGCTGGCCGGCACGCCCTGGATATCCAGGGCTTCGAGCTTCTTGCGCAGTTTGCTGACGTGGCTGTCCACGGTGCGCTCCTGGGTATCGCCTTCCGGCAAACAGGTTTCCAGCAGTTCGGCACGGCTGAACGCCCGTTTCGGTGCGCGCATCAGGCAGGCCAGCAGCTTGAATTCGGTCAGGGTCAGGTCCAGCGTGTGTGGCTGGCCATCACGCTGCACGCTGGCTTCGTGGCTGTCCAGGTCGATCTGGAACGCACCGACGCGCAGCACCTGCGTGGCGGCCGGCGCGCTGCCCCGCGTGCGCCGCAGTACCGCTTGCACCCGCGCCACCACCTCGGACGGGTTGAAAGGTTTGACTACGTAGTCGTCGGCACCCAGGCGCAGGCCCATCAGCTTGTCGATGTCCTGATCGAGTGCAGTGAGCATGATCACCGGGGTGTCGCCACGGGAGCGGATTTCGCTGAGCACCTTCCAACCATCGAGAACGGGCATCTGTACGTCGAGCAGCAACAGGTCCGGCTTGAGCGTCTGGTGCAGGGCCAATGCCTGCTGCCCGTCGCTGGCGTGTTGAGTACGCAGACCGCTGCGTTGCAGGTAGGCGATGAGGATATCGGCGATCTCGGCCTCGTCCTCGGCGATCAGTACCAGTGCCGGGGTGGCAGTGCGGGTGCGCGCGTGGAGATCGGACATGGGCTGGCTCGCAGACGGTGGCGCTGAATGTTATCGCGGCCTCCATGCTTTCTCCACAAAGCCTCGAATCATTCGCAACAGCGCTGTTCCAGACTGCAGCCTCGATCAGCTCCCGGTCGTCATCAGGTCTTCCGGGCGTAGCGTGTAACGAGGAGTGGGTTATGGGCAGTAAATACCGGCAACTGAGCCTCGTGCTCGCAGTAATTGCCGTATTGGCACTGGCAGGGTGTGATTCGGCACCCGAGCAAGCCGAAGCACCGACGCCGCTGCAGGTGTCGGTGATGACATTGGTGCCGCACGAACTGGCGATCAGCGAGGACCTGCCGGGGCGGGTGGCCGCCGTACGCAGCTCCGAGATTCGTGCGCAGATTGGCGGCATCGTGCAGCGCCGTCTGTTCGAACAGGGCGCCGAGATCGAGGCCGGTGCCGTGTTGTTCCAGATCAATCCGGCGCCGTTCAAAACCGAAGTTGATAGTGCTGCCGCAGCTTTACAGCGTGCCGAGGCAGTTTTGGCACGGTCACGGGTACAGGTCGAGCGCTTGACGCGGCTGGTGCAGGCCGAGGCAGTCAGCCGCCAGGTGTACGACGATGCCGTGGCGCAGCGTGAGCAGGCCGCCGCCGATGTGGCCCAGGCCAGGGCGACGCTGGCACGGCGCAAGCTGGATTTGCAGTTCGCCAGCGTCGAGGCACCGATTGCCGGACGCATCGACCAGGCGCTGGTCAGCGAAGGGGCGCTGGTATCGCCCACCGATACAACGCCCATGGCGCGCATCCAGCAGATCGACCAGGTGTACGTCGACGTGCGCCAGTCCGCCTCGATACTGGACACACTGCGCCAGCAGGCCGGCGCGGCGACACCGAAGTTGAGCGTCGACATCCTCGGCAGCGACGGCAAGCCGCTGGGTATGCGCGGGCGCATCCTGTTCTCCGGCATCGAGGTGGATGCCGGCACCGGCGACGTGCTGCTGCGCGTGCTGGTGGACAACCCGCAACGCCGCCTGCTGCCCGGTCTCTACGTGCAGGCGCGGATTCTCCGTGCACATTACCCCGCCGCCCTCAGCGTGCCGCAGCAGGCGGTGACCCGCACGGCAGGTCAGGCCAACGTGTGGCTGGTGGATGCCCAGGGCCAGGTCCAGCCGGTGCCTATCGAGGTCGGTGAACTGGTCGAAGGCCGTTACCGTGTGGTGTCCGGGATCAGCGCCGGGCAGCAGGTGGTGATCGAGGGCATCGAGCGCCTGAGCCCCGCTGTCCAGGTCGCCACGCGCCCTTGGCAGCCCGTCGCCACCCGCGAACAACTCAGCGCCGCCGCGCGCTGACTCCGGAGAAGCCCTCATGCCGCAGTTCTTTATCAACCGGCCGGTGTTTGCCTGGGTCATCGCCCTGTTCATCGTGCTGGTCGGCGTCATCGCCATCCCGCAGTTGCCCATTGCCCGCTATCCCTCGGTGGCGCCGCCGTCGGTGACCATCTATGCCGCCTATCCGGGGGCCTCCCCGCAGACGCTCAACGACTCGGTGGTGAGCCTGGTCGAGCGTGAGCTGTCGGGGGTGAAAAACCTGCTGTACTTCGAGTCCTCGGTGGACACCTCGGGTAGCGCGCAGATCACTGCCACCTTCAAGCCGGGCACCGATGCGGAGCTGGCCCAGGTGGACGTACAGAACCGCATCAAGGCGGTGGAGTCGCGCCTGCCCCAGGCCGTGCGGCAGAGCGGTCTGCAGGTGGAATCCGCCGCCTCGGGCTTTCTGATGATGGTCGGTCTGACCTCGCCCAACGGCCAGTTCGATGAAGTCGCGCTGAATGACTACCTGGCGCGCAACATCGTTCAGGAGTTGCGCCGCATCGAAGGCGTCGGCCGCGTGCAGCTGTTTGGCGCCGAGCAGGCCATGCGCGTCTGGGTCGACCCCAACAAACTCAGCGCCTATGGCCTGACCATGAATGAACTGGCCCAGGCTATCGAGCAGCAGAACGCGTCGATTGCCCCCGGGCGGATCGGCGATGAGCCGGCGTTGCCAGGCCAGCGCCTGACCGTGCCGCTGACCGTGCAGGGGCAACTGAGCACGCCGGAGCAGTTCGCCGCCGTCGTTCTGCGTGCTGGCGCCGACGGCGCCAAGGTAGTACTCGGTGACGTGGCGCGGGTTGAGCTGGGTGCGCAGTCCTACGGTTTCTCTAACCGTGAAAACGGCGTGACAGCGACCAGTGCCGCCATCCAGCTGTCGCCCGGCGCCAATGCCGTGCGCACCGCATCAAAGGTGCGTGAGCGCCTGGCCGAGCTGGCGCCGAGCATGCCGGCCGGCATGGCCTACTCGGTGCCGTTCGATACTGCGCCCTTCGTCAAGGTGTCCATCGAGAAGGTGATCTACACCCTGTTCGAGGCCATGGCGCTGGTGTTTCTGGTGATGTTCCTGTTCCTGCAGAACCTGCGCTACACGCTGATTCCGGCCATCGTCGCGCCCATCGCGCTGCTCGGTACTTTCGCGGTGATGCTGCTGGCCGGTTTCTCGATCAACTCGCTGACCATGTTCGGCATGGTGCTGGCCATCGGCATCATCGTTGATGACGCCATCGTGGTGGTGGAGAACGTCGAACGGTTGATGGCCACGCAAGGGCTGTCGCCGAAAGAAGCGACCAGGCAGGCTATGCGGGAAATCACCGGGGCGGTGATCGGCATCACCCTGGTGCTCACCGCCGTGTTTATCCCCATGGCCTTCGGCAGTGGCTCGGTGGGGGTGATCTACCAGCAGTTCACCCTGTCGATGGCGGTGTCGATCCTGTTCTCGGCCTTCCTCGCCCTGAGCCTGACGCCGGCGCTGTGCGCCACGCTGCTGCGCCCGGTGAGCGCGGATCATCATGAAAAACGCGGCTTCTTCGGTGCCTTCAACCGCAGCTTCGAGCGCCTTACGGCGAGCTATGCGGCGCGGGTGGCGCTTCTGGTCGGGCGTAGCGGGCGGATGATGGTGGCCTTCGCCGTGCTCTGCGCGGTGCTGGCCATCGCTGCTGCACAATTGCCGTCGTCCTTCCTGCCTGAAGAGGATCAGGGATACTTCATGACCTCCATCCAGTTGCCCACCGGTGCCACCAGCGAACGCACGCTGGACGTAGTCAAGGCCTACGAGGCGCATGTGGCCTCGCGTCCGGGGCTGGACGCCAACCTGGTGGTGTTGGGCTTCAGTTTCGCCGGTTCCGGCCCCAACGCGGCCATGGCCTTCACCATGCTCAAGGACTGGGATCAGCGCGATGGCGCGACCGCAGCCGAAGAAGCCGAGCTGGCGCAACAGGCCATGGCCGACAACGTCGAAGGCACGGTGATGAGCCTGATGCCGCCGGCGATCGACGAGCTGGGCACATCCTCGGGCTTCACCCTGTTCCTGCAGGACCGTGCCAACCGGGGCGAAGCCGCGCTGCTGGCGGCGCAGGCGCAGCTGGTGGAACTGGCGGCGCAGAGCGAGGTGGTCAGCGATGTCTACCCCGATGGTCTGCCGCCCGGCGAGAGCATCCGCCTGGAGATCGACCGGCAGAAGGCCGAGGCCATGGGTCTGTCCTTCGCGGCGGTGAGCAGCACGCTGTCGGCTGCCATGGGCTCGTTGTACGTCAACGATTTCCCCAATGCCGGGCGCATGCAGCAGGTGATCCTGCAGGCCGACGCCCCGGCGCGCATGCAACTGGACGACGTGCTTGGCCTCCGCGTGCGCAATGCCGGCGGCGGCATGGTGGCGCTACGTGAGGTGGTGACGCCGGTGTGGAGCGAGTCGCCACAGCAGATGATGCGCTTCCAGGGCTTTCCCGCCGTGCGTATCGCCGGTGGCGCGGCGGCTGGCGTGTCCAGCGGCGCGGCGATGGCTGAGATGGAGCGCCTGGTGGCGCAGTTACCGCAGGGATTCGCTCTGGCCTGGACCGGGCAGTCGCTGCAAGAGCAACAGTCGGCGGCGCAGGCACCACTGCTGATGTTGCTCTCGGCGCTGGTGGTGTTTCTGGTGCTGGCGGCGCTGTACGAGAGCTGGTCGATCCCGCTATCGGTAATGCTGGTGGTGCCGCTAGGCCTGCTCGGTGCGGTGGCGGCGGTGATGCTGCGTGGCATGCCCAACGACCTGTTCTTCAAGGTGGGGATGATCACCATCATCGGTCTGTCGGCGAAGAACGCCATCCTCATCGTCGAGTTCGCCCGCCAGTTGCATGGCGAGGGGCGCACGTTGATCGACGCTGCCGTGACCGCCGCACGCCTACGCCTGCGGCCGATCCTGATGACCTCGCTGGCCTTCACCCTCGGTGTGGTGCCGCTGATGTTGGCCTCCGGCGCCAGTGCCGAAACCCAGCACGCCATCGGCACCGGGGTGTTCGGCGGCATGCTCAGCGGCACCTTGCTGGCGGTGTTCTTCGTGCCGGCCTTTTTTGTCTTCGTAATTGGCACGCAGGAGCGCTTGAGCGCCTGGCGTGCGCAACGCCGTGTCGCTGCGACACCTCAGGAGAATCGTTGATGCGCCTGTTACTGCTCCTGCCACTGCTCGCCGGCCTCAGCGCCTGCTCGCTGACGCCGACCCTGGAGCGACCAGTCGCACCGGTGCCGACGAGCTTTCCTGTGAACACTACCGCACCGGCCTTGTCGCTGCCGGCCAGTGCCCTGGGCTGGCGCGCGATGTTCGGCGACCCGCGCCTGCAACGGCTGATCGACCTGGCGCTGACCAATAACCGTGACCTGCGCCTGGCCACCCTCAACGTCGAGGCGGCGCAAGCGCAAGCCAACATCCAGCGCGCCGCGCGACTGCCGGCTGTGGGGCTGGATGGAACGCGCACGCGTGAACGCGCCCTGAGCACCGATGCAAATGGCCAGACCAGCCGCGAGGTGAGCCAGCAGACCGGGGTGAACGTCGCCCTGAGCGCCTTCGAACTGGACCTGTTCGGCCGTGTGCGCGCGCTCTCCGATGCCGCGTTCGCTCGCTACCTGGCCAGCGAGCAGGGCCGCGATGCGGCGCAGATTGCGCTGGTCGGTGCGGTGGCCGAAGCCTACTTCACCCAGCGTCTGGCCGATGAGCAACTGCAACTGACCGAGCGTACCCTGGCCGACTGGCGGCAATCGTTGGAACTGGCGCGTCTGCTCAAGCAGGCCGAGCAGAGCAGCAGCCTGGACGTGGCCCAGGCCGAAGGGCAGGTGGCCCAGGCTGAAGCCGATCTGGAGGCACGCCGCCGCGCCCTGGCACAGGCGGACAACGCCCTGCAGTTGCTGGTGGGCAGTGAACTGCCGAGCGATCTCCCTGTTGGCTTGCCACTGAAGCGCCAATCGGTGATCGCGCAGCTACCGGCCGGGTTGCCAGCCGACCTGTTGCTGAATCGGCCGGATCTGCGTCAGGCCGAGCAGATTCTGGTCGCCGCCAACGCCGATATCGGCGCGGCGCGGGCAGCGTTCTTCCCGCAGATTTCCCTGACCGCCTCCTTCGGTTATGCCAGTACCTCGCTCGGCAGTTTATTCGACCCGGTCGGGCAGGTCTGGCGTTTCGTTCCACAGATTTCCCAGCCGCTGTTTCAGGGCGGGCGCCTGCGCGCCGAACTGCGCCTGGCCGAAGTGCGCAAAGACGAGGCGGTCGCGCAGTACGAGCGCGCCATCCAGACCGCCTTCCGCGAGGTGGCCGACGCCCTGGCGGGAACCGCCACCTTCGACCGCCAGATCGAGGCGCAACTGCGCGCGGTGAGCGCCGCAGAAAGGCGCCTACAACTGTCCGACCTGCGTTACCACGCAGGCGTCGACGGCCGCCTGGAGCTGCTCGACGCCCAGCGCCAGTTACAGGCCGCACGGCAGGCGCTGCTGGAGCTGCGCCGCGCAGATAGCGTCAATGCCGTGGTGTTGTTCAAGGCACTGGGCGGGGGGCTTAATCCAGGCGGAGCGTCGATTGCCGCAGTTGATACAGCTGACTAGGGCAGCCTCTGTATGGCGCTGATCTATGAGATTTATAAGGACCGCCTCAGTGAGATGCGGCCAATTCAAGGCTGTTGCCGATACGCGGAGAAGGATTGAACCGCGCGATAAGGTGCGGCTGCTATGTGTCTGAGCTGGTCTTGACTTGCCCCGGCGCCTTCCTTAGCGTGCCGTCTTCGTTGGATTAAGCAGGATTCAGGCATGAGCGCCGCCGATAACGTCAAACTCGAAGCCGGCTGGAAGGCCGCGCTGCATGCAGAGTTCGAGAAGCCCTATATGCGTGAGCTGGGGGATTTTCTGCGCAGCGAGAAGGCCGCAGGCAAGCAGATTTATCCGCCTGGCTCGCTGATCTTCAATGCGCTGAATTCCACGCCGTTAGTGCAGACCAAAGTGGTGATAATCGGCCAGGACCCTTATCACGGCCCTGGGCAGGCCCATGGTCTGTGCTTCTCGGTGCAGCCTGGGGTGAAGACGCCGCCGTCGCTGGTGAACATCTATAAAGAGCTCAAGCGCGACCTGAATATCGACATTCCCGATCACGGCAACCTGCAGCATTGGGCCGAGCAGGGCGTGCTGCTGCTTAACACTTCATTGACGGTGGAGCATGGCATCGCCGGCTCTCACGCCAAGATCGGCTGGCAGACCTTTACCGACAAGGTGATCGAGGTGGTCAGCCAGCAGCAGGAGCGTCTGGTGTTTCTGCTCTGGGGCGCCCATGCGCAGAGCAAGGAAAAACTCATCGATGTCAGCAAGCATCTGGTGCTGAAATCCGTGCACCCTTCGCCGCTGTCGGCGCACCGTGGCTTTATCGGCAATGGCCATTTCAGCCGTGCCAATAAGTTCCTCCAGCAGCATGAGCTGAGCCCGATCGACTGGCGCTTACCTGCGGCTTAACAGCCTGTTAAGCGGCGTCGCACTGCTGCTCGGTCAGGTCGCGGCGCAGGTCGCGCAGGCGGTGACTCAGACGCTCGCGCTGCGCCTTATCGCTGCTGCTCAACAGCTGGCTGAACAGCGTGGCCAACGCCTGGCGTGAGCGACCATAACTGGCACGGTATTCGTCGCTGTAGAAACGCTCGCGTTGTTGCAACAGCGGGGTTAGCCGCTCGGCGAAGTCTGCGCTATCGCGTTCGGCGACCACCTTGCGTAGCTCGGCCTGCCACAGCTGCCGATTCTCCAGCCACAGGCGATTCTGCTCACCGAGGCTGTTGGCCCAGGTGGCGATATGCTCAGTTTGTGCACTGTTCAGGCGGCCGAGCCAAGGCCGTAGACGTTCCTGCATACGCGTCTGGCGTTCGCTGATCTGGATGGCCAGCGGCGGATCGAGAAAGTCCTGGCGATCTTCCAGGTTGTCTTCATCCATCGCGGCGTAAAGCTCGCGGACCTGCTGTTCGCTCAGGCCCGGCAGCAACTCGATGGCGGTGGGGGTGATCTCGATGCCGATACGTTTGAGCGCGGCATCGAACTGGGCGAATTGCTCAAGCAGCTGAGCGCTGTCGGGCTGCGGCTGGGCGAGGATGTTTTCGGTGGTTTTCAGCCAGTCGATATAGCGCGGCAATTCGGCGCTGCAATGCCATTGCAGGTGCGTTTGCAAGCGGGGTTTGAGCCAGGCCTGCTGCTGACTGTCGAGGTTCAGGTAATCGTTCAGTCGCCAGGGCACCAGCCAATCCAGGTTGCGGTACGCCAGGCCGGCACGGCTGCAGGCGCTAATCAGTAGGCTCAGGCAGAGCAACAGCAGCAGGATTTTCACGGCGGGCCAACGCAGTACGCTCATAAAGGATGCCTCGATGGTGAGGGCCTGAGAGTACCGCCGTCGCCTGCGGCTGGGTGGCTACAGACATATCTGTTAAACAAAAACTGCTGTGTTGCAGGCAAAAAAGAGCCCGCACAAGGCGGGCTAAACGTGGTCGTTGTAATCGCATCAGCTGCGTTGCCAGAGCCTGAATAATGGCTCGGCGAGAAACATCACCAGAAACAGCCGCAGCACCTGCAAGGCCGTGACCAGCGCCACCGAGAGGTGCAATGCTTCAGCCGTCAGGCACAGTTCGGTGATGCCGCCGGGCATCATGCCGAGCATCAGTGCATTCTGGTTTTCCCCGGCCAACCAGCCCAGGCCTTGGCCCAGCGCGGCGGCGGCGAGCATGGCGAGCAGGCAGAACAGCAGAATGCGCACGAGAAACCCCGGTGCGCTGCGAAAGAAATTGCGGTCGAAGTGACAACCCAGGGCGCAGCCGATCAGCCATTGGCCGGTCTGGCCGAGGCCATCGGGCAAGCCCAGGTGCAGCTCGAAGCTGACACTGGCTACGGCGCAGACAGTCAGCGGGCCTAGCATCCACGGGTTGGGTTGGCCCAAACGTCCCCATAGCCAAGCCAGCAGCGCGCCAGCTGGTAGCAGTAGCGCCAACCAGGGCCAACTGACCGCTGCAGGTGCTGGCGGTGCGATGGGCGGCAGGCTCCAGGTGAAGATTGCCGGAATCAGCAATACCACCAGCAGTAATCGCAGGCTGTGGGCGGCGGCCACCTTGGCGGTTTCGGCGTTGTGCCGTTGCGCCAGGTTGACCATCTCGCTGGCACCACCCGGCATGCTGGCGAAGAACGCAGTGGCGCGATCGAGGCCGGCGCGGCGTAGCACGACAATACCGATCAGGCTGAGCAGCAGGGTGAGCAGGGCGCCGAGCAGAATCACGCCGAAGTGGCTGAGCAGTTGGCCGAATACTTCACTGGTGAAATGCAGGCCGATGGCGCTGGACACCAGCCACTGGCCGGTCTTGCGCCCGCCGGGCAGCTCGGTGATCAGCCAGCCGCTACAACGTGCGGCGATCACCGCCAGCAGCGAGCCGATGATCCACGGCAAAGGCCAGCCGATCAGGCTGGCCAGATAGCCGCCTGACAAGCCGACCAGGGGCGTGGCCCACCAGCTTTGCCAGCCGGTGAGCATGTGCAACTTAGGCATTGGCCAGTTGCGCCGCACGGCGCGAACGCCACCAGCGCAGACCTGGCAGGGCCAGCATCAGTGCGGTGAGTGCCCACAGGCACAGGCTGATCGGACTGCCCCATAGAATGTTCAGGTCGCCGGCGGAGATCGACAGGGCGCGGCGCAGGTTGTCTTCCATCAACTCGCCGAGAACGAAGCCGAGGATCAGCGCCGACAGCGGGAAGTCCAGCTTGCGCAGGATATAGCCGAACACGCCGAGGCCGATCATCAGGACCAGATCGAAGGTGGTGCTGTGCACCGCGTACACGCCGACCATGCTGATCACGGTGATCGCCGGCACCAGCACCCAGTTGGGCACGCTGAGCATGCGGGCGAACAGGCCAACCAGTGGAATGTTCATCACCAGCAGGATCACGTTGCCGATAAACAGCGAGGCGATCAGGCCCCAGACCACGTCTGGCTGCTGTTCGAACAGCAGCGGGCCGGGGGTGATGTTGTACAGCGTCAGTGCGCCGATCATTACTGCCGTGGTGCCGGAGCCCGGTACGCCGAGGGTCAGCATGGGGATCAGCGAGCCGCAGGCCGAGGCGTTGTTGGCCGCTTCCGGTGCCGCTAGGCCGCGCAGGTCGCCGTCGCCGAACTTACCGTTCGGGCCAGCCATGCGTTTTTCCGTCATATAGGTCATGGCGCTGGCGATGGTCGCACCGGCACCTGGCAGAACGCCGATGACAAAGCCGGCCACGGCGCTACGCACCATGGTCCAGAAGGTGAAGCAGAACTCTTTAAAGTTGAACAGCAGGCGGCCGCTGGCCTTCACGGCTTTCTGGCCGTTGTGGGTTTTTTCCAGCATCAGCAGCACTTCACTGACGCTGAAGAAGCCGATCACCACGATAACGAACTGGATACCGTCCGACAGGCTGACGCTGCCGAAGGTGAAGCGATACACGCCGGTGGTCGAGTCCACCCCAACGGTGGCCAAAGCCAGGCCGATCAACGCAGCCATTAGGGTTTTAACCGGTTTGTCGCCGACCATGCCGCCGAGGCAGGCGATGGCGAAAATCATCAGTACAAAGTACTCGGCCGGGCCGAAGGCCACTGCCCAGTTGGCCAGGATTGGCGCGAACAGCACCACACCGCAGGTGGCGATCATGCTGCCGATAAACGAGCTGACGGCCGACAGCGACAGGGCGATCCCGGCCTTGCCCTGGCGGGCGAGAGGGTAACCGTCGAGGGTGGTCATCACCGCTGCGGCGTCGCCGGGTACGTTAAGTAGAATCGCCGAGATACGTCCGCCGTACTCACAGCCCAGGTATACGGCAGCGAGCAGGATCAGTGCAGTTTCCGGCGACAGGCCGAGGGCGAAGGCCAGTGGCAGCAGCAGCGCTACGCCATTGATCGGGCCAAGGCCCGGCAACAGGCCGACGATGGTGCCGACAAAGGCACCGAACAAGGCGACCAGCAGGTTTTCCGGTCGCGTGGCGACTTCGAAGCCTTGCATCAAGAAATTCAGGGTTTCCATTTTCAGCTCTCCACAAAGGCTTCGAACAGGCCGAGGGGCAGCGGCACATCCAACAGGTAATCAAACAGGCCATACAGCAGCACACCCATTAGCACGGCGCTGATGGCGCAGGGCAGCGGGCGACCGGTAAACAGCAGGCCAAGGGCGAAGGTGGCCAGCGTGGTGCTGATGACAAAGCCGAGCACTTCGAACAGCAGCGCGTAAGCCAGCAGCGCCAGTACACACAGCACCGCACGCACGGCAGCGCGGGTATTCAGCGTCTGCTCCAGCAAGCCGGGCTTGATCACCAGCCACAGGCTGCCAGCTGACATGAGGCTGAGCAGCAGCAACGGGTAGGCGCGCGGCCCGACCGGGTCATAGGCGAAGGGTGCCTGGAAGCCCCAGGCGATGACGGCGAGAACGGCGCAAAACAGCAGCCAGCTCGCGGCGAACAGGCGAACGTACATGGAGGATTACCTCAGAACTTGGGCATCTAAAGCCTGCTCCCAGTGGGAGGAGGTTAGGGGAGGGGATTGGGTGGTGCGGTTTATCACTGCCACCCCTCACCCCGACCCTCTCCCGCCTGGGAGAGGGTGGTGCTGGTGTTATTGCATCAGGCCGAACTCGCCAGCCAGCGCCTTGTATTCCTCAACTTGCTTGAAGACCAAGGCTTTCAGCTCGTCACCAGTGACTGACAGCGGCAGCAGGTCGCGCTGTTCACGCAGGGTGGCAAAGTCTTCACGGGCAAGCAGGCTGTCGAACTGCTGTTTCCACCAGTTGTATTGCTCGTCCGTCACCTCTGGGCCCATATAGAAGCCGCGGATGACCGGCCAGGTGATGTCGTAGCCCTGTTCCTTGGCAGTGGGGATATCGGCCAGTTTGCCTGGCAGACGTTCTTCGGAGAGCACGGCGAGGATGCGTACTTTCTTCGCCGCCAGTTGCGGGGTGACTTCGCCCAGACCGCTGGAGGTGACCTGAACATGGCCGCCGAGCATGGCGGTGAGGGTTTCGCCGCCGCCTTCGAAGGCCACGTAGCGCAGGTTTTTCGGGTCGATGCCGGCCAGACGAGCGATCAGCGCGGTCTGCATCCAGTCCTGGCCGCCGATGGTGGCGCCAGCGCCGAAGACGATGCTGGTTGGATCTTTTTTCAGTGCCTGCACCAGGTCATCCAGGCTCTGATACGGCGAGTCGGCACGTACGGTGATGGCGCCGTAATCGGTGCCCACCGCTGCCAGCCAGCGCACCCCGGTTTCGTCGTAACGGCCGAACTTGCCTTGCGCCAGGTTGAGCAGCGAGCCGCTGGAGAACGCGGTGATGGTGCCTGGGTCATCGGCACGCTGGGCGATTACTGCGTTGTAAGCTACCGCGCCGACACCGCCGGGCATATAGGTGACGCGCATCGGTGCTTTCAGCAGGCCGGCGTCTTTCAGGCCGCTCTGCGCCAGTTTGCAGGTCAGGTCGAAACCGCCGCCGGGCTTGGCCGGGGCGATGCATTCTGGGCGCTTGGGTTCGGCGGCCAGCAGCTGGCCGGCAAAGGCCATGCAGGCGGTGGCCAGGGCGATGCGGGTAAAGGCAGTTTTCATGGGGTATTCCTCTGAGCTCTTATTGTGGATTACCAGATCGGCAGCGTGTAGCCGACGATGACGCGGTTCTCGTCCGCATCGCGGGCGAAGTCGGATTTGAAGCTGGCGTTACGCAGGCGCACGTAGACATCTTTCAGCGGCCCGCTCTGCACCACGTACTTGACCTCGATGTCGCGTTCCCACTCGCCGCCGGTGTCATCAGTGCCAGCGATTTGCGCGTCGCTGCCTTTGATGTAGCGGGTCATAAAGCTCAGGCCGGGAACGCCAAGCTTGCCGAAGTCGTAGTCGTAACGGGCCTGCCAGGAGCGCTCGTTGGCGTTGGCGAAGTCGTTGATCTGCACGAAGTTGACCAGGAACGGGTCGCTGCCATCGATGTAGGCATAACCGGTGTCGCCACTCATGTCCTGAAAGCCCAGGCCCAGTTTGTGGCCGTTGATGCCGTAGGTGAGCATGGCGTTGAAGGCGCGGTTATCGATCTTGCCGGCATTGGCGGCGCCGCTGTCCTTGCTCAGCATCATCCGTACATCAGCGCTGAGGGTGCCGCTGCCCAGCGGTTGGCTGGCGAGCAGGCCGAAGAAATGCTGGCGGTAGATATCGTCGAGATCGGCGAAGTAATAACGCCCTGTCAGGCCCTTGGCGAACTCATAATCGAGGCCCATCAGGTCCAGATGATCCGCCGTGATACCTGCGGCGAAGCGGCGGTTCTTGCTATTGAGGATCAGCTCCTCGGAGTTGGTCGAGGCGCGGTCGATCACCTTGTCCAGGCGTCCGCCGGTAAAGGTCAGGCCGTCGAGTTCGCCGGAGGTCAGCAGGCCGCCTTCGAACACCTGCGGCAGCAGGCGGCTGTCGCTGGCCTTGACCACAGGCAGCTCTGGCACGTGCGAGCCGTAGCGCAGCTCGGTATTGGAAACCTTGACCTTGGCGGTCAGGCCCAGGCGACCGAATTGGTCCGGGGTGCCGCCATCGTCTTGTACGGGGAGCAGGTCGGTGCCGGTGCGGCCGCCGCCGGAATCCAGTTTGACCCCAACCACACCCAGGGCATCAAGGCCGAACCCGACGGTGCCTTCGGTGTAGCCGGACTGAACGTCGAGCCAGAAACTCTGGCCCCATTCTTCACGCTTATTCTGCTGGCTGCTGGTGCCTTCGCGGAAATCACGATTGAGGTAGATATTGGTGGTGGTCAGGCTGGCTTTGCTGTCAGCCACAAAATCGGCATGGGCAGCGGGGGCAAGCAGCGCGGCGGCGATGGCCAGGCTAAGCAGGTGAGCAGGCGCAAGCACCTGATGAGATGCAGTCGGCATCCTGTGGTCTCCATTGTTGTTTTTGTCACGGCTGCGCACCACTGCGTCAGTCGTTCAGGTCGGTGGATCGAGCCACCTGAAACCGATGCTATGGGGTCAAGCTTTCACCAGGCTTTCAGTTTGAAAAAAACGCCTGGAGCGTTTTTTGACGTCGCTTGCGACGGCCCGCAGGGTGGCCGCCAGGGATGGCAGGCTACAAAGAAACGCCTGGAGCGTTTTTTGACGTCGCTTGCGACGGCCCGCAGGGTGGTCGCCAGGGATGGCAGGCCACAAAGAAACGCCTGGAGAGTTTTTTCACGTCACTTGCGACGGCCCCCAGGGTGCCCCGTTACACTGCGCGCACAAGAACAATGTTGTGGAGTGCCATTACCGTGCGAGTCCTACTGGTCGAGGACCATCTGCCCCTGGCTGAAAGCGTGGCCCAGGCCCTGCGTGGCATCGGGCTTAACGTAGACATGCTGCATGACGGCGTGGCGGCCGATCTGGCCCTGAGCAGCGAGGATTACGCCCTGGCGATTCTCGATATCGGCCTGCCGCGCCTGGACGGTTTTCAGGTGCTGGCGCGTTTGCGTGAGCGCGGCAAGACCCTGCCGGTGCTGATGCTCACCGCCCGTGGTGAGGTTAAGGATCGCGTGCATGGTCTTAATCTCGGTGCCGATGATTACCTGGCCAAGCCCTTTGAAGTGACTGAACTGGAAGCGCGGGTCAAGGCGCTGCTGCGTCGCACCGTGCTCGGTGGCGAGCGCCAGCAACGCTGCGGCAACCTGCTGTATGACTTGGATACCCGGCGCTTTACCCTTGCCGATGCTCTGCTGACCCTGACTTCCCGCGAACAGGCGGTGCTGGAGGCGATGATCGCAAGGCCCGGACGGGTCATGAGCAAGGAGCAGCTGGCCGCCCAGGTGTTTGGTCTGGATGAGGAAGCCAGCAGCGACGCCATCGAAATCTATGTGCATCGGCTGCGCAAAAAACTCGAAGGCGGCGGGGTGCGCATTGTCACCTTCCGTGGCCTGGGCTACTTGTTGGAGGCTGTGGGTGATTGAGCATCGCCAACCCGTACCACACGAGCCGGGCAGCCTGCGCGGACGGCTGATCCGCCGCTTGGCGCTGTTGCTGGCGTTGATTCTGCTGGTCAGCAGCCTAAGCGCTTACTGGAGCGCTCGGCATGCCGCCGATACTGCCTACGACCGCACCTTGCTGGCCTCGGCACGGGCGATTGCCGACGGCCTGTACACCACCGCCGAGCGCTTGAACGCCAACGTGCCGTATGTGGCACTGGACACCTTTGCCTATGACAGTGCCGGGCGCATCTACTATCAGGTATTGGACGTACAGGGCGCGTTGGTGTCGGGTTATGAAGACCTGCCGCCGCCCCCGGCCCATATCAAACGCACAGAGGATTATCCGGCGTTGGCGCGTTTCTACGATGCCGAATTTCGCGAGCAGGGTGTGCGGGTGGTCAGCCTACTGCAGCCGGTCAGTGAGCCGGGCCTTAACGGCGTGGCGGAAATCCGTGTGGCGGAAACCCAGGGCGCGCGTGAGCGCATGGCCCGCGAACTGTTGCTCGGCACCTTGCTGCGCATGGGTGTGCTGTCGCTGAGTGCATTGCTGTTGGTGTGGCTGGCGGTAAGCGCTGCGCTGCGGCCACTGGAAGCCTTGCGCCGCAGTGTGGCGGCGCGCACCAGTGATGATCTGCAGCCGCTGTCGGATCTCGGCATGCCGCGCGAGCTGCGTCCATTGATTGATGCGCTGAATCAGTTCAATGCTCGGCTGCGCAGCCTGTTCGAGCGCCAGTCGCAATTTATTGCCGATGCCTCCCACGAGTTGCGCACCCCCCTGGCCGCGCTCAAGGCGCGGGTTGAGTTAGGGCTGCGCGCGCAGGATCCTTCGATCTGGCGCAGCACCCTGGAAGAGGCCGCGCTGAACACCGACAAACTGACCCATCTGGCCAATCAGCTGCTTTCGCTGGCGCGCATCGAAAGCGGTGCGCGGGCGATTGCCGAAGGCGGTGCGCAGCGTCTGGACCTCAGCCAGCTGGCGCGCGAACTGGGCATGGCGCTTGCGCCACTGGCCCACGCCCGAGGTATTGCGCTGGCACTGGAGGCTGAGCAGGCCGTGTGGGTCAGTGGTGAGCCGACGCTGCTCAACGAGCTGCTGTGCAACCTGCTGGATAACGCCTTGGCGCACACCGCTGCCGGCGGCAATGTGATCCTGCGGGTATTGCCGGCTGGGGTGCTGGAGGTTGAAGACGACGGACCGGGAATTCCACCAGAAGAGCATGAGCGGGTGTTTGCGCGCTTCTATCGGCGTAACAACAAAGGTTCTGGGGCAGGCTTGGGTTTGGCGATTGTTGGTGAGATCTGCCGGGCGCATCAGGCCGAGATCAGCCTGCATCAGGCGCAGCCGCACGGTTTGTTGGTGCGCGTCGAGTTTGCCAGCGCAGACGTCTGAATCAGGGCGCGAGGCTGAGCGGCTGCTGGATTTCCAGCAGGTATTGGGCAACCTTGCCACTGTCGCGCAGTTGCGCCAGGCCCTGGTTGAAGCGGGCGATCAGCTCGGCATTGCCGGGTACTTCCCGCGAGAGCAGCAGGTGCAGGCTGTCGCTGCGCAGCGGCTTGGGATGAAAGCTCAGTTGCGCGCGCTCGGCGGCACTGAAGTGCTGATGCAGCATGTCGAAGCCGACCACCTTGTCCATCGGAAACAGATCGACGCGGCCGGCAATCAGTTGGCGAAAGGCGGTTTCATCACTGGTCACTCGATTGATCCGTAGTTGTCCGCTGGCTTCGGCCTGCTGAAAGGCTGTGCCGTAGTCATAGCCGCGGGTGCCGACCAGGCGTCGGCCTTGCAGGTCGCCAATCTGTTGCCAGTCAAAGCTGTAGCCCTTGCGGTGGAACAGGTAGTAACCGCTTTCCACCACCGGGTCGCTGTAAAAGAACTTTTCTTCACGCTCACTGCTGTGCAGCCAGACTGCGCTGCCATCGCGTTTGCCGCGCTCGGCCAGTTGCAGTGAGCGTGCCCAGGGGTGGAATTCCCAGGTCACCTCAATCCCCTGCAGGGCAAAGGCTTCGGCGACGATGCGCGAGGCAACGCCTTTGTGTGGCAGCTGTTCGCCCAGATAAGGCGGCCATTCACCGTTGGTCAGGCGCACCTCTGGCGCAGCGGCCAAACTGGCGCAAAACAGGCTGAGCAGGGTAGATAACAGCAGAACGCGCATGAGCCGTATGCCGATTGAAGGGACTGCGTTCAGTCTAGTTGCATTCGGCTGCATGCGCGTGAAGGGCTTTACTGGAGCATGCTCATGGCTGCTTCCATGGCGGCGGAAAGGTCTTCGTCTTCGTTCAGGTTCTGGTTTGGATCAAGGCCCAGCTTGGCGAATGCCGGGATCTGGCTCCAGTCCAGTTTGGTGTAGGGGTGTTCGCTGCCTATATAGCTCTGCAAGGTAGCGACCTGAACGATATCGACATAATCGACCTTGGCGCTGTCGCGGGCGAAGTCCAGGTACTGGCTAGGCACCATGGCAATCAGTTCGGGGAAGTCCCAGGTGCGCAGGATCTTGTCGCCGATGATTGGGTGGATCTGCTCGATCACGTGGTTGAGGCTGATCGAGTCAGCCAGCAGCTCGCTGTGATCTTCGGCGTAAGTGAGGATTGGTAGCACGCCGATCTGGTGCACCAGGCCGGCGAGGGTGGCCTGGTCGGGCAGCAGGCGGGTGTAGTGCTTGCACAGAACGTGGCAGATGCCGGCGATTTCCGTGCTTTTGTTCCAAACTTCGCGCATTTTGCGGTCAACCACGTCGCTGGTGGCCTGGAACATTTGTTCCATGGCCAGGCCCGTGGCCAGGTTGCAGGTGTAATTGATGCCGAGGCGGCCGACGGCCATCTGCAGGTCGGTGATTTCCTTGTTGGTGCGCAGCAGCGGGCTGTTGACCACCTTGATGATGCGCGCTGTCAGGGCCGCGTCGTTGCCGATCACTTTGCTCAGTTGCGGGATGCCGATGTCCGGGTCCTCTGCTGCCTCGCGGACCTTCAACGCGACCTCCGGCAGGGTCGGCAGGACCAGTTCATCATTGTCGATGGCCTGGGTCAGTTCCTTTTGGACTTTCTCGGCAAGCTTGCTCATGGGCAATTCTCTTTAGGCGGTCAGGCAGTAGTAATTGAGTGTAGTAAAGGGCTTAGCGCTGTATTTCGCGGTCTGAATCCAGTGTATACGGCAAATCGAGTACGCTCAGCGTGCTGCCTTCGGCAGAACCCAGGTGAATAACACCATTTAGTGCGGCTTCGTCCTGCAGCACAGCAAGCAGTTCGACGCCTGCCTGGCTGCGCGCGGCCAGCACCACTTCACCCACGCTGGAGGTGTGGGTGGGCGAAAACAGCGCTGTGGCGGGCTCTGGCAGCTGATTGTCATGCAGCTCCAGGCGATACAGGCGGCGTTTGAGTTTGCCCAGGTACTGCATGCGCGCGACGATTTCCTGGCCGGTGTAGCAGCCTTTCTTGAAACTCACGCCGCCTACGGCCTGCAGATTGATCATCTGCGGAATAAACAGCTCGCGGGTGCTGCCTACGACCTGGCCGATGCCCGCACGGACTTGCGCCAGTAGCCAGTCATTCAACGGTGCTTCCGGCAGTTGGTTGGCCAATTGCGCCTGGATGGCCGCGGTCTGGCTGGTGGGTATCCAGAGTTCGGCGCGACCATCGCTCAGGCGCAGAGCCAGCAATTCATTGCCACGCGCGACGCTGTCAGCGGTCTCTGCGAGCTCCAGACCGAGGCTGCGCAAGGCTTCATCACCGCCACTCAGGCCGATGCGCAGCCAGTCCTGGCTTTCGTCGGTGAGCTTGGATTTGCTGAATACGGCGTATTTTTTCAGGTCGGCGAGCTGTGCTTCGAGCAGATCGCTGGCCATCGCCAGTAGGTAGCCGTCACTCACGCTGAGGATGCGAAAGCTCGACTGCATTCGGCCCTTGGGCGTGCAGCGCGCGCCTAGGCTGGAATGGCTGTCACTCAGGTAGTTGAGGTTGCAGGTAACCTGGCCCTGGAGGAACTTGTTGGCGTCCGGGTCGCGCACGGCGAGGATGCCTTCGTGGCTGAGGATGCAATAGAACGCGGTATCGGCCATGGTGGATTAGGTATCGCTGGATAAAAGTTAGGGGGCTCATCATAGAGCGCGTCTCGCGCCTTGTCAGCGCTTGCCGTTGCTTCACTTATGGGCATTGCCTGGGTGGCTGATGTGTGCGGTCAACAGGTGCGCTTTTCATCGGTATACTGCGCGCCTTATCCAAGGAGCATACCCATGGTTGACTCGATTGAACTCAATCGTCTTTTTTGGCACAGCCGCCGCGGCATGCTGGAGCTGGATGTGCTGCTGGTGCCGTTCGTCAGGGAGGTGTACCCGCACCTCGACGAGGCTGACCGCGAGCGTTACCGCAAACTGCTCGAATGTGAAGATCAGGATATGTTCGGCTGGTTTATGCAGCGCGACGAGCCGGAAGATGCTGATCTAAAGCGCATGGTTCGGATGATTCTGGATCGTGTCCAGCCCAAGTGATGCCTTCGAGTGTCAGTGGCAGCCTTCGCGGCAGCTGCTGGCCTGCTATGCACTGATTCAGGGCTTGGCGCTGCTCAGCTTGGTGCTGGTGGATATTCCCATTTGGGCGCGGTTGCCCGGAATAGGTTTCTGTGTCGCCCATGCTGCCTGGGTGCTGCCACGCCATGTGCTGTTGAGTGCGCCGCAGGCTTACCGGGCTCTGCGTTGCACGCGTGATGGCTGGCAGGTGTACAGCGTGGCGCAGGGCTGGCAGGCCATCGAGTTGCACCCAGATAGCCTGGCTTTACCGCTTGTAGTGCTGCTGCGCTTTCGTCTGGCCGGGCAGCGCCGCGTGCGCTCGCTGTGCATTGCCCGCGATAGCCTGGCGCGTGATCAGCACCGCCGCTTAAGGGTGCGGCTGAAATTCAGTCGCCATAGGTGGGCGGCAGCAGGATAGTGTCCTTGGCCTCGGCCAACTGCTGCGGGTAGTCCAGGGTGTAATGCAGGCCGCGGCTTTCGTGGCGCAGCATCGCCGAACGGATCATCAGCTCGGCGACCTGGGCCAGGTTACGCAGTTCGATCAGGTCGCGGCTGACCTTGTAGTTACTGTAAAACTCGTGAATTTCATCAAGCAGCAGGCGTACGCGGTGTTCGGCCCGTTGCAGGCGCTTGTTGGTGCGCACGATGCCGACGTAGTCCCACATAAAACGCCGCAATTCGTCCCAGTTGTGGGCAATGATCACGTCTTCGTCCGAGTCGGTTACCTGGCTGGCGTCCCAGCTCGGTAACGTGCTCGGTATGCTGATCTGGTCGAGTTGAGCGAGGATGTTCTCGGCCGCTGAGCGGGCATAGACGAAACATTCCAGCAGCGAGTTGCTGGCCATGCGGTTGGCCCCGTGCAGGCCGGTAAAGCTGGTTTCACCAATGGCATACAGGCCGGGTATATCGGTGCGACCGCTTTGGTCGACCAGCACGCCACCGCAGGTGTAGTGCGCTGCCGGCACTACCGGGATCGGCTCTTTGGTGATGTCGATGCCAAAGTCCAGGCAGCGCTCATATACGGTAGGGAAATGCGATTTCACAAAGTCAGCCGGTTTGTGGCTGATGTCGAGGAACACGCAGTCGATCCCCAGGCGCTTCATCTCGTGGTCGATGGCGCGGGCGACGATATCCCGCGGCGCCAGTTCGGCCCGCTCATCGAAACGCGGCATAAAGCGTTCGCCGTTCGGCAGCTTGAGCAGTGCGCCTTCACCACGCAGCGCTTCGGTGACCAGAAAGCTCTTGGCTTTGGGGTGGTACAGGCAGGTCGGGTGGAACTGATTGAATTCCAGGTTGCCGACCCGGCAGCCGGCGCGCCAGGCCATGGCGATACCGTCGCCGCAGGCGCCGTCCGGGTTACTGGTGTAGAGATAAACCTTGGCTGCACCGCCAGTGGCGAGAATCACAAAGCGTGCGCTGAAGGTATCGACCTCGCCGCTGGCGCGATTGAGTACGTAAGCGCCCAGGCAGCGCTGGCCCTCCAGGCCGAGTTTGCGCTCGGTGATCAGGTCAACGGCGACACGCTGCTCCAGCAGTTCGATGTTGCTGCGCTGGCGGGTCTGCTCCAGCAATGTATTGAAGATCGCCGCGCCGGTGGCGTCGGCAGCATGGATGATGCGTCGGTGGCTGTGGCCGCCTTCACGGGTCAAGTGGAATTCGAAACCGCCGTCTTCGCGGGCGTGTTCATCGTCGCGGGTAAAGGGCACCCCTTGGTCGATCAGCCATTGAATGGCTTCGCGGCTGTGCTCTACGGTGAAGCGTACGGCGTCCTCGCGGCACAGGCCGCCACCAGCGTTGAGGGTGTCTTCGACATGCGATTCGATGGTGTCGGTGTCGTCCAGCACCGCCGCCACACCGCCTTGCGCCCAGTAGGTCGAGCCGTTGGACAGATTGCCCTTGCTTAGTACGGCAATGCGCAGGTGCTCAGGCAGCGTGAGGGCCAGGGTTAAGCCGGCGGCACCGCTACCGATAACCAGAACGT
Organism: Pseudomonas sp. SG20056; assembly: GCF_031764535.1. Taxonomy (NCBI): domain Bacteria; kingdom Pseudomonadati; phylum Pseudomonadota; class Gammaproteobacteria; order Pseudomonadales; family Pseudomonadaceae; genus Pseudomonas; species Pseudomonas sp. SG20056. Next base: position 1,483,725 of record NZ_CP134499.1, read on the forward strand.
CGTGTTGGTGATGTTGGCTCATGTCTGAATTCCGCGAAAAGCGGCCTCTAGTATATAGAGGGGGTGGGCGGCACAATAGCCGGCTTATGACCAAGTGCGTTACTCGGGAACTTTTTAAGCGTTTCGGGTTCCATAGGCGGTTGTTTAGATGGTAATTCGCCTGAGTCAGGCGGCTTTGCAACGGGCCTGCGGTTTTGCCTTGCCGACGGGTGGTCCAGACTACAAGCGCAGCAGTGGAGTCCCTTTGCTGCGCTGTTCCGTGCAGGACTTTTAAGTGTTCTGCAGGAAGCTTGTTTGAAGGAGAGAACTTTTGCGTAATGCCCAAGTCTACTTTGGCAGACCGAGTAAAGGGTTGGCGTTGCGCTCCTTCAAACCTTATGAGGAGTTTTCATGCTAACCCAGGAAGATGATCAGCAGCTGGTTGAGCGTGTACAGCGCGGCGACAAGCGTGCATTTGATCTATTGGTGCTCAAGTATCAGCACAAGATTCTCGGGTTGATCGTGCGTTTTGTGCATGACACCCATGAGGCACAGGATGTTGCGCAGGAAGCCTTCGTCAAGGCGTATCGGGCGTTGGGTAATTTTCGTGGGGACAGTGCGTTCTACACTTGGCTGTATCGCATTGCCATCAACACGGCGAAGAACCACCTGGTTTCGCGTGGTCGGCGCCCGCCAGACAGTGATGTAAGTGCTGAGGATGCCGAGTTCTATGATGGCGATCATGCCCTCAAGGATATCGAATCGCCGGAACGCGCCCTGTTGCGCGACGAGATCGAGGCTACCGTGCACCGCAGCATCGAGCAGTTGCCAGAAGATTTACGCACAGCGCTAACCTTGCGTGAATTTGATGGTCTGAGTTACGAGGACATTGCCAGCGTCATGCAGTGTCCAGTTGGTACCGTGCGTTCGCGAATTTTCCGGGCGCGTGAGGCTATTGATCGATCCCTGCAGCCGTTGCTGCAGGAAACCTGAGACAGCGGCGTCAGCCAAGAGAGGAACCGCCATGAGTCGTGAAACCCTGCAGGAATCGCTGTCCGCGGTGATGGATAACCAAGCGGATGAACTTGAATTAAGGCGAGTGCTGGCGGCCAGTGATGACCCTGAGTTGCGTGCAACCTGGTCGCGTTACCAGATCGCCCGTGCGGTCATGCACAAAGAGCTGCTTGAGCCGCGTCTGGATATTGCCGCTGCTGTATCCGCAGCCCTTGCTGATGATGTTGCCCCGGTTGCGCAGCAAGTACAGCGTGGCCCTTGGCGCACTGTAGGTCGTCTGGCTGTTGCCGCTTCGGTTACCGTGGCAGTCTTGGCGGGTGTGCGTTTTTATAACCAGGACGACATCACCGGTGCCCAGTTGGCGCAGCAATCCAGTCAGCCGGTGTTGAATATCCCTCAGGTCAGTGGGCCGGCCATGCTGGCAGGCTTCAATACGTCCGAAGAGCAACCGGCTCCTGCGGCCAGTGCTGTGGGGCAGGGGCAGCCGGGCTGGCATGAGCAGCGTCTGCCGGCATATCTGCGCCAACATGCACAGCAAGCGGCCATGAGTACGAGTGAAGGTGCGCTGCCTTATGCGCGTGCAGCCAGCTTGGAAAACCGTTAACGGCCCGTTGTTAAGGAATCGCATGCGCTTTATTCCTTTAAGCGTTCTGTTGCTGGGTAGTTGCTTGGCGTTGCCGGCAATTGCCGATGAAGGCCGTGCCTTACTGCAGCGTTTGGCAGAGGCCGAACGCACGCAGAGTTTTCAGGGCACCTTTGTTTATGAGCGCAATGGCAGCTTTTCGACGCACAGCATCTGGCATCGTGTCGGTGAGGGTGGCGCTTTGCGTGAGCGCTTGTTGCAGCTGGATGGTTCCGCGCAGGAAGTGTTGCGTGTCGACGGCCAGGTGCAATGCGCCAGTGGTGCATTGGCTGACCAGTTGATCGATAGTCAACTGTGGCCCGCCCGGGCGCTGAATGCTGAGCAGCTGGGTGAGTGGTATGAGTTGCGTGTGCTCGGCAAGTCCCGCGTGGCGGGGCGAGCTACCAGCGTACTGGCCCTGGTGCCGCGCGATCAGCATCGCTATGGCATCGAGCTGCACCTTGATCAGCAAACGGGCTTGCCGCTCAAGTCCTTGCTGGTCAATGACAAGGGGCAGTTACTTGAGCGCTTCCAGTTTACCCAGCTGCAGACCGAAGTACCTGCAAGCTCTAATCTTGAGCCTGGCGCAGGTTGCCGCCCGGTGCGTTTGTCTCCTGCTCAGGTGGATGCGGTTGAAGCCTGGCGTTCTGACTGGTTGCCACCAGGCTTTAGTCTGAATTCTGTTACCCAGCGCCGCAGCCCTGCATCGGATGAGTCAGTCGCCTGTCAGGTGTATGGCGATGGCCTGGCGCGCTTTTCCGTCTTTATGGAGCCTCTACGCGGCGCCGCCGTTGAGGATGTTCGTACCCAGCTGGGCCCCACTGTAGCGGTTTCGCGCAGGCTGAAAACTGACGATGGTGACGTCATGGTCACCGTGGTCGGCGAAATACCTTTGGGTACAGCCGAGCGAGTAGCTTTGTCGATGCGTTCAGCGGCCGAGGTGGTGCAGTGATTGAGGAGCATGGGCGGGTTGTTGCGGTTGAGTCCGGCGCTGTCTGGGTCGAAACCCTGCGTAAAAGCACCTGCTCCAGTTGCTCCGTCAAAGCTGGTTGCGGCCAGGGTTTGCTTGATCAGCTTGGTGCAAGCGGTCGTCGTGGTTATGTGCGTGCACTGTCAGACCTGCAGCTGAATATTGGCGATGCAGTCATTATCGGTGTGCGCGAAGACCTGCTGGTGCGTGGTTCGCTGCTGGTTTATCTGCTGCCGTTACTCGGCTTGTTTGCTGCGGCTGTTCTGGCTGAGCAGGCGGGCTTGAGCGAGCCCTGGGTAATATTCAGTGCGCTGTTCGGTTTTCTCTTTGCCTGCTGCGCGGTACGCTGGCGCAGTCGTGTCACCGCTGGTGATCCGGCGTTGCAACCGGTGGTTTTACGTCCGTTGCTTGGCGGTGCTGCAGCAGCGTTTTAAGACTTTTGCTGGCCTGATGGGGAGTTGTATGTCGAAGCTTGGTCTGAAATCTTCATTTACTGCGTTGTTTGCCGTGCTGCTGATGGGGCAAGCGTTTTTTGCTCAGGCGAGCCTGCCGGATTTTACCGAGCTGGTTGAGCAGGCGTCGCCTGCCGTCGTCAATATCAGTACTCGGCAGAAGATGCCGGATCGCGCGGTTGCTGGCAGTGGTCAGCTCAATGTGCCTGACCTCGAAGGTCTGCCGCCGATGTTTCGCGAATTCTTCGAACGCAATATTCCGCAGATGCCACGTGCGCCTGGCGGTGGCCGCCAGCGTGAAGCTCAGTCGCTGGGCTCGGGCTTTATCATTTCCGCTGATGGTTATGTGCTGACCAATAACCATGTGATTGCTGATGCCGATGAGATCATTGTGCGCCTGTCAGATCGCAGTGAGCTGGAAGCCAAGCTGGTCGGCACTGACCCGCGCAGCGATGTTGCGCTGCTCAAGGTTGAGGGCGCTGGTTTGCCAACCGTCAAGTTGGGCAAGTCAGAAGAGTTAAAGGTTGGCGAGTGGGTGTTGGCGATTGGTTCGCCATTTGGTTTTGATCATTCGGTAACTGCAGGGATCGTCAGTGCCAAGGGCCGCAGTCTGCCGAACGAGAGCTATGTGCCGTTTATCCAGACGGATGTGGCGATCAACCCAGGTAACTCCGGCGGCCCACTGTTCAACCTTGCTGGTGAAGTGGTGGGTATCAACTCGCAGATTTTCACCCGCTCCGGTGGCTTTATGGGGCTGTCGTTCGCCATCCCCATGAGTGTGGCGATGGATGTGGCCGATCAGCTCAAGGCTGAGGGCAAGGTCAGTCGCGGCTGGCTGGGTGTGGTGATTCAGGAAGTTAACAAGGATCTCGCCGAGTCGTTTGGCCTGGATAAGCCGGCTGGCGCGCTGGTGGCGCAGGTGCTGGAGGAAGGTCCGGCAGCTAAAGGTGGCTTGCAGGTTGGTGATGTGATTCTCAGTCTGGACGGTAAGCCAATCATCATGTCCGCTGACTTGCCGCATTTGGTCGGTGCGCTGAAGCCAGGTACCACTGCCGAGCTGGATGTGGTGCGCGATGGTGCGCGCAAGAAGTTGAAACTGAGCATTGGTGCGCTGCCTGAAGATGGCGAGGCGCTGGCTGGTACTGCTGCGCCTGGGGTTGAGCGGAGCAGCAACCGTCTTGGCGTCAAGGTGGTTGAACTGACTGCCGAGCAAAAGAAGAGCCTTGATCTTAAAGGCGGTGTCGTGATCTCTGAAGTGCAGGATGGTCCGGCGGCGCTGATTGGTCTGCGTCCGGGTGATGTGATCACTCATCTGAACAATCAGGCGATCAACTCGGCCAAGACCTTTACCGAGGTGGCGCAGGCACTGCCGAAGAATCGTTCGGTGTCGATGCGCGTACTGCGTCAGGGTCGTGCCAGCTTCATTACCTTCAAACTGGCCGATTAACGGCGCAGACAGGCTAAAAGGGCGACTTCGGTCGCCCTTTTACATGTTGCCCTTTTAGATAGCGCCGCCGTGCGGCCTTGATGACGTGCAAGGTGGCTTTCGGGTACACTTCGCGGCTATTTTCGGCGGGCAGTCGCCTGCGACCTTTTTGAGTGTTGATCCGTGAGTGATTTGAGTCATATCCGCAATTTCTCCATCATCGCCCACATTGACCACGGCAAGTCGACCTTGGCCGACCGGTTTATCCAGATGTGTGGTGGCTTGGCCGACCGTGAAATGGAAGCCCAGGTACTGGACTCCATGGATCTGGAGCGCGAGCGCGGGATCACCATCAAGGCGCACAGCGTTACCCTGTATTACAAGGCTAAAGACGGCATCACCTACCAGCTGAACTTCATCGATACCCCCGGTCACGTCGATTTTACCTATGAAGTCAGCCGTTCCCTGGCTGCCTGCGAAGGCGCGCTGCTGGTGGTCGATGCCGGTCAGGGCGTGGAAGCGCAATCGGTTGCCAACTGCTACACCGCCATTGAGCAGGGCCTTGAGGTCATGCCGGTGCTAAACAAGATCGACTTGCCTCAGGCCGACCCGGACCGGGTCAAGGAAGAAATCGAGAAGATCATCGGTATTGATGCAACCGACGCTGTGACCTGCAGTGCCAAGACCGGTTTGGGTGTCGATGAAGTGCTTGAGCGTCTGGTGCACACGATCCCGGCACCGACCGGTGATGTTGAGGCGCCACTACAGGCACTGATCATCGACTCCTGGTTCGACAACTACTTGGGTGTGGTCTCCCTGGTGCGTGTGCGCCATGGGCGGATCAAGAAAGGTGACAAGGTGCTGGTGAAATCCACCGGCAAGATCCACTTGGTCGATAGCGTTGGCGTGTTTAACCCTAAGCACACGGCCACCGCTGACCTCAAAGCCGGCGAAGTGGGCTTTATTATCGCCAGTATCAAGGATATTCACGGCGCGCCGGTGGGCGATACCCTGACCCTTGCCGCGACACCAAATGTCGAAGTGCTGCCCGGCTTCAAGCGTATCCAGCCGCAGGTATATGCCGGGTTGTTCCCCGTCAGTTCCGACGATTTCGAAGATTTCCGCGATGCGCTGCAGAAGCTGACCCTGAACGATTCGTCACTGCAATATTCGCCTGAAAGCTCGGATGCTCTGGGCTTCGGCTTCCGTTGTGGCTTCCTGGGCATGCTGCATATGGAGATCATCCAGGAGCGCCTGGAGCGTGAATACGATCTGGATCTGATCACCACCGCACCGAGCGTAATCTTCGAAGTGGTGCTCAAGACTGGCGAGACCATCTACGTCGATAACCCGTCGAAGCTGCCGGATATCTCTTCGGTCGAAGACTTCCGCGAGCCGATCGTGCAGGCCACCATTTTGGTGCCGCAAGAGCACCTGGGTAACGTAATTACCCTGTGTATCGAAAAACGTGGTGTGCAGCGCGATATGCAGTTCCTCGGTTCTCAGGTTCAGGTGCGCTATGACCTGCCGATGAACGAAGTGGTGCTCGACTTCTTTGACCGCCTGAAATCCACCAGCCGTGGTTATGCCTCGCTGGACTACCATTTTGATCGCTACCAGTCGGCTAATCTGGTCAAGCTGGATGTGCTGATCAATGGTGACAAGGTAGATGCTCTAGCCTTGATCGTGCACAAGGACAACGCCCACTACAAAGGCCGGGCGTTGACCGAGAAGATGAAAGAACTGATTCCCCGGCAAATGTTTGATGTGGCTATTCAGGCTGCAATTGGTGGGCAGATTGTTGCGCGGACTACGGTCAAGGCGCTGCGTAAAAACGTATTGGCCAAATGCTATGGCGGTGACGTCAGTCGTAAACGCAAGCTGCTGGAAAAGCAGAAGGCCGGTAAGAAACGCATGAAGCAGGTCGGTAATGTGGAGATTCCACAGGAAGCCTTCCTCGCCGTGCTCAGGTTGGATAGTTAAGGTCCTATGTCGATCAATTTCCCGCTGTTACTGGTTATTGCCGTCGCCGTCTGTGGCGCCCTGGCGCTGTTCGACCTGATCTTTCTGGCTCCGCGCCGGCGAGCGGCTATCAGCACCTACCACGGTCAGGTCAGTGAGCCCGATGAGGCGGTGGTGGAGCGCTTGAACAAAGAGCCGTTGCTGGTGGAGTACGGTAAATCGTTCTTCCCGGTGCTGGCGATTGTATTGGTGCTGCGCTCGTTTCTGGTCGAGCCTTTCCAGATTCCATCCGGTTCGATGAAGCCGACCCTGGAAGTGGGCGATTTTATTCTGGTCAACAAGTTTGCCTATGGCATTCGTCTACCGGTGCTGGACACCAAGGTGATTGAAGTAGGTGACCCGCAGCGTGGCGATGTGATGGTGTTTCGTTATCCGAGCGACCCAAACATCAACTACATCAAACGCGTGGTCGGCCTAGCCGGTGACCGCATTGCCTACAGCAGCGATAAGCGTCTGACTATCAATGGTGAGCCTGTAGCGCAGCAGTTGATTGGCGACGAGCCCGGTAGCCTGGGCAGTGCGACGCTGTATAACGAGAAGCTGGGTGAGGCAGAGCATCAGATCCGTAAAGAAATGCAGCGCTATCGGATTGAGCCGGGCCGCGAATGGGTTGTGCCGCAAGGGCATTACTTCATGATGGGCGACAACCGCGACAACTCCAATGACAGCCGTTACTGGAACGATCCGGCCATCCCCAAGCCGCTGCTGGGCATGGTGCCGGACCAGAATATCGTAGGCAAAGCTTTTGCCATCTGGATGAGCTGGCCGGATCCCAAGTCGCGCAACCTGCCGAATTTTTCCCGCGTAGGTCTGATCCACTGACCTGTTGACGATTTTCCGACGCTGTTAAATGCAGCGTCGCAGGCTATATATAGTCTTGCCTCCAGCCGTAATGGCTTTCACATAACTCGAATTTGGGGACAAATATGAAATCTGCGCATTCGCAAAAGGGAATGTCGATTCTTAGTTGGTTGATGGTGCTGGCGGTGGTCGCTTTTTTAGCCAGTGCGGCGTTCAAGGTGTTGCCGCATTACTTCGACTATATGTCGCTGGAGAAAATGATTACTTCGGTTGAAACTGATAAGTCTTTGAGTGTTCGTAGCGTTGGTGATTTTTATAGTCACATCAGTAAAGGTATGCAGGTCAACAGCATTCGCGATCTAAATATGCAGGACGCAATTAAAGTAAAAGTCGAAAACAACGAATTTCGCGTGCACCTGAAATACGAAAAGCGTGAGCCGTTGATCGAGAATATCGACCTGGTCGTGCGTTTCGATAAAGAATTCCGCGTGCGTATGCCGTGAGTGCGTCGTTAGCCCGTCTCGAGCGGCAGCTCGGTTATACCTTCAAGGATCAGGAACTGATGATCCTGGCTCTTACTCATCGCAGTTTCGCCGGGCGCAATAACGAGCGTCTGGAGTTTCTCGGTGATGCGATTCTCAACTTTGTCGCGGGTGAGGCGCTGTTTCAGCGCTTTCCGCTGGCCCGTGAAGGGCAGCTGTCACGTCTTCGCGCGCGCTTGGTCAAGGGTGAAACCCTTGCCATTCTGGCCCGTGGTTTCGATCTGGGTGAGTACCTGCGCTTGGGTTCTGGCGAGCTGAAAAGTGGTGGTTTCCGCCGCGAGTCGATTCTCGCTGATGCCCTGGAAGCGCTGATCGGTGCCATCTATCTTGATACAGGGATGGATGCGGCTCGCGAGCGTGTGCTGGCCTGGTTGACCACTGAGCTGGACAGTCTGACCCTGGTTGACACCAACAAGGATCCGAAAACCCGTCTGCAGGAGTTTCTGCAGTCGCGTGGCTGTGAGCTGCCACGTTATGAAGTGGTGGATATCCAGGGCGAGCCGCACTGCCGCACATTTGTGGTCGAGTGTCAGATCACCTTACTGAATGATAAAACCCTGGGGCAGGGTGCCAGCCGGCGTATCGCCGAGCAGGTGGCCGCTGCGGCTGCGCTGATTGCCCTGGGTGTGGAGAATGGCAATGACTGATTCACCTGTTACACGCTGTGGCTATGTCGCCATCGTCGGCCGGCCCAACGTGGGCAAGTCGACGTTGCTTAACCACATTCTCGGCCAGAAGCTGGCGATCACCTCGCGTAAGCCGCAGACCACGCGGCACAACATGCTCGGCATCAAAACCGAGGGTGAGGTGCAGGCGATTTATGTCGACACCCCCGGTCTGCACAAGAATAACGAGAAAGCGCTCAACCGCTACATGAACAAGAACGCCTCGTCGGCGCTGAAAGATGTTGATGTGGTGATCTTCGTGGTCGATCGTACCCGTTGGACTGACGAAGACCAGATGGTTCTTGAGCGTGTTCAATATGTTGAAGGTCCAGTGATTCTGGCGATCAACAAGACTGATCGCATCGAAGACAAAGCTGAGCTGATGCCACACTTGGAGTGGCTGGCTACCCAGTTGCCGAAGGCCGAAATCGTGCCAGTCTCCGCCCAGCATGGGCATAACCTCGATACTCTGGAAAAGCTGGTGGGGGAGCATTTGCCAGAAGGCGTGCACTTCTTCCCGGAAGATCAGGTGACCGACCGTTCCAGCCGCTTCTTCGCTGCCGAATTGGTGCGCGAGAAGATCATGCGTCAACTGGGTGCTGAGTTGCCGTACCAGATCACCGTGGAAATCGAGGAGTTCAAGCGCGACGGGCGCATCCTGCATATCCACGCCCTGATCCTGGTCGAGCGTGATGGTCAGAAGAAAATCATCATCGGTGACAAGGGTGAGCGGATCAAACGCATTGGCCAGGAAGCGCGCAAGGATATGGAGGTGATGTTCGACTCCAAGATTATGCTCAACCTCTGGGTCAAGGTTAAAAGTGGCTGGTCGGATGATGAGCGCGCGCTGCGCTCCCTGGGTTACGACAACATCTGAGTTGCCCTCGGGCGCGCCCTTGCGCCCGCTTTGCGAGTAAACCCATGCTTGCCCCTAGTCAGCCCGCCTATGTCCTGCACAGCCGTGCCTACCGCGAAAGTAGCGCGTTGGTGGATTTTCTCACCCCGCAGGGCCGCCTGCGTGCGGTATTGCGTGGCGCACGGGGCAAGGCCGGCAGCCTGGCGCGGCCGTTTATTCCCCTGGAAGCTGAGTTTCGCGGGCGTGGTGAGCTGAAGAATGTCAGTCGCCTCGATCCAGCCGGTATCCCCAACCTGCTGGTCGGCGAGGCGCTGTTCAGCGGCCTTTACCTTAACGAGTTGCTGATTCGCCTGCTCCCTGCTGAAGATCCCCATCCCGCCGTTTTTGAGCATTACGCCATGACTGTCCTGGCCCTGGCTGAAGGCCGTGCCTTGGAGCCGTTATTGCGCTCTTTTGAATGGCGCCTGCTCGATGAGCTGGGCTATGGTTTCGCCCTGGATCTGGACAGCGAAGGCCAGCCCATCGCCCCGGTGGGTTTGTATCGGCTGCATACCGAAACCGGCCTGGTGCCGATTGGCCAGTTGCAACCCGGTGCTTTTCAGGGGGCCGAGTTGTTGGCTATGGCCGAAGCGGACTGGACTGCGCCCGGTGCCCTGGCCGCCGCCAAACGCTTGATGCGCCAGGCCCTAGCCCCCCATTTAGGCGGCCGACCGCTGGTCAGCCGCGAACTGTTTATGACGCTCAAGGAGCCAAGCCGTGACTGATGCCAATCGTATTCTGCTGGGTGTAAATATTGACCATGTGGCCACTCTGCGTCAGGCCCGTGGCACCCGTTATCCCGACCCGGTCAAGGCCGCGCTGGACGCCGAAGAGGCCGGGGCCGACGGCATTACCGTGCACCTGCGTGAAGATCGTCGGCATATCCAGGAGCGTGATGTGCGCCTGCTCAAGGAGGTCATGCAGACGCGGATGAACTTCGAAATGGGCGTCACCGAGGAAATGCTTGCCTTCGCCGAAAGCATTTGTCCCGAACACGTCTGTCTGGTGCCGGAAACCCGCCAGGAGCTTACTACTGAGGGTGGTCTGGATGTGGCCGGACAGGAAGCGCGGATTCGCGCCGCGGTCGAGCGCCTCAGCAAAATCGGCTGCGAAGTGTCGCTGTTTATTGACCCGGACCCACAGCAGATCGAGGCATCCAAGCGCGTCGGCGCCCCGGCGATTGAGTTGCACACCGGCCGTTATGCCGATGCCCATACCCCGGAAGAAGCAGCGCGTGAACTGGCGCGGATTCGCGATGGAGTGGCCTGTGGCCTGCAGCACGGGCTGGTCGTTAATGCCGGTCACGGCCTGCACTATCACAACGTCGAGCCGGTGGCGGCGATTGCCGGAATCAACGAGCTGAATATCGGCCACGCCCTGGTCGCCCACGCGCTGTTCGTCGGCTTCAAGCAGGCCGTGGCAGAGATGAAGGCGCTGATCGTCGCGGCGGCCAACCGCGGCTAGCTAAAGATGTAAGTGTGTCCCGTAGGGTGGACGTGCTGGCGTATGTCCGCCCTACGGGAGCTGTGTGAGGTTTACGGTTTGCGGGCGATCAGCACCGCGCGGCTCGGCGCCGGCAGGCCTTCGACGGTGCGGCTATGGTCGGCTGGGTCGAGGAATTCCGGTAGCGACTGGAAGCGCATCCACTCGGTCGAGCGTTGTTCGTCCACCGAGGTGGTGCTGACATCCACGCAGCGCACATCGACAAAGCCGGCGCGGCGCAGCCACAGCTCCAGTGCCGGCACCGAAGGCAGGAACCAGACGTTGCGCATCTGCGCGTAGCGGTCCTCGGGGACCAGAACCTGCTGCGCATCGCCTTCCACCACCAGGGTTTCCAGCACCAGTTCGCCATCCTTGACCAGGCAATCCTTGAGGTCGATCAGATGATCGATAGGCGAGCGGCGGTGATACAGCACACCCATGGAAAACACCGTGTCGAAGCCTTGCAGCTTGCCCGGCAATTCCTCGAACGCCAGCGGCAGGTGCCAGGCGGGTAGATCGGGTAGGTAGTTCTTCATCGCCAGGAACTGGCAGAGAAACAGCCAGTTGGGGTCTATGCCGATTACGCTGTCTGCACCGGCGCCGAGCATGCGCCACATGTAGTAGCCGTTGCCGCAGCCGACATCCAGTACACGCTTGCCCTTGAGGTCGAGGTAGGGGGCTACGCGTTGCCATTTCCAGTCCGAGCGCCACTCGGTGTCGACATGCACACCAAACAGGTGAAATGGCCCTTTACGCCAGGGGATCAGGCCCTGCAGCGCGGTTTTCAGCGCGTTGCGGGTCGTCTCGTCACAGTGGCCGTCGAAGGTGAAGCTGTGTAGCAGCTCCAGTTGTTCGACGTTCAGCTCCGGCAGGGCCTGTACTGCGCCGTACCAGCGCGGTAGGTCGCCATGGCCGATGGCCAGCTTGGCGTCGATCTGCCCAGGCAGATCGGCCGACCACTCTTGCAGCGGGGTGCCGGCAAGGGTGGCTTGCAGGGCGTCGAGGTCGAGGCGGCTGATCATGGCAGGGCAATCATCGAGGCAAAATTAAGGCACTGGAACCACGGCACGACCTGGCTGAAGCCGGCGGCGAGCAGGCGTTCGCGGTGCTGCTCCAGGCTGTCGGGGAGCATGACTTTCTCGATGGCGCTGCGTTTCTGGGCGATTTCCAGCTCGCTGTAGCCATTGGCCCGCTTGAAGGCGATATGCAGATCGCCGAGCAGGGCGTGCTGTTCGGTATCTTCGAATTGCAGTTTCTCCGAGAGGATCAGCGCGCCGCCGGGCAGCAGGGCCTGGCGAATCCGCGTGAGCAGGTCCAGGCGCTGTTCGGGGCGGATAAATTGCAGGGTGAAGTTCAGCGCCACCAGCGAAGTGGGCTGAAAGTCGAGGCGGAGAATGTCGGCCTCAATCACCTCCACGGGCAACAGCTCTTGAAACATCGAGTCCTGCGCGTGCAGGTATTCGCGGCAGCGCTCGACCATGGCGCTGGAGTTGTCCACGGCAATCACTCGGCAATCGTCGATCTGCACATGCCGGCGCAGCGCTTGGGTCACCGCGCCCAGGGAGCTGCCGAGGTCATATAGCACGCTGTGTGGCTGGGCGAACTGACCGGCCAGTACGCCGATGTTCTCGACAATGGTCGGATAACCCGGCACCGAGCGTTTGATCATATCGGGGAAGACCCGCACCACATCTTCGTTGAACACGAAGTCCGGCACCTGGGCCAGGGGTTGGGCGAAAAGACGGTCGGGCTGTTTGCTCACGATGGCTGCGCACTGGTCAATAAAGCCGGGCATTTTAGCCAAGTGCGCGGTATAGCCAAACCTTGATTGCCGTTATTGGTCGTAAATCTGTATGGCGACGGCTCAGCGGGCCGGTTTGAAGGCCGACGCCGCAATCGCCCATTGCCCCAGCCAGTAGCTGAGCATGATCGCCAGTGGTGCCGCCTCGAAGGGGGCGACAAAGCGGTTGATGCCGATCAGGCTGTCGGACAGCACAAACAGCGCGGCACCTGAGGCGGCCAGGCGTGTTGAGGTACTGCGCAGCCCAGGTTGGCCAAGGCGGGCGAGTGAGCGCCAGAGCATGGCGCTGATGGCCAGGGCGTAACAGGCTACGGGGATCAGCAGTGGGCCCAGATCTGCACTGGCGAGGATGGCGAACATCGTCCCGCCGGTGCCGAGGGCGAGCAGCAGGGCCAACCAGGCCGGTTGTTTGCAGTCACTTAAATAGGCACGCAAGTAGGCCAGGTGCGCGAGCAGGAAGGCGCCGAGGCCGAAGACGAACAGGTCCGCCGGCCAGTCGAGCAGAATGTCGCCCGCCAATGAGGCCAGCAGGCCGAGGCTGATCCAGCGTCGATACAGGCCGCTGGGTGCCGTTCTCAGCCACAGCAACAAAGCGATGACCGGGATGCCTTTACTGAGCAGGCCCAGTTCGCTCAGCCCGCTGAGGCGTGCATAGAGAAATACGGCAGCGCCCAGCAAACCCAGTAGCAAATAACGCATGGCCCCAGTCCTTGATGTACGAAAGGCCAGCACTATGGCGTGTTGCCGATTAACTGACCACGCCGTGGGTGCCACTTAGGTCAGCATTTCGCGCCAGTAGCAGCAGGCTGTTGAAAAAACTACCTACGTTGCCATCGCCGCGTTAAAAACAGGCCTTGGCTGCCTTCGCCTAGGTTTTTCAACGCCCTGCTAGCGAGCCTTGATCGTGCAGTTGAAGCGCTGGGCGGGCACTACACCGACTTCCCAGGGGCGTTCATAGGTTAGGGCCAATTGGCCTTCGCCTGCTTTGATGACCTCGAAACGCCAGGTGGAAACCCCGGCGCTGCCGACCAGACCGGCATCTTCCGGGTTGCTGTAGACCTCGGGGCCAAGGCTTTTCAGCACCTGTGGCGCGGAGTCGCGCAGCAGCCAGCGGAAACCTGTGGTGGGGTTGCTCGGCAGGCGCAGATTGAATTGCTGGCCGACGTGCAACGACAGCGGGCATTTGCTCTGCTGGTTCTGCTCCAGGGTAACGCTGCTAGGCTTTTGCGCGCAGGCGGCGAGCAGTGCAAGGCTGAGTGCCACTGTCAGGCGGGGGGCAAGCATGGTGAGCTCCTGGCGAATATCGAGGCTGCCAGCATAGCCGCTAGGATCGCCCTGCGGGAGCCTGTGCTGCGAACGTCGTTTGCAGTGGCGCGCGCAACTGCTGGACGTATTCATCGATCAGCGGTGTGAGCAGGGCAAAGCACTCGTGGGGTGCCAGGCGTACTTCGCGGCTGTCGATCAGCTCATGCTCCAAGCGCTGCAGCACCTGCTGCAACGATGCGCCAACGGGTGATTGTTCCAGCTGCAGACAGAGTTGTTGAATCTGCTGTTTCAGGCTTGGCGGGCATTGACTGTAATTAGCTGCGCGCACGCTCAGGCCGCGCAGGCGCGCGAGGTTTTCCAGGCCATGACAGGCCTGGGCGATACCCTCTATTTGTGAGTTGCCAACCTGCTGCAGGTGGGCTTCGAGTGTTGCGATAACCTCCAGCAAACCGTCGATAACCTGGCAGTGCGCGGCAAAATCCGCTGGGTTACGCCGCAGGTGTGGCCAATCCTGTTGCAGTGATGCAAGCCCCAGGCTGGGGCCGGGCCAGTTCAGCCAGAGTTGGTCGAGCTGGCGGGCCAGGACATTGCGCTGGCTGGTGCTGCTTAGGTCCTGCTGGGCACCCAAACCTCGGTGTTTCTGCAGGTTCTGCAGCAGGTCAATGGCGCGTTGCAGCAGTTCAGCTTGCAACTCATTGAGATGTTGTTGATGGCGTTTGCCTGCGAGCTGGCTGAGGAAGTGGCCGGCGAGTAACAGCGCCAATGTCAGGGCGAGTGCAATGCTGAGGACCATAAGCGGGTTTCCTGAAACCGAACGGTGTACCGGTCGAGCAAATCCCTTGCCAGGCACCGCAAAGCGCCGGTTTCAGACGTATTAAATACCTTGGCGACCAATTGTTTGCCCTGCAATCGGGCGCTTTTATTGGTGTGGCGATTTCTTGGTGCGGGTGCTGCCCATTTGTCGTGCGGGCTGCAGTTTTACCGGGCAACGGGTTAAAGTTGCACCTCTGTTATTCAGGGTTGCACTTTTCATGTTCAACGCGCGTTTGATGCGTCTTGATGACCAGGCCCATGAACACACCCACGACCATCATCAACTGGTGCTGTCGCTGGCTGGGCGTGCCGAATTTGAAGTCAACGGCCGGGGTGGCGAGGTGTGCCGCATGCGCGCCTGTCTGGTGCCAGGGGATGCCGATCACCAGTTCGCCGGCATGGGTGAAAACCGCATGCTGATTATTGATCTGGATGAGCAGGGTACCTCCAGCGAAGACCTGCAGCTGCTGACTCGCCTGTTCGAAACCCCGCGTTACCCGCAACTGGATGCCGATTTCCAGAACCTGTTGAGCTATGCCGGCGCCGAGCTGGAGCGTTATGGCTCCGATCCGCTACTGCCTCGTGCGCTGGGTGGTGTGCTGCTGCGCGCCTTGCACCTGCGCCTGTTTGGCGAGCCCCATGCGCGGCCTGTGGGCGCGCTGAATCTGGAAAGAATCGACCACTACATCTTCGAGCATCTGGCGCGGCGTATCAGCGTGGCCGAGCTGGCGCAGGTGGCTTGCCTGAGCCCCAGTCATTTCCATGCGCAGTTCAAGGACAGCGTCGGTCTGACGCCGCACCAGTACCTGCTTAAAACGCGCCTGGACCGCGCCGTGCGGCTGTTGCGCGAGAGCGGCCTGCCGCTGATCCGCATTGCTGAAGAATGCGGTTTCTCCAGCCAGAGCGCGCTGACCACCGCCATGCGCCGCTATCTGGGCCTGACGCCAAAACGCCTGCGCAGCGCCGAATAAGCCCTCGCTGACCGCTTTGCTTAGCGGTTTTTATCAGGCGGTGGTTGCCAATCAAGCGTGAACTTCTTCACGCTGCCGACTAAGCTGTGGCTCACAGAGATATTTACTGTGCCTGGGCAAGGATGCTGTCCACTTCAAGTGTGCCCCTAAAGTACGAGTCGTCTTGATGAGCAAGCACTTTCCTTCATTGTTCGCGATCCCCCTGTTCGGCCTGTTGCTGCTCGGCATGCCATTACACGCCGCCAGCCTGCAAGCCGAGCTGGTGGACAGCCAGGGACAGCCCTTGGCCAATGCCGTGCTCAGTTTGCGTGGTGGAGTTGCACCTGCGGTTGCACCTGCTGCTGCGGTGATGGATCAACGTTCACAGCAGTTCGCACCGAATGTACTGGCAGTACGCAGCGGTACTTCGGTATCGTTTCCCAATAGCGACAATATTCGCCATCATGTTTATTCGTTCTCTCTCGCCAAACGCTTTGAGCTGCGTTTGTACCAAGGCACGCCGAGTGAGCCGGTGCTTTTCGACAAGCCCGGTGTAGTGGTGCTTGGCTGCAATATCCATGACTGGATGGTGGGCTATGTCTATGTCACCGACGACCCCTGGTTCGCCGTCAGCGACGCGCAGGGCAAGCTGAATCTGGAGCAGCTGCCGGCCGGTACGTACACAGTCAGCCTGTGGCACCCGCAAGCGCCGGATATGCTGCCGCAGGCTGCCGGCCAGTTGCAGCTGACTGAGGCTGGCAGCCAGCAACGCTTTACCCTGACCACGCAGGGGCCCGTCAGTCAGGCAGCTCCGAGTGCGCCGGCCAGCGCCTTTGGGGATGCATTCAAGAAGGCTCGCGATGCTGCGCAATAGCTTTCAGGCGCGCATCGCCGGCGTACTGGTGCTGCTGCTGTTGGTGGTAGTTGGCGCACTCTATGTAGCCGTGCAAACCGCCACCAATGCCGCTGTACGCAGCCAGGCGCATGAGCAACTGGATGTGGGTAGCCTGGTTTTTCAGCAATTGCTCGAAGTGCGCGGTCGCCAGTTGCACGATGCGGTGCAGGTGCTGGCCGCTGATTTCGGCTTCAAGGATGCAGTAGCCAGTGGCGATAGCGAGACCATCCGCTCGGCGCTGCTCAATCATGGCGCACGAATCAATGCCAGCGCAGTGATGATGCTGGGGTTGGATGGCAATCTGGAGGTCAGCAGTGACCGACAAATCAGCGATGAGACGGCCAAGCGCCTGAGCACTCAGGTGATGCAGCGTCAGCGTGAAGGTGTGCAGATATTTCTGATGCCAATAGCCGACAAGATCTACCTGCTGGTGGAGGCCACTGTTAGCGCGCCGTTGCCGATTGCCCGGGTGATGATGGGCTTTCAGGTTGATGACGTATTTGCCGCCGAATTGCGTGAGTTGACCCATCTGGACCTGACCCTGCGGGCGACCCAGGATGGTGTGGCCGATATCTGGATCAGTACCCTGCAGCCGGCGCAGCGTGAGCAACTGCAAGGCAGCATGGCTGAGCTGGCCAATGATGCGGTAAGTCAGATAGGTGAAGAGGCCTACCTTAATCAGACTCTGGTACTGGCCGGTGGTGAAGGCTATGAAGTGCGTGCGCTGCTGCACAAGTCCCTGAGTCAGGCGCAAGAGGCGTTTGCTCCGCTTGATCAGAATATTCTGCTGATTGCCCTGGTGGCGCTGACGGCGTCCCTTGTCGGCGCCTTATTGCTGGCACGTTCGGTGTCGCAGCCTGTGCAGCAACTGGCGGCCGTCGCCGAACGGGTGCGCCAGGGCGATTATCAGGCCAGCCTGGATCTGCAGCGCAGTGATGAATTGGGGCGTTTGGCCACCGCCTTCAAGGCCATGCAGCAGGGTATCGCCGAGCGTGAACGGCAGCTGGCGCACAACGCGTTGCATGATGCATTGACCGGTCTACCCAACCGCACTTTGGCGCTGGAGCGTCTGGGCAGTGCGATCACCGCCGGGCGGCAGACGGCCTTGCTTTACCTGGGTGTGGCGAATTTTCGTGTGGTCAATGAAAGCCTCGGAGCAGAGGGCGGCGACCTGGCGCTGCAGCAATTGAGTCGGCGCCTGCAGGCGATTCTTCGCCCTGGTGATAGCGTGGCGCGGGTTATTGGTGACGAGTTTCTTCTGTTGCTGGAAAACACGGACAGCGACAGCGCTGTAGGGATCGCCGACAAGGTGCAGCAACTGCTGCTCAAGCCGCTGCGCGTTGCCACCCATGATTTCACCCTGGATTGTCGCATCGGCATTGCCAGCTACCCGGTCGATGGCAATGCCCCGGAAGAGTTGCTGCGCCGGGCGAGCATCGCCATGCAGGATGCGGCCGGTATGCCCAGCCATCTGCAGGTTTACCAGCGTGGCCGCGATGACGCCCAGCAGCGGCAGATTCGCCTGATCCGTGATCTGCGCCATGCCTCCGAAAAGGCTGAGCTGTTGTTGCACTATCAGCCAAAGCTGGACATTACCGCCGGCCAGGTGCGCCAGGCTGAAGCCTTGTTGCGCTGGCAGCATCCGGTGCTGGGCATGGTCTCGCCGGGGGAGTTTATTCCGCTGGCCGAGCGCACCGGCAGCATCCAGCTGTTGACTGCCTGGGTGATCGAGGAGGTCATGCGCCAGTTGCGCGAGTGGGCCGGTCGTGGCCTGCGCGTGCAGGTGTCGCTGAATATCTCCACCGAAGACCTGATTGATCCGCAGTTGCCGGCGCGGGTCAGCAAACTGTTGGCCGATTACCAGGTGCCGGCCGAACAGCTGATTTTTGAGATCACCGAAAGCGGTGTGATGCTCAATCCCGAGCTCGCCCTGAAGGTGCTGCATGGTCTGCGGGCGTGCGGTATCAGCCTGTCGGTAGACGACTTTGGTACGGGCTATTCTTCCCTGACACAACTCAAGCGTATGCCAGTGCAGGAACTGAAGATCGACCAGTCGTTTATCCGTGACCTGGACGATGCCAGCGAAGACTCAGTGATCGTGCGTTCGACCATCGAAATGAGCCACAGCCTGGGCCTCAAGGTTGTGGCCGAGGGCGTCGAGTTCGAGCGCAGCTTGCAACTGCTTGGGCGCTGGCAGTGTGATACCGCCCAGGGCTACCTGATCAGCCGGCCGTTGGCGGCGAAAGCCTTTGAAACCTGGATGGCGCAATACACTCACGCCTCCTCGACTCTGGTGCATTGACCATGACTCAATTGCCACGCTGCATTGCCTTGTTGTTCGGTCTGCTGGCCAATCTGGCCTGGGCCGATGGCCGCTTGCTGGCCACGGGTGGTGCCAGCAGCATTGAAGGCGCTGCGGGTGGTGGAATTACCCCCTGGGCGGTGCTTTCCGGCTATGGCGAGCGCGGCGAATGGGGGGCGGATGTATTCGCCACGCGAGTGGAAACCGGTGATTACCGTCTGGATGTGGCCGGTATTGGCGTTGCGTTCGATAACCGTATTGAGCTGTCCTACGCCCGCCAGCGTTTTGATCTGGGCACTCTGGCGCGTAACCTCAACCTGCCGGAAAACAGCCTGAGCCAGGATATCTTCGGTCTCAAGGTGCGCCTGTTTGGTGACCTGATCTACGACCAGCTGCCGCAGGTTTCATTGGGCATTCAGCACAAACGTCAAAAGGATTTTCTGATTCCCAGCCTGGTAGGCGCGCAGCGCAGTGAAGACACCGAAGGTTATATCACTGCCAGCCGGCTGATCCTCGGTGGTGCCTTTGGCTACAACCTGCTGCTCAATGGCGGTGTCCGTTATAGCCGTGCCAACGAGCTGGGGCTGCTGGGGTTTGGTGGGGATCGCCGCGACCGTCATTCCGTGCTCAAGGAAGGCTCCGTCGCCGTGCTGTTCAATCCGCGCTGGGCGCTGGGCGTTGAGTATCGCGAGAAGCCAGACAACCTGGGTTTTGCCGGAGAAAGTGACTGGGCTGACCTGTTTCTCGGCTATTTCCCCAACAAGAACCTCGCCGTGGTACTGGCGTATGCGCGTCTGGGGGAGATCGCCACGCTGGATAATCAGGATGGGGTCTACCTGTCCGTACAGGGGAGTTTCTAAGGATGCGCAGTCTGCTGTTGGTCGTCGTGTTCACCCTGGCGGCCTGCGCTCAGCAGCCAGCCAAAGACGACAGCCTGTACCGTGACCTGGGCGAGCAGGCCGGGATTACTCGGATTGTTGAAGGCATGCTGCTGAATATCGCCGCCGACCCGCGCATCGTTCGGCACTTCGAGAATATCGACATCGTGCGCCTGCGCGACAAGCTGGTGGAGCAGATCTGCGTTGAAGCCGGCGGCCCGTGCATCTACACCGGCGACAGCATGGAAGAAAGCCACAAAGGCCAGAACCTTACTCCGAGTGACTTCAACGCCCTGGTGGAAAACCTGCAGGATGCAATGAGCGCCCAGGGCGTGCCCATGCCAGCGCAGAACCGCCTGCTAGCGCGGCTTGCGCCCATGCGCGCGCAGGTGATTGATCGTTAGTGTGCTGTCTCGGTGTCAGGTTGGGCGAAGGACTACTGATTTATACCGAGGCGCTGGCTTGGTTGTGGATCGAGGCTTTGCTACGTCGGCGGTAGAGCAGAGCTGCCCATGCCCACAGCCCTAACTCCAGAGCAAAGGACCAATGCAGTAGGAAACTCAGCCACCAGGGGCTGAACCGCGCGGGTACGCTAAAGAGTGCATAGGGTTGGTCTACCAGGGGCGCGAACCACCAGATATCGCCCACGATACTGTCGAGTAGTAGATGCAGCACACCAGCAGCACAAAAGGTGCTGGTCAGTAAGGCTGCTTTGCTGCGATCACTCTGTCGGTAAACAATCAGGCTGAGTATCAATGCGCCGATCCAGGCTATTGGCCAATGGCTGAAGTAGGTGTGGTGGTGATGCTGGCGTTGGTCGATCAGATGGAAATACAGCATATCCAGATCAGGGGCGACTCCACCCAGTAGTCCCGCGCAGATAAAAGCCTTGGCAGGAAGACGTGCAGCGAAAAGCTTGCTGTGTAAGAGCGCCGCAGCGATATAGGCTGCTGGCGCATGTCCGATGATCATCTGTATCTCGTCCCTGAGTTGCGTTCGTATGTCGTATGAGCGGTGCAGATGCTCTGCTTTCAGTTTGCTTAACGCAAGGTCTGGGCAATCGCCAGAATATCGGCGCGGTGGCTGATCACCAGGCTGAGTTCGCCGTTCTCACCGATAAAGTCCTGCGGCGGCATCAGCTTCTGGTAGGCGGCCAGCTCTTGCAGCGGCGGCAGCTCAGCGTCTGGTGTGCGTTCCTTGATGGAGTGGTAGAGCGCCAGGTTGACCAGATCGAGCAATTGCAGGCTATGCCCCGGGCTGCGTTGCCAGTTGCCGGTGTCGCGGATGATCTCGATATATTCGTTATGCACTGACCATTTCTTCAACACGATAATGCCGAGCGATTTGCTGTATTCGCGGCATAGCTTGTAATACAGCTCGCTGGAGGGCGTTACGCTTTCGTTTCTGAACGCCGAGAGCACGGCCAGGGTGCCCACTTCGCTGAGCAGACTGGCCAGCAGGGCGTGTTCCGCCGTCACATGGCCCAGCAGGCGTGCCAGCATGGCGCAGGTGCTGGCTTTGATTACCAGACGCTCCCAGGCATCGACAAACAAGCGCTTATGCCCTGGGCTGTGCAAGGTGAACAGGCTTTTGATGCTGTGCACCATGGTGATTCGGTCGACTTCACCCATGCCGAGCAGGCCGATCACTTCGTGCAGCGTCTTGGGCGCCAAGGTATGCCGATACAGCGCGCTGGACGCATGTTTCATCAGCAGGGCGCTGAGGGCCGGGTCGCGGCTGATCAGGCGCACCAAGTCCTTTAGCGAAATATTCGGGTCACCCAACGCGCGGCGGATATCCAGGGTGATGGTCGGCAGGCTGGGCAATTGCTCTTCGCCTTGCATCAACTGCGAGACTACGCGCCGGTAGATTGAGTAATCGGATGCTTCGCTCTGCAACACACACCTCCAGCCTTATGGATGCAGTCTAGATGGCCGTTACACGCGTGGCACAAGTGGCGATGGATGGCTGTAATCCGCGAAAAGTGTGGCGTTGTGCTTTAAACGGCTGTTTACAGGAAGTTCCTATGCCTGGAGTTTTTTGCAAAAACTCCAGAGCTTTTTGTAAGAAGCGGTCATGCTTCTGCCACTAAATTCCGTGCTCGATTTACGCGGTGCGCAGGTTTCTGCCCATTGGCTTGCTCCGGCAGGCCTGTGCAGTTGGGCTAGACCTAATACATACAGTGAGCAAATAAGGGATAAGGCGTGATCGTAATAGCCCGTCTGACCTTGTCCGAAATTGCGCCTGCACAGGCCGTGGTGAGTGGTGCTGAGTTTTTACCGGCGTGCAGCGGTTGCCAGAACCTTAAATGCGCGCAGGGCCTGGCCAGGTGTAAGGCGCTGGCAGGCAATTAAAAGGATTTTCACGGGCGAATGTCTTGCGGCATACGCCCGTTGTTGTATTGGGGCCTTAAAGCCTTTTTACGATCTCGCGAGCTCAAGCGTTGCAGGGCGGTTTTTAGTCCAGCAGAAAAGACGCGCAGCAGATCGTAAGCAGGTTCTTTGTGTCTCGGTTGCGGTAACCGGCTTCACCTGCATAGGCAGGCGTGCAATGCCACATTGGCGATGGGGGCTACTCCCTGTTGCTTGAATAACAACAATCAAGAGGGGAGCTCCCCAATGACTGCAAATACTCCGATGCTCGTCACCTTCGTGGTGTACATCGCACTCATGGTGCTGATTGGCCTGTTCGCGTATATGCGCACCAAGAACCTTTCCGATTACATCCTGGGCGGTCGTAGCCTGGGCAGTTTCGTCACCGCCCTGTCGGCGGGTGCTTCGGACATGAGCGGCTGGCTGCTGATGGGCCTGCCAGGTGCGGTATACCTGTCTGGTCTGTCCGAAGGCTGGATCGCCATCGGCCTGATTGTCGGGGCTTACCTGAACTGGTTGTTCGTTGCTGGCCGTCTGCGCGTGCAGACCGAGCACAATGGCAACGCCCTGACCCTGCCGGATTACTTCACTCACCGTTTTGAAGACAGCAGCCGCGTGCTGCGCATCTTCTCGGCGCTGGTGATTCTGGTGTTCTTCACCATCTACTGCGCCTCGGGCGTTGTGGCCGGTGCCCGTCTGTTTGAAAGCACCTTCGGCATGTCCTACGAGACGGCGCTGTGGGCCGGTGCTGCAGCGACCATCGCCTACACCTTTATCGGTGGTTTCCTGGCGGTGAGCTGGACTGACACCGTGCAGGCTACCCTGATGATCTTCGCCTTGATCCTCACGCCGGTCGTGGTGCTGATTGCCACCGGTGGTGCCGATGCGACCTTCGCAGCAATCGAACTGAAAGATGCCACCAGTTTCGACATGCTCAAGGGCGCGACCTTTGTTGGCGTGATCTCCCTGATGGCCTGGGGCCTGGGCTACTTCGGCCAGCCGCACATCCTGGCGCGCTTCATGGCCGCTGACTCGGTGAAGTCGATCCCGGCAGCCCGTCGTATCTCCATGACCTGGATGATCCTGACTCTGGCAGGCGCTGTGGCGGTTGGCTTCTTCGGTATTGCGTACTTCTCCGCCAACCCGGACCTCGCTGGCCCGGTGACCGAGAACCCAGAGCGCGTATTTATCGAGCTGGCCAAGCTGCTGTTCAACCCGTGGATCGCCGGCATCCTGTTGTCCGCCATCCTGGCTGCGGTCATGAGCACCCTGAGCTGCCAGTTGCTGGTGTGCTCCAGTGCCCTGACTGAAGACTTCTACAAGGCTTTCCTGCGTAAAGATGCTTCGCAGACCGAGCTGGTATGGGTCGGCCGTGGCATGGTGCTGCTGATTGCGATCGTCGCCATCATGCTGGCTGCCAACCCGGAAAACCGCGTGCTGGGCCTGGTGTCCTACGCCTGGGCAGGTTTCGGTGCTGCGTTCGGTCCGGTGGTGATCCTCTCGCTGGTCTGGAAGCAGATGACTCGCAACGGCGCGTTGGCCGGCATGCTGGTCGGTGCCCTGACCGTGATCCTGTGGAAGAACTTCCTCGGCCACCTGGGCCTGTACGAAATCATCCCGGGCTTTATCTTCGCCACCCTCGCCATTCTGGTGTTCAGCAAGATCGGCAGCGGCCCTTCGGCCAGCATGATCAAGCGCTTCGACGAAGCCGAGAAGGAATACCAGTCGGTCTGATGGGTTGAGATCCCTGGCAACTGACTGGTCGCTCAGTTGCCCCGCGGACCTGCTTCGCGGTGATGTGCGTGCGACCCGATAGCGCTTCGCCGGCCCGCACCTTTGGTGTTGGGCCGGTTTTTTTATGGCTGACCATCCATGGCCGCTACCCTTCGGGCCGTTGCTATGCGACGTTAAAAATTGTTCCAGACAATTTTTATCGCCTGCCTGCCATAAGTCCGCAGCCAGCGAGCAGCGTCTTTACGCGACGTTAAAAATGGCACCTGGCCTTTTTTATGCTCGAAATAAAATCTCAGGCACCGCGCTGCGCTTTCGATTGGCCACGGGTTTGGCTAAGGTGGCGGGGTTTGCCTTAATCGAGCTGTCCGTACAGGTTCTGCATGACTCAATCACCGAAAGACCCGCTGCATGGTGTGACCCTTGAAGCCATTCTCACCGCCCTGGTTGCCCAGTACGGCTGGGATGGGTTGGCCGAGCGGATTGATATCCGCTGTTTCAAGAGCGACCCAAGCATCAAGTCCAGCCTGACTTTCTTGCGCAAGACGCCCTGGGCGCGGGACAAGGTCGAAGCCCTGTATATCCGCTCGCAGGCGCGCAAATAGGCCCTAAGACCCTATTCGAAATCTGGCACCCTTGTTGCAATACCTCTGCAAACGCCGCGAAGCGTCAAAAAACCGCGGCCAGTGGAGGTAGTGATGAGCCAGGGTGTTGAATTCAATCGCTTGATGCTGGAGATGCGCTCCATGCAGGCCGACGCCATGGCGCGTCAGAAGCCTGTCGCCAGCACACCGGAACCCGGTGCGCCGAGCTTTTCCGAGATGCTCGGGCAGGCGGTCAGTAAGGTCAACGAAACCCAGCAGGCCTCCAGCAAGCTGGCAACCGCCTTTGAAATGGGCACCAGTGGCGTGGATTTGACGGACGTGATGATCGCCTCGCAGAAAGCCAGCGTTTCCTTTCAGGCCATGACCCAGGTGCGCAACAAGCTGGTTCAGGCTTATCAAGACATTATGCAGATGCCGGTTTAAGGGTAGGGCTGAATCATGGCTGAAGCCGTCGCTGCAAACGTACCTGCCACCACCGGTGGTGATGAGCCGAAGAAACCGCTGTTCGGCCTGACTTTTCTGGAAAACCTCGCCGACATGTCGATGTTGCGCCAGATCGGCCTGCTGGTCGGTCTGGCCGCCAGCGTGGCCATCGGCTTTGCCGTGGTGCTGTGGTCGCAGCAACCGGACTACCAGCCGTTGTATGGCAGCCTCGATGGTATGGATGCGTCCCAGGTGATGGAGACGCTGTCCGCCGCCGACATCAAGTACACCGTGGAACCGAATTCCGGCGCGTTGCTGGTCAAGTCTGATGACCTGGCCCGTGCGCGTATGCGCCTGGCTGCTGCTGGTGTTGCACCGAAGGACAATAGCGTCGGTTTTGAAATCCTCGACCAGGAGCAAGGCCTGGGCACCAGCCAGTTTATGGAAGCCACCCGCTACCGCCGCGGCCTGGAAGGCGAGCTGGCGCGTACCGTTTCCAGCTTGAACAACGTCAAGGCGGCTCGCGTACACCTGGCCATTCCGAAGAGTTCGGTATTTGTGCGCGACGAGCGCAAGCCCAGTGCCTCGGTGCTGGTGGAGCTGTATTCCGGGCGTGGTCTGGAGCCGAGCCAGGTGATGGCCATCGTCAATCTGGTTGCCAGCAGTGTGCCGGAAATGGACAAGGCGCAAGTCACTGTGGTCGACCAGAAGGGCAACCTGCTCTCGGATATTCAGGAAATGTCCGAGCTGACCATGGCCGGCAAGCAGTTCGATTACAGCCGTCGTATGGAAAGCCTGTTTACCCAGCGCGTGCACAACATCCTGCAACCGGTACTGGGTTCGGGCCGCTACAAGGCTGAAGTGTCGGCTGATGTGGATTTCAGCGCGGTGGAATCCACCTCGGAAATGTTCAACCCGGATCAACCGGCGCTGCGCAGTGAGCAGTCGGTCAATGAACAACGTACCAGCAGCCTGCCGCCGCAAGGTGTGCCGGGTGCTCTGGCCAATCAGCCGCCGGGTGCGGCGGCAGCTCCCGAGCAAGCAGGTGGCGCGGCTGCGGTGCCCGGCCCGGTTGCCGCCGGGCAGCCGCTGCTGGATGCCAACGGTGAGCAGATTATCGATCCAGCTACCGGCTTGGCTATGCTGGCGCCGTATCCGGCGGACAAGCGCGAGCAGTCCACCCGCAACTTCGAGCTGGATCGTTCGATCAGCTACACCAAGCAGCAGCAAGGCCGTCTGCGCCGCCTGTCGGTAGCGGTGGTGGTGGACGATCAGGTCAAGGTCGATGCGGCCACTGGCGAAACCACGCGGGTGCCATGGAGCAGTGATGATCTGGCACGCTTTACCCGTCTGGTGCAGGACTCGGTGGGTTTTGACGCCAGCCGTGGCGATAGCGTCAGCGTGATCAATACGCCGTTCTCCGCCGAGCTGGGCGAGGAGATGATTGATATTCCGTTCTACACCCAGCCGTGGTTCTGGGATGTGGTCAAGCAAGTGCTCGGCGTGCTGTTTATCCTCATATTGGTGTTCGGTGTGCTGCGGCCTGTGCTCAACAACATTACCAATGGTGGCAAAGGTCAGGGCGATGGCCGCGATGGTGATGTCGAGCTGGGTGAAATGGGCGCGCTGGGTGGCGATCTGGCCGAGGACCGTGTGAGTCTGGGCGGCCCGCAAAGCATCCTCCTGCCGAGCCCGAGTGAGGGGTATGATGCACAATTGAACGCCATCAAGAGCCTGGTCGCTGAAGACCCAGGCCGCGTAGCCCAGGTTGTGAAAGAGTGGATTAACGCCGATGAGTGAGAATCGAACTGCCACTAAATTGAGCAAGGTCGACAAGGCCGCGATTCTGCTGCTGTCGCTGGGTGAGACCGATGCCGCTCAGGTGCTGCGTCACCTGGGGCCAAAGGAAGTGCAGCGGGTTGGCGTGGCTATGGCCGGCATGCGCAACATCCAGCGCGAGCAGGTTGAGCAGGTGATGGGTGAATTCGTCGACATCGTCGGCGATCAGACCAGTCTGGGCGTCGGTGCCGACGGTTATATTCGCAAAATGCTGACTCAGGCGCTGGGTGAAGACAAAGCCGGCAACCTGATCGACCGTATCCTCCTCGGCGGCAGTACCAGCGGTCTGGACAGCCTGAAATGGATGGAACCGCGTGCCGTTGCCGACGTGATCCGTTACGAGCACCCACAGATTCAGGCCATTGTGGTGGCCTATCTCGATCCCGATCAGGCCGGTGAAGTGCTTGGCCACTTCGATCACAAGGTACGTTTGGATATCGTTCTGCGCGTATCGTCGCTGAACACCGTGCAACCGGCTGCGCTGAAAGAACTCAACCAGATTCTCGAGAAGCAGTTCTCTGGCAGCTCCAACACCACCCGCGCCGCGCTCGGCGGGGTTAAGCGTGCCGCCGATATCATGAACTTCCTCGACAGCTCGGTCGAAGGCCAGCTGATGGACTCGATCCGCGAAGTCGACGAAGACCTCTCCAGCCAGATCGAGGACCTGATGTTCGTCTTCGACAACCTTGCCGATGTCGACGACCGTGGCATCCAGGCGCTGCTGCGCGAGGTGTCTTCTGACGTACTGGTGCTGGCGCTCAAAGGTGCCGACGAGGCGATCAAGGAAAAAGTCTTCAAGAACATGTCCAAACGTGCCGCCGAACTGCTGCGCGACGATCTGGAAGCCAAAGGTCCGGTACGCGTCAGCGACGTGGAAACCGCGCAGAAGGAAATCCTCACCATCGCCAGACGTATGGCCGAGGCCGGAGAAATTGTCCTAGGCGGCAAAGGCGGCGAGGAAATGGTCTAACGCATGTCCAGTAAAGAGCCGCCTAGCGAGCTGATTCGCGCCAAGGACCTCAAAGGCGTTGATGTCTGGACGCTGCCTAGCTTCGACCCGGAAGTCGAAATACCTGAACCAGGCGAAGAAGAGCAGGTGTCCGAGCAGCCTGTTGAGGCGAGCGAGCAGGCACCGGCCGAAAGCGAAGACGTAGCCCTGGAAGACGTCAAACCCTTGACGCTGGATGAATTGGAGGCGATCCGCCAGGACGCCTACAACGAGGGTTTTGCCACGGGCGAGAAGGACGGCTTCCATGCTGGCCAGCTGAAGGCCAAGCAGGAAGCCGATATGGCCCTGGCCGCCAAACTGGCTGGGCTGGAGCAATTGATGACGCAACTGTTCGAGCCGATTGCCGAGCAAGATCAGCAGCTTGAAGAAGCCATGGTCAGTCTGCTCGGGCAGATGGTGCGCCAGGTGATTCAGCGTGAGCTGGTCAGCGACTCCAGCCAGATTCGTCAGGTGCTCAGCGAGGCGCTCAAGCTGCTGCCGATGGGCACCGGCAATATTCGTATTCACGTCAATCCGCAAGATTTCGAGATGATCAAGGCCCTGCGTGAGCGTCACGAGGAGAGCTGGCGGATTCTCGAAGATGCTTCCTTGCTGCCCGGCGGTTGCCGGGTGGAAAGTGAACTCAGCCGTATCGACGCCACTGTGGAAACCCGTCTGAACCAGGCCATCAAGCAGTTGTTCGAGCAGCAGCGCGAACAGGCGGCGCACCCGCTGGAGGCCGATCTACATACTGATCTGGATGCTCAGCCGCTGGCGGTTCCCCAGAAGGATATGCCCGAGGTAGATGCTCCTCAGGCAGATAACCAGGCGAGCCCGGATGCGCCTTGATCGGGTGAGTTTCGCCAAACGTCTGGCCGGTTACAGTGAGGCCGTGGCACTGCCAACTCAGCCGTTGGTCGAAGGCCGCCTGCTACGCATGGTCGGCCTGACCCTGGAAGCTGAAGGT
Organism: Pseudomonas sp. SG20056; assembly: GCF_031764535.1. Lineage (NCBI taxonomy): Bacteria > Pseudomonadati > Pseudomonadota > Gammaproteobacteria > Pseudomonadales > Pseudomonadaceae > Pseudomonas > Pseudomonas sp. SG20056. Next base: position 1,512,425 of record NZ_CP134499.1, read on the forward strand.
CTGCGCGCTGCTCTGGGCAGCCGTTGCCTGGTGATCAACGACGACAGCTATCACCCTGTACAGGTCGAAGCCGAGGTGATGGGCTTCTCTAACGGCAAGATCTTCCTGATGCCGGTCGGCAGTCTGGCCGGCATTGCTCCAGGTGCTCGTGTGGTGCCGTTACCGGATACCGGGCGTCTGCCGATGGGCATGTCGATGCTCGGGCGGGTGCTCGATGGCACCGGTCGCGCCCTCGATGGCAAGGGCGGCATGAAGGCCGAAGACTGGGTGCCAATGGATGGCCCAGCGATCAACCCGCTCAACCGTCACCCTATCAGTGAACCGCTGGATGTCGGCATCCGCTCCATCAATGGCCTGCTCACCGTCGGCCGTGGCCAGCGCCTTGGCCTGTTTGCCGGCACGGGTGTGGGTAAGTCGGTGCTGCTGGGCATGATGACGCGCTTTACCGAGGCTGACATTATCGTGGTCGGGTTGATTGGTGAGCGGGGCCGCGAAGTTAAGGAATTTATCGATGAGATCCTCGGTCACGAGGGTCTCAAGCGTTCAGTGGTCGTAGCCTCGCCGGCCGACGATGCGCCGCTGATGCGCCTGCGTGCGGCAATGTATTGCACGCGCATTGCCGAGTATTTCCGCGATAAGGGCAAGAATGTTCTGTTGCTGATGGACTCGCTGACCCGTTTCGCCCAGGCCCAGCGGGAAATTGCCCTGGCCATTGGCGAGCCACCGGCAACCAAAGGCTACCCGCCATCGGTGTTTGCTCGCCTGCCCAAGCTGGTCGAGCGCGCCGGCAATGCGGAGAAGGGCGGCGGGTCGATTACTGCGTTTTATACCGTACTCAGTGAAGGCGACGACCAGCAAGACCCGATTGCCGACGCCGCCCGCGGTGTGCTCGACGGCCATATCGTGCTGTCGCGTCGCTTGGCCGAGGAGGGGCATTACCCGGCCATCGATATCGAAGCCTCGATCAGCCGGGTGATGCCGCAGGTGGTCAGCGAAGAGCATCTGCGCCTGTCACAGCGCTTCAAACAGCTGTGGTCGCGCTATCAGCAGAGCCGCGACCTGATCAGTGTTGGCGCTTATGTACCCGGTGGGGATGCTGACACCGATCTGGCCATCGCGCGCCAGCCAGCCATGGTCAAGTACCTGCGGCAGAACCTGCAGGACAACGAAAGCCTGGAAAGCAGCAGCGCGCAGCTGGCGGCGACCTTCAACCCTGCCGCAGCGGGCGTGTAAGCCATGGCGCAAAGCCGCGCCGCGCGCCTGGCTCCAGTGGTCGATATGGCCGAGCGCGCCGAACGTGAAGCGGCCTTGCAGCTGGGGCGTTGCCAGGGGCTGTTACGCCAGGCCGAAGTGCAGCTGGGCGATCTGGAGCGCTACCGCGGGGATTACCAGCAACAATGGATCAGTGAAGGCCAGCGCGGCGTCTCCGGCCAGTGGCTGATGAACTATCAGCGCTTTCTTACCCAGCTGGAAACCGCCATCGGCCAGCAGCGCAACAGCGTCGACTGGCACCGCGCCAATATGGAAAAAGTGCGTGAGGTCTGGCAGCAGCGTTATGCGCGTCTGGAGGGTTTACGCAAGCTGGTCAAACGTTATCAGGACGAAGCGCGCCTGGCCGAAGACAAGCGTGAGCAAAAACTGCTGGATGAGCTTTCACAGCGCATATCCGCCCGTGATTCGCAGCCTTGAGCGCGACTTGCCGTTTACTTGAAACTGAAGGCGACACATCAACTCAGCCGAAACAGTTGCCGCATGGGCATTGCGATGCTACATCTTGATCATGCATAACCTGCAGTCTGGCCCACCTGAACGTGCGGCCTGGTCTTTTCGTTGATAGGAGTAATTCATGGCCATCACCTCGCTGCCCTCATCCGATGGGCAAGAGCTGACCATTCTGATTCAGGGACGCTTCGATTTCGGTGCGCATCAGGAATTTCGCAATGCCTACGAACGCGTCAATACCACCCCGCAGCGTTACGTCGTAGACCTCAAGGACACCACCTACCTTGACAGCTCAGCGCTCGGCATGCTGTTGCTGCTGCGTGATCACGCCGGTGGCGACAGTGCGCAGATCCGTCTGCTCAACTGCAACCCGGATGTACGCAAGATCCTCGCTATCTCGAATTTCGAGCAACTGTTCAAGATCGCCTGACGCGGGGCGCGTGCCATGGCAGAGCGTCTGTCCATTCTGATTGCCGAGGACAACGCGGCTGACCGCATGCTGTTGTCGACCATCGTCAGTCGTCAGGGCCACAGGGTACTGACTGCCAGTAATGGCCTGGAAGCCGTGGCACTGTTTGAGCAGGAGCGTCCACAGCTGGTGCTGATGGATGCCTTGATGCCGGTCATGGACGGCTTTGAAGCCGCGCGGCGGATCAAGCAGGTCGCCGGCGAAGAACTGGTGCCGATCATCTTTCTTACCTCACTGACCGAAGGCGAAGCCCTGGTGCGCTGCCTGGAAGCCGGCGGTGACGACTTTCTGGCCAAGCCCTATAACCGGGTGATTCTCGAAGCCAAGATCAAGGCCATGGATCGCCTGCGCCGCTTGCAGGACACCGTGCTGCAGCAGCGCGACCTGATTGCCATGCACAACGAACACCTGCTCAACGAGCAGCGTGTAGCCAAGGCGGTGTTCGACAAGGTCACTCATTCCGGTTGTCTGGATGCGCCGAATATCCGTTATCTGCAATCGCCCTACGCGGTGTTTAACGGCGATCTGCTGCTGGCTGCGTTCAAACCCTCAGGCGGCATGCATGTGCTATTGGGCGATTTCACCGGTCACGGTTTGCCCGCGGCAATTGGCGCGATGCCGCTGGCCGAGGTGTTCTACGGCATGACGGCCAAGGGCTATTCGCTGGCCGAAGTGCTGCGCGAGATCAACGCCAAGCTCAAACGCATTCTCCCGGTCGGGGTGTTCTGCTGCGCCACGGTGCTGAATATCAGCTTCCAGCGCCAGGTGGTCGAAGTGTGGAACGGCGGCCTGCCAGATGGCTATCTGCTGCGCGGCAGTGGCGAGCGCTTGCCGCTGGTATCGCGGCATTTGCCGCTGGGCGTGCTGGAGCCAACCGCGTTCAACGACAAGTACGAGGTTTATCCATTGGCGCTGGGGGATCGGGTTTTCCTGCTTTCCGATGGCGTGCTGGAGGCCTGTAACAAGCAGGGCGAGTTGTTCGGGGAGGGGCGTCTGCTTGAGGTGTTTGTCGCCAATCGGCAGCAAACGGCGCTGTTTGGCGAGATTCAGCAGGCGCTGACCCGCTTCAGTGGCGAGCAGCAGGATGATGTCAGTCTGCTTGAAGTCAGTCTGGTCGATGACGCCGAACTGAGCCGGCCGCCGCTGGCCTTCGCCGACAATGGCCAGAGCCATTCACTGGACTGGTCGGCCAGCTTCGAGTTTCGCGGAGAAACTCTGCGCCATTTCAATCCGTTGCCGTTCCTCTTGCAGCTACTGCTTGAGGTGCAGGGCTTACGGCCTCAGGGCGGCGCCTTGTTCAGTGTGCTGGCCGAGCTGTATTCGAATGCCCTGGAGCATGGCGTGCTAGGCCTGGACTCGGCGCTCAAGGCAAATGCCGAGGGTTTTGCCGAGTACTACCGTCAGCGCAGCGTACGGTTGGCAGCGCTGAGCGATGGGTTTGTGCGCTTTCATCTGCAATTGTTGCCAGAGGGCGCGGGTGGACGGTTGGTCGTGCGGGTTGAAGACAGCGGCTCGGGTTTCGATGCGCAGCAATTGCCGACAGAACCCCGTGATGCCCATAGCTTGAGCGGTCGCGGGCTGGCGCTGGTCAGGCAGTTGAGTGAACGTTGCAGTTGGGGCGACGGCGAACCGGGGGTGCGCGTGGAGTTTTCCTGGTTGCCTGGGGCATAATCCAAGGCAATACGCGAGGGGAGCGAGCAGTTGTCCGATATTCACCTTGATAGCGCAGTATTGGCGGCTTTGCAGGACGTCATGGAAGATGAATACCCGGTTCTGCTGGATACCTTCCTGATCGACTCCGAAGAGCGCCTGCTGGTGTTGCGTCAGGCTGAGCGGGCAGCCGATGCGCAGAGCCTGCGCTTGGCAGCTCACAGCTTCAAAGGCAGCTGCAGCAATATGGGTGCACTGATGTTGGCCGGGCTGTGCAAACAGCTGGAGGAGGCCGGGCGGCGTGAGCAGTTGGAGCTGGCCCCTGATCTGGTTGAGCAGATCGAGCGTGAATTTGCCATCGTGCGCATTCTTCTCAAGTCCGAGCGGCAGCGTTATCGGCACTAGCCTTGCTGCTTCTGTCTCTGGTCGCTACATTTTTCCCCGCTGAACCTGCCCGCCAACAAGTTGGCCCGCGCCTTGCAAAACTCTCCACACGACCAACCCCGAGCGGAGAGTATCCATGTCCGTTGCCCCCGATCTGCTGCTCAAGTCGGCACCTGAAGTAAAGCCCAGGGCTGCTGCATCAAAACCGCCGGAAAAACCTGCGCAGCCCAATAGAAATGAAGCTTCCAGCTTCTCTCAGGTGTATGCCAAAGAGCGTCAGGCCAAGGCGGAAGCGCGCAACGATGCGTCCGCCAAGCCTGCGCGTGAGAGCAAAGTTGATAAAGACGAGCCGCAGGATGCGCAGGTGCCAGCTGCCGCTGGGCAGGCCGAGGTTGCCGATAGCGGCAAGCCTTTGCCGACTGACCCGGCAAGCGATGGCGCAGTGCTGGATCCGCTGCTGTTGCTCGGCATAACCGGCGAGATGCCGGCGGAGGAGGCTGAAGAGTTGGCGCCGGACACAGAGCCTGCGCCACTGCTGGTCACTACCGGCAGCCTGACCAGCTCAGGCCCGGCGAGCATGACTGAGGCCAGCTTCGATGCTGAGCTGGATTCACTTAACCAGCTGCCGGCAGTGCGCATGGCGTTGGAAATGGGTGCGAAGGAAAAACTGCAGGCCGATCAGGCCATAACTCCTTCAGCGCAGGCGCAAAACGTCAGTCAGAGCTTGCTGGCCAGTCAAGTGGTACAGGATGAAGCCCCGGTCGAGGTGGATAGCCTGGAACTGCCAGAGATACAGCTCGAAGCCCTCACCGGTAAAAGCCTGGAGGCGTTGAAGGAAGGCACGGCCAATAACGCGCCGGAGAACTTTGTCAGTAAGCTCAATGCCCTGACTCAGGCGATGAACCAACAAGTGACTCAGGCACGCGCGCCCTTATTGGCTGGCCAACCGGTGGCCATGCAGCAGGGTGGCTGGAGCGAAGCAGTTGTGGATCGGGTGATGGTAATGTCCAGCCAGAACCTCAAGTCGGCTGAGATTCAGCTGGATCCTGCAGAGCTCGGCCGTTTGGAAGTGCGCATCAGTGTCAACCAGGAGCAAAGCCAGGTGACATTCGCCAGCCCGCATGCTGGAGTGCGTGAAGCGCTGGACTCGCAGATGCACCGTTTGCGTGAGCTGTTCGCCCAGCAGGGCATGAACCAGCTCGACGTGAACGTCTCTGATCAGTCGCTTAGCCGCGGTTGGCAAGGGCAGGAAGGTGATGGTGGCAAAGGTCGTGGCGGCTCCTCCGGCGAGTTACTTGGCGCTGATGAGGAGCTGCATTCGAGTGCTGTCGAGTCTGCCCGCGCGACTTCTGTGAGTGCTCGTGGGTTGGTCGATTACTACGCATAGAGCGCTTGCTGCTGTAGTTGCATGCCCCACTGATCTAAACTGCATTTCGCCCGGCTCCCATTGTGTGGGAGTCGGGCGATTTTGTTTGGGGCGTGGGTTTATCTGATGCCTTGGTCGTATCACCCTTGGGTGCTACGCCACCCGTATTGAGCAGGTTTGTTAATAGACTGGCATAACACTTGCTCTTAACCCTTTGAAAACGGATAGAACTCCGAATAACGACGGATTATTGGCATGGCTAAGAAAGAAGCAGCACCAGCGCCGGCAAATGCTGAGGCGAAACCAGCCGGCAAAATGAAGCTGATCATTATCATCGTTATTGCGGTGTTGCTCGCTGTGGGTCTTTCCGTGGGTGGCACCTGGTTCTTTCTGAACAAGAAGGATGCCGGCGCTGAAGAGGCCAAGGCCGAAGCCAGTGCCGAGCCTGCGGTGCCAGTCAAGCAAGCGGCGATCTATGAAGAGCTGTCACCGGCATTCGTGGTGAACTTCAATCATCAGGGCCGCGCCCGCTATATGCAGGTCAGTGTGGCCCTGATGACCCGTGATCAGGTCGCTCTCGATGCGCTCAAGGTGCATATGCCCGTGTTGCGTAATCGCCTGGTGATGCTGTTTTCCGGTCAGGACTTTGCTTCTTTGATTACCCCGGTGGGCAAGGAAATGTTGCGTCAGCAGGCCACCGCCAGCGTGCAGGAACTGGCCGAGAAAGAGACCGGCAAGGTTACGGTCGAGCAAGTGCTGTTCACCAACCTCGTGTTGCAGTAATCAGGAGCCGTATATGGCTGTGCAAGACCTGCTTTCCCAAGATGAAATCGATGCCCTGCTGCATGGTGTCGATGACGGCTTGGTTGAAACCGAGGACGAAGCCGAACCGGGAAGCGTCAAACAATATGACCTGACCAGCCAGGACCGCATCGTTCGTGGGCGCATGCCAACGCTTGAGATGATCAACGAGCGTTTCGCCCGCTACACCCGCATCAGCATGTTCAACCTGCTGCGCCGTTCTGCTGATGTGGCGGTGGGCGGCGTGCAGGTGATGAAGTTCGGCGAGTACGTGCACTCGCTGTATGTGCCGACCAGCCTCAATCTGGTGAAGATGAAGCCGCTGCGCGGTACGGGCCTGTTTATTCTCGACGCCAAACTGGTGTTCAAGCTGGTGGACAACTTCTTCGGTGGCGACGGTCGTCACGCCAAGATCGAAGGGCGCGAATTCACCCCAACCGAGCTGCGCGTCGTGCGCATGGTGCTGGATCAGGCCTTTATCGACCTCAAGGAAGCCTGGCACGCGGTGATGGATATCAACTTCGAGTACGTCAACTCGGAAGTGAACCCGGCGCTGGCCAACATCGTCAGCCCCAGTGAAGTGATCGTGGTGTCCACCTTCCATATCGAGCTCGACGGTGGTGGCGGCGATCTACATATCACCATGCCTTATTCGATGATCGAGCCGATCCGCGAGATGCTCGACGCAGGCTTCCAGTCCGATGTCGACGATCAGGACGAGCGCTGGATCAAGGCCCTGCGTGAAGACATTCTTGGCGTCAGCGTGCCCTTGGGCGCGACTGTTGCCCGCCGCCAGCTCAAACTGCGCGACATTCTGCATATGCAACCTGGTGACGTGATACCGGTGGAGCTGCCGGAAAGCGTGGTGCTCTGCGCCAACGGGGTGCCCTCATTCAAGGTCAAGATGGGGGCGCACAAAGGCAAGCTGGCTTTGCAGGTGCTCGGCCCCATTGAGCGTAACCGCTAATCCCCCTATTCAACGCCAGCCGAGGAAAAACGATGGCAGACGAAAACGAGAACGAAGCCAGCTCCCCCGAGGAACAGGCACTTGCCGATGAGTGGGCGGCTGCATTATCCGAAGCCGGTGATGCCGGGCAGGACGATATCGACGCCATGCTCGCCGCCAGCGACCCGGGACCGGCGGCGCCACGTGCGCCGATGGAGGAGTTCGACAGTGCGCCGAAGATGAACCTGCCGGTTAATCTGGATGGGCCGAATCTGGATGTGATTCTGGATATCCCAGTGTCGATTTCCATGGAGGTCGGCAATACCGATATCACTATCCGCAACCTGTTGCAGCTCAACCAGGGGTCGGTGATTGAACTGGATCGTCTGGCCGGTGAGCCGTTGGATGTACTGGTCAACGGCACCTTGATTGCCCACGGTGAAGTGGTGGTGGTGAACGAGAAGTTCGGCATTCGCCTGACCGACGTGATCAGCCCTAGCGAACGCATCAAGAAGCTGCGCTAACCATGCATAGAATTCTTCTGTTGGGCCTGGCGCTCCCTTTCGCTGCAATGGCTGCGGAGCCGGCAGCGCAAACGGCTGTGCCTCTTGCCGGAACAGGCATGGGTGGGCAGCTTGTACAGTTGTTGCTGGGCCTGCTGCTGGTGATCGGTTTGATCTTTCTGCTGGCCTGGCTGATGCGTCGGGTGCAGCAGATCGTGCCGCGTGGCGGTCAGGTCATCAAAGTGCTGGCCACTCAGGCGCTGGGGCCGCGTGATCGCCTGGTGCTGGTGCAGGTGGGTAACGAGCAGGTATTGCTGGGTCTGACCCCGGGCACCATCACGTCGTTGCATGTGCTGAAAGAACCGGTGCATATGCCGGATGCTGAACCTGCCTCGACCGAGTTTGCTCAGCGCCTGATGGAGCTGTTGGGTAAAGACCAGAAGGACAAGTCGTGATGCTGCGTTTGCTGCTGATGCTGGTTTTTAGCCTGGGTGCGTCACTGGTATTCGCTGCCGATCCGCCGACTGCCAGTACCTTGATTCAGTCGGGCAATAACCCGCTGTCGATCCCGGCCATCACCCTGAGTACCGACACAGCTGGGCAGCAGGAGTACTCGGTCAGCCTGCAAATCCTGCTGATCATGACTGCGCTGAGCTTTATTCCAGCGTTTGTCATGCTGATGACCAGTTTTACCCGGATCATCATTGTCTTCTCGATTCTGCGTCAGGCCCTGGGGTTGCAACAGACACCGTCGAACCAGATTCTGGTCGGGCTGGCGCTGTTTCTGACCATGTTTATCATGGCCCCGGTGTTCGACCAGATTAACCGCGAGGCACTGCAGCCCTACCTGAACGAGCAAATGCCGGCGCAGGAAGCGATCCTCAAGGCCGAAGGGCCGATCAAGAACTTTATGCTGTCGCAGACCCGTGAAAGCGATCTGGAGCTGTTTGTGCGTCTGTCCAAGCGCACTGATATCGCCAGCCCGGAAGAGGCGCCGCTGACCATTCTGGTGCCGGCATTTGTCACCTCCGAGCTGAAAACCGCCTTCCAGATCGGCTTTATGATCTTTATCCCGTTCCTGATCATCGACATGGTGGTGGCCAGTATTCTGATGGCGATGGGGATGATGATGCTCTCGCCGCTGATCATTTCCCTGCCGTTCAAGATCATGCTGTTTGTGTTGATTGATGGCTGGGCGCTGATTATGGGCACCCTGGCCGCCAGCTTCGGAGGCACATAGCCATGACTCCCGAGGTGGCTGTTGATCTGGTGCGCGATGCCTTGTGGCTGACGGCCATGATTGTGGGGATTCTGGTGGTTCCCAGCTTGATTGTTGGCTTGCTAGTGGCGATGTTTCAGGCGGCCACTCAAATTAACGAGCAGACCTTAAGTTTCTTGCCGAGGCTATTGGTGATCCTGCTGGTGCTGATTTTTGCGGGTCCCTGGCTGGTGCGCGAGCTGATGGAATACACCGAGACTCTGATCATGAATATTCCGATGCTGATCGGCTGACATGTTCGAGCTAAGCAACGAGCAGATCGGTGCATGGGTGGGCAGCTTTCTGTTGCCGCTGTTTCGTATTGCGGCGCTGTTGATGTTTATGCCGATCATTGGCACCCAGCTGGTTTCGGCGCGGGTGCGCCTGTACCTGTCCCTGGCCATTTGTCTGGTGATCATGCCGACCCTGCCGCCGATGCCTGTCATTGATGCGATCAGCGTGCAGGCATTTATCTGGATTGCCCAGGAAATTCTGATCGGCATGATGCTGGGTTTTGTTCTGCAGCTGTTCTTCCAGGTTTTCGTGATTGCCGGGCAGATCGTCGCCATGCAGATGGGCTTGGGTTTTGCCTCTATGGTTGACCCGGCTAACGGTATTTCGGTGCCAGTGATCGGTCAGTTGTTCATGATTCTGGTGACCTTGCTGTTTCTCGCCATGAACGCCCATCTGGTGGTGTTTGAAGTGCTGACTGAGAGTTTCTTCACCTTGCCAGTCGGCGGTGGCTTTCTGGTGGAAAACTACTGGGAAATTGCCAACAAACTGGGTTGGGTGTTGGGGGCGGCTCTGCTTCTGGTATTGCCGGCAATAACCGCATTGTTGGTGATCAATCTGGCATTCGGGGTGATGACCCGCGCTGCGCCGCAGTTGAATATCTTTTCTATCGGTTTCCCGCTGACTCTTGTGTTGGGTATGGTCATCGTGTGGATCGGCATGACCGACATCCTTGCGCAGTACCAGGTATTTGCCACCGAGGCGTTGCAATTCTTGCGTGAAATGGCGCGGGCGAATTAATCCATGGCCGAATCCGAGAGCGGTGCCGATAAAAGCGAGGAACCCACGGAGAAACGCCTACGCGAATCCCGTGAGAAGGGCCAGATTGCCCGTTCCAAAGAGCTCAATACCCTGGCTGTGACCCTCGGTGGTTTTGGTGGCATGCTGGCTTTCGGCGGCAGCATGGCCAATGCCATGCTCGACATCATGCGTGGCAACTTCTCGCTACCCCGTGACGTGATCATGGATGAGCGCAGCATGGCCCTGTGGCTGGCGGCATCTGGGCAGATTGCGTTGGAGGCCTTGTTCCCGCTGTTTGTGCTGCTGCTGATCGTATCGATTGTGGGGCCGATTTCTCTCGGCGGCTGGCTGTTCTCTGCCGAAGCCATGGCGCCCAAACTCAGTCGAATGGATCCCTTGGCAGGGCTTAAACGCATGTTCTCGACCAGTGCTCTGGTCGAGCTGCTCAAGGCGTTGGCCAAGTTCATCCTGATTCTGCTGGTAGGTGTGGCCGTGTTGTCGGCCTGGCAGGACGATCTGTTGGCGATAGTGCATGAGCCGATAGAGTCGGCCATTCTGCACTCAGCCAGTGTGGTGGGGTGGAGCGCGCTGTGGATGTCTTGCGGGTTGATTCTGATTGCCGCCGTGGATGTGCCATTCCAGCTCTGGAGCAGCAAACAGAAGCTGATGATGACCAAGCAGGAAGTGCGCGACGAGTACAAGGACAGCGAGGGCAAGCCCGAGGTCAAGCAGCGTATTCGCCAGCTGCAGCGCGAAATGGCCGAGCGGCGCATGATGCAGTCGGTGCCTGACGCCGACGTGGTCATCACCAACCCGACGCACTTTGCCGTGGCCTTGAAGTACGACCCGGCCAAGGGCAGTGCGCCCGTGCTGCTGGCCAAGGGCGGTGATTTCACTGCCTTGAAGATTCGCGAAATCGCCAACGAGCACAAGGTCATGGTGCTGGAGTCGCCGGCTCTGGCGCGGGCGGTGTTCTATTCCACCGAACTGGATCAGGAAATTCCCGCCGGCCTGTATCTGGCCATCGCCCAGGTGTTGGCTTACGTCTATCAGCTGCGCCAGTACCAGGCCGGTAAGGGCAAACGCCCAGGGCCGCTACCGGAGATGCCAATCCCGCCGGATTTACGTCGCGACGAGTGACGGTGAGTGCCGATGTAGCTGGGTTAACTGTTGTTTGGTTTGGCCTGGCAAAGTTGGACAGCTTCTTGCAAAACCCTCCCCAAAGGCGCGACACGCGTCAAAAGATTGAATTGGCTGGGGTAGTGGTGTGGCAATAGATCGCTCACAAATGATCGGTGATGTGCGCAGTAACCTGTCGGGGTTGAAACAGGGCAACCTGGGCATCCCACTGTTGCTGCTGGTCATGCTCGGCATGGTCATGCTGCCGATTCCACCGTTTCTCCTTGATGTGCTGTTTACCTTCAGTATTGCCCTGTCGATCGTCGTCCTGCTGGTAGCGATCTACGCCCTGCGCCCGCTGGATTTCGCGGTATTCCCGACCATTCTGCTGGCGGCAACCTTGCTGCGTCTGGCGCTTAACGTCGCCTCCACGCGGGTGGTGCTACTTAACGGTCAGGACGGTCACGACGCTGCGGGTAAGGTGATCCAGGCCTTCGGTGAGGTAGTGATCGGTGGTAACTACGTGGTCGGTATCGTGGTGTTCGCGATCCTGATGATCATCAACTTCGTGGTGGTCACCAAAGGTGCCGGACGTATCTCCGAGGTCAGTGCGCGTTTCACCTTGGACGCCATGCCGGGCAAGCAGATGGCCATCGACGCGGACCTGAATGCCGGGTTGATCGATCAGGCGGAGGCCAAGAAGCGTCGCAGCGAAGTGTCCCAGGAAGCCGACTTCTACGGCTCCATGGACGGTGCCAGCAAGTTTGTGCGCGGCGATGCGATTGCCGGCCTGCTGATTCTGTTCATCAACCTGATCGGTGGCATCGCCATCGGTATTTTCCAGCATGACCTGAGCTTTGCTGACGCGGGCCGCATCTACACCCTGCTGACCATCGGTGACGGCCTGGTGGCGCAGATTCCTTCGCTGTTGCTGTCGACTGCCGCAGCAATCATGGTGACCCGTGTTTCCAGCTCGGAAGACATGGGTGCTCAGGTCAATCGGCAGATGTTCGCCTCGCCGCGTGCGCTGGCGGTTACCGCGGCGGTGATGATCGCCATGGGCCTGGTGCCCGGCATGCCACATTTCTCTTTTATCAGCCTGGGCCTGGTGGCTGCGGGTGCTGCGTACTGGATTGCCAACAAACAGCGTACAACCAAGGAAAACGAGATCAAGGAAGTGCAGCGCCAACAGGAATTGCTGCCAGCGCAGAAGGCTCAAGAGGTCAAGGAGCTGGGCTGGGACGACGTGACACCGGTGGATATGGTCGGCCTGGAAGTGGGTTATCGGCTGATTCCACTGGTAGACCGTAACCAGGGTGGCCAGCTGCTGGCGCGGATCAAGGGCGTGCGTAAGAAGCTCTCCCAGGAGATGGGCTTTCTCATGCCCTCGGTGCATATCCGCGACAACCTGGACCTGCAGCCCAATGCCTATCGCCTGACGCTGATGGGGGTCAGCGTGGCCGAGGCCGAGGTGTACCCGGATCGCGAGCTGGCGATCAACCCGGGCCAGGTGTTCGGTCCGCTCAATGGCATCGCCGCCAAGGATCCGGCATTCGGTCTGGAGGCGGTGTGGATCGACCCGACTCAGCGCGATCAGGCGCAGTCGCTTGGCTACACCGTGGTAGACGCCAGTACCGTAGTGGCGACCCACCTCAACCAAGTCCTGCACAAACATGCCCACGAGCTGCTGGGTCACGAGGAAGTGCAACAGTTGATGCAGCTCTTGGCCAAGAGCTCGCCGAAGCTCGCTGAAGAGCTGGTGCCAGGGATGATTTCCCTGTCAACCCTGCTCAAGGTGCTGCAGAGCCTGCTGCAGGAACAGGTGCCGGTACGCGATATCCGCACCATCGCCGAGGCCATCGCCAACGTTGCGGTGAAGAGTCAAGATCCCGCCGCGATGGTGGCGGCGGTACGCGTTGCGTTGGCCCGCGCAATCGTGCAAAGCATTGTGGGACTAGAGCTGGAGCTGCCTGTTATCACCCTTGAACCCAGGTTGGAACAGATATTGCTCAACAGTATCCAGAAGGCCGGTCAAGGCTCCGAGGAGGGCATCCTCCTGGAACCTGGCATGGCCGAGAAGCTGCAGCGTTCCCTGGTGGAAGCGGCGCAGCGCCAGGAGATGCTCGGCAAGCCAGTGATTCTGCTGGTTGCCGGTCCGGTCCGGGCGATGCTCTCGCGATTCGCGCGGCTGGCGGTTCCGAGTATCCATGTACTGGCATACCAGGAAATTCCGGATAACAAGCAGGTCACCATCGTTGCGACGGTGGGGCAGAACTAACCGAGGTTACAGGCCATGCAGGTCAAACGCTTTTTCGCCGCCGATATGCGTACCGCCATGAAATTGGTGCGTGATGAGCTGGGTGCCGATGCCTCGATCATTGGCAATCGCCGGGTAGCCGGTGGTGTCGAATTGACCGCCGCGCTGGATTATCAGGTGCCAGCCGCACCGGCCCGTCAGCCCAACCCTGCGTTGGAAGCCGAGCTGCGCAAGACTCAGGCGAAAATTGCCACGGCCCAGGCCGAGCTGACCACCCGCACTCAGGTCGATGCCGGCAAAGACCGCCAGCTGTTTGGCGCGGCTGACAGCCTGCCTGCTGACAGCTTGGCGGCTGTGATGCGCAAATCGCAGGCAGCTCCAGCTGCGGCAACCGATCAGCGCGCCCTGGATGCCATGCGTTTCGAACTGCATGGCCTGCGTGAGCTGATTGAAGTGCAGCTGGGCTCGATTGCCTGGGGGCAGTTGCAGAACCGTCGCCCGCAGCAAGCCAATTTGTGGCGTCGCCTGCAGCGCATGGGCTTGTCGGCCGAATTGTCGAAAGCGCTACTGGAGCGTGTGAATACGGTGACTGAACCTCGCCAGGCCTGGCGCATGGTGCTGGCGCACCTGGCTCACGCGATCAAAACGCCGAAGCAGGAACCGATGGAAGAGGGCGGCGTAATCGCCTTGGTAGGCCCTGCTGGCATGGGCAAAACCACTACTCTGGCCAAGCTGGCCGCGCGTTACGTGCTCAAGTACGGCGCCCAGCATATTGCCCTGGTCAGCCTGGACAGCTACCGCATTGGTGCTCAGGAGCAGCTCAAGACCTTGGGGCGTATTCTCAATGTCCCGGTAACGCTGGTTGACCCTGGTCAATCGTTGACTCAAGCCTTGGCTCCGCTGGCGCGCAAGCGGGTGGTGCTGATTGACACTGCCGGCCTGCCCGCCAATGACCCAGCCCTGCGCATGCAGCTGGAAACGCTGGCCAGCCGTGGTGTCAACGCAAAAAATTATCTGGTCATGGCCGCTACCAGCCAGGGCCAAGTGCTGAAAGCCGCCTACCATAGTTATAAGCGTTGCGGCTTGTCTGGCTGCATTCTGACAAAAGCGGATGAGGCCACCAGCCTGGGTGAGGTTTTAGGACTGGCTATTAGCCAGCGTCTACCGGTAGCCTATCTCGCTGATGGGCCACGCATTCCCGATGATTTGCAGATTCCACGCAGTCATCAATTGGTTAGCCGGGCCGTAGGGCTGCAGGCAACCCAGGATCCAAGCGAAGATACGATGGCGGAGATGTTTGCCGGGCTTTACCAGCAACCCGCACGACGCGTCAGTTAAGCGTCCTGCTGTTGGCAATGAACCGCGCTTAGCCAGCCAAGTGGCTCCAGTCGAAGTTAGACAAGGTGTGTAGAAATATGGGTATGCATCCCGTACAGGTGATTGCGGTGACCGGCGGCAAAGGTGGCGTCGGTAAGACCAACGTCTCGGTGAACCTGGCGTTGGCCCTGGCTGATCTCGGCCGTCGGGTGATGCTGATGGACGCCGACCTTGGCTTGGCCAACGTCGACGTGTTGTTGGGCCTCAGCGCCAAACGCACCCTGGAAGACGTCATCAGTGGCGAGTGCGAGCTGCGCGATGTGTTACTGCAGGGCCCTGGCGGCATTCGTATCGTGCCGGCAGCCTCGGGTATTCAGAGCATGGTGCAGCTGTCACCCATGCAACATGCGGGGCTTATCCAGGCGTTCAGCGATATCAGTGACAACCTCGACGTGTTGATCATCGACACCGCCGCGGGTATTGGTGACGGTGTTGTGAGCTTCGTGCGCGCTGCCCAGGAAGTGCTGGTGGTGGTGTGTGATGAGCCTACGTCGATTACCGATGCCTACGCGCTGATCAAATTGCTCAACCGCGACCACGGCATGAACCGTTTCCGCGTACTGGCCAATATGGCTCACAGCCCGCAGGAAGGTCGCAACCTCTTTGCTAAGCTGACTAAAGTCACTGATCGTTTTCTTGATGTTGCCCTGCAGTATGTAGGCGCAGTGCCGTATGACGAGTCAGTGCGCAAGGCCGTGCAGAAGCAGCGCGCGGTCTACGAAGCCTTCCCGCGCTCGAAGTGCGCGCTGGCGTTCAAGGCGATAGCCCAGAAAGTCGACGCCTGGCCGTTACCGGCTAACCCGCGCGGTCATTTGGAGTTTTTCGTTGAGCGTCTGGTGCAGCAACCGATCGCGGACACGGCCATATGACAGCAGCCTCTGGACTTCGTATGTATAGCAAGGCGCAGGCGCAGGATTCCCAGCACCAGTTGATCGAGCGCTACGCGCCCCTGGTCAAACGCATTGCCTATCACTTGCTGGCCCGTCTACCGGCCAATGTGCAGGTCGATGATCTGATTCAGGCCGGGATGATCGGTCTGCTTGAAGCGTCAAAAAAATACGACTCCAGCAAAGGTGCCAGTTTCGAGACGTTCGCCGGTATTCGCATTCGCGGCTCAATGCTTGATGAGGTGCGTAAAGGTGATTGGGC
Organism: Pseudomonas sp. SG20056; assembly: GCF_031764535.1. Lineage (NCBI taxonomy): Bacteria > Pseudomonadati > Pseudomonadota > Gammaproteobacteria > Pseudomonadales > Pseudomonadaceae > Pseudomonas > Pseudomonas sp. SG20056. The sequence continues at coordinate 1,528,458 of NZ_CP134499.1, forward strand.
GCCACGTTCAGTGCATCGCAATAGCCGCATGGTTAGCGACGCAATTCGAATAATTGAGGCCAGAACCGGCAGAGACGCTAAAGATCAAGAGGTTGCGGCCGAACTCCAATTGAGTCTCGAGGATTACTACGGCATTCTTGGCGACACTTTAGGCAGCCGCCTGTTCAGTTTCGACGACCTGTTGCAGGACGGCGAGCACGGTGGGCTGGGTGAAGACGCTGGCAGCAACCACCTCGAACCTTCTCGTGATCTGGAAGATGAACGCTTTCAGGCGGCCCTGGCAGATGCCATTGCCAACCTGCCGGAGCGCGAGCGCCTGGTGTTAGCGCTATATTACGATGAAGAACTGAATCTTAAAGAGATCGGCGAGGTGTTGGGGGTTAGCGAATCACGTGTAAGCCAACTACACAGTCAGTGTGCCGCTCGTTTACGCGCTCGTTTGGGCGAGTGGCGTGCACATTGAGTTGTATTCGCTAGCGCTGGGCCGGTTTCACGATTAAAAGCGCACGCAGGTTGCTGTGTGCGTTTGGGACTGTACGGAGGTCGACTTGGACAAGAACATGAAAATCCTCATCGTTGATGACTTTTCAACGATGCGACGGATCATCAAGAACCTCCTGCGTGACTTGGGGTTCACCAACACAGCGGAAGCCGATGATGGCGTCACCGCGCTGCCCATGCTGCAGAGCGGCAGTTTCGATTTTCTGGTGACGGACTGGAACATGCCCGGCATGACGGGCATCGACCTGCTGCGCGCGGTACGTGCAGACGAGCGCCTGAAAACCCTGCCGGTGTTGATGGTCACCGCAGAAGCCAAGCGCGATCAGATCATTGAAGCAGCCCAGGCTGGGGTTAACGGTTATGTAGTCAAACCGTTCACTGCCCAGGTGCTGAAAGAGAAGATTGAAAAGATCTTCGAGCGGGTCAACGGCTGATGTTTGCCATGAGGGTGCTATGGAACATAAAGATTCCGTTCAGGGTGACCTTGAGTCGACCCTGAAACACAACGCTCGCCAACTGGTAGACAGCCTGGAACAAGGCAACTTTGGTGAAGCGGTACAGCTGATACATGAGCTCAACAAAGCGCGTGACCGTGGCCTGTATCACGAGGTCGGCAAGCTGACCCGTGAGCTGCATAACGCCATCGTCAATTTCCAGCTCGACCCCCGTGTGCCACATGCCACTGAGGTTTCGCAAATCACCGATGCCACCGAGCGTTTGAATTACGTGGTGACGATGACCGAAAAAGCGGCCAATCGCACCATGGATCTGGTTGAGCAGAGTGCACCACTGGTTAATGACCTCAGTGATGAGGCACAGAGCCTGAGCGCCGATTGGGGACGCTTTATGCGCCGCGAGATGAGCGCCGATGGTTTCCGCGAACTGGCCAAGCGTGTTGAGCTGTTTCTCGCCCGTAGCGAGCGCGACGGTGCCAAGCTATCTGGGCACCTCAACGATATTCTGCTGGCTCAGGACTATCAGGATTTGACCGGACAGGTGATCAAGCGTGTAACGCAGCTGGTAACCGAAGTGGAAAGCAACCTGCTGAAACTGGTTCTGATGGCCAGTCAGGTGGACCAGTTTGCCGGCATTGAGCACAACCATGAGTTGCTCCGCGCCGAACAAGAAAAACAAAAAGAGCCTTCCCGTGGTGAAGGTCCGCAGATTCATGCCGATAAGCGTGAAGACGTCGCATCCAATCAGGATGATGTCGACGACCTGCTTTCCAGCCTGGGATTTTAGGAGCACGTCTTATGAGCTTCGGCGCCGATGAAGAAATCCTCCAGGACTTCCTGGTAGAGGCCGGCGAGATTCTTGAACTACTGTCCGAACAGCTCGTAGAGCTGGAAAGTCGCCCGGACGACATGAATCTGCTCAACGCTATTTTTCGCGGGTTTCATACCGTTAAAGGTGGTGCCGGTTTTCTCCAGCTCAATGAGCTGGTGGAATGCTGCCATATCGCAGAAAACGTCTTCGACATCCTGCGCAAGGGTGAGCGGCGCGTCGACTCCGCGTTGATGGATGTGGTGCTGGAAGCACTGGATGCGGTCAACAGCATGTTTACCGAAGTCCGTGAACGTACCGATCTGACTCCGGCAACCCCTGAACTGCTTGCTGCCTTGGCGCGTCTGGCTGAACCGGCAGGTGCCGAAGAGACCGCGCCGATTGAAGCGCACGCCGAGCCTGAGCCTGAGCCTGAAACCGAGGTTGCAGTCGAAGAATCCGCTGGCGATATCACCGATAGCGAATTCGAGCAGTTATTGGGTGCCTTGGATGAGTCTCCGACGCAAGCGCCCAGCGCTGCCAGCAGTGATGAAATTACCGATGATGAGTTCGAGTCCTTGCTCGATCAGCTGCACGGCAAAGGTCAGTTTGTAGCGCCTGACGTTGCTGCTGCACCTGCCCCACCTGTTGCGGCTGCACCAGCGGCAGTGGCGGCGGGCGGTGATGAAATCACCGATGATGAATTCGAGTCGTTGCTTGATCAGTTGCATGGCAAAGGTCAGTTTGTTCCGCCTCCTGCGCCAGCACCTGCTACGCCGGCGGCCAAGGCCGAGCCTGCTGAAGCACCGAGTGGTGATATCACTGACGATGAATTCGAGGCCTTGCTTGATCAGCTGCACGGCAAAGGTAAGTTTGTCGAACCTGAAGCGATTAAACCCGTTGTCCCCGCGCCGGTTGCCAAGCCTGTTGAACCAGTCAAGGCCGCAGCTAAACCCGCAGCCAAGCCAGCTGCCAAGGTAGAACCAGCCAAAGCCTCTGCGGCACCGGCTGCCGTGCCAGCCGCTGATAAGGCTGCGCCGCCCAGTGAAGCGGAAACCACTGTGCGGGTCGATACCGCACGGCTTGACGAAATCATGAACATGGTCGGCGAACTGGTGCTGGTGCGTAACCGTCTGGTGCGTCTTGGGGCCAGCAGTGGCGATGAGGCCATGTCCAAGGCGGTGTCCAACCTGGATGTGGTCACGGCTGATCTGCAAACGGCGGTGATGAAAACCCGCATGCAGCCAATCAAGAAAGTCTTCGGGCGCTTCCCGCGTTTGGTTCGTGACCTGGCGCGTAACCTGAAAAAAGAGATCAACCTGGAACTGGTTGGCGAAGAAACCGACCTCGACAAGAACCTGGTCGAAGCATTGGCTGATCCGCTGGTCCACTTGGTGCGCAACGCGGTCGACCATGGCATTGAGACCCCGGAAGAGCGTGAGGCCTCGGGTAAGGCGCGGGGCGGCAAGGTGATACTGTCCGCAGAGCAGGAGGGTGATCACATCCTCTTGTCGATCTCTGACGATGGCAAGGGCATGGACGCGGATGTGCTACGCGCCAAGGCGGTGGAAAAAGGTCTGCTGGATAAAGACGCGGCCGACCGTCTCAATGAGTTCGAGTGCTATAACCTGATTTTCGCTCCGGGCTTCTCGACCAAGACCGAGATTTCAGATGTGTCCGGTCGCGGTGTGGGCATGGACGTGGTGAAAACCAAAATTTCCCAGCTCAATGGCACGGTCAATGTGTTTTCGGTCAAGGGGCAGGGCTCGAAGATTGTTATCAAGGTGCCGCTGACCTTGGCGATCATGCCGACACTGATGGTGATGCTGGCCAATCAAGCGTTCGCCTTCCCATTGGTCAACGTCAATGAAATCTTCCACCTCGACTTGTCGCGAACCAATGTGGTGGACGGTCAGGAAGTGGTCATTGTGCGTGACAAGGCCTTGCCGCTGTTCTACCTCAAGCGCTGGCTGATCGGCAGTGCTGCTCATGTGGAGCAGGGTGAGGGGCATGTAGTGATTCTCACCGTTGGCAGTCAGCGTATCGGCTTTGTGGTCGATCAACTGGTCGGCCAGGAAGAAGTGGTGATCAAGCCGCTGGGCAAAATGCTGCAGGGTACTCCAGGTATGTCAGGTGCGACCATCACCGGTGATGGACGTATTGCCTTGATTCTTGACGTGCCGAGCATGCTCAAACGTTACGCGCGGCGTATCTGATTGTTAGCGGCGCAGCTATCTGTCGCGCCGCTTAGGAGTGTTTATGGCTGTTAAGGTGTTGGTGGTTGATGATTCCGGCTTTTTTCGTCGGCGCGTGTCGGAAATTCTTTCAGCCGATCCGAATATTCAGGTAATCGGCACTGCCACTAACGGCCGTGAAGCCATCGAGCAGGCGCAGGCGCTCAAGCCGGACGTAATCACCATGGATTACGAGATGCCGATGATGGATGGCATCACGGCTGTGCGTAACATCATGCAGCGCTGCCCGACGCCAGTGTTGATGTTTTCCTCGCTGACCCATGAAGGCGCGCGCGTGACGTTGGATGCGCTGGAAGCCGGTGCGGTGGATTTCCTGCCGAAGAATTTCGAGGATATTTCGCGCAATCCAGAGCGGGTCAAGCAGCTGCTTTGCGAAAAAATCCATACCATTGCCCGCAGCAACCGTCGCAGCCTGAGTCCGCCTCCTGTGGCTGCGCCTGTTGCTACACCTGCTGCGCAAAGCAAGCCAGCAGCCCGTCCGGCGGCCACCACTAGCACCTTGGCGCGCCCAGCTGCTTCGCCTACTCCGGCTGTTGCCAGTGCGGCACCTAAGCGCAAGTCCTACAAGCTGGTTGCGATTGGTACCTCGACAGGCGGGCCGGTGGCGCTGCAACGTGTATTGACCCAGTTGCCGGCTAACTTTCCGGCGCCGATTGTGCTGATCCAGCATATGCCAGCGGCCTTTACCAAGGCCTTTGCCGAGCGCCTCGACAAGCTCTGCCGCATAAGCGTAAAGGAAGCCGAGGACGGTGATGTGTTGCGTCCAGGCCTGGCGCTGCTGGCGCCAGGCGGCAAGCAGATGATGGTAGATGCGCGCGGCGTGGTGAAGATCCTTCCTGGCGATGAACGCCTGAACTACAAGCCCTGTGTTGATATCACCTTTGGTTCGGTAGCCAAGTCCTATGGTGACAAGGTGCTGGCGGTGGTGCTGACCGGTATGGGTGCAGACGGCCGTGAAGGTGCGCGCCTGCTCAAACAAGGTGGCAGTCAGGTGTGGGCTCAGGACGAAGCCAGTTGCGTGATCTATGGCATGCCCATGGCCATTGTCAAAGCCAACCTGGCCGATGCCATCTACCCGCTGGATGATATTGGCAGGCACCTGGCGGAGACCTGCATTTAATGGATGTACTGAGCCTTATCGGGGTCATCCTGGCCTTTGTCGCTATCCTCGGCGGCAACTACCTTGAAGGTGGCCATGCTGCGGCTCTGCTCAATGGGCCTGCTGCGCTGATCGTGATTGGCGGCACCCTGGGCGCGGCGTTTTTGCAGGCGCCGATGAATGTGTTCAAGCGCGCTCTGGCCATCATCAGCTGGATCTTCTTTCCCCCGCGTGTGGATCTTGCCGGCGGCATCAACCGGGTGGTTGGCTGGAGCATGACCGCGCGCAAGGAAGGCTTGCTTGGTCTGGAAGCGGTGGCGGATGTCGAAGCCGACCCATACGCCCGCAAAGGTTTGCAGCTGTTGGTTGATGGTGCGGAGCCTGAGGCCATTCGCAGCATTCTTGAAGTTGATCTGTACACCCAGGAAGGCCGGGATATTCAGGCTGCCAAGGTGTTTGAAAGCATGGGCGGCTACGCGCCGACCATTGGCATTATCGGTGCCGTGATGGGCTTGATTCACGTGATGGGTAACCTGGCGGATCCGAGCAAGCTGGGTGCCGGGATTGCCGTAGCCTTTGTCGCCACCATCTACGGCGTGGGTTTTGCCAACCTCCTGCTGCTGCCCATAGGTAACAAACTCAAGGCCATTGCCCAGCGTCAATCGCGTTATCGCGAGATGCTGCTCGAGGGCATTCTGTCGATCGCCGAGGGTGAGAATCCGCGCTCCATCGAATTGAAGCTGCAAGGCTTTATGGATTGATGGGAACAGCATATGGCCCGCAGGCGTCATCAAGAAGAACATGAAAACCACGAACGTTGGCTGGTCTCCTATGCCGACTTCATCACCTTGCTGTTCGCGTTCTTTGTGGTCATGTATTCGATTTCCTCAATCAATGAAGGCAAGTACAAGATTCTTTCAGACAGCCTTACAGGGGTGTTCAATCAGCCTGATCGGGCGATCAAGCCGATTCCGGTAGGTGAAGAGCGGCCACGCACCACTGAGCCTGATCGTTCGCTGGTGGATGAGGAAAGCGCGCAGTCATCCGCTGATGACCTGCAGAGCATTGCCAGCAGCGTGCGTGAGGCATTCGGCGACTTGATTCAGTCCGAGCAGCTCAAGGTCAGTGGCAATGAGTTGTGGATTGAGATTGAACTCAGCTCCAGCCTGCTGTTTACCAGCGGCGATGCCATACCCAACAATGCGGCATTCGACATTATCGAGAAGGTAGCCAAAATTCTGGCGCCTTACGAAAACCCGATTCACGTGGAAGGCTTTACCGACAACCTGCCGATTCAGACGGCTCAGTTCCCGACCAACTGGGAACTGTCTACCGCGCGGGCTGCCAGTATCGTGCGTATGCTGACTATGGATGGGGTCAACCCCAGTCGGTTGGCGGCAGTCGGTTATGGTGAGTTCCAGCCCGTCGCGGATAACACCACGGCCGAGGGACGTGGGCGTAATCGCAGGGTCGTGTTGGTAATCTCGCGCAATCTAGATGTGCGTCGCAGTGTGAGTGGTGTCGGCAGCGCTAATGCCAAACCTGATGCGGCCTTGCAACGGGCTGGCACGCAACCTGCACCAGCTCCGGCAGCGCCGGCCCCGCAAGCGGGTGCCGTCAATCCCCCGTCGCCGGCCCCATAAGGGTGGCCCCGTTCTCGGTCAGGCTGCAGCTGCACCGGGAGGATGATAACGATGAGAGTCTGGGCAGTAGCCAATCAAAAAGGTGGAGTCGGCAAGACCACCACATCAATCGCTCTGGCAGGTCTGTTGGCCGATGCCGGCAAGCGTGTGGTGATTGTCGATCTCGATCCCCATGGGTCGATGACCAGCTATTTCGGGCATGACCCGGATAGCCTGGAACACAGCAGCTTTGACCTGTTTCAGCATAAGGGCAGTGTGCCTCGCGGTTTGCCGCAGCAATTGCTGTTGCCCACCAGTGATGAGCGGATATCTCTGCTGCCCTCGAGTACTGCGCTGGCCACGCTTGAGCGCCAGTCGCCAGGGCAGAGTGGCCTGGGCCTGGTGATTGCCAAGAGCCTGGCGCAGCTCTGGCAGGACTTCGACCATGCGGTGATCGACAGTCCGCCCTTGCTCGGTGTATTGATGGTCAACGCACTGGCCGCTAGCCAGCAGCTGGTGATTCCAGTGCAGACCGAGTTCCTCGCTGTCAAAGGCCTGGAGCGGATGGTCAACACCCTGGCAATGATCAATCGTTCGCGCCAGCAGGCGTTGCCGTACACCATCGTGCCGACCCTGTTTGATCGGCGTACCCAGGCTTCCATGGGTACATTGCGGGTGTTGCGCAACACTTACCCTGAGCATCTATGGCCGGCGTACATTCCGGTGGATACGCGCTTGCGTGACGCCAGCCGGGCTGGGGTTACACCGTCAACGTTCGACAACAATAGCCGTGGTGTCATCGCCTACCGTGCCTTGCTCAAGCACCTGTTATCGCAGCAGATTGCCGCACAGGTCGCCTGAGATGAACGGCTATGCTGAAGATATAGGCTCAAGTCTGTCGCTAGAGCGGCCGATAGTCTGTACAGATCGTTATTGTGGGTTGTGTTCATGAGTCGTCCCCTTGCCACCGCTACACGTCCGCAACTGGCCTTGCAGTCCTACCTGGACGGCTTGCTGCAGGATGCTGCGAACGAGCTGGCCGATAGTCTTGAGGCGGATGACTTCAGCGTCGACAGCATCAGCTTGGATGAGTTTGAGGCCGCTGTGCTGGAAGAGCAGGTGCGTGATGCGCGCATCATTCAGCAGGTCCCTGTCGCCAAACCGGTGATTGAGCTGGCGCCACGCCCGCTGGTGTTGCCGACCATTGAAATGCCTTTGCCTGTGGTTGAGACGCCAGAACCGGTGCCAGTCGTAGTGGCTGAAAACCCGGTGAGTGAAGCTGCGCAGGTCGTACCTGATGCTTTGGTGCTACCTGAGCAGGTGCAGCAAGGGCGGCCCGAGTGGGCCGAAGGGCCATTCGAATGCCTGCTCTTTGATGTGGCCGGGTTGACCTTGGCGGTTCCTCTGGTATGCCTGGGCTCGATCTACCCTCTGCAAGGCCAGGAGCTCACACCATTATTTGGCCAGCCAGACTGGTTTCTCGGCATACTGCCGTGCCAGGCCGGCAATCTGAAGGTGCTGGACACCGCGCGCTGGGTGATGCCGGATCGTTACCGCGATGACTTTCGCGAAGGTCTGCAGTATGTAATTTCTGTTGAGGGCTATGAGTGGGGGCTGGCAGTGCATCAGGTCAGTCGCTCGATTCGTCTTGATCCCAACGAGGTCAAATGGCGTAGTCAGCGCACTCAGCGTCCTTGGCTGGCGGGTACGGTTATCGAACATATGTGCGCTTTGCTGGATATCGCATCTCTGGCTGAGCTGATCGCCAGTGGTGCGGCCAAACGCATGGCGGCCAACCGGGTTCACTGAATAACGCCAGGCTGTGCGATGTGTGCAGCTTTGCATCTATAGTAATGACAGCGGGGTATACACCCGCGATTGCCGCCGCGAGCGGTTCATGACGAGGCTAGGGACATGAAGAAAAGTTCTGCACAAGGCGCTGAAGATCCGATCCTGCAGTGGGTAACGTTCCGTCTGGACAACGAAACCTATGGCATCAACGTGATGCAGGTTCAGGAAGTCCTGCGCTATACCGAGATTGCTCCGGTACCGGGGGCTCCGAGCTATGTGCTGGGCATCATCAACCTGCGCGGTAATGTGGTCACCGTGATCGACACCCGTCAGCGTTTCGGCCTCGATTCAAGTGAAGTCACGGATAACACCCGTATCGTGATCATTGAGGCGGACAAGCAGGTGATCGGGATTCTGGTCGATAGCGTGGCCGAGGTGGTTTACCTGCGCCAATCCGAAGTGGAAACCGCGCCTAACGTCGGTAACGATGAGTCTGCCAAGTTTATTCAGGGCGTGTGCAACAAGAACGGCGAGCTGCTGATTCTGGTTGAACTGGACAAGATGATGAGCGAAGAAGAGTGGTCCGAGCTGGAGAGCATCTAGGCCATGTTCGACGCGCTGCTGATCGCGCTGGCCCTGGTCTGTCTGGGGCTGGTAGGCGCATGCATCTGGCTGACCCGGCAGTTGCGTGATGCCATCAAGCTGCAAGGCGAGCGTGATGCGGTGCGTGATCGGCGGCTCAAAGAGCTCAGTCGGCGTCTGGATGCCTACCTGACGGGCAGTGTGCAGATGGGCGAGGAGTTGCATGAGTTGCGCAGAGTTGTCGCGCCGTTACCGGACAAGCTCAATCAGATCGAGCAGCGTGACCCCAGCAGTCTGTCGTTTACCCAGGCTGCGCGGCTGGCGGGCATGGGTGCCAGCGTGGATGACCTGACCCAGTCTTGCGGCTTGAGCAAGGCCGAGGCCGAGTTGGTCAGCAAGATGCAGCAAGCCAAATTGCAGCGTTCCTGACTCTTCCAGGCATCAACAGGACTTAACGTGTTGGCCCTTCCAACAGGCGCAGCGGTGGTGTGATATCGCTATCACGCTCACTTCCGGCTGGCGCTTTACCCTTCAGATACCAAGCAAAGGCGATGATTTCCGCGATGCAGCGATACAGCTGTTCGGGGATCGCATCACCCAGTTCCAATCGCGCTAACAGGCGCACAAGTTCGGCATTCTCGTAGATCGGCACTTCATATTCGCGGGCAATGGCCAGGATGGCTTCGGCTAGTTCGTCATCACCTTTGGCGCTGAGCACCGGCGCATTCTGGCCGTCGTAGGTCAAGGCGATAGCCTGGCGTGGCGCGGTCTTCTTCATGCGGTTTCATCCACCCAGCGTTGTTCCAGGGTGGTGCGTGGGCCGCGTGGCGGTGTGCCCTGGCTACAGGCCAGCTCGCCAACCTGCACGCCGGAGGCGTTCAGGCGCTGGCGCAGGTTGTCCAGCTCTGCATCAATCAGGCTGACAGTGCTGCTGCGTTCGGCCCAGAGTTGGCTGGAAAGGCGGCCGTGGGCCAGTTGCGCCTTAACCTGTAAAGGCCCCAATGGGTCGAGGTCGAATGCCAGCTCGACCTTCCACAGGGTTTCCTTTTTCTCCGGCTTGCCTTGCGGGTTGCTTTCATCGCGCTGGATTTTTACCTGCAACGGCACCAGCTCCTGCTGGTTGCGCATGGGCAGTTCCAGTTGCCAGGTGGTGAGCAGGTTGCCGTCTGGGCCGACCTGGCTCTGTGCCAGGCTTGAGAGTTGGTGGGTCTGCAAGCGTGAAATGGCGGCGGCGGCAAGTTTCAGCAGGGCTTCCAGATCGGCTTCACCGTCCATGGCCTGGAGCAGGCGCGAGGGCAGGGGAAAGCTCAGTGCCTGTTGACGGTTACTGGCTTTGCCCAGGCTACCCAGTAGATCGCGAGCCAATGCCGGCATTGCCTGTGCCAGGCTGGCATTGGCTGCGGTCAGCGGAGTGCCCGCAGGCAGATTGGGTAGCAGTTGGGTAATCAGGCGCAGCAGGTTGGCCTTGAGGTCGGTCGGCAGTGCCTGACCCTGACCGCCCAGCAGTTTGCTTTCCAGCAGGATGCCACTGTTCTCCAGGGCCGCCGCCAGGCCCTTGGCGGTACTCAGCTGGGCGGCGTCGGGCAGGGCACCGAAAAGTTTGTCGATGCTGGTGCGCAGCCCCTCACTCATCTCGGCATTGCCGCGCAGCCCTTGCAGGGCACCAAAAAGGCCTTCAAGGGAGCCCTGGCGATTGCTTTGGCTGCCCAGTTGCTGGCTCAGTGCGAGCTGATCAAGGCGCCCGCTCAGCGGCAGAAAATTCAACGCCTGGCTGCCTTGGACCTGAGCGCTGAGCAGGCTGCCGAGGGGCAGGGCCAGTGGGGTTTCCAGCGACAGCTTGCTGCCAGCCAGCGGTGTGTTGAGCAGGCTGACCAGCACCTTGTAGATCACCTGCTGCGAGCGCCCTTGCAACAGTTGCTCGCGGGCCACCACCTTGCCCTGCAGCAGGGTGCCAACCGGCAACTGATCAAGGTCCAGGCTGGTCAGGGGCTTGTCACCGCCCATCAGTACGGACAGCGCCAGGCGGGTTTCTGACAGGGCGGTTACTGCTAAGGATGTGCCCTGGGCAATTGGGCGCGGGCTAGTGGCTTCCAGGGTGGTCTGGCTTCCGTTGTTGAGGGTCAGCTTGAGCAGCATCTGAAAGCTTTGCGCCACTTCCTTGAGGGCGATGACTTCGGCCTTGGCAGTTTCACCGCTGGCCAGCAAGCCTTGCATGGGCTGTAACAGTTTCACTGCCAGATCCGCCGCGACAGCGCTGGGGCGGCTGCTGGGGGGAGTTGGCGCAATAGGCCGCGGGCTGCTGATTTCGCTCATTGGCGGGTTACACCCTGTCGAAAATGCCCGCTGCGGGAGGCGCAGCTGGGCATGTATAATCGCGCCCCGTCTGGTTCGGCTGCGCATTCCACGTGCGTCAGTATAGCGGCCAAGACGCTGCCGACTTGAACAGCTTTTGCCATCCATCTTAGGTACCGATGCCTTGACCAGTCCTCTTCTAGAAGCCGTGGCGCTCGCCTGTGAGCGAGACTGGCGCATGCTCTTCGAGCGTCTGGAGCTGCGTCTGGTTCCCGGTGAGATGCTGCAGGTGGCAGGCCCCAATGGCAGCGGCAAGACCAGCCTGCTGCGATTGCTGGCTGGGTTGATGCAACCAACTGCTGGTGAGATTCGTCTGAATGGTCGCCCGCTGGCGGCGCAGCGGGCAGAGCTGGCGCGCAACCTGTTGTGGATCGGCCATGCCGCCGGCATCAAGGGCTTGCTTACCGCCGAAGAAAACCTGACCTGGCTTTGCGCCCTGCATCAGCCGGCCGAACGTGAGGCCATCTGGCAAGCGCTGGCGGCAGTGGGGTTGCGCGGCTTTGAAGATGTGCCGTGCCACACCTTGTCTGCTGGGCAGCAGCGCCGTGTGGCGCTGGCCCGACTGTACCTGCCAGGGCCGTCACTCTGGGTGCTGGATGAGCCGTTTACTGCGCTGGACAAGGCAGCTGTAGCCCAGTTGGAGAACCATCTGGCTGCACACTGTCAGCAGGGTGGTCTGGTGGTGTTGACCACGCACCATGAATTGACGGTCAAGCCGGCCGGTTACCGCGAGCTTGATCTGGGGCAACGCACGTCATGAGCAATGTTTTTACCCTGCTGCTGGCCCGTGAAGCGCGCCTGTTATTCCGTCGCCCGGCCGAGCTGGCCAACCCGCTGGTGTTCTTTGCCATTGTGATTGCATTGTTCCCGCTGGCGGTGGGGCCGCAGACGCAGTTGTTACAAAGCCTTTCGCCTGGGCTGGTATGGGTAGCGGCGCTATTGGCCGTATTGCTCTCGCTGGACGGGCTTTTTCGCAGTGATTTCGAGGACGGCTCGCTGGAGCAGTGGGTCCTTTCGCCGCACCCCCTGGCTCTTCTGGTTCTGGCCAAGGTGCTGGCACACTGGCTGTTCTCGGGCCTGGCGCTGGTGCTGTTGGCGCCGCTGCTGGCGTTGATGCTCGGTTTGCCGGGGCGCTGCCTGCCGGTGCTGCTGATCTCGCTGTTGCTCGGCACCCCGGTGCTGAGCCTGCTCGGTGCCGTCGGTGCGGCCCTGACCGTGGGTCTCAAACGTGGCGGTCTGTTGCTCGCGTTGCTGATTTTGCCGTTGTATATCCCGGTGCTGATTCTCGGCAGCGGTGCGTTACAAGCCAGCCTGCAAGGATTGCCGGCGGTCGGCCACCTGTTGTGGTTGGCCAGCCTCACCGCATTGGCGGTGACCTTGACACCTTTTGCCATCGCCGCTGGTCTGACGATCAGTGTCGCTGAGTAGACAATAAGCCTGAATGGCCGGTTGATCCGGGTGCCTGCCTGCGCCCTGATCAGCCCTAGCACTGATGAGTAACCTGATGAACTGGACGTGGTTTCACAAGCTCGGCTCGCCCAAGTGGTTTTATGAAATCAGCAGCCGCTGGCTGCCCTGGTTGGCACTGGCCGCTGCCGTGCTGCTGGTGGTCGGTTTGGTCTGGGGGCTGGCCTTTGCGCCGCCGGATTACCAGCAGGGCAACAGCTTTCGCATCATTTACATCCATGTGCCAGCGGCATTTCTCGCCCAGTCGATCTACGTGATGCTGGCGGTGGCCGGCATTGTCGGCCTGGTGTGGAAGATGAAACTGGCCGATGTCGCCCTGCAGCAGGCTGCGCCCATTGGCGCCTGGATGACCGTGATTGCCCTGATAACGGGCGCTATCTGGGGCAAGCCGACCTGGGGCACCTACTGGGTGTGGGATGCCCGCCTGACCTCGATGCTGATTCTGCTGTTCCTGTATTTCGGTGTAATCGCCCTCGGCAATGCCATCACCAACCGTGACAGCGCGGCAAAGGCCTGCGCGGTGCTGGCGATTGTTGGCGTGGTGAATATCCCGATCATCAAATATTCGGTGGAGTGGTGGAACACCCTGCACCAGCCCGCCACCTTCAGCGTGGTGGCCAAGCCGGCCATGCCGTTCGAGATGTGGATGCCGCTGCTGATCATGGTGCTGGGCTTCTACTGCTTCTTTGGCGCCGTACTGCTGCTGCGCATGCGCCTGGAAGTGCTCAAACGTGAGGCCCGCAGCAGTTGGGTCAAGGCCGTCGTCAAGGCACAGGTGGAGAAGGGCCTATGAGTTTTGCCAGTTTTAGCGAGTTTCTCGCCATGGGCACCCACGGGCCTTATGTCTGGTCCTGTTATGCCATCAGCCTGGCTGTGCTGGGGCTGAATGTGGCGCTGCCAATCCTGGCGCGTCGCCGTTATCTGCAAGACGAGGCGCGTCGTTTGCGCCGGGAGGAGTTGAAGTGAACCCCGTGCGTAAAAAACGCCTGTATATCGTCCTGGCCATCATTGCCGGTGTCGGTATTGCTGTGGCCCTGGCCCTCAGTGCCTTGCAGCAAAACATCAACCTGTTCTACACCCCGACCCAGATCGCCAACGGCGAAGCCCCGCAGGACACCCGCATCCGTGCCGGCGGCCTGGTTGAGGAGGGCTCGGTGAAGCGCTCCAGCGACTCACTGGACACCGACTTTGTCGTCACTGACGGCGCCAAGAGCGTGACCATCCGCTACAGCGGCATCCTTCCGGACCTGTTTCGTGAAGGGCAGGGCATCGTCGCCATGGGCAAGCTCGACGCCAATGGCGTGTTGATTGCCGATGAAGTGTTGGCCAAACACGATGAAAACTACATGCCGCCGGAAGTTATGCAGGCTCTGGAGCAGAGCGGCATGAAACAGCAGCACGACGCGGCCAAAGCGGCCAAGCAGGCGTCCCCAGCGGAGTACGCGCAATGATCCCCGAACTTGGCCATCTGGCGATGATCCTGGCGCTGTGCATGGCGTTGGTGCAGGCGACGCTGCCGCTGATCGGCGCCTGGCGTGGTGACCGGCAGTGGATGAGCCTGGCCCAGCCGGCCGCCTGGGGGCAGTTCAGCTTTATGTTGTTTGCCTTTATCTGCCTGACCTACGCCTTTATGGTCGACGACTTCACCGTCGCCTACGTGGCCAACAACTCCAACAGCGCGCTGCCGTGGTACTACAAGTTCAGCGCTGTATGGGGTGCCCACGAAGGCTCCTTGCTGCTCTGGGGCCTGATCCTCGCCGGCTGGACCTTTGCCGTGTCGATCTTCTCGCGCCAGTTGCCGGAGGAGATGCTCGCCCGCGTGCTGGCCGTGATGGGCATTATTAGCATCGGTTTTCTACTGTTTCTGATCATCACTTCCAACCCGTTCGAGCGCCTGCTGTTTGATACCCCGGCAAACGGTCGTGACCTCAATCCGCTGTTGCAAGACTTCGGCCTGATCATCCACCCGCCGATGCTCTACATGGGCTATGTCGGCTTCTCCGTGGCCTTCGCCTTCGCCATTGCCGCCTTGCTTGGCGGCAAGCTGGACGCCGCGTGGGCGCGCTGGTCGCGGCCCTGGACCATCGTCGCCTGGGCCTTCCTTGGCATCGGTATCGCGCTGGGCTCCTGGTGGGCCTACTACGAACTCGGCTGGGGCGGCTGGTGGTTCTGGGACCCGGTGGAAAACGCCTCCTTTATGCCCTGGCTGGTCGGCACTGCATTGATCCACTCCCTGGCCGTGACGGAAAAACGCGGCGTGTTCAAAAGCTGGACTGTGCTGCTGGCGATTGCCGCGTTCTCCTTGAGCCTGCTGGGTACCTTCCTGGTCCGTTCCGGGGTGCTGACTTCGGTGCATGCCTTCGCCAGCGACCCTGAGCGCGGCGTGTTTATCCTGGCCTTCCTGCTGTTGGTGGTGGGCAGCTCGCTGGCGTTGTTCGCCATTCGCGCACCAGTGGTCAAGAGCCAGGTTGGTTTTGCCCTGTGGTCGCGGGAAACCCTGCTGCTGGTGAATAACCTGATTCTGGTGGTGGCCGCAGCGATGATTCTGCTCGGCACTCTCTACCCGCTGGTGCTGGATGCCATGACCGGGGCCAAACTGTCGGTCGGTCCGCCGTACTTCAACGCGCTGTTCGTGCCGCTGATGGGCCTGCTGATGGCGATGATCGCGGTCGGCGTGCTGGTGCGCTGGAAAGACACGCCGCTGCAGTGGCTGCTGAGCATGCTCTCCCCGGTGCTGATCGGCAGCGTAGTGCTGGCAGTAATCGCCACCTTCCTGGTCGGCGACTTCAACTGGGCGGTGCTCGCTGTTTGCCTGTTATCCGCTTGGGTGGTGCTGGCCGGTGTGCGCGACATTATCGAGAAAACCCGGCACAAAGGGTTGCTCAAAGGCCTGCCCAGCCTGACCCGCAGTTACTGGGGTATGCAGATGGCGCATCTGGGCATGGCGGTGTGCGCCCTGGGGGTGGTGCTGACCAGTGTGGGCAGCTACGAGCGTGACATGCGCATGGCACCGGGTGAATCGGTGGAAATCGGTGGTTATCAGTTCACCTTTGAAGGTGCTGAGCACTTCGAAGGGCCGAACTTCACCTCGGACAAAGGCACGGTGCGCATCCTCGAAGAGGGCAAGCAGATTGCCGTGCTGCACCCGGAAAAGCGTCTGTATACCGTGCAGCAGTCGGTGATGACCGAGGCGGGCATCGACGCTGGAATTACCCGTGACCTGTTCGTTGCCTTGGGTGAGCCTCTGGAAAACGGCGCCTGGGCGGTACGCGTGCATATCAAACCGTTCGTCCGCTGGATCTGGTTCGGTGCATTGCTGATGGGCCTGGGTGGCTTCCTGGCGGCCGCTGACAAGCGCTACCGGATGAAGGTGCGCACCCGTGTGCGTGACGCACTGGGCATGGCGGGGGCGCAGGCATGAAGCGTTTATTGCTGCTGTTACCGTTGCTGGTCTTTCTCGGCGTGGCGGTGTTTCTCTACCGAGGTCTGTTCCTCGACCCCACCGAGCTGCCATCGGCGCTGATCGGCAAGCCGTTCCCGGCGTTCTCCCTGCCAGCGGTGCAGGATGGCAAAACGCTGAGCGAAGCCGATCTCAAGGGCAAGCCGGCATTGGTCAATGTCTGGGCGACCTGGTGTGTAGCCTGCCGTGTAGAACACCCGGTACTGAACAAGCTGGCCAAGCTCGGCGTGATTATCTACGGGGTCAACTACAAGGATGACAACGCCGCCGCGCAGAAGTGGCTGGTGGAGTTCCATGACCCCTATCAGCTGAATATCAACGATGCGCGTGGCACCCTCGGCCTGGACCTGGGGGTGTACGGCGCGCCCGAGACCTTCCTGATCGACAAGGACGGCATCATCCGCCACAAGTTTGTCGGGGTGATTGATGAGCGTGTCTGGCGTGAACAGCTGGCGCCGCTCTACCAAGAGTTAGTCGATGAGGTGCAGCCATGAAGCGTCTGCTGAGTGCTGTGGTACTTGGGCTGGCCTTGCTGGGCACGGCTCAGGCAGCAATCGACACCTACGAGTTTGCTACTGAGGCCGAGCGCGAGCGTTACCGCAATCTGGTGGAAGAACTGCGCTGCCCCAAGTGCCAGAACCAGAACATTGCCGACTCCGATGCGCCGATTGCCATGGACCTGCGTGCGCAGATCTTCCGCATGCTGGAGGAGGGCCAGAGCAACGAGCAGATTATCGACTTTCTGGTCAGCCGCTATGGCGATTTCGTGCTCTACAAGCCGCCGGTAACCGCGCGCACCTTGCTGCTGTGGTATGGCCCGGCGGGTTTGCTGGTCGGTGGTTTCGTCCTGCTTGGGGTCATCCTGTTGCGTCGTCGTAGCAAGCCAGGCGTTGTCGCCAGCGGCCTGTCTGTCGATGAACAGCAGCGTCTGACTGCTCTGCTTAATCAAACGCCCGTGGATAAGAAAGACTGATGATTGAATTCTGGTTATGCGCTGGCCTGCTGTTGCTGACGGCCCTGGCGTTTCTGCTGATCCCGGTGCTGCGTGCGCGCAAGGTGCAGGCCGAAGAAGACCGTACCGCCCTCAACGTGACCCTCTATCAGGAACGTCTGCAGGAGCTGCAGGCGCAGCATGACGCGGGTGCGCTAAATGCTGAGCAATTGGCCAATGGTCGTGATGAGGCAGCCCGCGAGCTGCTGGCCGATACCGAAGGCGCGTTGGCCAAACCAACCCAGCGTAAGCTGGGCGGCACTATTCCTCTGATCGCGGCCCTGCTGATGCCCTTGCTCGGCTATGGCCTGTATCAGCACTGGGGCGCCATCGATGACCTCGAGCGTGCGCAGATCTTTGCCGCACAGCCAAAAACCATCGAAGAAATGACCGCACGCTTGGAGGCGGCGGTGAAGAATGATCCCAAATCCGCCGAAAGCTGGTACTTCCTCGGTCGCACCTATATGGCTCAGGAGCGTGCCGCTGATGCAGCGGTAGCCTTCGAGCGCGCTGTAGATGTTGCGGGGCGTGAGCCGGAGCTGCTCGGGCAGTGGGCGCAGGCGCTGTATTTTTCCGGCAATAAGCAATGGACCGAACAACTGCAGGCGCTGACCGATGAGGCGCTGAAAGGCGATCCGGCGGAAGTCACCAGCCTCGGCCTGCTGGGTATTGCCGCCTATGAAGCCGGGCAGTTCCAGCAGGCGATTGACCGCTGGCAGCAGCTGGTAGGGGTGCTGCCGGCTGAAGACCCTTCACGCCTGGCGATTCAGGGCGGGATTGATCGCGCCCGTGAGCAGCTTGGCGCGCCTGCGACCGATGCTGCACCGGCGGCTAGCCAAGGCCTGACTGTGCGTGTTGCCCTGGCTGCCGAGCTGCAGGCCAAGGTGCAACCGGGCGATGCCGTATTTATCTTCGCCCGCGCTGTCTCCGGGCCGCCGATGCCGCTGGCGGTCAAGCGCCTGAGCGTGGCTGATCTGCCGGCTGAAGTCAGCCTGTCGGACAGTGATGCGATGATGCCGCAGCTGAAAATCTCCGGCTTCGAGCAGGTGCAGCTGGTCGCCCGTATCTCCCGTAGTGGCAACGCCACGGTCGGTGAATGGATCGGTAGCAGTCAGCCGCTGGCCAGCAAGACCACTGAGTTGCAGCAACTGGTGATCGACAGCGCTGACAGCAAAGCCCCATGAGCTCGTTACTGCGTGGCGTCGTGCTGATAAGCCTGCTGGGGCTCGGTGCTTGCGTGCAGACACCAACTGCTACCGCGCCGATCATCAGTCCAAGCGGTAGCAGCAACCACCCACGCTTTGCCCCGCCACCGGGAGTGGACAGCCAGTGGAATGCGCAATTGGGGGTGTACGTGGTGGGTGGCGCCTCTCACCTGTATTACCGTGAGCGCACTTACTACCGCTGGAACTCTGGCTGGAGCTGGGCGAGTAACCCGCAGGGGCCCTGGTTGCCGACCGACAACAGCGGTGTGCCGCCGGGCTTGTACCACCGCTACGCTCAGTAAGCGTTTTTAGTGCGCAGGGCAGGGCGTCGCCGGACGGCGCTCGATATCGGGCTCGAAATCTTCGATCAAACGGCAGATGGCTTGGCCATCGGGGGCGCATTCGCCCTTGTCGGCCCAGTTGTCGAAGGCATTCTGCATCACCAGTGCCAGGCGTTGGCACTCCTCGATATGCGCCTGTAGCGCCGTCAGGCGTTCGCTGAGCAGGTCACGGACCTCGGCGCAGGGCGCATGGCCGTTATCGGCACTGGCGAGAATCTGTTGTGTGTCTTTCAGGCTAAAGCCCAGGCGCCGCGCACGCGCGATAAAGCGCAGACGTTGCAGGTCGGTGCTGGAATATTCCTGGTAGCCGTTATCCGGATTGCGCGTGGGCCTGAGCAGGCCAAGGTCGGTGTAGTGACGCACGGTCTCACTGCTGACAGCGGCGGCTTTGGCCAATTGGGCGACACGCATAGGTAAAAGCTCCGAAAAACTAAAGGCCGCGCCAGGTTAAAACCTGGGGGCGGCCCTTGGGTCAAGCCTGCAGGCTTATTCGGCGATCTGCAGCTTGCGCGCCTCATGGTAGAAGAAGCGAATTTTCTCGTACTCGAACGGCGAGTTGAGCTGGCCGTAACGGAAGTTCACCGTGGAGCGCTGGTCGACGACTTCCAGCAGGGTGATTTCCGGATGGCTGACACTGGCTTCGGCGACGTTCAACCAGTTGACCTGACTTTTCGCCGCAAAGTCCGCCACCAGACCGCCGGTGTCGCGCAGGTTGGACGGGCCCAGCAGTGGCAGAATCAGGTAAGGCCCGGCTGGGGTGCCGTAATAACCGAGGGTCTGGCCGAAGTCTTCGCGCTGCTTGGGTAGGCCCATGCGTGTCGCCGGGTCCCACAGGCCGGCGACACCCAGGGTGGTGTTGAGCAGCAGGCGCCCGGTGGTCTGCATGGCGCGCTTGCCCTTGAGTTGCAGCGCGCTGTTGAGCAGGTTGGGCACATCACCCAGGTTGCTGAAGAAGTTGCTGACGCCGGTCTGCACCAGGTTGGGGGTGATATAGCGGTAGCCATCGACAATCGGCAGGAACACCCACTCATCGAAACGGTAGTTGAAGTGATAGACGCGGCGATTCCACGACTCCAGCGGGTCATAGACTTGCAGTGCGCTGAGGGTTGAGCGCTCGAACTCACGCTGATCCAGCCCCGGGTTGAATTGCAGGTGCTGCAAGGGCTGTTTGAATCCGTCGTCATCAACGGTGTGCTGGGCATGCGCCAGGCTGCTAGTGAGCGCCAGGGTGAAAAACACGGCAAGAAAGGTTGGCTTAGCCACGGAAGAACTCCAGCATGGCGTCGCTATTGACGCGGTAGTTGAGGTTGCCGCAATGGCCACCCAGCGGGTAAACGGTCAGGCGATCACCCAGGGTGCGGCGCAGAAAGCCCAGGTCACCAGGGCCGAGGATCACATCATCGGCGTTGTGCATGACGGCGATCTTGCTGCTGTTTTTCAGGTAATCGGCCACGCCATACAGGCTGACCTGGTCGATCAGCTGCGCCACGCTGCCGCCATCGGTGCGCGCGCGCCACATGGGGATCAGCTGTTCGGTCAGGTAGCAGTCGAAATCGCATTGCAGGGCACGACGGAAGAACGGCGTGAGGCTGGTGCCTTCGCTAATCGGGTAGTTGATCGGGGTGATCAGGCCGCGGCGGTTGATCAGGTCCGAGGTAAAGGCGATATCGGCTGAGGAAAAGCGGAATGCTGCGCCGATCAGCATGGCCATCTGCTCGTCGCTGAGCTGCTCGGTAGAGTTTTGGAAGTCATAGAGCAGGGCATCGTTGATATCGACGTAGCCCTTGTTCTGGAAGTAGCGGGTCAACTTGCCCAGCACCAGTTCATAGAACGTGGTGCTGTTATCGATGCCTTCAACCTTGGTTTGCACCATGCGGTCGAGGTTGGTGATCGAGGTATAGAGGTTGACCGGTGGGTTGAGCAACAGCACACGCTTGAAGTTAAAGCTGCGACGGGTTTCATCCAGTTCGCTGACAAAGGCTGCCTGCAGCGCGCCCAGGCTGTAACCGGTGAGGTGGTATTCGCTGACTTTCAGGCGCGGATGCTGTGCACGCACGGCCTGCATGGTGCGGTACAGATCGTCGGCGTCTTCGCGGGTGATGCCGGGCGTGGCAAAACGCGAGGCCGAGGTCATAAAGTCATAACTGGTCGGCGAGGACAGTTGCACCACGTGATAACCGGCACCGTAAAACAGCTTCTTCAGGTATTCCGGAGTACTGCTGGCGTAATGCGCACCGGTGCCGGCGATGATAAAGATCAGTGGCGCTTCGCCAGACTGCTTGGCCATGCGGTAGCGCATCTTGGTGACCGGCCAGAAATTTTCCGGCAGCTCAAACTCACGCTCCGGGCGCAGTTTGATCTGGTAGTCATTCTGGTTGATGTCGGCGTCGGTCGGAAGCTTGGGGCGCAGCTCTGGCGGGGTGGTCGCCAGGGTGGCTTCGAATGCGTTTTTTATCGGGTAGCCATAACTGCTGGCATCAATATCGGCCGCGCTGATGGGGGCAATCAGGGCTAGGCAACTGAGAAGGGCAAGCAGACGAGGGACATGCGACATGGCTAAATCTCTTGAGAGCTAGGGCTGATGCTGATGGAGCGGGTCAGATGCGGAACGATTTGACCACATAAGTTCGGCTAAGTGCCGTTTAGTTATAGACCTGCCGGTTTTCAGGCAAAAGCGCCATGTCGAAAGCCGATTTTCTAGGGCAGTACTGCCAGCTGTTCGACCCAGATCAGCTCGCAGGCGCCGTCGCCGGTATCTTCGCGGCTCAGTGAGCTGGTCCAGCGATAGCCATCGTCACCGTCGATCCGCACCAGTTGCCCGCTCAGGCGAATCTGCTGGCCTTCTTTGAGCCCTGCCAGGGTGCTGGCTACTTCAGGGTTGGCGGGTATCAGGTGCATATTGGCGCTGTTGATCTCAATCTGCCGACGCTCGATCGGCAGTTGTTCGGCGCGCCAGAAGTACCAGCGATTGCGCTGGCTGATGCTGATATGGCGCAGCACCTCGGGGTCGGCCATTGGCCCCCAGCCGAGTGCCAGATCGGTCGGCGAGAGTTTGGCACCGCGGTCGAAGTAGTAGTCTTCGCGGCCCAGAATGCGCGCTTCAAGCTGGAAGCTTTCCAGCCTGCTGACGGTGTGCTCCGCCACGCGCCAGCTGCCGCTGGACAGTGGCGCACTGGGCGGCAGCCCGCTGGGGGTGGGCAACAACATGACCCACAGCATCCAGAGGCCGAGCAGGCTTGCGGTGATCAGTATCAGGCGACGTATCAGCATGTCTGGATTCTAGCCGCAGAGGTTGTGAGTCGGCGATCTCGGGGGGTGTTATCCGTGGCGCGGCGGCTTATCCTACGCAGCCTTTTTATCTGCTTGAGTTTCTTATGTCCCGTTATCTGCCCCTGACTGCTCTGCTGATCGCTGCAGCCCTGTGTCTGGCGCTGAGCTTTGCGCTGCGTTACCAGCTGATGGAAGGCGCGCAATGGGTCGGTCTGTGCGTCGATGATCCGCAGCAGTTGGCCTGCCAGGTACGTGCGAGCCTGGGCTGGTTGATCCACTTCCGGGTCTTGGCTTGGGTTGCGCTGATTTTTGCCTTGTTGGCATTTGTCCTGCCGGGCGCTTGGGGCAAGCGCCTGGCGGTGCCGGCATTGCTGCTCGCTCTGCCAGCGCTGGTGCTGTACAGCGCCAGCCTGGCGGTATTTGCCGTGGTGTTGGCGTTGCTGCGCTGGGTGCGCGCGCCGCAAATCGCCTGATCAGGCAGTCTGCGCTTTAACCCGCAGGCTGCGCCATAGCGCGGCCACTAGTAGCGCGCAGGTCAGTGCCCAGCCCAAGGCCTGCCAGTTGCTCAGGGTTTCCTGGTACAGCTGCGGCACAATGCATGCGCCGATCAGCAAGGCGAGCAGGGCGACCTCACGGCGATAACCGCCCACCGGACGGCATAGATAGACCAGAGCCGGTAGCAACAGTGCGGCGCTGGGGAAGCTGCGGTAGCGCGCATCCACTACCAGCGCCAACATCATCACCGCACCGGCAAAGCCGCTTAGCGCCAGCCACAGCGCGCCTTTGCTATGCAGCCAGTTGAATAGCCGCGCGCGCCAGCCAGTCTGCTGGCCGAGTAGTAATGCGGCGTGGGCCAGCACCAGCAGATTCAGTACAAGCAGTGCGCCGGCCCAGAGCCATTCGCCGAGGTAGCGGCTGGTGACCAGCGTCAATTCGGCAAATAGACCGATACAGCCGGCGCCCAGCGCCGCCAACAGTGGCAGCAACAATGCTGCACGTGGCGAGTGCGGGCTGCCGGCCAGCAGTAGAGTGGCTGCTGCCAAGGCCAGGCTGAAAGTCAGCCAGACCGGCCAGTGCGGCAGGTTAGATACGGAGCCGGCGAGGATCGATTTATCCTGGCGATCTGCGTCATACAGGCCCCAGTAACCGCCCACTGCGCCTTCACTGACGCGTTTCCACGGCTGGTCAAACGCCTCGATCAGGTTGTAGCGCCAGCCATTCTGCTCGGCCATGGCGACAAAGCCGCGGATGAACTTGGCTTGATTGACCAGGCTCGGCACAGCGGTTTCACGCTGGCGGCCTTCGCTCGGCCAGCCGGTTTCGCCGATCAGAATGTCCTTGGGTGCATAAGCGTTGCCAAAGGTCTGGCGCACCTCGGCGACTTCATGCAATGCGCTCTCGATGCCGGCGGGGTTGTCTTCCCAGTAAGGCAGCAGGTGGATGGTGATGAAGTCCACAGCGGGGGCAACTTCCGGGTGCTTGAGCCAGAACTCCCAGACATCGGCATAGGTCACCGGCTGCTCGATCTGCGCCTTGACCTGTTCGATCAACGCCACCAGTTGCTGTGGGGTGACTTCCTTGCGCAGCAGTGCCTCGTTACCGACGATCACCGCCTGCACGACGTCCGGGTGGGCATTGGCGATTTTTACCAGGCCAGCGATCTCAACCGCAGTGTCGGCCGGATTGCGGCTGACCCAGGCGCCGACAATCAGTTTCAGGCCATGTTTGCGCGCCATGTTCGGCAGCTCTTCCAGGCCGGTCACCGAATAGGTACGCAGGCACTCGAAGCGCTCGGCCAGCAATGCCAGATCCGCTTCCATGCGCTCGGGGCGCAGCTGCATGGGCTGGTCGAAGGGTGATTGGTCTTTGTCGAACGGCGTGTAGGACGCGCACTGCAGCTTGTGTGTGGGCGTTGCGGCATCCGCCAGTTCGACCGGTTGGCCAATGCCAAACCACAGGCCGAAAAGCGTCAGCAGGCCAAGCAGGCAGGCAAACATGTAGGGAGCAGCGGGGAAGCGAGAAATAGCAGGCATGATCGGGCGCGTATGGTGGCTGAGCCGCGCATAGTAGCGGATTGGCTCAGTACCTCGCTGGCTGTTTTTACGCTCTGCTCAAGGGTTTTATCGTAGCCTCAAACACTTATGCCTGATGATGCAGCCAGGCATGTTTGGGCCGTGCAGCGGCGCCTGTTGCGCGGCCTTCGATACGCTGCCAGACCTTCTCGTGAAAGTAGAAGCCCACCGAGTTGCACAGCGGTTCGATGGCCGCCACCAGGCCACTGGCCGCGATGCTGCCGGTCAGCGCGTACGTGACGGCAAAAGCGATACAAAAGTGCATCAGGGTAAAAGTCAGAGTCTTGAGCATGGTGCACCTCGAGTGAGAATTATTCTTCATTGAGGTGCAGCCTAGTTGCTCAAGAGATATTGGTAAAATGTTGCGATTGAATGGCTCTAATAGTTTTTGTTGATTTTTCACTGACTGGTCCATGCAGCAGTGAGCAAAAAAATGGCCAATAAAGACTGTCTGGAATGGTTTTAACGTCGCGCAGGCGGCGCGAAGGGGATGGCAGGCAATAAAAAACCCGCACTAGGCGGGTTTTTACTTTCAAGCAGGCTTGAAAGGGTGCTGCATGTGGCTTTCTGACTCATGAGTAATCGGTTAAACACCAACTGCTCTACCAACTGAGCCAACGACCAAAAATGGTCGGGGTAGGGGGATTCGAACTCCCGACATCCTGCTCCCAAAGCAGGCGCGCTACCGGACTGCGCTATACCCCGATGAACTACTGGCTCCGCGACCTGGACTCGAACCAGGGACCCAATGATTAACAGTCATTTGCTCTACCGACTGAGCTATCGCGGAACAACGGCGCGTATCCTACTGATTAGAAAGGGGAAGTCAATACCTGATCGACTTCCCAAGTGACTTAGAGAACTGCAGCGATGGCCTGGGTAACCGCTGGCAGGTTGCGCTGGTTCAGCGCGGCCACACAGATGCGGCCGGTGCTGACGGCGTAAATGCCGAATTCGGTTTTCAGGCGCTCGACCTGCTCGGCGGTAAGGCCCGAGTAGGAGAACATGCCGCGCTGCTGGGCGACAAAGCCGAAATCGCGTTTGCAGTTCAGGGCCGCCAGTTGCTCGACCATGGCCATACGCATACCGCGAATACGCTCGCGCATGCCAGCCAGCTCTTCTTCCCACAGGGCGCGCAGCTCAGGGCTGTTCAGCACGCTGGCGACCACGGTGGCGCCGTGTGTCGGCGGGTTGGAGTAGTTGGTGCGGATTACGCGCTTGGCTTGCGACAGCACGCGGCCGGCTTCTTCCTGGCTGCCGGTGACGATCGACAGTGCGCCGACGCGTTCGCCGTACAGCGAGAAGGATTTGGAGAACGAGCTGGAGACGAAGAACGGGATGCCGGAGGCGGCAAACAGACGCACAGCAAAGGCGTCCTGCTCAATGCCGTCGCCAAAGCCCTGGTAGGCGATGTCGAGGAACGGCACGTGCTCGCGCTCGCGCAGCACGTCCAATACGGCTTTCCAGTCGTCCAGCGACAGGTCGACGCCGGTCGGGTTGTGGCAGCAGGCGTGCAGCACGACAACCGAGCGGGCGGGCAGATTCTTCAGGTCTTCAAGCATGCCGGCGCGGTTGATGCCGTGGCTGGCCGCGTCGTAATAGCGGTAGTTGTGCACCGCGAAACCGGCGGACTCGAACAGCGCTCGGTGGTTTTCCCAGCTCGGGTCACTGATGGCGACCACGGTGTTGGGCAGCAGGCGCTTGAGGAAGTCGGCACCGGTTTTCAGTGCACCTGTGCCACCGACGGCTTGAGTGGTGATCACCCGGCCAGCGGCAATCAGTTCGGAGTCGGCACCCAGCAACAGTTTCTGCACCGCGCTGTCATAGGCGGCAATGCCTTCAATCGGCAGGTAACCACGTGGGGCGTGGGCTTCAATGCGGGCTTTCTCGGCTTCGGCTACGGCGCGCAGTAATGGGATGCGGCCTTCCTCGTTGTAGTAAACGCCCACGCCAAGGTTGACCTTGGTCGCACGGGTATCGGCGTTGAATGCTTCATTGAGACCCAGGATGGGATCGCGCGGAGCCATTTCGACGGCAGAGAACAGACTCATGGATGCGGCAGCTCTGAAGAGGAGAGGTGAGTATCAGGCAACACCCTGCTAGGGGTTGCGTAAGTGGGCCGGTAGTATACCGACGCATAACCTGTGCTGCGACAGCAGGCACACGCTTTTCACCGGTTTTGACGTAGGCTTTCAGGCCGCGTCACAGCCGCTTGTCGAGGTTCGTCATGTCCGAGTTTCAATTGGTCACCCGTTTCCAGCCGGCCGGCGATCAACCCGAGGCGATTCGGCAGATGGTCGAAGGCCTGGAAGCAGGTCTTTCACACCAGACACTGCTCGGCGTAACGGGCTCAGGCAAGACCTTTTCCATCGCCAACGTGATCGCGCAGATTCAGCGGCCGACCCTGGTGCTGGCGCCAAACAAGACCCTGGCCGCGCAGCTTTACGGCGAGTTCAAGAGCTTCTTTCCGAACAATGCGGTGGAGTATTTCGTTTCCTACTACGACTACTACCAGCCAGAAGCCTATGTGCCGTCCTCGGATACCTTTATCGAGAAGGATGCCTCGATCAATGACCATATCGAGCAGATGCGTCTGTCGGCGACCAAGGCGCTGCTGGAGCGGCCGGATGCGATTATCGTCACCACCGTGTCGTGTATCTACGGTCTTGGCAGCCCCGAGTCGTACCTGAAAATGGTGCTGCACGTCGATCGCGGCGACAAAATGGACCAGCGCGCCTTGCTGCGCCGCCTGGCCGACCTGCAATACACGCGCAACGACATGGATTTCGCCCGCGCCACCTTCCGCGTGCGCGGCGATGTGATCGATATTTTCCCGGCGGAATCTGACCTGGAAGCCATTCGCATCGAGCTGTTCGATGATGAGGTGGAAAGCATCTCGGCCTTCGATCCGCTGACCGGCGAGGTGATCCGTAAGCTGCCGCGCTTCACCTTCTACCCCAAGAGCCACTACGTCACCCCCCGTGAGGTGTTGCTGGAGGCGGTGGAGAAGATCAAGGTCGAACTGGCCGAGCGCCTGGACTACCTGCGCAGCACCAACAAACTGGTGGAGGCGCAGCGCCTGGAGCAGCGCACTCGTTTTGATCTGGAGATGATCATTGAGCTGGGTTACTGCAATGGCATCGAAAACTACTCGCGCTACCTGTCCGGGCGAGGCCCTGGCGAGCCGCCACCGACACTGTACGACTACCTGCCGGACGAGGCGTTGCTGGTGATCGACGAGTCTCACGTCTCGGTGCCGCAGGTCGGCGCGATGTACAAGGGCGACCGCTCTCGCAAGGAAACCCTGGTGGAGTACGGCTTTCGTCTGCCGTCAGCGCTGGACAACCGGCCGATGCGCTTCGAAGAGTGGGAGGCCGCCAGCCCGCAAACCATCTTTGTGTCGGCCACGCCTGGGCCATACGAAGCCGAGCATGCTGGAAGGGTGATCGAGCAGGTGGTGCGGCCGACCGGCTTGGTTGACCCGCAGATCGAGGTGCGCCCAGCGCTGACGCAGGTCGATGACCTGCTATCGGAAATTCACAAGCGCGTGGCCATTGAGGAGCGCGTGTTGGTCACCACGCTGACCAAGCGTATGGCCGAGGACCTAACGGATTACCTGGGTGATCACGGGGTCAAGGTGCGTTACCTGCACTCGGATATCGATACGGTAGAGCGGGTCGAGATTATCCGTGACCTGCGCATCGGTGCGTTTGACGTGCTGGTGGGCATCAACCTACTGCGCGAAGGCCTGGATATGCCGGAAGTCTCGCTGGTGGCGATTCTCGATGCGGACAAGGAGGGCTTCCTGCGCAGCGAGCGCTCGCTGATTCAGACCATCGGCCGTGCCGCGCGTAACCTCAACGGCCGGGCGATCCTGTATGCCGACCGCATGACCGGCTCAATGGAGCGCGCCATCGGCGAAACCGAACGCCGGCGTAACAAGCAGATCGCCTTCAACGAAGCCAACGGCATTATCCCCAAGGGCGTGTTCAAGGACGTTCAGGACATCCTCGAAGGCGCTACCGTGCCCGGCTCGCGCAGCAAGAAGCGCAAGGGCATGGCCCAGGCCGCCGAAGAAAGCGCGCGTTACGAAAACGAACTGCGCTCACCGAGCGAAATCACCAAGCGCATTCGCCAGCTGGAAGAGAAAATGTACGCTCTGGCCCGCGACCTGGAGTTCGAGGCTGCGGCGCAGCTGCGTGATGAGATTCAGAAGCTGCGTGATCGATTGCTGCAGGTTTGATTGAGCGAATGTGGGAGGGGCTTGCGATTAACGTCGGCCGAAGATAATCAGCACTACACCACCAAGGGTGATGCCACAGGCCAGCATCGCCATCAGGCTGAGTCGTTCGCCCAACAGCAGGTAGCCCAGCAACAACGCCACTATCGGGTTGACGAAGGCGAAGGTCGATACCAGGCTCGGCCGCACCTCGCGCAGCAGCCAGAAATACGCCGGATACACGCCGAGGCTGACCGGCAGTATCAGATACGCCAGCCACAGCCAGGCATTGCTGCTTATGGCGCGCAGGTCGAGTGTTTGCCAATCGCCGTGCCACAGGCCGAACAGCGCCAGCAGCAGTGCACCGATCAGCATCTGCAGGCTCAGCCCCAGCCAGCTGGAGCGAAACGGCGGGCGCTGGCGCATCAGCCAGGCTCCGCCGGCCCAGAGCAGGGTGGCAAACACCACCAACAGTCCGGCGAACCACTGTTCGATAGAGGCGCTGTGATCCAGGCCGTTGTTCATCAGCAGCACGATGCCGCTACAGGCCAGGGCCAGGCCGCACATCACCCACAGTGGCGGGCGCTCACCGAGCAGCCATTCCAGCGCCACGCTCCACAGCGGCAGGGTGGTGTAGAGCATCGCCAGCATGCCGGTGGGCAGGTATTGGTTGGCGTAAATCAGCGCGCCCTGGCCGACGGCAATCAGCGCCAGGCTGCCAATCAGCACGCCGCCCCAGTCGCTGCGCTGCATGCGTAGCTGCCCGCTGAACAGCACCCAGGCCAATGCCAGCAGACCGGCAATCGAGAAGCGCAGGCTGCCGATAACGAACGGCGGCACTTCCAGCAGGAGAAAGTGGTTGGCCAGGTAGGTGGTACCCCAGCCGATATAGATAGTGGCAAAGGCGACGATCAGCAGCAGGCTGCGGGTGCGTGATGGTGTGGGCATGGTGATCTGAGTTGGCGAGTCGGCAGGGCGGGTGGCTGAAAAAGCTGCAAGGCCCGCAGTAGAGGCCGCCAGTCTATGCGGGCTGGCGTTGTTGTCCAGCCTGCTGCGCACTACAGGACAAAGCGTTAACCCTTGGTGGGCGCGGGTGCAGCTGAAATAGCCGCGCTAGCTGGAGCCGGCGGTGGCCAGCCTGTTAATATCGCGGCCTTGAAAGATTGCCCGTTGCACATTCTCTGAGAGCCGCCATGACCACCGTTCGTACCCGTATCGCGCCGTCGCCCACTGGTGATCCGCACGTAGGCACCGCCTATATCGCCCTGTTCAACCTGTGCTTTGCCCGTCAGCACGGTGGCGAATTTATCCTGCGTATCGAAGACACGGATCAGTTGCGCTCGACCCGCGAGTCGGAACAACAGATCTACGACGCTCTGCGCTGGTTGGGTATCGAGTGGAGCGAAGGGCCGGATGTTGGCGGCCCACACGGGCCGTATCGACAGAGTGAGCGCGGCCATATCTACCAGAAGTACAGTGCCGAACTGGTCGAGAAGGGCCATGCCTTCCACTGCTTCTGCAGTGCCGAACGCCTGGACAAGCTGCGCGCCGAACAGATGGAAGCCAAGCAGACGCCGCGTTATGACGGCCACTGCATGCACCTGCCCACCGCTGAAGTACAGCAGCGCCTGGCTGCCGGCGAGCCGAACGTAGTACGTATGAAAGTGCCGACCGAAGGCGTGTGCGTGGTGCCGGATATGCTGCGTGGCGAAGTAGAGATCCCCTGGGATCGCATGGACATGCAGGTGCTGATGAAGACCGATGGCCTGCCGACCTACTTCCTGGCCAACGTGGTCGACGACCATCTGATGGGTATTACCCACGTGTTGCGCGGCGAAGAATGGCTGCCATCGGCGCCCAAACTGATCCTGCTGTATGAGTACTTCGGCTGGGACAAGCCGCAGCTGTGCTACATGCCGCTGCTGCGTAACCCGGACAAGAGCAAGCTGTCCAAGCGCAAGAACCCGACCTCAATCACCTTCTACGAGCGCATGGGCTTTCTGCCGCAGGCGATGCTCAACTACCTCGGCCGCATGGGCTGGTCGATGCCGGACGAGCGCGAGAAGTTCAGCCTCGACGAGATGGTCGAGCACTTCGACATCAACCGGGTTTCTCTCGGTGGGCCGATCTTCGACTTGGAGAAACTGTCCTGGCTCAATGGCCAGTGGATGCGCGAGCTGAGCGTCGAAGAATTCGCCGCTGGCGCGCAGAAGTGGGCGTTCAACAGCAACTATTTGATGCAGATTGCACCGCATGTGCAGGGCAGGGTGGAAACCTTTAGTCAGATCGCGCCATTGGCCAGCTTCTTCTTTGCTGGCGCACTGGCTCTAGATGCCAAGCTTTTCGAGCACAAGAAACTCTCGGCCGAGCAGGTGCGTCAGCTGATGCAGCTGATCCTGTGGAAGCTTGAAGCGCTGCGCCAGTGGGAAAAAGACAAGATCACCGGCTGCATCCAGGCGGTGGTCGAGCACCTTGAGCTGAAACTGCGCGATGCCATGCCGCTGATGTTTGCCGCGGTAACCGGCCAAGCCAGCTCGGTGTCCGTGCTTGATGCCATGGAAATCCTTGGCCCGGACCTGACTCGCTTCCGTCTGCGTCAGGCCATCGAGCTGCTCGGTGGTGTGTCGAAGAAAGAGAACAAAGAGTGGGAGAAGCTGCTGGCGGCGATTGCCTAAGCAGCTGAATGCCCCGTCCGGCCGTCGTTTTGACGCGCCGGGATAGGGTAAGTGGTTGTTCTGTCAGCATAAAGAATGCTGGTGCAGGTAAAAATTTTGTTGACAGGTGTGGGGCGTGCTCTTAACATGCGCCCCGTCCTTGAGATGGGGCTATAGCTCAGCTGGGAGAGCGCTTGCATGGCATGCAAGAGGTCAACGGTTCGATCCCGTTTAGCTCCACCATCTTCAAAGCCGCAAGGCTTGCCACAATCAGCTCTCGTAGCTGGTTGGTTGTAGAAGGGTTACGTCCCCTTCGTCTAGTGGCCTAGGACACCGCCCTTTCACGGCGGTAACAGGGGTTCGAGTCCCCTAGGGGACGCCAGTTTCAAAAAGCAGTGCCGATTTGGGCTGTGAGCCGAGAGGCGATAAATCTGGGGGTATAGCTCAGCTGGGAGAGCGCTTGCATGGCATGCAAGAGGTCAACGGTTCGATCCCGTTTATCTCCACCAATTTTGCAGTAGAACTGCCACGGGGCCAGCGTAAAGCTGGCCTTGTTTTTCGAAGGTTTCGTCCCCTTCGTCTAGTGGCCTAGGACACCGCCCTTTCACGGCGGTAACAGGGGTTCGAGTCCCCTAGGGGACGCCATTTTTGCCCGCTTTGCGGGATTTTGAAGGGTCATTCTTTATTGAATGGCCCTTTTGTTTTTATGGCCTACCATCCCTGGCAGCCACCCTTCGGGTCGTTGCTACGCAACGTTAAAAATCGCTCCCGGCAATTTTTCTACCTCCTGAAGATTGTCCCTCCAGCCGATCAGCGGTTGCCGCGCAGGCTTGCTTAATTATATTTCGCCAATAATATTATGGTTGTAATTTTAAGGGGCGAGCATGGGCGATAAGAAGGCGCAAACCCGCGGGCGCATCCTGGCAGCTGCCAGTGCGGCGTTGCTACAGCGCGGTCCGACTGAGCCTGGTGTGGCTGAGGTGATGGGCGCTGCGGGCCTGACGGTCGGAGGCTTCTACGCGCATTTCGAGAGCAAGGATGCGCTGATGCTGGAGGTGTTCCAGCAGATGCTCTGTCAGCGGCGGGAACGCTTAGCGCTGCTTGATCCAGCCCTGACTGCTCACGAGCGGCGGGTGCTGCTGGCGGCCTTCTATCTGTCACGCAAGCACCGTGATGCCAGTGAACAAGGGTGTCCGCTGCCCAGTTCGATAGGTGAGCTGGTGCGTATGTCGGATGGTTTTCGCGGCGTGCTGGCTGAACATATCGAGCTGATGACGGCGCTGCTGGCGGGCAGTCCTGAGGAGGCTGATCAGGCTCTGGCCGATATCGTCTTGATGGTTGGAGGCCTGGCGCTGGCACGCGCGCTAGGCCCCAGTGAGTTGTCTGATCGAGTCTTGCGTGCCGCTAAATCGGCAATCGTTTGAGGATATGGCAATGAATAGCATGAGCTGGGTTCGTGGTTTCAACGCATCGATTGGTCTGCTGGCGCCGCATGCACTGGCCAGCAAGCTGCGCCGGGAGTTTATGACTCCACATACCCTGCCGCCACGGGACTGGGAATTGCCGCTGCTGGCGCAGGCCGAGCGCATCACGCTGCGCTTCGGTCTGTCAGCGCTGCGCTGGGGCAGTGGGCCGGCCGTGTTGTTGATGCATGGCTGGGAAGGGCGCCCGACGCAATTCGCTGAGCTTATCAAGGCCCTGGTCAATGCCGGTTACGGTGTGGTGGCGCTGGATGCTCCGGCTCATGGCCGTTCGCCTGGGCGTGAAGCCAATGTGGTGCTGTTTGCTCGTGCCTTGCTGGAGGCTGCCAGCGAGCTGCCGCCGCTGAAGGCTGTGATTGGCCATTCCATGGGGGGTGCCAGCGCCTTGCTGGCCACCCAGCTGGGCTTGCGCACTGAGGCGTTGGTCAGCATTGCCGCGCCCAGTCGTATTCTGACCATGCTACGGCGCTTCTCACGCTACATGGGTTTGCCACGTCAGGCCCGCGCGCACTTTGTCCGCCTGGTCGAAGAAAAAGCCGGGATACCCGCCGGCCAGCTTGATAGCGCGCACTACCAATTGGATTTCCCTGGATTGGTCGTGCATGCCGCGGATGATCCGATGGTACCGTTCAGCGAGGCGGAGGCGATTCACCAGAGCTGGTTCGACAGCCGCTTGCTACGTTTGGAAAACGGCGGACACCAGCGGGTGTTGGCTGACCCACGTGTAGTGCAGGCGGTGCTGGAGCTGCTGGAGTCGTTGAGTCAGACATCGTCCAAGGCGCTGGCCTCGTAACCAACAACCCTGTTGCGCCCAGCAGCCTTGGCTTGATACAGCGCCTGGTCGGCGCGGCGCAGCAACTGTTCGCGGTCGCTGCCGGCATCCGGAATCAGCGTGTACACGCCGATGCTCAGACTCAGGTTGATACTCAGGCCCTGGTGCATGCAGGGGTGACTGGCCAGGTCTGCACGCAGCTGTTCGGCCAGGTCCATTGCGCCGGACTGATCAGTGTCGCAGAGCACGGCAGCAAACTCTTCGCCGCCAAAACGTACCAGTAGATCATTACTGCGCATGCGCTGTTGCATGCGCAGGGCCGCGTGTTGCAGGCAGGCGTCGCCGACCAGGTGACCGTGCTGGTCGTTGACCTTCTTGAAATGATCCAGGTCCATCATCAGCATGGCGATTGGTTGCTGGCTGCGTTTGGCCTGGGCGAGCATGCGCTCCAGTTCTTCGTTGAGTACCTGGCGGTTAAATAACCCGGTCAGGCTGTCGCGGCGGCTGAGTTCGGCTAACTGGCGATTGGCGGTAGAAAGCTCCTGCAGAGCCTGCTGCAGGGACGCAGTGCGCTCTTCCACGCGCGCTTCCAGGCCTTCGTTGATCTGTCGCTGCAGATCCAAGCTTTTGGCCTGCTCCATACGCAGTTGGTGCTCGTTGGCGTATAGCTGTTCTTGGGTCAGTTGCTGGGCGTGTTGCGCCAGGCGAATGCGTGAGCCGAGGGCAATCGAGAAAATTACCAACTCAAGCAGGCTGCCGATCTGCTGGGCGTGCAGGGTCAGTAGCGAATTGGCGATCAGGCCGGTGCCGCTGAGCACGCTGAACAGGCTGGCAATAATCAGGGCTGACCAGCCGAGGGCGAAGAGCTTGGCCGGCGGGTAGCCGTCGCGCCAGCGCAGCACGGTGAAGATGCAGCCGAAAATCGCGCAGGCCAGCAGCAGGACAAAACTGCCGATCAACGCCACAAGGTAGGGCGCGGCCAGCGCCAGCGCCATCACCAATAGGCTGCTGCCGACCAGACCGTAACTGATCCAGCTGTAGGCCCGGTGTTGGTCCTTGAGGTCGAGCACGCCATAGGTGAACAGCACGCCGAACAGGGTCGCCAGCGCCGAGCTGAACGGAAAGCTCATCTGCTGCCAGGTTAATGACTCGGGCCAGAACCACTGCAGGGCAAAACCCAGCTGAATGAACTGGTAGAGGCTGAAACTGGCGACAAACAGGCTGTACCACAGGTAGTTGCGGTCGCGGGTGATGATGAAGATCGACAGGTTGTAGATCATCATCACCAGCAGGGCACCGAAGAACAGGCCCTGTAACAGCAGCATAAGTTGTTCGTGCTGGTTGAATGCGTGTGCGCTCATCAGGCTGGCACTGAGGTTGGCCGAGCCGTCGGTCTGCATGCGCAAGATCAGCTCACGTTCTTCCCCGGCAGCCAGGCTGAATGGCAACACCAGTTGGCGGTGATTGACCCAGCGTTGGTGAAACGGCCGCTGATCGCCCGCCTGATATACCCGGCCGTCGTCCAGGCCATAGGCGTCTAGGGTGTCGAGCAGCGGATTACCGATCAACAGTACCCAGTTGATGGTGTTATCGGCCGGATTGTGCAGGCTGAAACGCAGCCAGTAGGCGTGTGTGCTGTAGCCGAAACTGGCGTCGCGGCGTGCCACCGGTTGCCAGGCCGATTCAGGCAGCTGGCGAACGCTGTGAATGTCCGCTAGGCCTTCTGGATCAGCCCAGACATGCATGGCCGGGCCCGGTAACAGCGGCGTGTCGCTGGCCAGCAGAGGCAGGCTGGAGGCCTGTACCAGTGTCGGCAGCAACAGCAGTAGGAGTACGCGCAGCAACACAATCAAAAGAGGCATTCCATGGCAAGGATGTTGGCGGACACGACAAAGGTGCATTATTGCGCGGCCTTATGACATACCGATAGCTTAGCCGGGGTTGCTTATGAGCCAAAACTTGCTGTGTTGCCATGCTGAGCGCGATGCTTGCCTGCACGCGCTGGCTGATGACCTGTTGGCGCAAATTCAGGCTACGTTGGTGCAGCAGCCCCGTGCCGGTTTGATACTGCCCGGCGGCAGTAGTCCGCAGGCTTTGTTGCCCTTGCTGGCGCAGCAGCTGGACATTCAGTGCATAGACCTTAGCCCCAGTGATGAGCGCTGGGTGCCGGCGCAGGCGGCTGAGAGTAACTGGCAGTTGTTGCATCAGGGCTTGCCGCAGGCTAATTGCCTGGATCCGCGCCAGGGCGCGACACTGGAACAATCAGCATCGAACTGGGGCGAGCAGTTGGCGCAGTGGTCGCCGTTTAGTGCAGTGCTGTTGGGCATGGGTGAAGACGGCCATATTGCCTCGCTGTTTCCCGGTATGCCTGGCTTAGCAGGGGCGCTGGATCCGCAAGCCAAACCTGCAGCCTTGCCCGCCCTGGCGCCACAAGAGCCGCGTGAGCGGTTGTCGCTGAACCTGGCGATGCTGCAGCGTGGGCAGTGGCTCGGCTTGCTGGCGTTTGGCGAGCGTAAACGCGGGTTGATTGATGCTGTGTTGGCCGATCAGTCCCTTGCCCGAGAGTTGCCCCTGTACGCTTGGCTGCAACGCAGTCCGTTGCCGGTGCATATCTACTGGGCACCCTGAGAGCATGTTGCGGTCTGCTGCATAAAGGCTCTGTTGCGTTACAGCAGCGGCTAAGCCGTTACACTGCAAGCCAGTACCTCGCCGAGAAAGGACCCCGTCATGTTGCATCCGGTTGTTGAGCAGGTTACCGCCGCGCTGGAGCAGCGCTCGGCCAAACGCCGCGAACGCTATCTGCAACGCCTGGCACAGGCGGCCGCGCGCACCGCGCATCAGGCGCTGGGCTGCTCCAATCTGGCTCATGCCCTGGCGGCACAGCCTGAGGATGCGCGGCTGATCATCAAGCAGGGCGGCTCGCCACATGTGGCGATCATTTCCAGCTATAACGATCTGCTCTCGGCCCACGCGCCGCTCAGGGAGTATCCCGAACGCCTGAAAGTGGCTCTGGCCAAGGCCGGCGCGACCTCGCAGTTCGCGGCTGGGGTGCCGGCCATGTGCGATGGCATTACCCAGGGTGAGGCTGGCATGCAACTGTCGCTGTTCTCCCGCGACCTGATTGCCCAGGCCGCTGCCATCGGTTTGACCCACGGCATTTTTGACGGCGCGCTGTATTTGGGGGTGTGCGACAAGATCGTCCCCGGCCTGCTGATCGGCGCGCTGCATTTCGGCCATCTGCCGGCGGTGTTTGTACCCGCCGGGCCCATGCAATCGGGCCTGCCGAACAAGGAAAAAGCCGCCGTCCGCCAGCGCTACGCCCGTGGCGAAGCCAGCCGTGATGAGCTGCTCGCCGCCGAGTTGGCTGCTTATCACCAGGCCGGCACCTGCACCTTCTACGGCACGGCCAATACCAATCAGCTGCTGATGGAGGCCATGGGCCTGCACGTGCCGGGCAGCGCCTTTATTCACCCCTATACACCGCTGCGCGATGCCATGACTGATGAGGCAGCGCGCCTGGTGGCGCATAACAGTCGCCAGGGTGAGCGCTATTTGCCGGTTGGTCAGCAGATTGATGCACGGGCGCTGATTAATGCGGTGGTGGCTTTGCTTGCCAGCGGCGGCTCGACCAACCACACCCTGCACCTGCCGGCCATTGCTCGGGCGGCGGGTTTTGAACTGAGCTGGGATGATTTCGCCGCGTTGTCCAAGGTGGTGCCGCTGTTGGCGCGGGTGTATCCGAATGGCGCGGCGGACGTGAATCAGTTTCAGGCCGCCGGTGGGCCGGCCTGGTTGCTGCGTGAGCTGCTCGGCGCCGGCCTGTTGCATGATGATGTCGCGACCGCTGCCGGGCATGGCTTGCGTGCTTACACCCGCGAGCCCTGGCTGGAAGGCTTGCGCCTGGCCTGGCGCGAGCTGCCTGCGCAGAGCCCGGCGCCGGATATTGTCCGGCATGTTGCTGAGCCTTTTGCAGAAGAGGGTGGGTTGGTGCTGCTGACCGGCAACCTGGGGCGCGCCATCCTGAAAACCTCGGCGGTGGATCCGGCGTTCTGGCGCATCCGCGCCCAGGCGCGCATCTTCGATTCGGAAGCGGCCGTGCAGGCTGCCTACAGCGCCGGCGAGCTGCAAGGTGACCTGGTGCTGGTGGTGCGCTTCCAAGGCCCACAAGCCAATGGCATGCCCGAGCTGCACAAACTGATGCCCTTGCTGGCCAACCTGCAGCAAGCCGGCCAGCGGGTCGCGTTGATTACCGACGGACGAATGTCCGGGGCTTCGGGGCAGGTTTCCACAGCCTTGCATGTAACCCCGGAAGCCGCTGCCGGCGGCCCCTTGGCGCGGTTACAGGATGGCGACTGGTTGGTGCTGGATGCGCAAAACGGGTTGCTGCAGGTAGAGCTGAGCGAGCAGCAACTGGCCGTACGGCCATTGGCGTCTGCCAGTGCCGAGCTGGAATTGGGCTATGGTCTGGAAATGTTCGCCGCCCAGCGCCGCCTGGTCGGCTCGGCCGAGCAGGGCGCCAGCAGCCTGTTTGAAGACTGAACGCGATGATTGAATCTTGAGAGCGGGGAGCAAGGCATGAGCCTGACGATGGATGTGGTGCTGCAACAGGCCCGCCCGGTATTGCCGGTGTTGGTGATCGACGATATCAGCCTGGCGCTGGATCTGGCCCGTGCGCTGCACGCCGGCGGCATTCGCGTGCTGGAAGTCACCCTGCGCACCCCGGGTGCGCTGGATGCTCTGGCGGCGATGCGCAAGGAATTGCCGGACCTGCTGGTGGGCGCTGGCACCCTGATTCATGCCGAGCAGTTCAGCGAAGCCCGCGACGCAGGGGCACAATTTGCCGTTAGCCCGGGTTGCACCGAACGCCTGGCGGCGGCGGCGGAAGATTCCGGTCTGCCGTATTTGCCGGGGGTGATGACGCCCTCGGAAGTGCTGCTGGCGCTGGAGTATGGCTATCGTTCGCTGAAGCTGTTCCCGGCCAACGGTGCGACCAGCATCAAGATGCTCAAGAGCTTCAAGGGGCCGTTCACCGGCATTCGTTTCTGCCCAACCGGTGGGGTGACCCCGGATAACCTGCTGAGCTTTCTGCGCCTGCCCAACGTGGCCTGCGTGGGTGGCACCTGGATTGCGCCAAGCAATCTGGTGCGCGCCCGCGCCTGGGATCAGATCACCCAACTGGCGGCCGAGGCACGCGCCCTGGCCGGTAGCCTGGAGCAGCCAGCATGAGTTGGGAACTGAGCAATCCCTTTGTCATCGATATTCAGGTGACAGCCGAGGACATCGACGGCCTCGGTCATGCCAACAACGCGGTCTACGTCAGCTGGCTGGAGCGCTGCGCCTGGCGCCATTCGCAGTTTCTTGGGTTGGATCTGGCCGAGTACCGCCGCCTTGATCGCGCTATGGCAGTGCTGCGCCATGAGATCGACTACCTGGCCAGCGCTTATGAAGACCAGCAGTTGCAGATGGCCACCTGGATTGTCGAGTCCGATCAGCGCCTGAAGATGGACCGGCGCTTCCAGCTGATTCGCCCGGAAGACGGCGTGACCCTGCTGCGGGCGAAAACCACCTTTGTCTGTATCGAGCTGTCCAGCGGTAAGCCCAAGCGTATGCCGCCAGAGTTTGTTGAGGGTTATGGCGCCGCCTTGCAGCCGCCTTTTCCCATGGAGCTGTGATGCGCCGTTGGGCTAATGCCTGAGCGTTTCACCCTCACGCCGCGTACACTACGCGGCGTTTTTCTACCTGCGACTTTTAGCCGAAGCGCAGCACCGCATTTTCAAGAGACTGCCTATGCAAATCGCCCTGGCCCCGATGGAGGGGTTGGTCGACGAAATCCTTCGCGATGTGCTCACTCAGGTGGGCGGCATCGATTGGTGCGTGACGGAATTTATCCGGGTCACCGAACGGGTATTGCCCGTCAGCACTTACCAGAAGCTCGCCCCGGAACTGTTCAGCGACGCGCAAACGGCTGCCGGTACGCCGCTGCGTGTGCAGTTCCTCGGCTCCGATCCAGCCTGCCTGGCCGACAACGCGGCGTTTGCCTGCACCCTCGGCGCGCCCGTGATCGACCTCAACTTCGGCTGCCCGGCCAAGACGGTGAACAAGTCCCGTGGCGGCGCGGTATTGCTCAAAGAGCCTGAGCTGCTGCATGCCATCGTCCGTGAGGTGCGTCGTGCGGTGCCGGCCGCGATTCCGGTGACGGCGAAAATGCGCCTGGGTTTTGATCACAAGGACTATGCCCTGGAGTGTGCCGAGGCGCTGGCCGAGGGCGGCGCGGCGCAGATTGTGGTGCACGCGCGGACCAAGGTTGAAGGCTACAAGCCGCCGGCACACTGGGAGTGGGTGGCGCGGGTGCAGGACGCGGTGAAAGTGCCGGTATTTGCCAATGGCGAGATCTGGACCCTGGATGACTGGCGGCGTTGTCGAGAGGTCAGCGGGGTGGAGGACATCATGCTTGGTCGTGGTCTGGTGGCGCGTCCGGATTTGGCCCGGCAGATTGCCGCTGCCAGGGCCGGGCAGGAGGTGGTGGCCATGAGTTGGGCTGAGTTGCAGCCGCTGCTGGCGGATTTCTGGCTGCAGGCGCGGCGCAAGATGTCACCACGCTACGCACCGGGTCGGCTCAAACAGTGGTTGGCAATGCTGACGCGCAGCTACCCCGAAGCGACCGAGCTGTTCAATCTGCTGCGTCGAGAAAGCGACTGCCTGCGTATCGATGCTCTGCTCGGTATCGAGTTTGCCGAGGCTGAGTGTGTCGAGCAGGCGAGCGCCTAGCGGCGGCATGGCAATCCCCACCAAGCGACTCTCTGGTCGCGGCTAAAGCCCCTCCCACTTCCCCTCCCATTATCTAGGGGTAAGAGACATCTACTGGCCTAACCACGGACTTGTCCTGTGGGAGGCGCTTTAGCGGCGAGCTTTTCGGGCACCTGGGCCATGCAATTGCCCGACTAGCGCCCACCGCTCACATCCAGCAGCGCGCCACTGGTGTATGAAGCCTGCTCGCTGACCAGCCAGAGAATCGCTTCGGCCACCTCACTGGCCAGGCCGCCACGGCCCATGGGCACACTCTGGCTGACCCGCGCGACCCGATCCGGCTCACCACCACTGGCGTGAATTTCGGTTTCGATCACCCCGGGACGTACCGCATTGACGCGAATGCCGTCGGCCGCCACTTCCTTGGCCAGACCCAGGGTCATGCTGTCGATCGCACCTTTGGCTGCGGCGTAGTCGATGTATTCCCCAGGTGCACCGAGCCGCGCGGCCACCGAAGACAGATTGACGATCGCGCCGCCGTTACCGCCTTGGCGGAGCGACATCCGCTTGATTGCCTCACGACTGCATAGAAAGCTGCCGAACACGTTGGTGGCGAACACCCGCTGCCAGCGCGCCAGGTCCATCTGCTGCAAACGCATCTGGGTTTCCAGAATGCCAGCATTGTTGACCAGCACATCGAGACGGCCAAAGTGCTGGTCGAGGCGAGCGAACAGTTGCAGCACCTGGCCTTCGTCGGCGACATCGGCCTGTACGGCGATGGCCTGGCCGCCGGCCTGGGTGATTTCTTCAACCAGCGCCTGCGCCGCTGCCTGTTGCCGCTGATAGTTCAGGCACAGTGCATAGCCTTGAGCTGCCGCCAGCCTGGCGGTGGCGGCGCCAATACCGCGGCTGGCACCGGTGATCAGCATGACTTTGCTCATCGAATTGCTCCCTGTAAGAAAATTTTGCAGAGGCTTGAAATCCGGTTGAGTAGCCACATTTTTAGTTATGCGGGATGCCGAAGTCGGGTCTCGCGATTAACCACTCGCTGAATTTCAGGAGATTTACATCATGAGCACTGCATTTTCCATGACCCCACTGTTCCGTCAGTCCGTTGGCTTCGACCGTTTCAATGACCTGTTCGAGTCGGCCATGCGCAATGAGTCGGGTAGCAGCTACCCACCCTACAACGTCGAGAAATATGCCGACGACCAATACCGCATCGTAGTCGCGGCGGCGGGCTTCCAGGAAGACGACCTTGAGTTGCAGGTCGAGCGCGGCGTACTGACCGTCACTGGTGGCAAACGTGATACCAGCGCCGAGAACGTCACTTACCTGTACCAGGGCATCGCCCAGCGTGCCTTCAAGCTGTCGTTCCGCTTGGCCGACCATATCGAAGTCAAGTCCGCCAGCCTGGTCAACGGCTTGCTGAATATCGACCTGGTGCGCATCGTGCCGGAAGAGGCCAAGGCCAAGCGAATCCCGATTGGTGCGGGCCGCGTGCTGCAGAGCTAAGTGCGCTGCGTGTGATCTACAAGGGCACCTGCGGGTGCCCTTGTTGTTTTACAGAGGCGCCGGTATGCGGTTGTCGTGTAGCAACTGGCGGAACTGCTGCAGTGGCACCGGCCGGCTGAACAGGTAGCCCTGGTAGTGATGACAGCCCTGTTGCTGGAGAAACTCCAACTGGTCGATCTGTTCGACGCCTTCGGCAATCATGCCCAAGCCCAGGCTGCGCGCCATGGCGACGATGGCGCGGATGATTTCCGCATCGTTGGCGTCCAGAGTGGCGTCGCGCACGAACGACTGGTCGATCTTCAGTACATCCACCGGCAGGCGTTTGAGGTAGGTCAGCGAACTGTAGCCGGTGCCGAAGTCGTCCATGGCGAAGGTTACGCCGTGGCGCTTGAGGCGATTCATCTTGGCGATGGTGTCGTCGATGTTCTGGATCACGATGCCTTCGGTGATCTCCAGCTTGAGCATGTGCGGCGGCAGGTGGCTGCTGGCCAGGCTGGTTTCCACCAGCTCGACAAAATCATTCTGGCGGAACTGCCGTGGGCTGATATTCACGCACAGGCTGAATTGCGTAGCGTTGATCATGCCCTGCTCAAGCAGCTGGGCGCAGGCGTGGCAAGCTTCGGCGAGCACCCAGCCACCGACTTCGAGAATCAGTCCGCTTTCTTCGAGCACATGGATAAACAGCGCCGGTGATTGCGCGCCCAGTGTCGGATGCATCCAGCGCAGCAGGGCTTCGGTGCCAATGATCTGGTTGTTGCGCGCATCCACCTGGGGCTGAAAGTGCAGCTCGAACTCGCCCCGGGCGAGCGCCAGGCGCAGGTCGTTTTCCAGGCGCAGGCGTTCGCTAGCGGCTTTCTGCATGGTGTTGCGGAACAGTTGGATGCAGTTGCGCCCGGAGTCCTTGGCCCGGTAGAGGGCGATATCAGCGCGTTTGAGCAGATCCGAAGGGGTGTCGCCATGATCGGGAATCAGGGCAATACCGATGCTCGGAGTGACTTGCAGTTGATGGCCGTCGAGCAGCATGGGTTCGGCGAGCAGGTGACGCAGCTTTTCCGCCAGGGCGCGGACCTGCTGGACCACTTTCGAGCGTTTGCCTTCCAGGCCGGAAATCAGCACGACAAACTCGTCACCGCCCAGGCGCGCCACGGTGTCTTCCTGGCGCACGCTGGCTTCCAGGCGTGCGGTGACCAGCTTGAGCACCGCATCACCGACCGGGTGGCCAAGTGAGTCATTGATGTGTTTGAAGTGGTCGAGGTCGATAAACAGCAGAGCGCCGCGCAGTTCATGGCGTTTGAGCAGGGATATCTGCTGCGTCAGGCGGTCAAGCAACAGGGCGCGGTTGGGCAGGTTGGTCAGCGAGTCGTGGTAGGCCAGATGCTGCACCTGGGCCTGGGCTTCCTTGAGCTCGCTGATATCGCGGGCGGTGAGCAGTAGGCAGGGCGTGTCGTTGAGTTCGATGGGTTCAACCGACACCTCGACCAGCTTGACCGTGCCGTCGCGGTGCTTGCCATGCATTTCCATGTGGTAGACATGACCGTCGCGCTGCAGCCGCTGGATCATCGCGTCACGCTCAGCCATATCAGCCCAGACATTGAGCTCCATGGCGCTACGGCCGATCACCTCGTCAGGGCTGTAGCCGGTTAGGCGGCCGAAGCCTTCGTTGACTTCGATATAGCGACCGCTGTCGCGTTCGGTAATGGTGATGGCGTCGGGGCTGGAGTGGAACGCCAGGGCGAACTTTTCCTGGCTGGCCTGCAGCTCGGCCTGGGCTTTCTGCCGTTCGCTGATGTCGCGGAAGGTGGTGAGGATGCAGCGCTGGTTATTCAGCAGCATGGGCCTGGAGGAAACTACGCAGGTGATCACTCGGCCCTGTTTGTCGAGGTAGT
Source organism: Pseudomonas sp. SG20056 (assembly GCF_031764535.1). Classification (NCBI taxonomy): domain Bacteria; kingdom Pseudomonadati; phylum Pseudomonadota; class Gammaproteobacteria; order Pseudomonadales; family Pseudomonadaceae; genus Pseudomonas; species Pseudomonas sp. SG20056. The sequence continues at coordinate 1,572,003 of NZ_CP134499.1, forward strand.
CCGCCACTTCGTTATGCAGGCTGTGGTCGCGTTCGAGCTTTTCGTACAGCGCGGCCCGCACCTCGAGGTCCGCCCAGAAATTCAGCTCAGTCATCCGCCGGCCGATGATTTCCTCGGGTTGCCAGCCGAAGGTCTGGCTGAAGCTCGTGTTGATTTCCGTGGCCACACCGTCCGGCAGGGTGGTCAGGGCGACGGGGTCGGGGCTGGCCTGGAATAAACTGGCAAATTTCTCCTCTGAGGCGGCCAGGCTCTGTTCGCGGCGCACCCGCTCAGTGATGTCGATAAGAATGCCGGCCATGCGCTCGGGTTTACCGTCGGTGTCGCGGTAGAGCTTGGCGGTGCTTTCCAGATAATGCACTTCCTGGTTGGCGTACACCGCGCGGTAGGTGACCTGGTAATCCTCGGTCAGGCCCTGCGCCAGGTTGTTGAAGTGCTTGCGCATGGCGTGGCGGTCTTCCAGCGGGACAAAGCTGAAGAACTTGCGAAAATCGTCATGGAAAGGCTCGTCCGCCAGGCCGTGCAGTTTTGAGGCGCGGGCTGAGCCGAACAGCATGTTGCTGGGAATGTGCCAGTCCCAGGTGCCGAGGTCGGCCGAGTCCAGAGCCAGGTTCAGGCGCTCCTGACTGTCGTGCAGGGCGTGCTCCTGCTGGCGTTGCTGGGTGATATCACGCAGCGACAGAACCAGGCAGGGGGTGCCGCCCAAAAGTATTTCGCCGCCAAACAGCAGGTTCCTGCGAATGCTGCCGTCGCGATGGTAGAGCGGTACTTCCAGGCCGTTGAGGGTGTTGCTTTTGATCGCATCCATCATCCGTTGGCGATCTTTGAGGCAGGCCCAGATACCCATTTCCAGCGAGGTGCGGCCCAGGGTTTGTTCGCTGGTCCAGCCAAATTGTCGCTCGAAGCCCGCGTTTATCTCGATAAAGCGCCCGGTGGATTTCTCGGTGATGACCACTGCATCGGGGCTGTAGTTGAAGGCCTGGGCGAACTTTTCCTCACTGCTGCGCAGCGCCTGTTCGCGGGCTTGCTGGCTGGTTATGTCGCGGATGACGCCAATAACACGCTGTTTGCCGTCGGCATCCAGCTGCAGGCTGCCGCTGATTTCCAGCCAGTGCAGGCTGCCGTCCGGCCAGCGAATGCGGTGGCGAAAAGCGCGGTTACTTGGGTTGCCGGCCAGCAGTTGTTCAAACAGGCGCAGAATATCTGGGCGGTCTTCCTCGGGAATCAGCTCGATATAGTCGATGCGCTTTTGCAGCGGCAGCTTGGGGTCGAGGCCGAACAGCGCCTGGGCGCCGCGTGACCAGCTGACGCGGCCACTTTCGATGTCCCAATACCAGGTGCCCAGTTTGGCGCCGTTGAGGGCGCGCAATAGGCGCGGGGCATCGTTCCAGGTGCTTTCGAATTCGGCAGGATCCAGAGCCGGGATAAACGGCAGTGGCGGACGGCGATCACTGGATTTAGCCACGACCAACTCTTCCTTTGTATGCGTGGGTTTCCTGGTCGCTGGCTGAGCAACGGGGCTGAGTCATGCAGAAACCTTTCTTATCGTTATAAGCCCACGTTAGCCCTTAGTCGCTGGCCATTGCAAGGCCATCACGCTGGGCATCCAGCAGGTTCATAAAGGCCCGCGCAGCGTTGGAAAGGGTGCGCTCAGTGTGGCTGATATAGCCCAGCTGACGGGTCAGCTGGATGCCCGGTAATGGCAGGCGCGCGACCTGATCATCGAGCATGGTGCGCGGTAGGACGCTCCAGGCCAGGCCGATGGAAACCATCATCTTGATGGTCTCCAGGTAGTTGGTGCTCATGGCGATATTCGGCATGAGGCCCTGGGCCTCGAACAGGCGCCGCACGATGTGGTGAGTAAAGGTGTTGCCGCCGGGAAAGACTGCAGGGTGATGCGCCACATCGGCCAGGCTGATGACTTGGCTGCGTGCCAGCGGGTGCTCGGGAGCGGCAACGAAATCCAGCGGGTCGTCCCACACGGCCACGGCATGCACCGGCTCGCGGGTTTCCGGGGCCAGGGTGATTACCGCTAGCTCAGCGCGGCCATGCAGCACTTCTTCATAAGCCACCTCGGAGTCGAGAAACTGGATATCCAGCGCCACCTGAGGGTGCGCGCGGGTAAAGGCGCGCAGCAGCGGTGGCAAGCGGTGCAGACCAATGTGGTGGCTGGTGGCCAGGGTCAGGCGACCGCTGATCTCGCCATTCAGGTTGGTCAATGCGCGGCGCGTATCATCGAGCACATTGAGTATCTGGTAGGCCCGCGGCAGCAGGGCGCGGCCGGCCTCGGTCAGGCTGACTTCGCGGCCCAGGCGGTCGAACAGGCGCACATTGAGCTGTTGCTCCAGGCTGGCGATGCGTTTGCTGACCGCTGGCTGGGTCAGGTGCAGGCGTTCAGCTGCCTCGGAGAAGCTGCCCAGCTCGGCGATGGCGATAAAGGCATTGAGGGTGGCGAGATCCATAGGGCTGCTCCTGACGGTTGGTGGCGTGCAGTGTGCGTAACTTAAGCGTGCTTGTATTCCATCAGGGAATGCTTTGAATGAAAAATATGAATTTGAGTAATTTAATGCAAGCCCATAGGATTACCCCATAAGCCAAAGGGCTATTTGCCCAGGCATAGAAACAGGTTGATGAGGGAAAGCTGATGGCCGGCAAAACGCTGTACGACAAGCTCTGGGAAATGCACGAAGTGAAGCGCCGCGACGATGGCTCGTCGCTGATCTACATCGACCGGCATATCCTCCACGAAGTGACCTCGCCCCAGGCCTTTGAGGGCTTGCGTCTGGCCGGGCGCAAACCGTGGCGCATCGACGCCAACATCGCCACTCCGGATCACAACGTGCCGACCACCAAAGCCGAGCGTCAGGGCGGCCTGGAAGCCATTGCCGATGAAGTGTCGCGGATTCAGGTGCAAACCCTGGATGAGAACTGCGATGACTTCGGCATCCTCGAATTCAAGATGAACGACATCCGTCAGGGAATTGTTCACGTGGTTGGCCCAGAGCAGGGCGCGACCTTGCCGGGCATGACCGTGGTCTGCGGCGACTCGCACACTTCGACCCACGGTGCATTCGGCGCGCTGGCCCATGGCATCGGCACCTCTGAGGTCGAGCACGTGCTCGCCACCCAGTGCCTGGTGGCCAAGAAGATGAAAAATATGCAGGTGCTGGTCGAAGGCAAGCTGCCGTTCGGCGTGACTGCTAAAGACATCGTACTGGCCGTGATCGGCAAGATCGGCACCGCTGGCGGCAACGGCCATGCACTGGAATTCGCTGGCAGCGCGATTCGCGATCTGTCCCTGGAAGGGCGCATGACCATCTGCAACATGTCCATCGAAGCCGGTGCCCGCGTAGGTCTGGTGGCGGTCGACGAGAAAACCATCGCCTACGTCGAAGGACGCCCGTTCGCGCCCAAGGGCAGTGATTGGGACAAGGCTGTGGAGCAGTGGCAGGACCTGGTTTCCGATGCCGATGCAGTGTTCGACACAGTGGTCGAACTGAAAGCTGAAGACATCAAGCCGCAAGTCAGCTGGGGTACTTCGCCGGAAATGGTTCTGGCTGTGGATCAGAACGTGCCGGACCCGGCTGCTGAAAACGATCCGGTGAAGAAGGACTCGATCATCCGCGCCCTTAAATACATGGGGCTGACCGCTAACCAAGCGATCACCGATATCCAGTTAGATCGTGTATTTATCGGCTCCTGCACCAACTCGCGCATCGAAGACCTGCGCGCCGCTGCTGAAGTGGCCAAGGGTCGTAAGGTCGCCAGCACCATCAAGCAGGCGATGGTGGTGCCAGGTTCCGGTCTGGTCAAAGCCCAGGCGGAACAGGAAGGTTTGCACCACATCTTTATCGAGGCCGGCTTTGAGTGGCGCGAGCCCGGCTGCTCCATGTGCCTGGCGATGAACCCGGACAAGCTGGGCAGTGGCGAGCATTGCGCGTCCACCTCCAACCGCAACTTCGAAGGCCGGCAGGGCGCCGGTGGGCGTACTCACCTGGTCAGCCCGGCGATGGCCGCCGCCGCTGCGGTGACCGGTCGTTTTATCGATGTACGCGAATTGATCCAGGCCTAAGGAGCTGACGATGAAAGCCTTTACCCAACACACCGGCCTGGTTGCACCGCTCGATCGCGCCAACGTCGACACCGACCAGATCATCCCCAAGCAGTTCTTGAAGTCGATCAAGCGCACCGGCTTCGGCCCGAACCTGTTCGATGAGTGGCGCTACCACGATGTCGGCCAGCCGAATCAGGACAACTCCAAGCGCCCGGTGAATCAGGACTTCGTGCTGAACTTCCCGCGCTATCAGGGCGCCAGCGTGCTGCTGGCGCGGGAGAACTTTGGTTGTGGTTCGAGCCGCGAACACGCGCCTTGGGCGCTGGAAGAGTACGGTTTCCGCACCATTATTGCGCCGAGCTTTGCCGATATCTTCTTCAACAACAGCTTCAAGAACGGCCTGCTGCCGATCATCCTCAAAGAAGACGAGGTCGATGCGCTTTTCCAGCAGGCCGAAGCCACTGTCGGTTATCAGCTGACTGTCGACCTGGTCGCGCAAACCGTGACCCGTCCGGATGGCGTGCAGTACAGCTTCGAGGTCGATGCCTTCCGCAAGCATTGCCTGCTCAATGGCCTGGACGATATCGGCCTGACCCTGCAGGACAGCGATGCGATCAAGGCCTTCGAGAACACTTACCAGCAGCGCAGCCCCTGGCTGTTCGGCGCCATCAAGTAATCAGCGGGCGAGTGCATCCGTCACTCGCCGATTAATGAGTTGAGAAAAGCATGTCCAAACAGATTCTGATTCTCCCCGGCGACGGTATCGGCCCGGAAATCATGGCCGAAGCGGTCAAGGTGCTGGAGCTGGCCAACGACAAGTACAACCTGGGTTTCGAACTGAGCTTCGATGACCTCGGTGGCGCGGCCATCGACCGTTATGGCGTGCCGCTGGCTGACGAAACTCTGGCTCGCGCCAAAGCTGCCGATGCCATTCTGCTCGGTGCTGTCGGTGGCCCGAAATGGGACGCCATCGACCCGGCGATTCGCCCTGAGCGTGGCCTGCTGAAAATCCGCTCGCAGCTGGGGCTGTTTGGCAACTTGCGTCCGGCGATTCTCTACCCGCAACTGGCCGATGCCTCCAGTCTCAAGCGCGAAATCGTCGCTGGCCTGGATATCCTCATCGTGCGTGAGCTGACCGGCGGCATCTATTTCGGTCAGCCGCGTGAGAGCAAGGTGCTGGAAAACGGCGAGCGCATGGCTTACGACACCCTGCCGTACAGCGAGAGTGAAATTCGTCGTATCGCCCGTGTTGGCTTCGACATGGCCCGCGTGCGTGGCAAGAAACTCTGCTCGGTTGATAAAGCCAACGTACTGGCCTCCAGCCAGCTGTGGCGCGCCGTGGTCGAGGAAGTGGCCAAGGACTACCCGGACGTTGAACTGAGCCACATGTACGTCGACAACGCCGCGATGCAGCTGGTGCGCGCGCCGAAGCAGTTCGACGTGATGGTGACCGACAACATGTTCGGCGACATCCTCTCGGATGAAGCTTCGATGCTCACCGGCTCCATCGGCATGCTGCCGTCGGCGTCGCTGGATGCCAATAACAAGGGCATGTACGAGCCGTGCCACGGCAGCGCGCCGGATATTGCCGGGCAGGGTATTGCCAACCCGTTGGCGACCATTCTCTCGGTGTCGATGATGCTGCGTTACAGCTTCAATCAGACGGCTGCAGCCGATGCCATTGAGTTGGCTGTAAGCAAGGTGCTGGATCAGGGCCTGCGTACCGGCGATATCTACAGCGCGGGTACGACCAAGGTCGGCACTGCGGCAATGGGTGATGCGGTAGTCGAAGCGCTGCGTAGTCTGTAATCTTCCTGGCCCGTCGGATATCTCCGACGGTCAGCTTATATAGGTGTAGTGGTTATGAAACGTGTAGGTCTGATCGGTTGGCGCGGCATGGTCGGTTCCGTGCTGATGCAACGCATGCTGGAAGAGCAGGATTTCGACTTGATCGAGCCAGTGTTCTTCACCACCTCCAATGTCGGCGGCCAAGGCCCCGCTATTGGCAAGGAAACGGCACCCTTGAAGGACGCCTACAGCATTGACGAGCTGAAAAGCCTGGACGTGATTCTGACCTGCCAGGGTGGCGACTACACCAACGAAGTCTTCCCCAAACTGCGCGAAGCTGGCTGGCAGGGCTACTGGATCGATGCCGCCTCGTCGCTGCGTATGGATGACAGCTCGGTCATCGTGCTCGACCCGGTCAACCGCAAGGTGATTGATCAGCAGCTGGATGCGGGCACCAAGAACTACATCGGCGGCAACTGCACCGTCAGCCTGATGCTGATGGCCCTGGGTGGTCTGTACGAAGCTGGCCTGGTCGAGTGGATGAGTGCCATGACCTATCAGGCGGCCAGCGGTGCTGGTGCGCAGAACATGCGTGAGCTGATCAAGCAAATGGGCGCGATCAACGCTTCCGTGGCTGAAGAACTGGCCGACCCGGCTAGCGCCATCCTGGATATCGACCGCAAAGTGGCCGAAGCCATGCGCGGTGAGTCGTTCCCGGTCGACAATTTCGGCGTGCCGCTGGCCGGCAGCCTGATTCCTTACATCGACAAGGAACTACCAAATGGGCAGAGCCGTGAAGAATGGAAGGGCCAGGCGGAAACCAACAAGATTCTCGGCCGCTTCAAGAACCCGATCCCGGTCGACGGTCTGTGCGTGCGCATCGGCGCCATGCGCTGCCACAGCCAGGCGCTGACCATTAAACTGAACAAGGATGTGCCGCTGTCGGACATCGAAGGTCTGATCAGCCAGCACAACCCTTGGGTCAAACTGGTGCCGAACCAGCGCGAAGCGAGCATCCGCGAACTGGGCCCGACTGCTGTAACCGGTACCCTGAGCGTGCCGGTTGGTCGTCTGCGTAAGCTCAACATGGGCTCGCAATACCTGGGCGCATTCACTGTTGGTGATCAGCTGCTGTGGGGCGCGGCCGAGCCGCTGCGGCGCATGCTGCGCATCCTGCTGGAGCGTTAATCGCGCTGCGCTGATACGCAAGCACGCCGTCTAAAGGGGCGGGCTGTTGGACATTCGAGTCAAATCGAGCGTCCAGTAGTCCGCTCCTTTGCATTTGGCGGGGGCAGCTATACAGTGCTGGGCTTATTTATTCGAGCCTTGCCATGACCCGTACTTTTGATCTTGCCGTAATTGGCGCCACCGGCAGCGTTGGCGAAACCCTGGTGCAGCTGCTAGAGGAGCGCGAGTTCCCCGTGGCTAATCTGCATCTGGTTGCCAGTGGTGAGTCGGCCGGACGCTCCTTGTCCTACAAGGGCAAGAACCTGCGCGTACGTGATCTGGAAACCTTTGATTTTGCCAGTGTGCGGCTGGTGTTCTTCGCTGCTGGCAGCAAGGTGACGCAGAAATATGCCGCGCAAGCTGCTGCGGCTGGCTGCGCAGTGATTGATCTGGCTAGCGGTTTGCCCGCTGCGCAGGCGCCACGAGTGATTCCCGAGGTCAACCCTGAAGCATTGGCGAGCCTGGCCGCTCCCTACGTGTTGACCAGCCCAAGTGCTCCGGGTATTGCGCTGGCCGCTGTGCTGGCGGCGTTACCTGAGTCTGTCCGCATTCGTCGAGTAACCGTGACCGCCTGCCTGGCGGTCTCCAGCCGCGGACGTGAAGGGGTTTCAGAGTTGGCGCGGCAGACCGCCGAGCTGCTCAATGGTCGAGCATTCGAGCCGCAGCTGTTTGATCGGCAAATGGCTTTCAATCTGCTGGCACAGGTCGAACAGACTGATATTGCCGGGCATGCTGGGCTGGAGCGACAAGTGGCTGACGAGCTCAAGGAGTTGCTGGGGTTGCCTGAGTTGCAGATTGCAGTGACCTGCATCCAGGTACCCGTGTTTTTCGGCGACAGTCTGAGTGTTTCGCTGCAGGCCGAGTCGGCCGTCGATCTGAAGCAGGTGTACGCAGCTCTGGACGCCGCAGCGGCTCTGGAATTGGTGGAATTGGATGATTATCCGACTGCGGTCGGCGACGCAGTTGGCCAGGATGTGGTCTATGTTGGCCGAGTCCGCGCCGGTTTGGCTGATCCAGCTGAACTCAATTTGTGGATTACGTCTGATAACGTGAGAAAAGGCGCAGCGCTAAATGCTGTGCAATTAGCCGAGTTGTTGATAAAACACTATCTGTAAAAGATACTTACCTAGAAATTTGAAGAATCTTTCGAGCTTGGCAATACTGGCTGAGTTGATTGCTGAATGGGGTTGCGTCTTCGGGCGGGGCAGGCAGCAATTTTCAAGATCCTCTCGCTGGTCGAGAAAAAAAGATAAAACAAGGGATAACGCTATGGTTCGGGTTCGCAAACTGGTGCTGGCAATCGCAGCTGCTTCGGCGCTGTCATCCGGTATGGCGCACGCGCTGGGGCTGGGTGAGGTGACCCTGCAATCGGCGCTCAATCAGCCGCTGGTGGCTGAGATTGAGTTGCTGGAAGTGCGTGACCTGGCTTCCAACGAAGTAATACCGACCCTGGCGTCCCCGGAAGCATTCAATAAAGCCGGCGTTGATCGTCAGTTTTTCCTGACTGATCTGAAATTCACCCCGGTACTTAAAGCCAATGGCAAGAGCGTCATTCGGGTTACCTCCAGCAAGCCAATGCGTGAGCCGTACCTGAACTTCCTGGTTGAGGTGCTCTGGCCGAATGGCCGTTTGTTGCGTGAATACACCCTGTTGCTGGATCCGCCGCTGTATACCCCACAGAGCGTTATCCCTGCCACCGCGCAGATGCCTGTAGCAACACCGGCCCCAGCGCCCCGCGTACAGACTCCAGCACCTGCGCCGCGCCCAGCAACTGCTGCGGTTCAGCCGGTCTCTCCAGCAGCACCTGCTGCCCCAGCTGCCAAACCGCTGGAAGGCAATGAATACAAAACCACTGCCAACGACACGCTCTGGGAAATTGCCCAGCGTGCGCGGTCTGGCGGTAGCGTGCATCAGGCCATGTTGGCGATCCAGGACTTGAATCCGGATGCCTTTATCGGCGGCAATATCAACCGCCTGAAAAGTGGTCAGGTACTGCGCCTGCCTGATGAGCAGCAGGTCAAGAGCCGGGCTCAGGGTGAAGCCCTTGCCCAAGTTGCCGAGCAGAATGCCGCCTGGCGCGAAGGTCGCAGTGTTGCCGCCAGCGCTCGCCAGTTGGATGCCACCAAGCGCACCAGCGCCGCCGCGACGCCAGCCAAGGTTGAAACTGGCGATAGCCTGAAACTGGTTGCTGCTGACAGTGGCAAGGCCACTGCCGGCAGTGACAAGGGTGCTGCCGACAGCAAAGCGCTGACTGACAAATTGGCCGTGACCCAGGAAAGCCTGGATTCCAGCCGTCGTGAAAACGATGAGCTGAAAGGCCGCATGACAGATCTGCAGAGCCAGCTCGACAAGCTGCAGCGTCTGATCCAGTTGAAAGACGACCAGATGGCCAAGCTGCAGGCTGATCTCGCTGCGCAAGGTCAGGTGCCTGCTGTTGCACCTGCGGTCCCAGAAACTCCTGTAGCTGAAACCCCGGTCGCACCAGTTGAACCAGCTCCTGAAGCTGCGCCACAAGATCCAGCGGCTGCGGCGCCGGTTGTGCCAGCTGCAACCGGCGAGACAGATTTTAATTACAGCGAAGAGCCGGCTGTTCAGCCGGAGGCCGCAGCGCCTGTTGCGGTAGAGCCTGCTCCGATTGCTGCTCCCGAGCCTGCTCCGGTCACACCTGCTGCCCCTGTTGTCGAAGCGCCTGTAGTGGCCGAGCCGCAGGCTGAAAGCAGCGCTATTGATGATCTGCTGGCCAATCCGATGTTGCTGGGTGCTGCAGGTGGCGGTGCGCTTCTGGTATTGCTGGTTGCGCTGATGATGCTGTCGCGCCGCAATGCGCTGAAAGAAGCCGAATTGCAGGAAAGTCTGGCTGCTGATGAAGGTTCGTCCGATCTGGGTGCTGGTCTGGACCTGCCGGATGACAGCTTTGCTGGCATGGCTGATGATCTGGATGGTCAGCAAGCCGATCTGCCTAGCGAAGAGCGCGTGACTGCGCAAACCGGCGATGCGCTGGGTGAGGCGGATATCTACATTGCCTATGGCCGCTTCCCTCAGGCTGCTGAACTGCTGCAAGGCGCCATCAATGATGAGCCGCAGCGCAGTGATCTGCGTCTGAAATTGATGGAAGTCTATGCCGAGATGGGTGACCGTAATGGTTTTGCCCGTCAGGACAGCGAGCTGCGTGAGATTGGTGGCAGTGCTGCCGAGCTTGATCAGATCAAGGCCCGCTATCCAGCTATGGCAGTTGCGGCCGGCGCTGGCTTGGCCGCCGCAGCGGCTGCTGAAGAGAATCTAGACAGCTTCAGTCTGGATGATCTGGCCCTGGACGAGCCTAGCCCGAAAGCCGCCACTGGCGATCAGGACGATGCATTCGATCTGAGCCTGGATGACCTTGAGTCTGAACTGGATCGTGATCTGCAGGCTGCTGGTAACACTGCTTCGCTGGATGATCTGGATAGTTTGTCTCTGGATGATGATCTGGACTTTAGCTCGCCAGTTGAGCAAGCCGACAGCAAGGATGACGACCTGGGTTTTGATCTGAGCCTGCCTGAAAGCAGCGACAGTGGTCTTGATCTGAGTGGTGATCTGGCTGACTTCAGTCTGGATCTGGATTCTCCGGACAAGCCTGCGGCAGCTGCCGAAGATGACTTCCTGCTAAGCCTGGATGATGAGCCAAGTGCAGCGCCGGTTGTGGCTGAGCCAGGTTTTGATCTGCCGGATGAGCAGGCGAGCGGTGATTTTGATCTGTCGGCTGATTTCGATCTTTCGCTGAATGAAGAGGCGCCTGCTCAGCCATCAAGCGACAGTTTTGCTGCTCAACTGGATGAAGTCAGCGCTGAACTGGACCTGCTGTCTGATGACCTGGATCAGCCAGCTGGCCTGGATGAGCCGGCCAGTGCCGCCACGTCCAGCATGGATAATGACGATGACTTCGACTTCCTCTCGGGTACTGACGAGACGGCAACCAAGCTCGATCTGGCTCGCGCCTATATCGACATGGGTGATACCGAAGGTGCTCGCGATATCCTCGATGAAGTCATCACCGAAGGTAACGAAGGTCAGCAAAGTGAAGCGCGTGAGCTGATCGCTAAATTGGTTTGATACATGTCTGATGGTTTTACTACAACGGCAGCCGACTCGGCTGCCGTTGGCGTTTTCAAGATAGCCCTGGGTGTCGAGTACAAAGGTTCGCGCTATCGCGGTTTTCAGCGTCAGCGTGCCGGTGTGCCTTCAATTCAGGAGTCGCTGGAAAAAGCCCTGGCGAAAGTCGCTGGCGGCGTTCCCGTAACCCTGAGCTGCGCCGGGCGTACCGATGCGCTAGTGCATGCCAGTGGCCAGGTTGTGCATTTCAATACACCGATCGAGCGTTCCATGCATGCCTGGGTCATGGGCGCGAATATGAATTTGCCCGGCGATATCAGCGTGACCTGGGCCAAGTCGATGCCGGCGCACTTTGATGCGCGTTTTTGTGCCCAGGCGCGGCGTTACCGTTATGTGATTTATAACGACCAGATTCGCCCGGCACATATGGCCGAAGAGGTCACGTGGAATCATCGGCCGCTGGATGTCGAACGCATGCGTCAGGCATCCCGTGCATTTATTGGTACTCATGATTTCAGCGCCTTCCGTGCTCGTCAGTGCCAGGCCAAGTCGCCGATCAAAACGGTGCATCACCTCGAGTTATTGCAGCACGGACGGTTTATCGTGCTGGATATCCGCGCCAATGCCTTTCTGCATCATATGGTGCGCAATATCGCCGGGGTGCTAATGACCATTGGCGCGGGCGAGCGGCCGGTTGAGTGGGCACAGGAAGTACTGGAAACCCGTGTGCGACGTACCGGTGGAGTGACTGCGCACCCTTATGGTTTGTATTTGGTGCAGGTTGATTACCCCGAGGAGTTCGACTTGCCCAAACGTTACTTGGGGCCGCACTTTCTTTCCGGCTTGCCGGATGTGGCGGCTGACGCCTGAAAGGCTATTTGCTAGCATCCGGCTTCCACTGAATTTATCGAGGTTCTCCTGTTGTCAGCCGTTCGCAGCAAGATTTGTGGCATTACCCGCATAGAGGATGCATTGTCGGCTGTCGAGGCGGGTGCTGATGCGATTGGTCTGGTGTTCTATGCCAAGAGCCCGCGCGCGGTCACGCTGCAGCAAGCGCGCTCGATCATTGCTGCTTTGCCGCCCTTTGTGACCACGGTAGGTCTGTTTGTCGATGCCAGTCGCTGTGAGCTGGGTGAGATTCTCGACGCCGTGCCGCTGGATTTGCTGCAGTTCCATGGCGATGAGACTCCGGAACATTGTGATGGTTACCATCGCCCCTATATCAAGGCGTTACGCGTCAAACCGGGCGATGACATTGCTGCGCAGGTGGCGCTGTTCAAGAATGCCAGTGGTGTCCTGCTGGACACCTATGTGCCAGGTGTTCCGGGGGGGACGGGGGAGGCGTTTGATTGGTCGCTGGTGCCTCAAGAGTTGAGCAAGCCGGTTATTCTGGCAGGCGGCCTGACGGCTGAGAATGTTGCACAGGCCATCGCTCAGGTGCGTCCCTATGCCGTCGATGTCAGTGGTGGCGTGGAGAAGGCCAAGGGCATCAAGGATGCTGAGAAGATTCGCGCTTTTATGCAGGCGGTAAAGACTGCTTGAGGTGCACAGGCTTGATGTGACGACGCTGCCGGCTTGGCCGTCCATACCCCTGTTGCAGGTTGGATAAACGCTGCAGGCGGGCGTTTGAGGTGGCGGGTGTGTACTGCGGATAGCTTCACCGGCCCCTGAAGCGACTGTACCCATGAATTTTCCCGGTTAGGCCTGGTCGCATTTAGCGCAGCCCGTCCGGTTAACAGCTTTGGAGAGTCAAGAGCATGAGCAACTGGTTGGTAGACAAACTGATCCCATCGATCATGCGATCCGAGGTCAAAAAAAGTTCGGTGCCTGAAGGTCTGTGGCACAAGTGTCCGTCCTGTGATGCGGTGCTGTACAAGCCTGAGCTGGAAAAGACCCTGGATGTTTGCCCCAAGTGCAATCACCACATGCGCATTGATGCCCGTGCGCGCTTGGATATCTTCTTAGATGCTGACGGACGTGAAGAGCTGGGCGCCGATCTTGAGCCGGTTGACCGTCTGAAGTTTCGCGACAGCAAGAAGTACAAGGATCGCCTTGCAGGCGCGCAAAAGCAGACCGGCGAGAAAGATGCCCTGGTGTCGATTCGCGGCACCCTGGAAGGTATGCCGATTGTGACTTGCGCGTTCGAGTTCTCCTTTATGGGTGGTTCGATGGGCGCCATTGTTGGTGAGCGCTTTGTCCGCGCCGCCAATGCCGCTCTGGAACAGCGTTGCCCGCTGGTTTGCTTCTCCGCATCGGGTGGCGCACGTATGCAGGAAGCGCTGATCTCGCTGATGCAGATGGCCAAGACGTCGGCCGTATTGGCGCGGCTGCGCGAAGAAGGCATTCCGTTTATTTCCGTGCTGACCGACCCGGTGTATGGCGGCGTGTCGGCCAGTCTGGCCATGCTCGGTGATGTGATTGTTGCCGAGCCCCGCGCTCTGATTGGCTTTGCTGGCCCGCGTGTGATCGAGCAGACCGTGCGCGAGAAGCTGCCGGAAGGCTTCCAGCGCAGCGAGTTCCTGTTGGAGCACGGCGCCATCGATATGATCATTCACCGCGCTGAACTGCGTCCGCGTCTCGCGCGTTTGCTGGCTCAGCTGATGGGGCTGCCGTCGCCTGTAGCCTTGCCGGCGACTGCATGACCGAGCGCTCCCTTGCCGATTGGCTGAGCTATCTGGAGCAGCTGCACCCCAGCGCCATTGATATGGGGCTGGAGCGCTCGCGGATCGTTTTGCAGCGTCTTGGCTTGTCCAAGCTGGCGCCGCATGTGGTTACCGTCACCGGAACCAATGGCAAGGGTTCGACCTGTGCATTTATTGCTTCGCTGCTGCAGGCCCAGGGTCTCAAAGTCGGTGTCTACAGCTCACCGCACCTGTTGCGTTACAACGAGCGAGTGCAGATTGCGGGCGTCGAAGCCACTGATGCCATGCTCTGTGAGGCCTTCGCCGTGGTTGAGGCCGCGCGTGGTGACACCTCACTGACCTATTTTGAAATGGGCACCCTGGCCGCCTTCTGGTTATTCCAACAAGCTGGCCTGGATGCGCTGGTGCTGGAAGTTGGACTGGGCGGGCGTCTGGATGCAGTGAATCTACTGGACGCCGATGTCGCTCTGGTTACCAGCATCGGCATTGATCACGCCGACTGGCTGGGAGATACCCGTGAGTCGGTCGCTTTCGAGAAGGCCGGTATTTTCCGTGCCGGAAAACCCGCTCTGTGTGGCGATCTTGAGCCCCCGCAGCCTCTACTAGATCAAGTGGCGTTGCTCGACGCTCCGTTCTTCCTGCGTGGCCGTGACTATGACCTGAGTCTGAATGCGCAGGATTGGTCCTGGTACGGCCTCAATCATCAAGGCGAAGTGCTGAAGCTGGCCCACTTGCCGCTGCTCGACCTACCCATGGAAAACGCTGCTCTGGCTCTGCAGGCGTATGCAGTGATGCAATTGCCCTGGCAGCCTGATGTGATCAGCCAGGCGCTGCAGCAGACCCGAGTGACCGGGCGACTGGATCGCAGAATGCTTAATTGGCAAGGCAAGTCACTCACGCTGCTGCTCGATGTTGGGCATAATCCCCATGCTGCCGAGTATCTCGCGCAGCGCCTGGCTAGTCGGGCGTTGTCAGGCAAACGGCTGGCCGTGTTTGGTTTGCTGGCTGATAAGGACCTGCCCGGTGTGGTGGCGCCTTTGCTGAGCGAAGTGGACAGTTGGGCGGTGGCGGCTTTGTCGACCAGCCGTACGCGGGCCGCCACCGAGCTGCAGGCGCATCTGCAAAACTGCGGGGCACCGGTCGTTGGTTATGCCAGTGTGCGGGCCGCGCTTGAGGCTCAGTGTGAGCAGGCTTCGGATGGTGATGAAGTGCTGCTGTTTGGATCTTTCTACTGCGTGGCCGAGGCCCTGGATTGGCTGGCCCGCCAAGCCAATGGGGGCGTGCAGGATGGCTTTGCTGGATAAGGGATTGAAGCAGCGCATGGTCGGTGCGTTGGTACTGCTGGCGCTGGCAGTGATTTTCCTGCCGATGTTACTGTCGCGTGAAGATGAGTCGCAGCGGGTTCAGGTTGATGCACCGGCAATGCCTGCGGCTCCTGAGGCCCCTGAGGTTGAACTGCAGCCGGTGGCCGTTCCCCAGCCGCAAATATTGCCCGATGAGCCGATTGGTGCCGAGGCTGCGCAAAGCCTGGAGCCAAGCGAGCCTGTTGTAGCCGAGCAACCGTCCGCACCAATCACTCCAGCCGCACCGGCTGTAGTACCTGAGCCTGCGACAGCGCCGCCTCAACCTGCGGCGGGTAAGCTGGATGTCAATAGCCTGCCGATAAGCTGGTCGGTGCAGTTGGCAAGTCTGTCCAGCAGCGATGGCGCGCAGAAGCTGCAGAAAACCCTGCGCACTCAGGGCTATAACGCCTATATCCGCAGCGTTGATGGGATGAACCGGGTGTTTGTCGGGCCGCTGATCGAGCGTGCCGAGGCGGATCGCCTGCGCGATCAGCTTAATCGTCAGCACAAACTCAATGGTTTTGTGGTGCGTTTTCAGCCCGAAGCGGGCTGAGCAAGCGGCTTGGCGTGCCTCGCCAAGCCGAGTTGCCTGGGCCGCCACTAGGCTGGTCGGGCATTTCAGCGGTTGGCGAATCCTTTGCTTACGCCCCGCGCAGGTGCTCTGCTAAAATGCAGCGCCTTTCTCGTCGGTAACCTGCATCGTGGCATTCACCTGGGTCGATTGGGCGATTATCGCCGTTGTCGCCGTTTCAAGTCTGATCAGTCTGAGCCGAGGCTTCGTCAAGGAAGCCCTGTCACTGCTTACCTGGATTATTGCTGGCGTGGTCGCCTGGATGTTCGGCGGTGCACTGTCGCAGCACCTGGTGGATTTTATCGAGACGCCCTCGGCGCGCGTGATTGCAGGTTGCGCGATTCTATTTGTGGTCACCCTGTTGGTCGGTGCCCTGGTCAATTACCTGATTGGTGAGTTGATCCGGGTGACCGGGCTGTCGGGGACTGATCGTTTTCTCGGCATGGTCTTCGGCGCGGCGCGCGGCGGCCTGCTAGTTGTGGTGCTGGTCGGGCTGATCAGCCTGGCTCCGGTGCAACAAGACAGTTGGTGGCAGGAGTCAGCACTTCTGCCGCATTTCCTGATGGTTGCTGACTGGTCGAAAAACCTGATCTTGGGTCTGTCCAGTGAGTGGCTGGCCAGCGGCGTTACGGCGCCGGTGGAGCTACCGTTCAAAGAGGCACTGCAGCAGCCTAAACTGCCGTAAGTGCATTGCGAATCATCGTGTTTCATTGAGTAGGGGTTGCGTCACATGTGCGGCATTGTCGGTATCGTCGGTAAATCGAACGTCAATCAGGCGCTGTATGACGGGCTCACCGTCCTCCAGCACCGCGGCCAGGATGCTGCCGGTATTGTCACCAGCCATGATGGCCGCCTGTTCCTGCGCAAGGACAACGGCTTGGTGCGTGACGTGTTTCAACAGCGGCACATGCAGCGCCTGGTCGGTCATATGGGCATTGGCCATGTGCGCTACCCGACTGCGGGCAGCTCCAGCTCGGCCGAAGCCCAGCCGTTCTACGTCAACTCGCCGTATGGCATCACCCTGGCGCACAACGGCAACTTGACCAACGTCGAGCAGCTGGCCAAGGAAATCTACGAGTCTGACCTGCGCCACGTGAACACCAACTCTGATTCGGAAGTGCTGCTTAACGTGTTCGCTCACGAGCTGGCCCAGCGCGGCAAGCTGCAGCCCACCGAAGAAGACGTGTTCGCCGCCGTGACCGATGTGCACGAGCGCTGTCTGGGTGGTTACGCGGTAGTCGCGATGATCACTGGTTACGGCATTGTCGGCTTCCGCGACCCTAACGGTATCCGCCCGATCGTCTTCGGTCAGCGTCATACCGACGAAGGCGTGGAATACATGATCGCCTCGGAAAGCGTGTCGCTCGACGTGCTCGGCTTCACCCTGATTCGCGACCTCGCACCGGGCGAAGCGGTGTACATCACCGAGGAAGGCAAGCTGTTCACCCGTCAGTGCGCGGCGAACCCGAAATATGCTCCGTGCATCTTTGAGCATGTCTATCTGGCCCGCCCGGATTCGATCATGGATGGCATCTCGGTGTACAAGGCGCGCCTGCGCATGGGCGAGAAGCTGGCTGACAAGATCCTCCGTGAGCGTCCGCAGCACGATATCGATGTGGTTATCCCTATTCCGGATACCAGCCGTACTGCGGCGCTGGAGCTGGCCAACCATCTGGGCGTGAAGTTCCGCGAAGGCTTCGTCAAGAACCGTTATATCGGTCGTACCTTTATCATGCCGGGCCAGGCTGCCCGTAAGAAATCCGTACGGCAGAAGCTCAACGCCATCGAGCTGGAATTCCGCGGCAAGAATGTGATGCTGGTCGATGACTCCATCGTGCGTGGCACCACATGCAAGCAGATCATCCAGATGGCCCGCGAAGCTGGAGCGAAGAACGTGTACTTCTGCTCGGCCGCGCCAGCGGTGCGTTACCCGAACGTGTACGGCATCGACATGCCCAGCGCCCATGAGTTGATTGCGCACGGCCGCACCACCGAGGAAGTGTGCGAGCTGATCGGCGCCGACTGGCTGATCTACCAGGATCTGCCAGATCTGATCGAGGCGGTCAGTGGCAGCAAGAAGATCAAGATCGACAACTTCGACTGCGCGGTGTTTGACGGTAAGTACGTGACTGGCGATGTCGACGCGGCCTACCTGGATAAGATCGAGCAGGCGCGCAACGATGCCTCCAAGGTCAAGTCCCAGGCCGTCAGCGCGATTATTGACCTGTACAACAACTAGGTTGCAGTCCGGCCCCCTACGGTGGGCCGGTTGAGGAAATTGGCAATGACGATTGAATGGCAAGCCGGGCGTCTGGACAGCGATCTCGACGGCGTCGGCTTCGATACCCTGGCGGTGCGCGCTGGTCAGCATCGCTCGCCGGAAGGTGAGCACAGCGAGGCGATCTACCCGACCTCCAGCTACGTATTCCGCACCGCGGCCGATGCTGCTGCGCGTTTTGCTGGCGAAGTGCCGGGCAATGTCTATTCGCGCTACACCAACCCGACTGTGCGTGCTTTCGAAGAGCGCATCGCCGCTCTGGAAGGTGCCGAGCAGGCGGTTGCGACCTCATCCGGCATGTCGGCGATTCTGGCCATTGTCATGAGTCTGTGCAGCGCCGGCGACCACGTACTGGTGTCGCGCAGCGTATTCGGTTCGACCATCAGCCTGTTCGAGAAGTACCTCAAGCGCTTCGGCGTGCAGGTTGACTACGTGCCGCTGGCTGATCTTGATGGCTGGGCCGCTGCATTCAAGCCCAACACCAAGCTGCTGTTTGTCGAGTCGCCGTCCAATCCGTTGGCTGAACTGGTGGATATCGCCGCATTGGTGGATATCGCCCACAGCAAAGGCGCACTGCTGGCGGTGGACAACTGCTTCTGCACCCCAGCCCTGCAACAGCCGCTCAAGCTCGGTGCAGATGTGGTGATGCATTCGGCGACCAAATACATCGACGGCCAGGGCCGCAGCATGGGCGGTGTGGTCGCAGGCTCGGCCAAACTAATGACTGAAGTGGTGGGCTTTCTGCGCACCGCCGGGCCGACACTCAGCCCGTTTAATGCCTGGATCTTCCTCAAAGGCTTGGAAACCCTGCGCATCCGTATGCAGGCGCATTGCGCCAGCGCGCTGCAATTGGCGCAGTGGCTGCAGCAACAGCCCGGCATTGAGCATGTCTACTACGCCGGTTTGCCCAGTCATCCGCAGCATGAGCTGGCCAAGCGTCAGCAGAGTGCCTTCGGTGCCGTGGTCAGCTTCGAGGTCAAGGGCGGTAAAGAGGCGGCCTGGCGTTTTATCGATGCCACGCGGGTGATCTCGATCACCACCAACCTCGGTGACACCAAGACCACCATCGCCCATCCCGCGACCACCTCGCACGGTCGTTTGAGTCCTGCTGAGCGTGCTAACGCCGGTATTCGCGATAACCTGATCCGTGTTGCGGTGGGTCTGGAAGATTTGGCTGATCTGCAAGCCGATCTGGCTCGCGGCCTGGCCGCGCTCTAAGTCGTTTTCCTCATCTGGCGGGCCTTTCCGGCCCGCCAGGCCGCTTCATTTCTCCCCAGATGCATTCCGTTTTATCGCCAAATTCTCGGGCGCGCAGGGCTGTGGGCAATCCTTTGGCTAGCGGCGGGTAAAACATGACGCACTTCAAAGTCTGAAGGTGCACAGGCGCTAGCATCTATCGCCAAGTGCGGCGTCTGACCGTGCGAAGAATAATAAGAATAGGGTCTGCCTGATGGACCGACTTCAGCCATGCGTGTTGCCTGCCAATGGTGTGCTCCGCCAGAGCCTGCTGAACCTGTTGGCGCGCAGTGAAGATTTTGCCCTGACTTTGCTGCTGGCCCCGGCCGGCTCGGGAAAGTCGACGCTGTTGCAACACTGGCGCGGCCGTTGCGCTGCCGCGGTGGTGCATTACCCGCTGCAAGCGCGGGACAACGACCCGCTGTGTTTTTTCCGCCGCCTGGCTGACAGCATCCGCGCTCAGGTAGGCGATTTTGATACGTCCTGGTTCAACCCACTGGCGGTGGCTTCCAGCCTGTCACCGCAGCTATTGGGTGAGCTGCTCGCGGATGCCCTGGCGCGAGTCGAGGGCCCGCTGTTTATCGTGCTGGATGATTTTCAGTGGATCGAGTCGCGCAGCATTCTCGAGGTGATGGCGGCGCTGCTGGAGAAGCTGCCAGGCCATGTTCATCTGATCATCGCCAGCCGTAACCACCCAGGCTTTGCCCTGAGCCAGCTGAAGTTGGAAAACCGCCTGCTGTGTATTGATCAGCATGACCTACGTTTGTCAGTTGAGCAGGTGCAGCAGCTCAATACCCACCTGGGTGGTCAGGCGCTCAGTCAGGCGTATGTCGACAGTCTGCTGAGCATGACCGAAGGCTGGGTGGCGGGGGTTAAGATTGCCCTGCTGGCCTATGCGCGCTTCGGTACTCAGGCGCTGCAGCGCTTTAACGGCAGCCAGCCAGAAATCGTCGATTATTTCGGCCATGTGGTGCTGCGTCAGTTGCCGCCGGGCCTACGCGAGTTTCTGCTCTGTTGCGGCCTGTTTGAACGATTTGACGGTGCGCTTTGCGACTATGTGATGCAGCGTAATGGCTCGGCGTTGCTGCTTGAGGAGTTGGCTGAACGCCAACTGTTCTTGCTGCCGGTGGACAATCAGCCCGGCTGGTTTCGTTTTCACGCCCTGTTGCAGGATTTTCTCTGTCGTCGTCTGCAGGTCGAGGAATACGCGTGCCTGGATCAGCTGCACAGCCGTGCTGCCGACTATTACCTGAGCCTGGGCGAGTATGAGCAGGCGTTGCAGCATGCCCGGCACTGTAGCGATCAAAACGTCTTCCTTGGCCTGTTGGAGCACTGCTGCGCGTCATGGGTGCGCAGTGGGCAGTTTGGCGACATTCTGCGTTGGCTTGAACCGCTGCCGGAGACGCAGCTGCTGGCGCAACCCAAGTTGCTCGGCTGGTTGATTGCGGCGCTATCACTGTCGCGGCGTTTTCACCAGGCGCATTACTACCTTGAGTTGCTCGATACTCTTGAACACACCATGCCAGGCGTAAATCTGGAGCCGGCAACGCGGCAGTTTCTTGCCCTGTTGCTGGGCTTGTTCGAGCAGGACAAGGACTTTGTGCCGCCGCCGGCCTGGCGCGACTTGCTGGGTGCGGGGCAGGACCTGGAAATTCGCGCTTGCACCCTGGCGGTGATTGCTTATCAGCATCTATTGGCGGCGCGCCTGCAGGATGCGATTCGTTTTGCCAGCGAGTCCAAGCAGTTGCTCGCGCAATGTGGGCACAGCTTTCTGGAAAGTTACACCGATCTGATTATCGCGCTCTGCCACCGCAATGCCGGGCGGGCCACCCATGCGCGTAAGCAGGTGTGTCTGGACTACCAAAGTACCGATTCTATGTCTCCGGCCTGGGTCAATCGCGCCACGGCCATGGTGGTGGTGCTGTATGAGCAGAATCAGCTGGTTGAGGCGCAGCAGCTGTGTGACGAGCTGATGGCGATGGTCAATTCATCTTCGGCCACCGAGGCGATTGCCACGGTCTACATCACCTTGTCGCGGTTGCTGCATCGTCAGCAGCAGACGGCGCGTGCCAGCCGTTTGCTCGACCAGTTGTCGTGCATCCTGCAATTGGGCAACTACGCGCGTTTTGTCAGCCAGGTGGCCCAGGAAAGCATGCGCCAGGCCTACCTGAGCGGTAAGAGTGCCGCCATGGACGTCGTGGCTCAGCGTTACGATCTGCCGGTGCGGTTGCAGGCTGGGGAGTGGGAGCGCGTGCGCGCCTATGACGAAAGTTGGGAACGCCAGGGTTTGGCGTGCGTGTACTGGTTGCAGGCACGCGGTGCACCGGCGCAGGCCGAGCGGATTCTCAAGGTGCTGGCGGCCTCGTTGCGGCAAAGCGAGATGCGTGCGCGGCTGTTGATCGTCGAAGCCAACCGCCTGGTGCTGGCGGCGTCCCGGCAGAGCAAGAACCAGCAGTTGGCGGCGCTGGGCGGTCTGGTCGAGACCTATGGCATCGTCAATATCAACCGCTCGGTGTTCGATGAAGCGCCAGGTTTTGCCGCCGGTGTGCTGGATCTGGCGCAGTCCGGTTTATTGGTGGTACCGGACAACTACCGTGAGCACTATGCAGAGTTTCTCCAGGGCATTCAGACTGCGCCGCCGCTTGATGCGCTGGCCAGTGGTCTGCTGACCGGGCGTGAGGTGGACGTGTTCGAGTGTCTGCTTAGCGGCCTGTCGAACACCCAGATCAGCGACAAGACTGGTATTGCCTTGTCCACCACCAAATGGCACCTGAAAAACATCTACTCCAAGCTCAACGTCTCCAGCCGCACCGAGGCGATTCTCGCCGTACGGCCGCGCGCCCCGCTCAGCTAGATCTCTCTGCATAACTGATTGGCCATAGCCCCTCCGCTGGAAGGGGGCGTTGCGCCATACCCGTCGATAGGCTTGATCCTGCGCTGCTATGTCAGTAGCCGCCTTGTCCCTACAACAATAAAACGGGAGCAATAGCCATGTCGGTATGGGTCACTTGGCCAGCTTTGACCAAGCTGGGAACGTTGGGCGTAGTCTCCGGGCTACTGGTGCTGGCGGTTGAACGCCAGGCGTTGTTCGAGAACAACCTCTTCGATGTCGAAAATTATGCCGGCTACAACGCCAACATCACTTGCGATGCACGCAGCCTGGCGGCCCGCACCGAGGATGGCACCTGCAACATTCTCAGCAACCCGGCCGAGGGTTCGGTGTATCGGCGCTTTGGCCGCAACGTCAATCCGGCGGTGACCCAGGGTGAAACCACCACCTTACTCAGCCCCAACCCGCGTGAAGTGAGTAACAGCCTGATGGCGCGCGAGGAGTTCAAACCGGCACCGAGCCTGAACTTTATTGCCGCCGCCTGGATTCAATTTATGGTGCACGACTGGTTCGATCACGGCCCGAATGCCGATGCTGATCCGATCCAGTTCCCGTTGCCGCCGGGCGATGTGCTGGGCAGTGGCAGCATGTCGGTCAAGCGTACTCAACCGGACCCGAGCCGCAGCAGCAGTGAAGCCGGCAAGCCGCAGACCTACCGCAACCACAACACCCACTGGTGGGACGGCTCGCAGCTGTATGGCAGCAGCAAGGAAACCAACGACAAGGTGCGCTCGTTTGTCGACGGCAAGCTCAAGGTCAACGCCAACGGTACTTTGCCCACTGAGTTGCTCAGCGGTAAACCGGTAACCGGGTTCAACGAAAACTGGTGGTTGGGCCTGAGCATGCTGCATCAGCTGTTCACCCTCGAACACAACGCCATCGCCAGTAAGCTCAAGCAGAAGTACCCGGCGCAGAGCGACCAATGGCTGTACGACCGTGCGCGGCTGATCAACTCGGCGCTGATGGCCAAGATCCACACAGTGGAGTGGACCCCAGCGGTGATCGCCAACCCAATCACCGAGCGCGCCATGTACTCCAACTGGTGGGGCCTGCTCGGCCAGGGCGGCCCGCGTGATGACTTCCAGGCCGAAGTGCGCATGCTTCAGGCGGATCTGGCGCGCTCCGATTCCTTCGTCAAACGCATCCTCGGTTTCGATCCGAACGTGGCGCCGGGCGTTGGTAACAGTGCCATCGATCACGCCCTGACCGGCATCGTCGGCTCCACTGCGCCGAACAACTACGGCGTGCCGTT
Source organism: Pseudomonas sp. SG20056 (assembly GCF_031764535.1). Taxonomy (NCBI): domain Bacteria; kingdom Pseudomonadati; phylum Pseudomonadota; class Gammaproteobacteria; order Pseudomonadales; family Pseudomonadaceae; genus Pseudomonas; species Pseudomonas sp. SG20056. Next base: position 1,595,370 of record NZ_CP134499.1, read on the forward strand.
CACCCTCACCGAAGAGTTTGTCGCGGTGTACCGCATGCACCCGCTGATGCGCGACAACGTGCAGGTGTATGACATCGGCTCCAACCAGGTGGCGCGCACCATCGCCCTGCAGAACACCCGCGACCGTGACGCTGAGAACCTGCTCAACGACGAGCGACCGGAGCGCCTGTGGTACTCCTTTGGTATCACCAACCCAGGCTCGCTGACGCTGAACAACTACCCGAACTTCCTGCGTAACCTGTCGATGCCACTGGTGGGCGATATCGACCTGGCCGCCATCGATGTGTTGCGTGACCGTGAGCGTGGCGTGCCGCGCTATAACGAGTTCCGCCGGCAGATCGGCCTCAACCCGATCACCAAGTTCGAGGATCTGACCAAGGATGCCGCGACTCTCGCCGAGCTCAAGCGCCTGTACAGCAACGACATCGAGAAGATCGACACCCTGGTCGGCCAATTGGCGGAAACCGTGCGTCCTGAGGGCTTTGCCTTCGGTGAAACGGCATTCCAGATCTTTATCATGAACGCCTCGCGCCGACTGATGGCTGACCGCTTCTACACCAAGGATTACCGCCCGGAGGTGTATACCCCGGAAGGGATCGATTGGGTCGAGCACACCACCATGGTGGATGTGCTGCGTCGGCATAACCCGCAGCTGCAAACCAGCCTGGCCGGTGTGGAAAATGCCTTCAAACCCTGGGGGCTGAATATTCCGGCGGATTACGAAAGCTGGCCTGGGGCCAACAAGCAGGAAAATCTCTGGGTCAACGGCGCGCTGCGCACCCAGTACGCGGCAGACCAGCTGCCGGCGTTGCAGCGTGTGAATATCGGTGGGCTGATTGGTTCGATTCTGTGGAACAAAGTGAAGGTTCGCAGTGACGTGGCTCCAGCAGGTTATGAGAAGCCGATCCATCCGCATGGCGTAATGGCCAAGGTCAAGTTCGTCGCGGTGCCGAACAACCCCTACAGCGGGCTGTTCCAGGGTTCCGACAATGGCCTGCTGCGTCTGTCGGTGACCGGTGATCCGGCTGATCGCGGTTTTGCCCCAGGCTTGGCGTGGAAGGCCTTTGTCGATGGCAAACCGTCGGAGAACGTGTCCGCGCTCTACACCCTGAGTGGGCAGGGCGCTAACCATAACTTCTTCGCCAACGAGCTGTCGCAGTATGTGGTGCCGGAAGCCAACGACACCCTGGGCACGACCATCCTGTTCTCGGCGGTGAGCCTCAAGCCGACGCTGCTGCTGCTCAACGACATGGCAGAAGTCACCCAGGCAGGCGCCGCAGTAGCTAAACCCAAAGCGCCGACGCAGATTTACTTTGTGCCGCGCACCGAGCTGCGTAATCGCTTCGCCAGCACAGCCCATGATTTCCGTACAGATCTGCTGACTCTGAATGCCGGCACCAAGGTCTATGACGTGTACGCCACGTCGATGGAGATCAAAACCTCGATCATTCCGTCGATCAGCCGCAACTACGCCGCGCAACGGCGTAACAGTGCGGTGAAGATTGGCGAGATGGAGCTGACCTCGGCCTTTATCGCCTCGGCGTTCGGTGATAACGGGGTGTTCTTCAAGCACCAGCGTAACGAAGACAAATAAGCGTTAGTCGCGCTAAAGCAAAAGGCCTCGGTAGATACCGAGGCCTTTTTATTTCTCTGCTGCCCTGTGTGTACGGCCGAGAGGTTACTCGCGTAGATCGATAGCCTCAGGCTCGCCCAGGTCAAACAGCTGTACCGGGTCGCGCGGCAGGATGCCGGGACGGTAGTTCTCGCGGATATCGCCAAGCACACGGATATCGCTGTATTTCTTCCCGGACAACGCCGCCATACCGGCCGCGTCGCGAATCACGGTCGGGCGTAGGAACACCATCAAGTTGCGCTTGATGCGGGTTTCCTTGGTCGAGCGAAACAGGGCGCCCACCAGCGGAATATCGCCGAGCAGTGGCACCTTGGAGTCGGCTTGGGTCACGTCATCCTGAATCAACCCGCCGAGCACGATGACCTGGCCGTTTTCGGCAAGGATGGTGCTCTTGATCGAGCGTTTGTTGGTGATCAGGTCGACGGCATTAACGCCCTGGCTGGTGGGGGCAATGGAGGAGATTTCCTGCTCGATTTCCAGGCGAAGGCTGGCGCCATCGTTGATATGCGGGGTGACCTTGAGGGTTACGCCGATGTCCTGGCGCTCGATGGTGGTGAAGGGGTTATCGGCACCCGAAGCGCTGGTGGTGAAGGAACCAGTCTGGAAGGGCACGTTCTGCCCGACCAGGATTTCCGCCTTCTGGTGGTCCAGAGTCAGCAGGCTCGGTGTGGACAATAGATTGCTCTTGCTGTTGGCTGACAGGGCGGTAATCAGCACGCCAAAACTGTCAGTGCCCAGGCCGATGATTGCGCCGTCCGGCAGGTTGGCCAGGGTGTTGTTATCGGTGCCGCTGTCGTTGCCGCTGTCCTGAATGGCTTGCAGTACTCGGCCCACTGACAGCCCGGTGCCGCTGAAATTGGTTCCACCCAGGCCACCGGTGCTGCCACGGGCATCCACGGCCCATTGCACGCCTAGGGCGTCGCTGATATCACCGGAAACTTCGACAATCGCCGCCTCGACCATCACCTGAGCGCGCGGTACATCCAGCTGGCGCACGATATCTTCCAGGGTCGCCACCACGTCAGGTTCGGCCAGCAGCACCAGGGCGTTGAGGCTTTCATCCGCGCGGATCAGGATGGTTTGCGGTTTGCCGGTGGTTTCGCCGCCAGCTTCGGGTTTGAGCTTTTCGGAAATTTCGCCGAGGGTTTCCGCCAGGCTCTTGGCATCGCCATGGCGCAGGCGGATCACTCGGGTATTGGCCGAGCGGCTGGTGGGGGTGTCCAGCGATTGTGCCAGGGCCACCAATTTGGCCCGCGCGGCCGGCGGGCCGAGCAGAATCAGGCGGTTGGTGCGGCCGTCAGCAATCACCTGAGTGCCGGACGCACCCTTGGCCTGACCACGGTCCACGGCATTGCGCAGCACTTCGGCGGTGTCCATGACCCAGGCGTGTTGCAGATTGAGCACGCTGTAGTCGTTTTGGCCTTTCTGGTCGAGCTGACGCAGCAGGTCTTCGATGCGTTCAATATTGGCTGTACGGTCACTGATGATGATCGCGTTGGCGCTGCTGATCGCCGCCAGGTGGCCGTACTGCGGCACCAGTGGGCGGATCAGCGGAATCAACTCGGTGGCCGAGCCGTGCTGCACCTGGATCAGTCGGGTTTCCAGGCGGTCTGGTGCGTTGCGCCCGGCGTCCGCATCGGCCTTGGCCTCGGCGTTGGGCACGATACGCGCCTGATCACCTTGGGTAATGACGCTGAAGCCGTGGGTGGCCATTACCGAGAGAAACAGCTGATAAACCTCGGTCAGCGTCAGCGGGCTGTTGGACACCACACTGACCTGACCCTTGACCCGTGGATCGACGACAAAGGTCTGCCCGCTGATCTGCGCCACCTGGTCGATAAACTCGCGAATATCGGCGCCCTTGAGGTTGATGGTCCAGCTTTCTTCCTGCTGGCTGGCACTCGGCGCGACGGCGGTGACGGCGGCGCTCAGTGGCAGCGGACTGCAGGCGAGGCCAGCGGCCAGCAGGGCGAAGGTAAGGCGCGAGAGAGTCGGGGTCATCGTGTCAGTTTTCTTCCATGGGCTGTTCGGTGGGTTCTGCAGTCTCAGGCAGACTGCCGGAGTCCTGCATCTGCTGGCGCAGGGCGTCCATACGCTCACGCAGTTGGCTCAGATCATCGGATTCCATTTCGCTGAGCTGCTCAAGCGGGTCGGCCATGACCTCCTGAGTGTTGCTCTGCAGGCTGCCAGCGGTCGAACTATTGAGTGGGAAACTGAGGCTTTCGCGGCGGCCATTGCGCAGCAGCTCGACGCGGTCGGCGGCCACCGAATGCAGGCGCACGCCGCTGCTGATTTCGCTGTTGACGCTGTAGCGCTGGGCAGTGCTGCCTTCGCTGAGGATGATGGCAGTGGAGCGTTGCGGATCGGCATGGACAAAGCTGCCGAGCAGGGTAAGGCGCAGGTTGGTACTGGGCGCAGGGCCATCAGTGGCGGCGCTGCTGGTGCCGAACAGTTGGCCGATCTCGGGATTGACTGCTGCCACTGGCGCTTCGCTTGTGCTGTTGCTGCTGGCTGCCACTGGCGCGCGCAGCAAACGTAGCCAGTCGGCGCTTTGCCAGGCCAGGCTGACGCTCATCGCAAGTATCAGCGCGATGCCAGCAAGGGAGGTGGCCTGGCGCTGTAGCCAGCGTTGGGGAGCCGTAAGCTGCAAGGGGGGCGTCACTCCGTAACTTATTATTATGTGGTGTGGTTCGCGCGCTGATCATAGACATTTGCCAAGCATTTGGCAGCCCCTGGTTGGGGTAGTGTGTAGACCAGTTCAATGTGCTAAAGATAGCGCGCTGTTTTTCGCTCTATTGCGGCTAACTTACAACAACTATGTTGCAAAACCCCAGTTTTTGAGCCCTCGCTTGATATTCTTGGGTTCATCATCAGCTTTCTGTGCTTAAGGCATATTACGGATGAATGCGTTGCTTACAGAAGTGCCATCACGGCGTTTACCTTTCAGCTTTGCCAGGCGTCACGGTGTGGTCCTCGTAGTGGAGGGTGGTGTCCCTTGCCTGGCTTATCGTGTGGGTGTCGAGTTGGTGGCGCTGAGCGAGGCGCAGCGTTTTGTCGGTGCACAGCTGTCGTTGCAGGCGCTGTCGGCAGAGGCCTTCGAGCAGGCCCTGGCCAAGGCCTATCAGCATGATTCGGCGTCCATGCAGCTGGCCGAGGATATCGGCGGTAGCCTGGATCTGGCGGCATTGGCCGAGCAGGTGCCGGAAACCGAAGACCTGCTGGAGCAGGAAGACGACGCGCCGATCATCCGCCTGATTAACGCCATCCTCGGCGAAGCGATCAAAGAAAACGCCTCGGACATCCACCTGGAAACCTTCGAAAAACGCTTAGTCGTGCGCTTCCGGGTGGACGGTATCCTGCGTGAAGTGCTGGAGCCCAAGCGAGAACTGGCGGCGTTATTGGTTTCGCGGATCAAGGTCATGGCGCGGTTGGATATCGCTGAAAAGCGCATCCCGCAGGATGGCCGTATTTCCCTGAAAGTCGGTGGCCGCGAGGTCGACGTGCGGGTTTCGACCCTGCCCTCGGCCAATGGCGAGCGCGTGGTGTTACGTCTGCTCGACAAGCAGGCCGGCCGTCTCAACCTGCAACACTTGGGCATGAGCCCGCGTGACCGCGATCAGATGGAAGCCACGGTGCGCAAGCCTCACGGCATTCTGCTGGTCACCGGGCCTACCGGTTCCGGTAAGACCACCACGCTGTACGCCAGCCTGGTCAGCCTGAATGACCGCACACGCAATATTCTTACCGTTGAAGACCCGATCGAATATCACCTCGAAGGCATTGGCCAGACCCAGGTTAACTCCAAGGTCGATATGACCTTTGCCCGTGGCCTGCGCGCCATCCTGCGTCAGGACCCAGATGTGGTGATGGTCGGCGAGATTCGCGACAAGGAAACCGCCGAAATCGCCGTGCAGGCCTCGTTGACCGGCCACCTGGTGCTCTCGACCCTGCACACCAACAGCGCCATCGGCGCGATTACCCGTCTGGTGGACATGGGCATTGAGCCGTTCCTGCTGTCGTCATCCTTGCTCGGCGTGCTGGCCCAGCGTTTGGTGCGGGTACTTTGCCCGCATTGCAAAGAGGCCTATCAGGCCGACGAAGCCGAGTGCACATTACTCGGCGTGCCGTTCGCATCGCCACCGACCCTATACCACGCCCGCGGCTGCGCCGAGTGCCATCAGCAGGGTTACCGTGGCCGCACCGGCATCTACGAGTTAGTGGTGTTTGATGACCACTTGCGCACCCTGATTCACAACGCCGCTTCCGAGCAGGACATGACCCGTCACGCCCGCACCCTCGGCCCGAGCATCCGTGAGGATGGCCGGCGCAAGGTGCTGGAAGGGGCGACCACGGTTGAGGAAGTGCTGCGCGTGACCCGAGAAGAATAATGGCCGCGTTCGAATACCTCGCCCTCGACGGCAAAGGTCGCCAGCAGAAAGGTGTGCTGGAAGCTGACAGTGCGCGCCAGGTGCGGCAGATACTGCGTGAACGGCAATTGGCGCCGCTGGATGTCAAAGCCACTCGCACCCGTGAAAATGCAGGCGCAGGCTCGCACTTCAGTTTTGCTCGCGGTATCTCGGCTCGCGATCTGGCGTTGATCACCCGGCAATTGGCGACCCTGGTGCAGGCTGCGCTGCCAATTGAGGAAGCCTTGCGTGCAGCTGCAGCTCAGGCCAGTTCGCCGCGTATCCAAAGCATGCTGCTGGCCGTGCGCGCGCGGGTGTTGGAAGGTCATGACCTGGCCAGCAGCCTGAAAGAATTCCCTTCGGCTTTCCCCGAGTTGTATCGCGCCACTGTCGCGGCGGGCGAGCATGCCGGCCATCTGGGCCCGGTGCTGGAGCAATTGGCCGATTACACCGAACAACGTCATCAATCGCGGCAGAAAATTCAACTGGCGCTGCTTTATCCACTGATTCTGATGTGCGCCTCGCTACTGATTGTCGGCTTCCTGCTCGGTTATGTGGTGCCGGATGTGGTGCGGGTGTTTGTTGACTCCGGGCAAACCCTGCCGGCGCTGACTCGCGGTCTGATTGCCCTGAGCGATTGGGTCAAAGGCTGGGGCTGGCTGGCGGTGATTCTCGCCATCCTGGGCGTGTTCGCCCTGCGCTGGGCGCTGCGTGATGATGCGGTCAAAGCGCGCTGGCACGGTTTTTTGCTGCGCATCCCGCTGGTAGGGCGCTTGATTCGTGCCACTGACTGCGCACGGTTTGCTTCGACCTTGGCCATTCTGACCCGCAGCGGTGTGCCGTTGGTTGAAGCCCTGGGCATCGGCGCACAGGTGATCGCCAATCTGGTGATTCGCGCTGACGTGGTGATTGCCGCGCAGAAGGTGCGCGAGGGCGGCAGCCTGACCCGCGCGCTGGAGGCCAGCGGGCAATTTCCGCCGATGATGCTGCATATGATCGCCAGCGGCGAACGCTCGGGTGAGCTGGATCAGATGCTGGCGCGTACCGCGCGCAATCAGGAAAACGATTTGGGTGCCCAGGTGGCGCTGCTGGTGGGGCTGTTCGAGCCCTTTATGCTGGTCTTTATGGGGGTAGTGGTGCTGGTGATCGTACTGGCCATTCTGCTGCCGATTCTGTCTCTCAATCAGTTGGTGGGGTAAGCAGTGAACAAGCGTCAATCAGGTTTTACGCTGATCGAAATCATGGTGGTGGTGGTGATCCTCGGCATCCTCGCAGCATTAGTGGTGCCGCAGGTAATGAGCCGGCCTGATCAGGCCAAGGTCACCGTGGCCAAGGGCGATATCAAGGCTGTAGCGGCCGCGCTGGATATGTACAAGCTGGATAACCATGCCTACCCGAGTACCCAGCAGGGTCTGGAAGCGCTGGTGAAGAAGCCCTCCGGCAATCCGCAGCCGAAGAATTGGAACCGCGACGGCTACCTCAAGCGTCTGCCGGTCGATCCGTGGGGCAACGTCTACCAATACCTGGCTCCGGGCACCAAGGGCGCTTTCGACCTGTATTCCCTGGGCGCCGACGGCAAGGATGGCGGCAGTGATCAGGATGCCGATATCGGTAACTGGGATCTCTGATTCCCATGCGCCAGCAACCGAGCCAGGCTGGGGGCTTTACCCTGATCGAACTGCTGGTGGTGCTGGTGATTCTTGGCAGCCTGATCGGTATTGCGGTGCTCAGCGTGGGCATCGCCGGTCCGGGGCGCGAGTTGCATAACGAAGCCGAACGGCTGGCCGGATTGATTGGCGTGCTGGCCGAGGAAGCGGTGCTGGATAACCAGGAGTACGGCCTGCTGCTCAGTCGCGAGGCCTATCAGGTGCTGCGCTACGACTCGGCGAAACAGAGTTGGCAGGCCTTGTCGGCCAAGCCCCATAAGCTGCCGGGCTGGGCCGAGCTGAGTGTCGAGCTGGAAGGTGCGGCGCTGGAGCTACCGCTGCCTGAGGGCGAAAAATCCAGCAAAGGTGCACTGACGCCACAGTTGTTGTTGCTGTCGAGCGGGGAAATCAGCCCGTTTCGTTTACGCCTAGCCGAGCGCCGCGCCGATGGGCTGCGCCTGCAATTGGTCAGTGATGGTTTTCAGCTGCCCAAGGTCGAGAGCGAGCAGCCGGCAGGGCGCAAACGATGAGGCGCGCGGGCGGCTTTACCCTGCTTGAGGTGCTGGTTGCTTTGGCTATTTTCGCGCTGGTCGCTGCCAGTGTGCTGACCGCCACCGCGCGCAGCCTGCAAACCGCCTCGCGCCTGGAAGACAAGACCCTGGCCATGTGGATCGCCGACAACCAGCTGGCGGAGTTGCAGTTGTCGAAGACTCCGGTGGCCGATGGCCGCGACCAGGGCGAGGTGGATTTCGCCGGGCGGCGCTGGCAGTGGCAAAGCGAGGTGCTGGCCACCAGCGAGGCCGATATGCGCCGCGTCACCCTGTGGGTCGCGCCCGCAGAGCAGGGGCGTTCGGGCGGCGATGTACGTGAGCGCGCGGTGGTCAGCCTGAACGGTTTTCTCGGGGTGCTGCCATGAGGGCGGCGCGCGGTTTTACCCTGCTCGAATTGCTGATCGCCATCGCCATCTTTGCGCTGCTGGGGCTGGGCACCTACCGCATGCTCGATAGCGTGCTGCAAACCGATAGGGTCACCCGTGACCATGAACTGCAACTGCGCGAGCTGGTGCGCGCCATGGGCGCATTCGAGCGCGATGTGTTGCAGGTGCAGGCCAGGTCCACGCGTGATCCATTTGGTGATCCGCGCGCCGCTTTGGTTGGTGAGGACCTGGATAACCCAGCTCTGGAGCTGACCCGCAGCGGCTGGCGCAATCCCTTGGGGCAATCGCGCTCCGGTTTGCAGCGGGTGCGCTGGCAGCTCAGTGGTGAGCAGTGGCAACGTCAGTACTGGACGGTGCTGGATCAGGCGCAGGACAGCCAGCCGCAGGTGCAACAGGCGCTGGATGGGGTCACCCGACTGCAGTTGCGTTATCTGGATCAGGAAGGCACTTGGCAGACCAGTTGGCCGCCTCTGGGCAACAACCCGGACGATGCACTCAAGCTGTTGCCGCAGGCCGTTGAACTGGTGCTGGAGCATCGCCGTTATGGTGAGCTGCGCCGTGTGCTGCGCCTGCCCGAAGGCTTGCCGGAGCGTCTGCAACAGGCGCCTGAACCGAGTCCAGATGATTCTGGTGAAGATATTCCCGAGGAGCCGCGCTTATGAGTCGGCAGCGTGGTATGGCGCTGATCACCGTGTTGCTGGTGGTGGCGGTGGTGACTGTGGTCAGCGCCGGGATTATCGCCCGTCAGCAGCTGTCGATCCGCAGCAGCGCCAATCAGCTGCATGTGCGTCAGGCCTGGCATTACGCCCTGGGCGGCGAGACCCTGGCTAAAGCCATTCTGCAGCGCGACCTGCGCGAGGGCGATCCGCGTGCCCCGGTGGATCATCCAGGTGAGGCCTGGGCCAAGTCGCGCGCACCCTTTGCCTTGGATGAAGGCGGCGCCTTGCGGGTGCAGATTAGCGACCCGAGCGGGCGTTTCAACCTCAACAGTTTGCTACGTCAGGGCCAGCCCAACGAGGCCGCCGTGGCGCAATTTCGCCGTCTGCTGCTTGGGCTGCAAATCGAAGCGCCTTACGCCGAGCGCCTGCTCGACTGGCTGGATGCTGACGATCAGCCTAGCGGCGGTTACGGTGCGGAAGACAATCAATATCTGTTGGCGCAGCCGCCTTATCGTGCGGGCAATCGCGAGTTGAAGGATGTCTCCGAGCTGCGCCTGTTGCTGGAAATGACCGAGGCGGACTACCAGCGCCTATCGCCCTATGTCAGCGCCTTGCCGGCGGATGCCACGCTCAACGTCAATACTGCCAGCGCGCGCGTGCTGGCCAGCGTGGCTGAAGGGTTGCCGCTGAGTACTGCTCAGGGCCTGGTCGCCGCACGGGGCAGTGAGGGTTATCGTGATTTACCGAGCTTTACTGCGCAGCTGAGCGGCTTGCAGGTGCAGAGCCAAGGGTTGGCTGTGGGTAGTCAATATTTTCAGGTGCTCAGCGAGGTCACTGTGGGTGAGCGCCGTCAGGTTTTACGCAGTACCTTGCAGCGCGCCAGCGATGGCAAGTTGTATGTTCTAGCCCGTGATTTGGGGCAGGGCGGTATGCCGCCGGCGCCCGTTGAGGAAGTCGAACCATGAGTCAGACCTATGTATTTCTGCCACCCGCCGCTTGTACCGGCGCTCAGGCGGATCTACCCGTGCAGTGGGTGGCCGACGGGGTAAGCGAAACCCTGGCGTTTGGTGACGCGCAGACGCAGCTTGGCGCCAGCTGGACCCTGGTCCTGCCCGTTGAGGCGGTAACGGCCTGCGCGGTCAATCTGCCGACGCGCAAAGCCCGCTGGTTGCGTCAGGCGCTGCCGTTTGCGGTGGAGGAGCTGCTCGCCGAAGAGGTCGAGCTGATGCACCTGGCGTTGGGCGAGCAATTAGCCGATGGCCGTCACCGGGTGTTTGCCGTGCGCCGCAGCTGGCTGGCCGGCTGGCTGGCATTATGCCCTACAGCGCCGCAGGCGATTGTGGTGGATGCCGATCTGTTGCCTGGGCCGGGCACTGCCCTCTTGCCGCTGCACGGCCGCTGGCTGCTGGGCGGCGAGAATGTCACGCGGATGGCCTTGCAAGCTCAGGACTGGCCGCAGCTGAGCCCCTTGTGTGTGCAGCCGCAGGTGGCCTGGTGTGACCCGCAGCACCCGGCGCCGCAACCGGTGGATGAACGCATGGCGCTGGCCGATCCCTATGTCTGGCTGGCCCAGCAACCGCTGCGCAACAACCTGGCTCAGGGCGAGTTCGCCGTGCAAAGCAGTAGCGGCCAGTGGCAGCGCTGGCGGCCATTGTTGGGGCTGGTCGGCATGTGGCTGGTGTTGCAGTGGGGTTTCAATCTGGCGCAGGGCTGGCACTTGCAGCGTCAGGCCGATGAATACGCCGCTGCCAGCGCCGCGTTGTACAAGGAGCTGTTCCCGCAGGACAGCAAGCTGGTCAACCTGCGTGCGCAGTTTGATCAGCATCTGCAGGCAGGCACGGGCAGCGGACAAACCCGTCTGCTCGGCTTGCTTGCCCAGGTTAGCGGCGCACTGGCGGCTGAAGGCGGTCAAGTGCAGATTAGCCAGGTGGATTTCAGTGAGGTGCGCGGCGATCTGGCTATGCAGGTGCAGGCCGCCGGTTTTGCCGAGTTGGAGCGTCTGCGTGAGCGCTTGCAGGAAAGTGGCCTGGCGGTGCAGCTGGGCTCGGCCAGTCGGGAAGGGGCAGGCGTCAGCGCGCGCGTGGTGATCGGAGGATGAGTATGGTTTCGCAAGGCAAGGGCTTTACCGCGCAATTGGATAATTCGCTGTTGCTGCAGCGCTGGCGTGCTCTGGCGCCGCGTGAGCAGTTTTCGCTCGGCAGTCTCGGGGCCTTTCTGCTGCTGGTGCTGCTCTATCTGACGCTCTGGCAACCGGTGCAGGAACGCTTGGCCGCTGCGCGCAGTGCGTTTGAAACGCAGCGCGAGTTGAATGCCTACCTGCATAGCCAGGCGCCGGCGGCGCGCAATCTGGCCAGCACCCCGCAGCAGGCAATTGACCCGGAGCGTCTGCAAGGCATGGTCACGGCCACGGCGGCAACCCAGGGGCTGACTATCGAGCGCTTGGACAATTCCGGCGATGGCGCTGTGCAGCTCAACCTGCAGCCGGCCCCATTTGCTCAGCTGCTGCGCTGGTTCACTGTGCTGCAAGAGCAGGGCGTGCAAATCGCCGAAGCTGGGCTGGATCGCACCGAAGACAATAAGGTGGCTGCTCGGCTCAGTCTGCGGGTAGCGCAATAATGGTGCGGCGTGCCCTGTGATAGCACCTGGCAAGGGCAGCGTTTTTTGCACTTTTTTAGAAAAACTTGAGGCGGGGTGTTGACTTAGGTGCGGCCCTTGCGTAAATTTCGCGCCTCGCAAGCAGCGGGTGATTAGCTCAGCTGGGAGAGCATCTGCCTTACAAGCAGAGGGTCGGCGGTTCGATCCCGTCATCACCCACCACTCTTGTGAAACCGGACGAAAGTCCACCGACGCGCAGCGGTAGTTCAGTCGGTTAGAATACCGGCCTGTCACGCCGGGGGTCGCGGGTTCGAGTCCCGTCCGCTGCGCCATATTTTCCAGCTTGAGTTCGCTCAGGTTGAGATGAAAAAGCCCTAACAGGCTTCTTCATCAGATGAAGCACGAGTTGTACGGACGCAAGTCCACCGACATGCAGCGGTAGTTCAGTCGGTTAGAATACCGGCCTGTCACGCCGGGGGTCGCGGGTTCGAGTCCCGTCCGCTGCGCCATATAGGAAGCCCGCTGATAGCGATATCAGCGGGTTTTTTATTGCCTGTCATCCATGGCGGGCAACCCTTCGGGCCGTCGCAGTGCGACGTTAAAAATGGCTCCCGGCCATTTTTATTGCCTGTAATTTCCTGTGATTGGCCTGAATCTGGTTGCGCGACAAACTGTCATCTTGCGTTCATTTGCCTGCTCTAGCCTGATTGGCATGCTCTTTGTTTATGCAATGAGCGGTTGCTGACATATCGAGTGGGAGGAACCATCAATGGATGACTATCAAGAAGAGCTGCTGGAAGCGCGCGCCACCGAGCAGGATGTGCCGGAGCGTGACGAAGACGCCACCGAGCTCTGATCCGTTTTAGCGCTGCTAGAGGGCCCGACGCTGCTCGCGACGATATTCGCCCGGAGTTTGCTGGTTCCAGCGTTTAAACGCGCGCTGGAAGGCTTCTGCAGAAGCAAAACCGAGCAGGTAGGCGATTTCGCCGAAAGCCAGCTCGGTGTCGCGGATATAGGCCATGGCCAGATCGCGGCGGGTGTCGTTGAGGATGCTGCGAAACTGCGTGCCTTCCTCGGCCAGTTTGCGCCGCAGGGTCCAGGTCGGCAGCTGTAGGCGCGCGGCAACTTCTGCCAAGTCGGGCTCGCGGCCATGCAGCAGCGGGCCGAGCAACTGAGTGATGCGCTCGCGCAGGTTGCGGGTGCGGGTCAGCTGCGTCAGTTCCCGTTCACAGATTTCCAGCAGGTGCCGCCAGGTGCTTGGGCAGTGCTCCGGGTTGCGCAGGTTCAGGCTCTGCTGGCTCAGGCGCAGCTGGTTATGCTCGCTGGCAAACTCCACTGGGCAGGCAAACAATTCGCCGTACTGCGCCGCATAGCTGGGCGCGGGAAATTCGATCTGCACTTTCTCCACGGGCAGGTTCTGTTGCGCCAGCTTGCTCAGCTGTTGCGTCCAACTGGCCAGTACCGAATCGACAACAAAACGGTTGTAGGCGTTGTACGGGCTGATCGAATAGAAGCGCAACCAGGCGCCCCGATTGTCTTCGTGCAGGCTGGATTGACCACGGTAGTTGCTGGCATACAGCGGCTCAAAGCGAATCAGCGCGCGCGCCGCTTCTCGCACGGTCGGTGCCTGCATCGCTGTCACACCAGCCAGGCCCAGTTGGCTCAGGCGGCTGGTTTGCCCCATCAGCAGGCCCAGGCCGGGTTCGCTGCATTGCTGAATTGCACTATGGCCCAGGCGCATATAACGCGGGATCGACAGTCGTGCGCGCGGCTCGGCCAGGCGTGCGGCATCCAGGCCATAACTGTCGAGCAGCGGTTGTGGGTCCTGGGCGCAGCGGCGCATGGCGTCCGCCAGGCTGTCGACAAAACCCACTGACAGATCGCCGAGTTTCACCCGTGTGCTTTTCAGCATTGCGTCGTTATCCCGTCTGCGCCCATTCAATGTCGGGCATTTAGATAAGTCCGTCAGGGTAGGCAGGCGTTTTGGCTTTGCCAAGAGCTGCTGCTCTTTTTAATCATTAGGTTGTTACTTTGGGTCATTGAGCTGTTCGGCGCGGCTGATTATCGTCTAGACCATATTCGACCGCGACCCGCTAAGAGGTTGCGGCATCCGTGAAAGCCAACACCCGATGTGGAGATGTCCATGACTGCTCAGTACCCCCACCTGCTGGCCCCGCTTGATCTGGGTTTCACCACCCTGAAGAACCGCACCCTGATGGGGTCGATGCACACCGGGTTGGAAGAAAAGCCCAATGGCTTTGAGCGCATGGCGGCCTATTTCGCTGAGCGTGCCCGTGGTGGCGTTGGCTTGATGGTGACGGGTGGTATCGGCCCGAACGATGAGGGCGGCGTGTATTCCGGCGCAGCCAAGCTGACCACCCCGGAAGAGGCGGAAAAGCACAAGATCGTCACCCGTGCGGTGCATGAAGCGGACGGCAAGATCTGCATGCAGATCCTCCACGCTGGCCGCTATGCCTACAGCCCGAAATCGGTAGCGCCGAGCGCGATCCAGGCGCCGATCAACCCGTTCAAGCCGAAAGAGCTGGACGAGGAGGGCATCGAGAAGCAGATCCAGGATTTCATCAACTGCTCCGTGCTGGCCCAGCAGGCTGAGTACGACGGTGTGGAAATCATGGGTTCGGAAGGTTATTTCATTAACCAGTTCCTCGCTGCTCACACCAACCATCGCACTGACCGTTGGGGCGGCAGCTACGAAAACCGCATGCGCCTGCCGGTGGAGATCGTCCGTCGCGTGCGTGAGGCCGTGGGCCCGAACTTCATCATCATCTACCGCCTGTCGATGCTCGACCTGGTCGAAGGCGGCAGTACCTGGGACGAGATCGTCTTGCTGGCCAAGGCCATCGAGAAGGCCGGCGCGACCATCATCAACACAGGTATCGGCTGGCACGAAGCGCGTATCCCAACCATTGCAACCAAGGTGCCGCGCGCCGCGTTCACCAAGGTCACTGCCAAGCTCAAGGGCGAGGTCAGCATTCCGCTGATCACCACCAACCGCATCAATACCCCGGAAGTGGCTGAGCAGGTCCTGGCCGAAGGCGACGCCGACATGGTCTCCATGGCCCGTCCGTTCCTCGCCGACCCGGATTTCGTCAACAAAGCAGCCGAGGGTCGCAGCGACGAGATCAACACCTGCATCGGCTGCAATCAGGCCTGCCTGGACCACACCTTCGGTGGCAAGCTGACCAGCTGCCTGGTCAATCCGCGTGCCTGCCACGAGACCGAGCTGAACTACATCCCGACCACCGCTGTGAAGAAGATCGCCGTGGTTGGCGCCGGCCCGGCAGGCCTGTCCGCCGCCACCGTGGCTGCTGAACGTGGTCACAGCGTGACCCTGTTCGATTCGGCCAGCGAAATCGGCGGCCAGTTCAACGTGGCCAAGCGCGTGCCGGGCAAGGAAGAATTCTTTGAAACCCTGCGCTACTTCAAACGCAAGTTGGAAACCACTGGCGTTGATCTGCGCCTGAACACCCGTGTGTCGGTTGACGACCTGGCCAAGGGCGGTTATGACGAGATCATCCTGGCTACCGGTATCGCCCCGCGCACCCCTGCCATTCCGGGCATCGAGCACGCCAAGGTGATCAGCTACCTGGACGCCATTCTGCAGCGCAAGCCTGTCGGCCAGAAAGTGGCAGTGATTGGTGCGGGCGGCATTGGCTTCGACGTTTCCGAGTTCATCACTCATCAAGGCGAGGCGACCAGCCTCAACCGTGATGAGTTCTGGAAGGAGTGGGGCATCGACACCGCTCTGGAGGCTCGCGGTGGCGTGGCGGGCGTGCAGGCTCATCCGCATCCGGCGGCGCGCGAGGTGTTCCTGCTGCAGCGCAAGAAATCCAAGGTCGGTGACGGCTTGGGTAAGACCACGGGCTGGATTCATCGCACAGGCCTGAAAAACAAGAACGTACAGATGCTTAACTCGGTCGAGTACCTCAAGGTCGACGACGCCGGCCTGCATATCAGCATCGCCGGTGGCGAGCCGCAGGTATTGCCGGTGGATACGGTGATCGTCTGCGCCGGTCAGGACCCGCTGCGTGAGCTGCAGGAAGGCCTGGAAAACGCTGGGCAGACTGTGCACCTGATCGGTGGCGCGGATGTGGCCAGTGAGCTGGACGCCAAGCGCGCGATCAACCAGGGCTCGCGCCTCGCTGCCGAACTCTAACGCAACCGACGCCCCGCCTAGTGCGGGGCGTTTTGCATACGGCTTACAACAATAAGGAGAAGCTCGTGTCCGATAATCCTCAATTGCAACCGGCAGCGGCCGCCACGCTCGCTCAGTGGCATGGCCTGATGCAGAACAACGACTTGCGCAGCCTGCCGGAATTGCTGCACCCGCAGGCGGTGTTCCGTTCACCCATGGCGCACAAACCCTATGCCGGTGCTCCGGTGGTGTCGCTGATTCTCAATACCGTGAGTAAGGTGTTCGTCGACTTTGCCTACCACCGCGAGCTGGCCAGCGCCGATGGTCTCAACGTGGTGTTGGAGTTCAGTGCCAAGGTGGGCGAGCGCGAGCTCAAGGGCATCGACATGATTCGCTTCGATGAAGCCGGCAAGATCGTCGATTTTGAAGTGATGGTTCGCCCTATGAGTGGCCTGCAGGCCTTGGGCGAGGAAATGGGTCGGCGCCTGGCTCCATTCCTGGCTGCCGCCAAAGCCTGAGTCGTTGCACCAAATCCATCACAGTTTCGCCCTGTAAGCCGGTTTTTAGCGGCTGGCTGGCAGGGCGACTGCCAACCCAGTCACATTGCTGGCCTTGGTTTTTCCCCTAGACTTGCCTGAACAAGGGTATAGCGCCTGCAGCATAGGCCTTGCTTAGCCCGTCAGATTGTTGGCAGTCTTGCCATGTGCGCCAGTTTTTGCGCAGCATAAGCCGGATGTGTCACGCGCTGAGCGGAGCGTCCGTTTCGGCCTAGAGGAAAACCGATGAGCATGCAGAACAAGCCGCAGATGGTCGAGGCCGTACTGTTCTTCAGTGAGCGCGGCGGCATCTGCAAGCAAATGTTTTTCCCCGAATTCGAAGCCTTGCTCGACGGCGTAGTGAATATGCCGGAGTTCGCCGACGAGCAGATGCGTGTGGCGTACGTGCTGATCAACCCGCGCCTGTTGATTAAGGCGCTGGTGTTTTTCTACCTGGACTTCGACGAAAAGGGCGCGCCGGATTCCGGCTGGAATATCCCTCTGCAGGCCCTGGCCGAGCGAGCTGGGCGTGGGCCTGATCTGGGTGCTGGGCCGATTCGACTGGCGTGCCGCAGTCAGTGCCCGGTGTCCTGGCACCAGATGCACCTCTGGGACCCCAGTCTGACCCCTGGCGATAACGACCTGGCGCTGCTTCGCGATGTGGTCAAGCGCAACAGTCTTGGTTTGCTGGCCGAAGACGAAAATGTCCAGGCGGTTGCGCCAGAGCGGTTGCAGATGGCCTCGGAGGATAAGTGGTACGCCCCGGATCCTGCTCAGGAAGAAGCTGCCAAAGCCACCGAAAAGCTTGATCAGGAGCAACGCCTGAAAGCCGCGCAACTGATCAAGCAGCAGCGCTTGCGCATCAGCAGCCTGACCCAGCAGCATGAAGAAGAACTGGCCAAGTTCAAGTTGGCCAGCGACGAGCAGAGCAAGAACCTGCAGGCGCAAATTCACGGCCTGCACCAGGCCTTGCGACAGCAAGAAGAGCACAATGCTGCGTTGAAGGCGCAGCTGGCTGCTCAGGCGGCGAGCTTCCAGGTCTCCCGTGAGGAGATGACCGAGCAACTGCGGGCGCTGGAACGTGATGGCCGCAGTGAGAGCGACAGCCTGCGTGCGCAGTTCGAAGGCGAGATGCAGGCCAAGATTGCTTCTGCAGTGGCTGAATACAAAGAGCAGATCGCCATTCGCGATGTCGAACTGGCTTATCGCGGTGAGCAGGACACGCAAGCGCTGCAGGAGATCAACCGGCTCAAACGCGCTTATGCCGATCTGGCAAGCCAAGGCGGTGATCAGATTCTCGAGCGCCTGGCCAAGCTTGGTGTGGTCTTCGTGGTCTATCACCCAGGCGCGGGTCACCTGACCATCCCGCTGCAGGATATCGCTTCGTACCAGGACAACCCGCTGGCCTATGCTGCGGCCAAGTGCTTTGTCAGTGAAGAGCAGTACCGTCATTGGCTGGCGCATTACCAGCAACCGAGTTGCGAAGCCTCGCTGCCAAGTGGCGAGCGCTGCGCCATCCCGATCGACCGTATCGACACGCCGAGCCGTTTTGCCCTGGGTGAATCCAATTGCTGTGCGCGGCACAAGGCCAGTAGTCGTTTGCGTACTGTCAGTTAGCCTTGTCTGTTGTCCTCCCCGACTGGGCGCCGCGCGCGCCCTTGCAACCTTTGCGATTGGAGTGGGCGCTAGCTGCCGGGGTTGAACTGGCGGTATTGCGCCTGGATCTTCTTGACCCGCTGATCAGCGGTAATAAATGGTTCAAGCTCTCCGAGCATCTACGCGCCGCAGAAGCCTGTGCTGCCACTGGCGTGATCAGCCTGGGTGGTGCGCACTCCAATCACCTGCATGCCCTGGCCGCTGCTGGTAAACGCTTCAATTTCCAGACGGTTGGGCTTCTACGTGGTCATCCGCAGCAGACTCAGACGGTGGATGATCTACAGGCTTTTGGCATGCACTTGCATTGGTTGGGTTATGCGGGCTACCGGGCTCGTCATGCGGCCGATTTCTGGTTGCCCTGGCAGGTGCACTATCCAGGCTTTTATTCGCTGCCCGAGGGCGGTGGCGGCCTGCCGGGCGCGCTGGGCTGTATAAGCCTGGTGCAGCAGGTTCGCCAGCAGCTGCCAAACCTCGGTTGGGACGATTACGACGCCTGGTGGCTTGCGGCTGGAACGGGCACCACCCTGGCTGGTCTGTTGCTCGGTGAGGCTGCCGCACATCCGGTGCATGCGGCTCTGGCGGTGCCGGCCGACCATGGCGTCGAGCAGCAGGTGCAGGCGATTGTTCAGGCTGCCGGTATGCCAGTCGGGCGTTATCAGTTGCATGAGGCCAGCCGTGGTGGATTTGCTAAGGTGGATGCCGAGTTGCTCAATTTTATGCTGGCGGCGGAAGCGCAAAGTGGCGTGCCGCTGGAGCCGCTGTATACCGCCAAGGCATTAATGGCGTTGCGCCAGCAGGTCGAGGCCGGTTACTTTGCTCGCGGCAGCCGCCTGGTGTTTGTCCATACGGGTGGCTTGCAGGGTCGTGCCGCTGCCATATTGCAGGCGGCGCAAGCATGCTCAGCCGATTAACCCGGCTACACTGAATTTCACCAGCGGAGCCTGGATATTCCATGAGCGAACCCCTTAACCCCGAACAGTTACGCAGCCTGACGCCACTTAACGTGCTGTCCGAGCAGCAGTGGCGCGAACTGCGTGCGCAGTTGGTGCCGCAGCCATTGCTGGCGGGGCAGTTGTTGTTTCGCCCGGGGGATCAGGCACGCTTGACCTACTACCTGTTGGCGGGCGAGTTGCTGCTGCAATCGGTCGACGGCCAGGAGCAGCGCTTGCAGGCCGGTAGCGAGGCCAGTTGTCACCCTTTGTCGCCGAGTCTGCCGCGCCTGCATGAAGCGCGAGCGCTGACCGATGCCAGCGTGCTGGCGCTGGACACTGCGACCCTCAATCGGCTGCTGACCTGGCGCCTGGCTTATCAGGATCTGCTGCTGGAGCTGGGGCAGAACCATGTCGAAGTCGAGTGGCTGGAGCGTCTGCTGGAAAACCCGCTGTTTGCCAAGGTGCCGCCGTCCAACGTGCGTGCCATGCTGGAGCGTTTGCAGCGTGTCGAGTTGGCCGCAGGCAGTACCGTGTTAAAAGAAGGTGATGTGGGTGACAGCTGCTATTTCCTGAAAAATGGTCGGGCCGAAGTGATTCGCGGCGCGGACAGTGCGCAGCAGGTGTTGGCCGAACTGGAGATTGGCGCCTGCTTTGGTGAGGAGGCCTTGCTGGCCGACCGCCCGCGCAACGCCACGGTGACCATGCTGGAAGACGGTGTGGTATTGCGCCTGGATCGCCAGGATTTCTTCGCCCTGCTCAAGGCTCCGGTGGTCGATGAAGTGTCGCTCGGCGAAGCATCGCGTTTGCTCGCGGCAGGCGCGCAGTGGTTGGATGTGCGCCTGCAGGAAGAATACGAGCGTGCCCATGCGTTGCAGTCACTGAATATGCCGCTGCAACTGCTGCGTCTGAAAGCGCGCTTGCTGGATAAAACACGCACCTACCTGTGTTACTGCGACAGCGGCAAACGCAGCGCCAGTGCGGTATTTCTCCTCTCGCAGCTTGGTTATCGCGCCTATGCGCTGCGTGATGGGGTGGATGCCTTACCGGCGATCCAGCGTGATGCGCTGTTGTGTGAAAGTGGCTCGGGTTATCTGGCGCGCTCGGGCGGACGTACTGAACGCAGTCTGTGAGCTAGCTGGCCGATTGCGCTGGCCAGTGATCATCGACCAGAAACACCCGCTCGGCTTCCAGCCATTCATTCTGCGGGCCTTCAGTCAGGCGTACGAGCAACTGCGCGTTGGCATCGCCCGGTAGTGCGGTGAACCACTGATTGAATTGCTCGTGCGACCACAGATGCTCTGCCTCAATCCGCGCTGACGCCAGCCAGGCGTGCCGTGCTAACGGCTGCCAGTGGCCTTGGTTGTGCGTGGCAAAACGCGTCCAGTCAGTGCGATGCAGCCAGCGCCCACGCAGATGCTCAGAGTTGCCATGTTGCGGCGCGGCATAGGATGGCAGCTGCCAGGGATAGAACAGATAACCGCCCAGCCATAACGCCGCCTGAGGTTGCTGAATAGCCAGCTCGATCAACCGCTGCTGGGCTTCCGCGCGGGTGGATAGCGGCAACTGATGTTGGCCCAGGTGCGCCAGTTTGATATCCAGACGGTCATGGCTGCCCGGGCCCAGCCAGTGCGCCAGCTCTGCGCCACTACAATTCTGTTGGCCGAGGTACAGCTTGATCGCCAGTTCCAGGTGATGCACGCCTTCCTCATCGCGCAGCAGCATATCCAGCTCACCCAGGGTATGACCCTGTTGGCGGATGGGCAGGTTGGCGGCCAGTACCTCGACACCCGGTGCGGCATGCAGTGCAAACTGCCAGAGGCGTTCGTAGTACAACCCCAGGCGGCGTACTGAGCTTTGGCTTAGCCACTGCTGTAGGGCATGACTGTCGGTATCCAGACTGAGCAGCCAATCCGCCAGCGCATCGGGTTGTTGGCTCCAGTTACTGGCCTTGAGTGGATGACGCTGTGGCCAGGGCGTCTGTGTCAGCAACGGCGGCGAGAGCAGTGCCCAAGCCAGGTCGCGCACAGTAGGTTGGCGCAACTGCGAGGGCAGGTCGGTGAGTGAGGGGAAGGGCATCATGCTGCGAGCATAGCGCTTTGCGGCTATTTGCGAGCTGCTGCGCGGGTTAAAAGTAACCCCGCTAGCTCTTCAATAAGCGCTTAAGCGCTGTCATGGCCGGTCAGCGGTTTGCCGCTGCCATGGGCTTTCGCCCATAATCCGAGCCACTAGACCCAGAGCCTGGCGGGAGCACCATGGAGCAGTTTCGTAATATCGGCATCATCGGTCGACTGGGCAGCACCCAGGTTCTCGACACCATTCGCCGGCTGAAGAAATTTCTGCTCGCTCGTCACCTGCATGTAATCCTCGAAGACACCATTGCTGAAGTGCTGCCGGGCCACGGCTTGCAGACCTCGTCGCGCAAGATTCTTGGCGAAGTATGCGACCTAGTAATCGTGGTCGGCGGTGATGGCAGCATGCTCGGCGCCGCCCGTGCGTTAGCGCGGCATAAGGTGCCGGTGCTGGGGGTCAACCGCGGCAGCCTGGGCTTTCTCACCGATATTCGCCCCGATGAGTTGGAGGTGAAGGTGGCCCAGGTGCTCGAAGGGCATTACCTGACCGAAAACCGCTTTCTGCTGGAGGCCGAGGTGCGCCGCAATGGCGAAGCCATCGGTCAGGGCGATGCGCTCAACGATGTGGTGCTGCATCCGGGCAAGTCCACGCGGATGATCGAGTTCGAGCTGTTTATCGATGGCCAGTTCGTCTGCAGTCAGAAGGCTGATGGCTTGATCGTGGCCACGCCGACCGGCTCCACGGCCTATGCGCTGTCCGCTGGCGGGCCGATCATGCATCCCAAACTGGATGCCATCGTGATCGTGCCGATGTACCCGCATACGCTGTCCAGCCGGCCGATTGTGGTGGATGGCAACAGCGAGCTGAAAATCGTCGTGTCCAAGGATCTGCAGCTGTATCCGCAGGTCTCCTGTGACGGACAGAATCACTTCACCTGCGCCCCCGGCGATACGGTCACTGTGGCCAAACGGCCGCAGAAACTGCGCCTGATTCACCCGCTGGACCACAACTATTACGAAGTCTGTCGCAACAAGTTGGGCTGGGGTAGCCGCCTTGGCGGGGGGGCTTGATGCACCTAGATCCCGCTCGCGGTTATGACCTGATCGGCGATATCCATGGCTGCGCAAAGACCTTGGAGCGCCTGCTGAGCACCTTGGGTTACCGCCAGCAGGCGGGGGTGTGGCAGCACCCTAAGCGTATGGCGATCTTTCTGGGGGATCTGGTTGACCGTGGCCCGCGTATCCGTGAAACGTTGCATGTGGTGCGCGATATGGTCACGGCCGGAAAGGCGCTGTGCATCATGGGTAACCATGAGTTCAATGCGCTGGCCTGGAGTACGCCGGCCGCCCCAGGCAGCGGCCGGCAGTTTGTTCGTGAGCACACACCACGGCATGCGCGGCTGATCAAGGAAACCCTGGAACAGTTCGACGCCTATCCGGCAGAGTGGCAGGAGTTTCTCGACTGGTTCTATGAGTTACCACTGTTTATCGATGCTGGGCATTTCCGTGTGGTGCATGCCTGTTGGGACGACAGCCTGATTGAGCCTCTGCGTGCGCAGTTTGCCGATGGCTGCATCGATGAGCATTTTCTCCAGGCTGCTGCCGTGCACGGCAGCTTTGCCAATACCGCGCTTGATCGATTGCTGCGCGGCACTGATATGCGTCTGCCGCACGGTATGACCCTGACCAGCGATGACGGTTTTACCCGCGCGCACTTTCGCACCAAATTCTGGGAAGAAGACCCGCAGACTTATGGCGATATCGTCTTCCAGCCCGATGCCCTGCCGGAACTGGCAGCGCAGATGCCGCTCAGCGAGATGCAGAAAACCGAACTGCTTAAATACGGTGCTGATCAGCCACTGCTGTTTGTCGGCCACTACTGGCGCAGCGGCAAACCTGCACCGATTCGCAGCAACCTGGCCTGCCTGGACTACAGCGCCGTGTTGAACGGTAAACTGGTGGCCTATCGGCTTGATCAGGAGACGCGCCTGGATACACACAAGTTTGTCTGGGTTGATGTCGAAAGCCCAGAGGCGCGACCATGAGCGCAGTCGCGGCAATACGTTTGCCTGAGCATATCGATCTGAGTGGCTTTATCTCCTTGTTGCAGCGCTTGCAGGTGCCGCACCGGGTTGCGGAAGAGGCGGGCGAGCAGGTGCTCTGGGTGCCCGGTGAGCAACTGGCCGAGCAAGTGCGCGAACTTTATGGGCGCTACCCACAAGGTGATACTGAGGTATTGGTTGATTTCTCTCCGGCTTCGATCGATGTTGCCCCGGGCTTTATTCAACAGCTAAAAGCTAGTCGTATGACGGCTGTTGTCCTGGTGCTGACCTTTATCGCAGCCGCTATCACCTTGCTCGGCGATAACCTGGCGATTGTCAGCTGGCTAAGCTTTGTCGACTACCGCCTCCAGGGCGATTACATCTACTTCAGCTATCTCAACGACACATTGGCCAACGGTCAGTGGTGGCGGCTGCTGACGCCGATGCTGATTCACTTTGGCATCCTCCATCTGGCGATGAACACCCTGTGGTATTGGGAACTGGGCCGGCGGATCGAGGCGCGTCAGGGTGCCGTAATGCTCTTGGGGCTGACACTGCTGTTTAGCCTCGCGGCCAATTTCGCCCAGTACCTGCATGCTGGCCCATCGCTGTTTGGCGGCTTGTCCGGGGTGCTGTATGGCTTACTTGGGCACTGCTGGATCTTCCAGCGGTTGGCGCCCACTCCCGCCTATCGGCTGCCGCCAGGGGTATTGGTGATGATGCTGGCCTGGCTGTTGATCTGCATGACTGGCATCTTCGAACTGCTGCAATTCGGCGCAATTGCCAACGCGGCGCACGTCGGCGGCCTGCTCGCCGGTTGCCTGACCGGGCTGCTTGGTGGCGCGCTGGCACGTCGGCGACACAGTTAGTTCTTTTACAGGCTGGTAAACTGCCACTTTGCATTTGGAGGCGCCATGTCGTCCTTTCTTGAAGCGATTGAAAACATCACCCCTGAGATCTACCAGAGCCTCAAGCTGGCCGTGGAAATCGGTAAATGGCCCGATGGCCGCAAGTTGACTCAGGAGCAGAAGGAGCTGACCCTGCAGGCGCTGATTGCCTGGGAAATCCACAACCTGCCGGAGGAAGAGCGCATTGGTTACATGGGCCCGCAGGAATGCAGCTCCAAGTCCGAGCCGATCCCCAATCTGTTGTTCAAGTCCTCGGATACCCTGCACTGATGAGCGAGTTGGCCCGTGGTGCCCTGAGCAAAATGGCGGCGCAGCTGGATGCGCCGGTGCAGTACAGCTTTCGCCTGGGCGATGACCTGCTGCCGGTCAACCCGCTGATCGGCAAGACCCTGCGCCTGGAATACCTGGGCGCAATCCATTGCACACATTGTGGACGCAAGACCAAGAGCAGCTTCAGTCAGGGCTATTGCTACCCCTGCATGCAGAAGCTGGCGCAGTGCGATATCTGCATCATGAGCCCCGAGCGCTGTCACTATGATGCAGGCACCTGCCGCGAGCCGAGCTGGGGCGAGCAGTTCTGCATGACCGATCATGTGGTCTACCTGGCCAACTCCAGTGGCATCAAGGTAGGCATCACCCGCGCCACGCAGATTCCCACGCGTTGGATCGACCAGGGTGCGACCCAGGCGCTGCCGATTCTGCGGGTCGCAACCCGTCAGCAGTCTGGCTTTGTTGAAGACCTGCTGCGCAGCCAGGTGGCGGACAAAACCAACTGGCGTGCGCTGCTCAAGGGTGATGCTGCGCCGGTGGATTTGCTAGCCGTACGCGAGCAGCTGTTTGCTACGTGCAGCAGTGGGTTGACCGAGCTGCAGCAGCGCTTTGGTATTCAGGCTATCCAGCCGCTCAGCGATCAGCCCGTGCTGCAGATCAGCTATCCGATTGAGGCCTATCCGGCGAAGATCACCAGCTTCAATCTGGACAAGAATCCGCTGGCCGAAGGCACGTTGCTGGGCATCAAGGGCCAGTACCTGATGTTCGATACTGGCGTGATCAATATCCGCAAATACACCGCTTACCAGCTGGCCGTTCACGAACTGGCCGCCTGAGTTACTTATTCGCGAACCCGGCGCTCGCGCGCCGCAGACAAAGGGCCACACGCCATGCGCACCGAACAGCCGAAGATGATCTACCTCAAGGACTACCAGGCCCCGGATTATCTGATTGATGAAACGCACCTGACCTTCGAGTTGTTCGAGGACCATACCTTGGTGCATGCGCAACTGGTGATGCGCCGTAATCCGGCTGCGGGTAGCGGTCTGCCGCCGCTGGTGCTGGACGGTCAGCAGCTTGAGCTGCTCAGTGTGGCGCTCGACGATCGCGAGCTGAGTGCTGGTGATTACCAGCTGAGCGACAGCCATCTGACCTTGCAGCCCACTAGCGCCAGCTTCGTGATCGACAGCAGCGTGCGCATCCACCCGGAAAGCAATACCGCGCTGGAAGGGCTGTACAAATCCAGCGGCATGTTCTGCACCCAGTGCGAGGCCGAGGGCTTTCGCAAGATCACCTATTACCTCGACCGCCCGGATGTGATGAGCAAGTTCACCACTACCCTGAGCGCCGCGCAGCATGACTACCCGGTGCTGCTGTCCAACGGCAACCCGATTGCCAGTGGTCAGGAGGAGGGCGGCCGACACTGGGCGACGTGGGAAGACCCGTTCATGAAGCCGGCCTACCTGTTTGCACTGGTCGCCGGTGATCTCTGGTGTGTGGAAGACAGCTTCACCACCATGAGTCAGCGCGAGGTGGCGCTGCGTATTTATGTCGAGCCGGAAAACATCGACAAATGCCAGCACGCCATGGACAGCCTGAAGAAATCCATGAAGTGGGATGAGGAGGTCTACGGCCGCGAGTACGACCTGGACATCTTTATGATCGTCGCGGTCAACGACTTCAACATGGGTGCCATGGAAAACAAGGGCCTGAATATCTTCAATTCCAGCTGCGTGCTGGCCAAGGCCGAAACCGCCACCGACGCCGCGCATCAGCGCGTTGAAGCGGTTGTAGCTCACGAATACTTCCACAACTGGTCGGGCAACCGCGTGACCTGCCGCGACTGGTTCCAGCTGTCGCTCAAAGAAGGCTTTACCGTCTTCCGCGATGCCGAGTTCAGCGCCGATATGCACTCGCGCACGGTCAAACGCATTGAAGACGTGGCCTACTTGCGCACGCACCAGTTCGCCGAAGATGCTGGCCCCATGGCCCACCCGGTGCGCCCGGATGCTTTTATGGAAATTTCCAACTTCTACACCCTGACGGTGTACGAGAAAGGCTCGGAAGTCGTGCGCATGATCCGCACCCTGGTTGGCGCCGAGGGCTTCCGCAAAGGCAGCGACCTGTACTTCGCACGTCATGATGGCCAGGCGGTGACCTGTGATGACTTTATCCGGGCGATGGAAGAAGCCAATGGCGTCGATCTGACTCAGTTCAAACGTTGGTACAGCCAGGCCGGCACACCGCGCCTGGAGGTCAGTGAAAGCTACGACGCAGCCGCCAACAGTTATCGCCTGCACTTCCGCCAGAGCTGCCCGGCTACCCCGGGGCAGGCTGAGAAGCAGCCGTTTGTCATCCCGGTCGAGCTGGCTTTGCTTGATGCTCAGGGGCGTGAACTGCCGCTGCAACTGGTCAGTGAAGACGCTGCAGTGGGCACTTCCCGCGTGCTGCAGATAACGGAAGCGGAACAGGCGTTTACCTTTGTCAATCTCGCGGAAAAACCGCTGCCGTCCTTGCTGCGCGGCTTCTCGGCACCGATCAAGCTGAGCTTCCCCTACAGTCGTAATCAGTTGATGTTCCTGATGCAGCACGACAGTGACGGCTTCAACCGCTGGGAAGCGGGGCAGCAACTGTCCGTGCAAGTGCTGCAGGAGATGATTGACCAGCATCAGCGTGGCGAGCCGTTGGTGCTTGATCAACGTTTGGTTGAGGCCTACCGCACGCTGCTGGCCGACGATTCGCTGGATCAGGCCATGGTCGCTGAAATGCTCTCGCTGCCAGGTGAAGCCTATCTGACAGAAATCAGTGCTGTGGCCGATGTCGAAGCCATCCACGCCGCCCGTGAGTTTGCGCGCATGCAACTGTCGGATGCGCTGTTCGATCTGTTGTGGCAGCGCTATCAACGTAACCGCGAGGTGTCCCGCGCTAGCGCTTATGTGGCTGAGGCCGAACACTTTGCCCGGCGCAGCCTACAGAATATTGCGTTGTCCTACCTGATGCTCAGCGGCAAGGCTGAGGTGTTGGCGGCTTGTTTGGAGCAGTTCGAGAACGCTGACAATATGACCGAGCGTTTGACTGCGTTGGCGGTGCTGGTCAATTCGCCGTTCGAAGACGAAAAGGCAACCGCCCTGGCCAGCTTCGCCGATTTCTTCAAGGACAACCCGCTGGTTATGGATCAGTGGTTCAGCGTACAGGCAGCTTGTGCCTTGCCGGGTGCGCTACAGCGTGTTGAACAACTAATGCAGCATCCGGCGTTTACCCTGAAGAACCCGAATAAGGTTCGTTCGCTGATCGGTGCGTTTGCCGGGCAGAACCTGCTGGGTTTCCATCAGGCAGATGGCAGTGGCTACCGCTTCCTGGCCGACCAGGTGATTACCCTCAACGCCCTCAACCCGCAGATCGCGTCGCGTTTGTTAGCGCCGCTGACTCGCTGGGCCAAATACGGCAGTGCTCGTCAGGCGCAGATGAAAGCGCAACTTCAGCGCATTCTGGCCTCGGGTGAATTGTCCAGTGATGTCTATGAGGTAGTCAGCAAGAGCTTGGTTGGTTAATTAGTGAGCGGTAACAACCTAGGGTGGCAGCGCCACCCTACATAAAACACTCAATGTGTTTGAGTGTTTTTTGATCAGTGCATTAACTCTAAAGACCGATCCTGCCTATCTATGTGCAATGCATAGGGTTACAGGTGCTCATACAGTCCTTTTTAACCTCACTAAAGTGTTACCTGGCTTAATCGGGTAACACTTTTTGTGTTACCCGATTAAATGTAAGCAGAGTTTGCGCAATATGGATTGAGCTGCTTGGCTTGACCTTGGCTGATTTGTTTGAAACATCTAGGCGTGCACAACGCAGTAAGGTGACTGATCGCGCCAGATGGTAGGACAAAATAGGAAAAATCTGTCACTGCATGGGCTTGCCTGGCTTGTGAATGATCAGTCACAAAGTGGCTTTATAGTTTGGCTGTGTGTTGAGCTGGATTTTTTATACGCCTGTTTGAATTGGCACTATGGTTGCAGGGAACTAAATTGATTTGACCTCGTCATGGTGCACGCCAAACAGTGAGGTGCGTGTAAGCGCGTTGGGGGCTTGCCTTCCAATCAACATTTAAGGCCGTCATCAGTATGGCCATAACGTGCCCCAGCGGTTGGGGTACAAAAAAGATGATCTGTCCACGGAGTAATGTTTCGATGGAAATTAAGTCCCGTAAGCCCGTATTGCGTTTCGCACCTGCCAAGGCAGGTTTTGCTTTTGTCGGTCTCCTTCCTCTGCTGGTAGCGGCACATGCCCAGGCAGTGGAATTCAGCTTCGCCGACGATGAAATCAGCGGCTCCATCGATACCACCGTGTCTTATGGTCAACTTTGGCGCGTACAGGGCCAGGACAAGACCAACAACGATATCAACACCAACGACGGTAACCGTAACTTCAATACCGGTCTGGTATCTGAGGTGTTTAAAATCACGACCGATATGGAAGTGACCTACCAAAACTACGGCGCCTTTGTGCGCGGTACTGCGTTCTATGACACCCAGATCATGGATAAGCGCAACAATTACTACGACACCAGCCTGGCTTATCAGCCAAGCCAGAACGTACCAAACGATGACAGTTTTACCCGTGGTACTCGTCATTCGGCTGGTCGCAATGCAGAAATCCTTGATGCCTATGTTTACGGTAACTGGGATGTTGCCGATATGCCGGTTGGCGTGCGCTTCGGTAAGCAGGTATTCAACTGGGGTGAAGGCCTGTTCTACCGCGGTGGGGTAAACACTACTAACCCAGTAGATGCCGGTAAGTTCCGTTTGCCAGGTGCAGAAGTCAAAGAAGTGCTGGTTCCTGTTGAGGCGCTGAGCTTTAGCGTTGGCCTGACTGACAATATTTCTATGGATGCATTCTATCAGTTCAACTGGAAAGAGTCGGCGATTGATCCAGTGGGTACTTATTTCTCTGAGACCGACTTGTTCGGTGAGGGGGGTAATACTGCATATAATGATTTCTCAGGTACTACATTAGCGCCTGCTATCACTGGGTATAATAATTTGGCTGCCGGCGCTTTCGGTGGGCCAGCTCTTGCCGGTGCTCGTGCAGCAGGTCTCTATCAGAACGGCGTGAATACCTCATTCGGAAATATTCTAAAAGTTGCTGATGTCAATAGTGATTTGAATGCCAAGAATGATGGTCAATATGGCCTATCTTTCAAATATATTGCTGAGGAGTTGAACTCTACGGAGTTTGGTGCATATCTCGTTAATTATCATGCCAAAGAGCCGACGATTTACGCTGATTTGAATGGTTATACAGGTGTCAATGTTAATAACTTGGCTGCTGCTGTTGGTGGTTTAACCAATGCCGTTGGCTTTGCTACTGTAGATATTCTTGGGGCTACTCAGGCAAAGCGGGAATATGCTGAAGATATTCGTATGTATGGCTTGAGCTTCAATACAACCCTTAATGAAACCTCTGTTTTCGGTGAGCTGGCATATCGACCTAATCTGCCAGTCGGCATTGCAGCTACTAACGATCTTTTAGGCGATCTTGTAATTCAAGGTGCTAAGCTAGCGAATAACTCTGGTCTTATTCCAGGTAGCGGTACAGCTATTATTTCAGGTGAGCAGATTTCTCGTGACGGTTCTGTAAGTAACTATCGCCGCGTTGAGTCATTCAATCTTTCACTTGGTGCAATTCATAATTTTGGTAACGTCCTCAGCTTTGACTCGCTGTTCGGTGTTGCAGAAATTGCTTCCGAGCATTTGCGTGGCGACAGTTTGAAATACACCGGTGTTCGCTCCACAGCAAACCCGTTTGCTCCACAAACGTACACTCGTTGCATCGCAGGTCGTGCTAATACCTCTTATTCGACCGATGAGGCTATGGCTGAGCAGGATTGTGCGTCTAGTGATGCTTACGGCTACACGCTGGTACTTTCCGGCACTTGGAACGACGTTTACGCAGGCGTAAACCTGTCGCCGTTCACTGTTTTTAAACACGACTTCCAAGGCAACTCGCATCAGACCGGTAACTTTATCGAAGATCGTAAGGCTTACACCGTGGGTCTGCGCGCCAGCTACCTGAATAGCCTGGAAGCTGAGATTCAATACACCGAGTTTATGGGCGCCGGTCAGAGCAACTCGGGTCGTGACCGCGACAATATCGGCCTGAACGTCAAATATTCCTTCTAAACATAACTAGAAAATATCGAGTGCCTGCGGGCACTCGGTTGCTGACTTATTTCACGGAGAATCAAGATGCTGAAAAAGCACACGCTGATTGGTGCAGCCATTGCGCTGGCACTGTCCGCTGGCAGCGCGTTCGCTGCGGTTTCGCCTGCGGAAGCGGCCAAGTTGGGCGCAAGCCTCACCCCGTTCGGTGCCGAGAAAGCCGGTAACGCGGCGGGCACCATTCCTGAGTGGACCGGTGGTATTACTCAGGCGCCAGCGGCTTACAAGACGCCAGGCCAGCACCACGTAGATCCGTTTGCTGATGACAAGCCATTGTTCACCATCACTAAAGCCAATCTGGATCAGTACAAAGACAACCTGACCCCAGGTCAGATTGCGATGTTCAATACCTATCCGAACAGCTACCAGATGCCGGTCTATCAGACCCGTCGTTCCGGTTCTGCGCCGCAGTGGGTGTATGACAACACCATCAAGAACGCCAGTACGGCCAAGTTGCTGGATGGCGGTAACGGCTTCTCCGACGCTTACGGCGGTATCCCGTTCCCGATCCCGCAAAATGGCGTAGAAGCGCTGTGGAACCACATTGCACGCTACCGTGGTACCTACATTGTGCGTCGTGCTTCGGAAGTAGCCGTGCAGCGTAACGGCAGCTACTCCCTGGTGACCTCGCAGCAGGAAGCCATGTTCAAGTTCTACAACCCGAAAGGGACTGCAGCTGACCTGAACAACATCATGTTCTACTACCTGTCCTTCACCAAGAGCCCGGCGCGTCTGGCTGGTGGTGCGGTACTGGTGCACGAAACCCTGGATCAGGTAAAAGAGCCACGTCAGGCCTGGGGCTATAACGCTGGTCAGCGCCGCGTACGTCGTGCGCCGAACCTGGCCTACGACACTCCGATCGCTGCCGCTGACGGCCTGCGCACTGCAGACGACACCGACATGATCAACGGTTCGCCAGATCGTTATGACTGGAAGCTGGTAGGCAAAAAGGAAATCTACATTCCTTACAACAGCTACAAAGTCACCAGCCCGGACGTCAAGTACAAGGACCTGCTGCAAGTTGGTCACTTGAACCCAGCCTTTACTCGCAACGAGCTGCACCGTGTGTGGGTAGTCGAGGGTACGCTGAAGTCGGGTTCGCGCCACATCTACTCCAAGCGCACCCTGTTCCTCGACGAGGACAGCTGGCAAGCAGCTGTGGTTGATCAGTACGACGGTCGTGGCGAGCTTTGGCGCGTTTCGATTGCCTACCTGAAAAACTACTACGACCTGCCGACCACCTGGTCTGCGCTGGATACTTTCCACGATCTGCAAGCCCGTCGTTACCACGTGCAGAACCTGGATAACGAAGAGCCAAGCACCATCGACTTCAGCCAGGCTGTGCCGGATGACGGTTACTTCAAACCTGCTGCGCTGCGTCGCCGCGGTACGCGTTAATCCGCGTGTAGGTTGAGCAAAAGGCCGCTACTGTTGTAGCGGCCTTTTGCTATTTGTCAGTCCAACAGGGCATGGTAGACGGGCGGGTTTAACAAAACATAACGTCGCGCCGATTGTCAGGCCTTTTGAAAGCTCAGTAGGATAGGCGCACTGCTATAAGGGTAGTGCTACCTATAAGAATAAGGGGGAAGGTATATGAGTGAGCCCGTCATGCGGCGCACCCAGGCCGGTCGTGTTGTGGGGTTGTCCCGCGCACCGGCGCTCCGCGTCCACTCACCGATAGCCAAAGCGCTGTCGCTGTGTAGTGTGCTATCCGTGCTGATGTTTACCAGTGCGCCATTGCAGGCTGCCAGCGATGACGCCAGTCATTTCTCAGTAGCCTCTGCCCAAGCTCAACAAAGTCTGCTGCTGGATGTCGCTAGTCTGGGTAAGCGCCTGGTCACCGTGGGTGATCGTGGGCATATCCTCTATTCCGACGACAACGGGGCAAGCTGGGTTCAGGCAAAGGTGCCGACCAAGCAGATGCTCACTGCCGTGTTCTTTATCGACGACAGCCATGGCTGGGCTGTTGGTCACGATGCACAGATTCTCGCCAGCAGCGATAGCGGCGCTACTTGGGTCAAACAGTTTGAAGACCTTGAGCGTGAAGCGCCGCTGCTGGATGTCTGGTTCAAGGACCGCAATAACGGTTATGCCGTAGGCGCATACGGCGCCTTGTTGGAAACCACCGATGGCGGTGCCAACTGGGAAGATGTCAGCGACCGCATGGACAACGAAGACGCCTACCACCTCAACGCCATTGTCGAAGTTAAAGACTCCGGCCTGTTTATTGTGGGCGAACAGGGTGCGATGTTCCGTTCCCCGGATTGGGGCCAGACCTGGGAAACCTTGGAAGGCCCTTACGAGGGCTCGCTATTCGGTGCTCTAGGCACTGATGAAGCCGGTGCGCTGCTGGTTTATGGCCTGCGTGGGCATCTGTTCCGTTCGGCAGACTTTGGTACGACCTGGCAGGCAATCAGCCTGAACACGGCCAACAATGGCCCTCTGGAGTTTGGTCTGGCTGACGGCAATCGTCTGGCTGACGGCTCCATTGTGGTGGTTGGGCATGGCGGTACCGTACTCAAGAGCACCGACAACGGCCGCAATTTCAGTGTGACCAATCGTGCCGACCGGCTTTCGCTGGCAGGCGTTGCAGCAATGGAAAACGGCAATCTGATTCTGGTAGGGCAGGGTGGTGTTCATGCTGCTACGCCTACTGGCGCCGATCTGGGCCAACAACAATAAGCCGGGAGCCTTTGCATGAGTAAGCATCAACAACAACCTGCCTCCTTCCTGGAGCGGTTGATCTTCAACAATCGCCCGGCCGTGATTCTGCTGTGCCTGTTGATCAGTCTGTTTCTGTTCTTCCAGGCGGCGCAGGTGCGTCCGCAGACCAGCTTCGAGAAGATGATTCCGCTGGGACATCCCTATATTCAGAAGATGCTCGAGCACCGCAATGACCTGGCGAACCTGGGTAACACCGTGCGTATCTCGGTGGAAGCGGTGGATGGCGATATCTTCAGCAAGGAATACATGGAAACGCTGCGTCAGATCAACGACGAAGCCTTCTACATTCCGGGTGTCGACCGTTCCGGTCTGAAGTCGCTGTGGAGCCCAAGCGTACGCTGGACCGAAGTGACTGAAGAAGGGTTTGCCGGCGGTGAAGTGATTCCGCAAACCTACGACGGTTCTGCAGAAAGCCTTGAAGAGCTACGCAGCAACATCCTCAAGTCCGGGCAGATTGGCCGTCTGGTGGCCAACAACTTCAAGTCGAGCATCGTCGACCTGCCGTTGCTGGAGACCTATGCCGACCCGAATGATCAGAGCAAGCAGATCCCGCTGGATTACCAGAAGTTCTCCCACGAACTGGAAGAGAAGATCCGCGAGAAGTACCAGGCGCAGAACCCCAACGTCAAAATCCACATCATTGGTTTCGCCAAGAAAGTCGGCGATCTGATCGATGGTCTGATTGGCGTGGCGTTGTTCTTTGCCGTGGCCATCGGCATCACCTTCGTTCTGCTGCTGTGGTTCACCCACTGCTTCAAGAGCACCCTGGCGGTGGTCCTGACCACGCTGATCGCGGTGGTCTGGCAGCTGGGTTTGCTGCATACCCTGGGCTTCGGGCTTGATCCGTACTCGATGCTGGTGCCGTTCCTGGTCTTTGCCATCGGTATTTCCCATGGCGTGCAGAAGATCAACGGCATTGCCATGGCATCGGGCGAAGCGACTGATTCGTTGTCCGCCGCACGTATGGCTTTCCGTCAGCTGTTTATTCCGGGTCTGGTGGCGCTGCTGTCGGATGCGGTGGGCTTTATCACCCTGCTGCTGATCGACATCGGCGTTATCCGTGAGTTGGCCATCGGCGCCTCCATGGGTGTGGCGGTGATCATTCTGACCAACCTGATTCTGCTGCCAGTGATGATTTCCTATGTCGGCATCAGCAAGAAGGCGGTGAAGATCAGCCGCGAAGAAGCCGACAAGGAGCATCCGTTCTGGCGCTTTATCTCCAACTGCGCGCACCCGATGGTCGCCCCGATTTCCGTGGTGGTTGCGGTCGCGGCGCTGGCGGGCGGTGTGTGGTACGGGCAGAACCTGAAGATCGGTGACCTTGACCAGGGCGCGCCTGAGCTGCATCCGGATTCGCGCTACAACCTGGATAACGATTTCGTCATCCGCAACTACTCCACCAGCTCCGATGTACTGGTGATCATGGTCAAGACGGCGGCCGAAGGTTGCTCGACTTACCCGACGTTGTCGGCCATGGATGAGTTGATGTGGAAGATGGAGAACACCGAAGGCGTGCAGTCGGCCATTTCCATGGTTACCGTGTCGCGTCAGGTGATCAAGGGCATGAACGAGGGCAACCTGAAATGGGAAACCCTGTCGCGTAACCAGGACGTGCTGAACAACTCCATTGCTCGGGCCGATGGTCTGTACAACGGCGATTGCTCGGTGGCGCCGCTGCTGGTGTTCCTCACCGATCACAAGGCAGAAACCCTGTCGCGTGCGGTCAAGGTTGCTGAAGACTTTGCCAAGGAAAACAACAAGGACGGCCTGGAGTTCATCCTGGCAGCCGGTAACGCGGGTATCGAAGCCGCGACCAACGAAGTGATCGCCAAGTCCGAGACCACCATGCTGCTCGCGGTATACGCCGCAGTGGGCATCATGTGTCTGCTGACCTTCCGTTCCTTCGCGGCAACGCTCTGCGTGATGCTGCCACTGGTGCTGACATCGGTACTGGGTAACGCCCTGATGGCCTTTATGGGCATCGGTGTGAAAGTGGCAACTCTGCCGGTAATCGCTCTGGGTGTGGGTATCGGTGTCGACTACGGCATCTACATCTACAGCCGTCTGGAGACTTACCTGCGTCAGGGCCTGTCGTTGCAGGAGGCCTACTACGAGACCCTCAAGTCGACCGGTAAAGCCGTGCTGTTCACCGGTATCTGCTTGGCGATTGGTGTGGCCACCTGGATCTTCTCGGCGATCAAGTTCCAGGCCGACATGGGCCTGATGCTGACCTTTATGTTCCTCTGGAACATGATCGGCGCGATCTGGCTGTTGCCTGCTCTTGCACGCTTCCTGATCAACCCGGAGAAGCTGCGCAACAAGGCCTAAGCCTGATACGCAGTCGCAACACGAAAAGCCGCGACCTTTAGGTCGCGGTTTTTTATTGTCTACGGGTTAGCTGACATGTCACCCATGTAGGCGCGGACTTGTCCGCGAAGTTGCTGCAGTCTGGCGCAATTCGGGGCAAGCCCGCTCCTACAAAAACGAGCTGCTGGCCCATTATTCGAGGGAAACCGTTTAGCGCTTAGCGGGTTGTCTGGCAGAAACGCTGTGCAGTTGTGGCTCAACTCCAGCCGATGTCTCTGACCAGGTTCCGCCGTGGCGGCGGAGCCTGCTTGCCAATGCCAGTGGCTAGCGCGGATACAGGGGCGGCAAAGCGCTGGTATCCGGGTTGGCGATGCTTTCGAGGTCTTCTACGGCAGGCAGGCTGCGAATCGCCAGCCACAGATTGCGGCCCTGCCAGTGCTGGCCGCTCTCGCTGTACAGCGCGCCATTTAGGCCATCGAGGGCGTCGGACAGTGGGGTAAAGCGCGCGGCCATATCGGCGAGGGTTTCCGGTTGTTGGCGGGCCCAGGCGTCCAGCGCGTGACGAGTAGCTTGCGAATCGTTGGCCATACAGCTGCGTTTGAGGTCATCAAGCAGGTTGCGTTGGCTTGGGCCTGTCTGCTGGCTGGGTAATACCGGAGGCTGACGTCGCGCGCGCCACCACAGAGTAAAACCGAGCAGGGTGGTCAGGCTCAGCAGCGAGGTGCTGAGTTGCCAGGGCCAGAGGTGTGCGTTGTCTACCTCGTTGACTGTGGGGCGGGCTGCCTCAATCGGCAGGGTTTCCAGATTGGGGTTGGCGGCGACCTGCAGGTTGCGCGCAGGCAGGCTGCTGCGTTCGAGCTGGTCGGTCGTAGTGTTCCACCACAGCACTTCGATTGCCGGTAGGGTAATTTCGCCTTCACGGTTGGCCACAAGCGCCTCACGCTCTTCGCGGCTGGCTACCAGGCCGTTGTCGTTGGCCTGGTTGGCTAATTGGGGTTGATCGGGGTAACGGCGCAGGCCGGCAACCTGGGTGGCGGGCAAGGGCGGTAATTGTGCGCTGGCCAAACCTTCAACCTTGAGCAGTAGGCTGCGGGTCAGCGAATCGCCAACGCGGGCGGTTTCCGGCTGGGGGCTCCAGACTTCACTCAGGCTGAGTGCGCGTGCTGGCAGCCAGGGTGCGTCTGCCGGGTAGCTGGCTGGCTTGGCTTTTACCGTCAGCGGAATTTCCGGCGAACGGACCCGCACCACTTTGCCGGGGCGTGGACCGAACGGGTTGTAGGCATTGCTGGCGGCGCGATCAACCGCAGTGGCGGTAAAGGCTTGCGAGGGGATCAGCAGGTCGCCACTTTCCTGGGGGAAGATCGCGTAACGCAGCTCAATCACACCGTGGCGCACGCCGTTGATGTCTTTCTCATACGTGCGCGGTTCACCCAGGGCTTCAACACGCGCCTGGGGCATATCTAGTTGGGTCAGGCTGCTGTCGTCGTAAAGCGAGACGGAGTGGTAGATGCGCAGCGTCAGCACGGTTTGCGCCTGCACGTAGACGCTTTCCTGGTCCAGGCTGGCATCGATAAACACCGGTGCCAGGCGACTGTCATCGGCGCTGGAGGTCTGCTGTACGTGCAGGGTGATGGGTTCGCTTTGCAGCTGGCCAAGGTTCAGCGGCGGGATCACCACATAACCGCTGTGCTTGGGTTGCAGGGTGACTATCCAGCGCGTGCTCGCCTGGGCACCGTTGCTGCCGCTGGTCAGGCGGTTGACCTGGCGGGTGCCGAGCACTTCGAACAGCTCATTGAGCGGCTGCAGATCGGGCTTGCCGAACAGCGTGGCGTCATCCGATTCCAGGGTCAGCTCAACGCTCTCGCCGGCATCCAGGCGGGTGCGGTCGACGCTGGCGGTCAGGCTTTGCGCGCTGACGTTCAGGGCCAGCAGGCCAAGTAGAAGGGTACAGAGCAGTCGGCTCATTGCAGTTGTTCCTGGCGCTGTTGTTGTTCCAGCCTGAATTTACGCCGCAGCAACTCGCCCGGATCATCGGGGATCTGCCGCAGCCATTGTTCCAATGCCTGACGCCGCTCGCCATCGAGGGCCGGCTCGGCGCTGGCGATCTGTTCTTCGCCGCTGTCGCTGTCGTCTTCTTCTGGTTGTTTCGGCGGTGTATCCGCGTCTTCGTTGGCGCCGGGCTGTGCGGGTTTTTCGCCCTGATCTTCAGGCTCTGAAGGCTCGGCCGGCGATTGCTCTGCCTGTTGCTGTGCGTCTGGATCGGACTGGCCTGCCTGCGGCTGGCTGCTGGGCTGATTCTGCTGCTCGTCGGGTTCTTGCGGGTCGTCGGTTTGATTCTGCTGTTGCTGTTGGTTCTGGCGCAGCAGTTCTTCGACCAGGGCTTTGTTTTTTTGCGCTTGGGCCAAGTCGGGTTGCAGCTCCAGTGCCTGGGTGTAGGCGTCCACGGCGGCTTCCAATTCGTTGCTGCGTGCCAGGGCGTTGCCACGGTTGTAGTGGTCGCTGGCGCTTTCGCCATTGGCAAAGCGTTCGGCGGCCGCGGCGTAATCGCCGGCCTGGTAGAGCGCTTGGCCTTGCCAGCGCGGATCGTTGAAACGTTGCGCAGCTTCTGCAGGCTGTTGCGCCTCCAGCAGGCGCTGGCCTTGCTGGTCAGCGCGGAGCCAGAGGTCGTCGAAGCTGAAGGCGTAGCTGTTCTGCGGCAGGCTCAGCAGCAACAGCGGTAAGCACAGCAGCCAGCCGCGGCGGGCGGCGCAGGCGGCCAGTAACAACAGCGGCAGAAGCAACCAGTGGCTCTGGTCTGCCCAGGCTTGCAGCTGGGTCAGCTCACCATCGCGGCGCAGCTGTTGCGGTGCATCGAGTAGGCCCAGGTTGCGCAAGTCGCGTTCATCCAGCGTCACGCCCTGATACTGCCCGCCCAGCTCGTTGGCAAAGCGCTTGAGGCCGTTGCTGTCCAGGCGTGGCAGCAGGATGGTGCCCTGA
Source organism: Pseudomonas sp. SG20056 (assembly GCF_031764535.1). Taxonomy (NCBI): domain Bacteria; kingdom Pseudomonadati; phylum Pseudomonadota; class Gammaproteobacteria; order Pseudomonadales; family Pseudomonadaceae; genus Pseudomonas; species Pseudomonas sp. SG20056. The sequence goes on from NZ_CP134499.1 coordinate 1,634,040, forward strand.
GCATCCTTGAGGAATGAACCGTCCTCCTGAATGATCGGCGCGCCCTGGGTGCTGCCAATGCCGAGAATGCGTAGGCGCTCACCACGGCGGCCGAGCGCCTGGGTGATGGCCTGGCGTTGCGTCTCGTCGATGCTGCTGGTCAGCAGCAGCAGGCGGCCATTACCCTGTGCACCCTGCTCGAGCAGTTGTAGGGCTTTGGCCACCGCCAGGTCGGCACGCTTGCCAGGCTCCGGCATGATCTCTGGGCTCAATACATCGAGTAGATTGCGGCTGGTGGCAAGGTCGTCGGACAGCGGCACCAGGGTGTGTGCGCTGCCGGCATATACGACGATGGCGGTTTGCGCATCCTGGCGCGCTTCCAACAGATCGAGCAACTTGCGCTTGGCCTGGGCCAGGCGATTGGGCGAGGCGTCGCTGGCGAGCATCTCGGGGGTCAGTTCGAGCAGTACCACCAGCGGGTCGGCAGGCTTGGGGTTCTGCTGCTCGATGCGTTGCCAACTGAGGCCGAGCAGTGCCAGCACTGCCAGTAGCCACGCCAGGCCGAGTGCCAGCCAGGGCAGACGGCTGTTGCGCCCACCGGTGGCGGTCAGCAGCGCGGTCTGGAAAGCGGCCGGCAGCAACGCTTGCCAGCGGCCGCTGCGTTTCTCCCGGTGCCAGAGCTGCCAGAGCAGAAAGCCCAGCAGCGGTATTAGCAGTAGCCAGAAGGGTCGTTGCCAGTGCGGCCAGAGGCTGGTCAATTCGCTCATGACTGTTTCCCCCGCAGCCGTGTCAGCTGATTGCGCCAGCGTTGTTGCAGGCTCGGCCAGAGTGTCTGGCTGACCAGTAGCACGCTTAGCAGTAAGGCCAGGCCCAGCGGCCAGGGATAGAGCGGCAAGGTCGGTCGCGCCAGGGTCGGTTTCTGCGCTACCGGTTCCAGGCGGTCTAGGGTCGCTTCGATGGCTTGCAGCTCCTCGCTGTCGCGGGCGCGGAAGTATTCGCCGCCAGTGGCCTCGGCAATCGCCCGCAGGCTCGGCTCGTCCAGATCGATACCGGGATTAAAGCCAAGCATGCCGAGCACGCCACCTTGCTCAGGGTCGGCACCGATGCCGATCGGGTAAATGGTGATGCCTTCCTCGGCGGCCAGGCGCGCGGCGGTCATGGGGTCGATTTCACCAGCGTTGTTGGCGCCATCGGTGACCAGTACCAGCACGCGGCTCTGCGCCGGGCGCTCGCGCAGACGTTTGACCGCCAGGCCAATGGCGTCGCCGATGGCGGTCTGTGGTCCGGCGATGTTCTTCTGTGCTTCATCCAGCCAGGTATGCACGGTCTGCCGGTCGAAGGTCAGCGGCGACTGCAGGTAGGCGCGGCTGCCGAATAGGATCAGGCCAACCCGGTCACCCTGGCGGCCGTCGATAAAGTCGCCGAGCAGGTGTTTGACCAGGGTCAGGCGACTGACTTCCTGGTCTTCCCAAATCATGTCGGAATAATCCATGGAGCCGGATACATCCACCGCCAGCAGCAGGTCGCGACCGCTGGCGGGCAACGGCAGCGGCTCACCCAGCCATTGCGGGCGCGCGCTGGCGAGCAGCAGTAACAGCCAGATCAGCGCAAACGGTGCTTGTTGTCGCAAGGCTGGCAGTCGTACGCGAGCGCGGCGTCCGCTCAAGCCTTCGAGCTCCGCCAGAAAGCTGATTTTCAACGCTGCCTCGCCGCTGTCCGCAGGCGGTAGCCAGGCGCGCAGCAGCCAGGGTAGGGGAGCAATCAGGAAGACCCAGGGCCAGGCAAACTCAAACATGTTTGCGAATCCAGATCGACACCGCCTGGTTGAGCCCAGCGATGGCCTTGTCATCCAGATTGCAGTGCGGGCGATAAGCGCCTTCCACCAGAATCATCCAGCGGGTCAGGCCGGCCGCAGGGCAACGGCTGTCGAGGAAGGCCAGCCAGGCGCGGCTGCTCAGAATATGGCTGTTGCTTTGCGGGTAACGCTCGCGGCACAGACGTTTGAGAATGGCGTTGAGTTGCTGCAGCCAGGGGCCGGCATCGACGCCGTCGTAGGGTTTGTCGAGGCGTTCGAGTTCGTTCAGCGCGGCCTGGCGCAGCGGGTCAAGCGGTGCTTCGCTCGATTGCTCGGCAGCTTTGCGTGGCAGGCGTTTAAGCAGCTTGAAAGCGGCCCACAGCAGTACGGGCAGGAGCAGGGCGAGCAGCCACCAGCCCGGTGCCGGCGGCCACCAGCTGATCGGCGCGGGGGCGATCAGCGGTTCGAGTTGATCCAGCGGGTTCACAGGGCCTTCCTCGGCCGCTGGGCATTCAGGTGTTCACGCAGCTGCTCGATCATCTCGCTCTGGGTATTGAGGGCCAGCAGCGGCACGCCGAGTTTCTGTGCCAGGCGCTGCCAGCGCGCCTGGCGGGCATCGGCCAGGCTGCGGTAGGCCTGGCGCAGTTCGGCGTCCTGGGTGTCCAGCTCCAGTTGCGCGCCGTGCTCAGTAAAACGCAGCAGGCCGGCATTGGGCAAGGCATGGTCGAGCGGGTCGGAAAGGGGCAGCAACAGCAGGTCGGTATGCCGCGCCAGTAGCAGCAACTGCTGTTCGCTACTGTCGTTCAGCGTGCGCTCATCACACAGAACCACCACCAGGCTGCCGGGGCGCAGCACTTCGCGGGCGCGGCGTAAGGCCAGGCCGAAGCTGTCGCGCCCGCCCTGACTGTCGTTGCTCAGGGCCTGATTGGCTTTGGCCAGGCGGCTGAGCAGTTGCAACAGGCTCTGCTTGCTGCGCCGGGGTTTGATTTCGTGGTGTTCCAGGTCACCGAATACCAGCCCGCCGATGCGGTCGTTGTGGCCCAGCGCAGCCCAGCCTATCAGGCTGGCGGCCTGGGCGGCGAGCACCGATTTGAACATCAGCCCGGAGCCGAAGAACAGCCGCTTGCTCTGCTCGACCATAATGTAGATCGGTCGTTCGCGCTCTTCATGGAACAGCTTGGTGTGCGGCTCCTGGGTGCGCGCGGTCACTCGCCAGTCGATGGTGCGCACGTCATCGCCGGGCTGGTACACGCGCACCTGATCGAAGTCCACGCCGCGTCCGCGCAGTTTGGAGTGGTGTAGGCCGATCAGCGGGCTGCGCCGCGCCGGGGTGGAAAACAGCTGCACCTCACGCACACGGTGGCGCATCTCGATCAGTTCACCGAGGCTGACGCGAATGCCGGGTTGCGTGGGTTGGTCGTGCATGGTGGTTAGGCGACCGCCACAACGTCGAGAATGCGCTGCACTACGCGGTCCTGGTCGATGCCGGCGGCTTCTGCCTCAAAGGACAGAATGATGCGGTGCCGCAGCACGTCGAACAGCACCGCCTGGATATCTTCCGGGCTGACGAAATCCCGCCCAGCCAGCCAGGCGTGGGCCCGTGCACAGCGGTCCAGGGCAATCGAGCCGCGCGGGCTGGCACCGTAGGCAATCCACTCGGCCAATTCCGGGTCGAACTTGGCTGGGGTGCGTGAAGCCATCACCAGTTGCACCAGGTATTCCTCCACCGCGTCGGCCATATAAAGACCGAGGATTTCCTGGCGTGCGGCAAAGATTGCCTGCTGGCTGACCAGTTGCTCGGGCTTGGTTTCACCGTTTAGCGCTTCGCCACGGGCCTGGGCGAGGATCTTGCGTTCCACGCTGGCGTCGGGGAAACCGATCTTCACGTGCATCAGAAAACGATCGAGCTGGGCTTCAGGCAGCGGGTAGGTGCCTTCCTGCTCGATCGGGTTTTGTGTGGCCATCACCAGAAACAGCGGCGACAGCTGATAAGTGCTGCGGCCCACCGACACCTGGCGTTCTGCCATGGCTTCAAGCAGCGCCGATTGCACCTTGGCCGGGGCGCGGTTGATCTCGTCGGCCAACACCAGGTTGTGGAAGATCGGCCCCTGCTGGAACACGAAGCTGCCGGTTTCCGGGCGATAGATCTCGGTGCCGGTGATATCAGCCGGGAGCAGGTCGGGGGTGAACTGGATGCGGTGGAACTCGGCCTCGATACCTTCGGCCAGCTCCTTGATCGCCTTGGTCTTGGCCAGACCGGGAGCGCCTTCGACCAGCATGTGGCCATCGGCGAGCAAGGCAATCAGCAGCCTTTCGATGAGTTTTTCCTGGCCGAGGATCTGACTTGAAAGAAAATGTCGCAGCGCGACAAGCGCTTCACGGTGTTCCATCGTTAAGCTCATCCGGCAAATGTGACCAGCGAGTCTTGAATCTCGCCAGAGTTAAGTGGCAGCCACTTTAATGCAATCGCGGCCTCCTAGACTAACGTTGAACAACAAGGTTGTGGCGAAGGTCATTACTCGTGACTGCCTTGATCGAGTCCCCTGACGAATAACAAGCCAAACGGAGCAAACCCATGGCGTTCTTTACGGCGGCCAGCAAAGCCGATTTTCAGCACCACCTGCAAACGGCGCTGGCGCAGCACGTCAGTGAACAGGCTCTGCCACAAGTAGCCCTGTTCGCCGAGCAATTCTTCGGCATCATCGCCCTTGAGGAACTGACCCAGCGTCGCCTCTCTGATCTGGTCGGCTGCACCTTGTCGTCCTGGCGATTGCTGGAGCGTTTTGAACCGGCCAAGCCCGAAGTGCGGGTATTCAACCCCGATTATGAAAAACACGGCTGGCAGTCCACCCACACGGCCGTGGAAATTCTGCACAGTGACATTCCGTTCCTGGTCGACTCGGTGCGCATGGAGCTGAACCGTCGTGGTTACAGCATCCACACCTTGCAGAACAGCGTGTTTAGCGTGCGCCGCAACAAGAGTGGCGAGCTGCAGGAAATCCTGCCCAAGGGTGCCCAGGGCAAGGATGTACAGCAGGAAGCGCTGATGTTCCTGGAGATTGACCGCTGCGCCAACGTCGGCGAGTTGAAGACCCTGGAAAAAGACCTGCACGAAGTATTCAGCGATGTGCGCCTGAGCGTCGCCGACTTCCAACCGATGAAAGCCAAGGCCAAGGAACTGCTGGCCTGGCTGGATAAAGCCAAGCTCAAGGTTGAAGGTGCCGAGCTGGAAGAGATCAAGGTATTCATGAGCTGGTTGCTCGACGACCACTTCACCTTCCTCGGCTATGAAGAGTTCACCGTTGCCGACAGCGCCGGCGGCGGCAGCATGGTCTACGACGAAAAGTCCCTGCTGGGCATGTCCAAGCGCCTGCGCAGCGGCCTCAAGGTCGATGAACTGCATATCGAACCGGAAGCTGTGGCTTACCTGCGCGAGCCGCAGCTGCTGTCCTTCGCCAAGGCCGCCGTACCGAGCCGCGTGCACCGTCCGGCCTACCCGGATCTGGTGTCGATCCGCGAGCTGGATGCCAAAGGCAAGGTGGTCAAGGAATGCCGCTTTATGGGCCTGTACACCTCGGCCGTGTATGCCGAGAGCGTTTGGAACATTCCGTTTATTCGCCGCAAGGTGGCGGTGATCAAGCAGCGTTCCGGTTTCGACAGCAGCGCGCACCTGGGCAAAGAGCTGGCTCAAGTCCTGGAAGTGCTGCCGCGTGACGACCTGTTCCAGACCCCGGTGGACGAGCTGTTCAACACCACCATGGCCATCGTGCAGATTCAGGAACGCAACAAGATTCGCGTATTCCTGCGCCGCGATCCGTATGGCCGTTTCTGCTACTGCCTGGCTTATGTGCCGCGTGATGTGTACTCCACCGAAACCCGCATGAAGATCCAGCAGGTGCTGATGGAGCGTCTGCAGGCTACCGATTGCGAGTTCTGGACCTTCTTCTCCGAGTCGGTACTGGCGCGGGTGCAGTTCATCCTCAAGGTTGACCCGAAGAACCGCGTGCAGATCGACCCGCTGCGCCTGGAAAAAGAAGTGATCCAGGCCTGCCGTTCGTGGAAGGACGATTACACCAGCCTGATCGTCGAAAGCCTCGGCGAAGCCCAAGGCACCGAAGTGCTCAGCGAATTCCCCGGCGGCTTCCCGGCTGGTTACCGCGAGCGTTTCGCCCCGCACTCGGCAGTGGTAGACATGCAGCACCTGCTTAGCCTGAACAGCGAGCGCCAACTGGTGATGAGCTTCTACCAGCCGCTGACCCAGGGCGAGCAGCAGCTGCACTGCAAGCTGTACCACGCCGACACGCCACTGCCGCTGTCGGACGTGCTGCCGATTCTGGAAAACCTCGGCCTGCGCGTGCTCGGCGAGTTCCCCTACAAACTGCGTCGCGCCGATGGCCGCGAGTTCTGGATTCACGACTTCGCCTTCACCTATGCCGAAGGCCTGGATGTCGATATCCAGCAGCTCAACGACACCCTGCAGGGCGCTTTCGTCAATATCGTTGGCGGCGCGGCGGAGAACGACGGCTTCAACCGTCTGGTGCTGATGGCCGCCATGCCGTGGCGTGATGTGGCGCTGCTGCGGGCTTACGCCCGTTACCTCAAGCAGATTCGCCTGGGCTTCGACCTCAGCTACATCGCCAGCACCCTGGTCAACCACGCTGATATCGCCAAGGAGCTGGTGCGCCTGTTCAAAACGCGTTTCTACCTGGCGCGCAAGCTCACCGCTGATGACCTGGAAGACAAGCAGCAGAAGCTCGAGCAGGCAATTCTCGCCGCGCTGGACAACGTTGCGGTGCTCAACGAAGACCGCATCCTGCGCCGCTACCTGGACCTGATCAAAGCCACCCTGCGCACCAACTTCTACCAGACCGATGCCAGTGGTGCGCCGAAGAGCTACTTCAGCTTCAAACTCAACCCGCGCGCGATTCCGGATATTCCTCGGCCGACGCCGAAGTTCGAAATCTTCGTCTACTCGCCGCGTGTTGAAGGGGTGCACCTGCGTTTTGGCGACGTCGCCCGTGGTGGTCTGCGCTGGTCGGACCGTGAGGAAGACTTCCGCACCGAGGTGCTGGGCCTGGTCAAGGCGCAGCAGGTGAAGAACGCGGTGATCGTGCCGATGGGCGCCAAGGGCGGCTTTATTCCACGGCGTATGCCGGTCGGCGGCAGCCGTGATGATGTGCTGGCCGAGGGCATTGCCTGCTACCGCATCTTTATCAGCGGCCTGCTGGACATCACCGACAACCTGAAAGACGGCGCCGTGGTACCGCCGCAGAACGTGGTGCGCCACGACGGCGACGATCCGTACCTGGTGGTAGCGGCCGACAAAGGCACCGCGACCTTCTCCGATATCGCCAACGGCATTGCTGCCGAATACGGCTTCTGGCTGGACGATGCGTTCGCCTCGGGCGGCTCGGCCGGTTACGACCACAAAGGCATGGGCATCACCGCCAAGGGCGGCTGGGTCTCGGTGCAGCGTCACTTCCGTGAACGCGGCATCGATGTGCAAAAGGACAACGTCACCGTAATCGGCATCGGCGATATGGCTGGCGATGTATTTGGCAACGGCCTGCTCCTGTCGGAAAGTCTGCAGCTGGTCGCAGCCTTCAACCACATGCACATCTTTATCGACCCCAACCCGGATGCGGCCAAGAGCTTTGTTGAGCGTCAGCGTCTGTTCGATCTGCCACGCTCCAGCTGGGCCGATTACGACGCCAAGCTGATTTCGGCGGGTGGCGGGATTTTCCTGCGCAGCGCCAAGAGCATCGCCATCAGCCCGCAGATGAAAGAGCGCTTCGATATCAGCGCTGACAAGCTGGCGCCAAACGAACTGCTGAACGCCTTGCTCAAGGCGCCGGTGGATCTGCTGTGGAACGGCGGTATCGGCACCTACGTCAAATCCAGCAAGGAAAGCCACGCCGATGTCGGCGACAAGGCCAACGACCTGCTACGAGTGGATGGCCGCGAACTGCGCGCCAAGGTTGTGGGTGAGGGCGGTAACCTCGGTATGACCCAACTGGGCCGAGTCGAGTACGGTCTCAATGGCGGCAAGAGCAACACCGACTTTATCGACAATGCCGGTGGTGTGGACTGCTCCGACCATGAAGTGAACATCAAGATTCTGCTCGGCGAAATCGTCGGCGCTGGCGACATGACCGGCAAGCAGCGCAACAAGCTGCTGGTGGAAATGACCGACGCGGTGGGTGGTCTGGTACTGGGCAACAACTACAAGCAGACCCAGGCGTTGTCGCTGGCCGAGCGTCGCGCCCGCGAGCGGGTTGGTGAGTACAAGCGTCTGATGAGCGCCCTGGAAGCAGCTGGCAAGCTGGATCGCGCTCTGGAGTTCCTGCCCACTGACGACGAGCTCAATGAGCGCGCCGCCAATGGCTTGGGCCTGACCCGGCCGGAGCTGTCGGTGCTGATTTCCTACAGCAAGATCGACCTCAAGGAATCGCTGCTGAAGTCCCTGGTGCCGGATGACGAGTACCTGGCGCGTGAGATGGAAACCGCCTTCCCGCCGCTGCTGGCGAAGAAATTCGGTGAGCCGATGCGTCGCCATCGCCTCAAGCGCGAAATCGTCAGCACACAGATCGCCAACGATCTGGTCAACCATATGGGCATCACCTTCGTGCAGCGCCTAAAGGAGTCCACCGGCATGAGCGCGGCGAATGTCGCCGGCGCCTATGTGATCGTGCGTGACCTGTTCCGCCTGCCGCACTGGTGGCAGCAGATCGAGGCGCTGGACTACCAGGTCCCGGCCGAGCTGCAACTGCAGTTGATGGATGAGCTGATGCGTCTGGGCCGCCGCGCGACCCGCTGGTTCCTGCGTAGCCGTCGTAATGAGCTGGACGCGGCCCGCGATGTGGCGCATTTCGCACCGCGTATCGAGGCCCTGGTCGGCCGGCTCGACGAACTGCTCGAAGGCCCAGCCCGTGAACAGTGGCTGGCGCGCTTCCAGGGGTATGTCGAAGCCGGCGTGCCGGAAGAGCTGGCGCGTGTGGTCGCCGGTACCAGCCATCTGTACACCCTGTTGCCGATCATCGAAGCGTCGGACGTGACCGGGCAGGAGCCGGATCGCGTAGCGGCGGCGTACTTCGCCATTGGCGGGTCGCTGGAGCTGTCCTGGTACCTGCAGCAGATCACCAGCCTGCCGGTGGAAAACAACTGGCAAGCGCTGGCCCGCGAAGCCTTCCGCGATGACCTGGACTGGCAGCAGCGCGCTATCACCGTCTCGGTACTGCAAATGGCCGAAGGCCCGGCGGATATCGAGGAAAGGGTCGGTGTTTGGCTGGATCAGCACCGCCGTCTGGTGGATCGCTGGAAGGTTATGCTCGGCGAACTGCGCGCGGCCACCAACACCGATTACGCCATGTATGCCGTGGCTAACCGCGAGTTGATGGACCTGGCGCAAAGCGCCTGATAGATGCAGTGCAGGCCTGGCCTGCGCTGTTCCTGCCCCAATAAAAAGCCCCGCTTAGTGCGGGGCTTTTTATTGGGGCAGGTCAGGCGCCAGCACAGACGCAATTGCTCCCGATCTTGCGAGCTAGAGTCCTGCCAGGCAAAAACAGGCGAGGAAGCGGAGTGCACTGTTGTACATGAGCAGTACTCGTTTCACTCGCCCTTCGGGTCGCGCTGAAGCGCGTTAGCCATAGCGGCTTGCCGAGTCTTTTTAAAACGCCGCAGGGCCGACGCGCAGCAGATCGTTGACCGCCCTAACCCTAGTCGTCGAAATCCATCCAGCCGCCCATCTCCTTCCAGCGGTTGACGATGCCGCAGAACAGCTCGGCGGTTTTCTCGGTGTCGTAACGTGCCGAGTGCGCTTCTTTGCCATCGAAGTCGATACCGGCGGCCTGGCAGGCCTTGGCCAATACGGTCTGGCCATAGGCGAGGCCGGCCAGGGTGGCGGTGTCGAAGCTTGAGAAGGGGTGGAACGGGTTGCGCTTGATGCCGGTGCGGTTAACAGCGGCATTGAGGAAGCCCAGGTCGAAGCTGCTGTTGTGGCCGACCAGAATCGCCCGCTTGCAGCTATTGGCTTTCAGCGATTTGCGCAGACCACGGAAGATTTCCGTCAACGCGTGCTCTTCGGTCACGGCCATACGCAGCGGGTGATCGAGTTTGATGCCGGTGAAGTCCAGCGCCGCCTGTTCGATATTCGCGCCTTCGAACGGTTCGATACGGAAGAACTGGGTGTGCTCTGGGTAAAGGAAGCCGCCTTCATCCATGCCAATGGTGGTGGCAGCAATCTCCAGCAGGGCATCGGTGGCGCAGTTGAAACCACCAGTTTCCACGTCCACTACTACCGGCAGGTAGCCACGAAAGCGCGCGGCCATCGGGTGGCGCGGGCCGGAGTGGCTGCCGCTTTCGGCTTCGTCGTCGTACAGGTCTTCACTCACGCGTGGCGCTCCAGCAGACGCCAGCGCAGGGTTTCACCGGCGCGCAGCGGGATAACGGTTTGCTCGCCCAGCGGCAGGCTGGCCGGTGCGGTCCAGTCTTCACGCACCAGGGTGATGCTGTCGGTGTTGCGCGGCAGGCCGTAGAAGTCTGGGCCGTTGAGGCTGGCGAAGGCTTCCAGCTTGTCCAGTGCATTGCGCTGTTCGAAGGCCTCGGCATACAGCTCGATGGCCGCATAGGCGGTGTAGCATCCGGCGCAGCCGCAGGCTGCTTCCTTGGCATGCTTGGCGTGCGGTGCCGAGTCGGTGCCGAGGAAGAACTTGGCGTTACCGCTGGTGGCCGCATCCAGCAGGGCATCCTGATGGGTGTTGCGCTTGAGAATCGGCAGGCAGTAGAAGTGCGGGCGAATACCGCCCACCAGCATGTGGTTGCGGTTGTACAGCAGGTGATGGGCGGTGATGGTCGCGCCGACGTTGGCCGAAGCGCTTTGCACAAATTCCACCGCATCGCGGGTGGTGATGTGCTCGAACACCACTTTCAAGGTCGGGAAACGCTCGACCACACGGCTCAGGTGCTCGCCGATAAAGATCTTCTCGCGGTCGAATACATCGATCTCGCTGCGCGTCACTTCGCCGTGTACCAATAGCGGCAGACCGACTTCGGCCATGGCTTCGAGCACCGGAAAAATCTTGTCGATGCTGGTTACGCCCGAATCGGAGTTGGTAGTCGCTCCGGCCGGGTAGAGCTTGGCCGCATACACAAAGCCCGAGGCTTTGGCGGTGCGCACATCGTCAGGCTGAGTCAGATCAGTCAGGTACAGCACCATCAGCGGCTCGAAACGGCTGCCGGCAGGGCGGGCGCTGAGAATGCGCTGGCGATAGGCATCGGCTTCGCTGGCATTGCGTACCGGCGGTACCAGGTTAGGCATGATGATGGCGCGGCCGAAGGTGCGGGCTACATCGGCGACGGTGTGGGGCAGGACGCCACCGTCGCGCAGGTGGATGTGCCAGTCGTCGGGGCGCAGCAGGGTAAGGCGGTCAGTCATGGAAGCTTCCAGGCGGGCAAAACGTGGCGAGAATGCTACCGGAAAAGCCCCCTGGCAGCACGTTGAAAGCAGGCGCGGCAGGTAAAGCTGACTGAAGGCGGGATTGAATCATGGCCCGACTTGCAGAAGAGGCATAAAGCGCTGCTCAAGTTTTTCGCCGTGGCACCGATAGACAGAGGGTAAGCCGTATTCCCTGGAGTCTGTCGTGCGACCCTATCCACTCGCGGTGCTTTGCCTGCTGGCAAGCCAGCCCGTCCTAGCCATCAGCTTCCAGACCCGTCTGGAGAAGATCGAGTGGCAGGTCGAAGGCGATCAGTTCGAGTGCCGTCTGTCGCAACCCATTACTGATTTCGGTTCCGGGGTGTTTGTACGGCGAGCGGGTGAACAGGTGACCTTCAGCCTGAAAGCTCGTGAGCGCTGGCTGGGTGCTGGTAATGCCACCTTGTTGGCGGCGGCGGCGCCCTGGCAGCCGGGGCGCGGTGATATCAACTTGGGCTCGGTCAGCGTGGTACCGGCCGAGGTGCTATTCAACAGTTCGCAGGAGCAGGGCACGCGCTTGCTGACGGGGCTGTTGGAGGGGCGCAGTCCTCTGGTACGCCATCGCACAGCCATGGGGGGGGACGCGGTTGAAGTGCGTCTGTTGCCGGCCAAATTCAACAAGGCCTACCACGAATACCTGGATTGCACGGCCAAGCTGCTGCCGGTGAATTTCGATCAAGTGCGCAAGAGTCAGGTCGGTTTTCCAGGTGGTGGTGTTACGCTGGAACCACTGGCCCAGGCCAAGCTCGATATCATCCTCAGCTTTCTCAAGGCCGACCCCAGCGTCAATCGCATTCAGCTAGACGGCCATGCCGACAATGGCGGCAATCGCCTGACTAATCGCGATTTGTCGCGCCGCCGTGCGTTGGCGGTGATGGAATACCTCAAGGCCAACGGCATTCCTGCCGAGCAGATCACCATGCGTTTTCATGGTGAGCGCTACCCGGTGGCACCAAACAACAATGAAGCCAATCGGGCGAAGAACCGCCGAGTAACCATTCTGCTTGACCGGGTGCCGGAAGCGGCAGTGCCCCCTGCGCCAGAAGCGGAGCCGGCGCCTGCTGCTGCGGACCCTGCGGCCACCTCCTAGCGCCTGCAACTCGTCTGTTGTCCAACAATTATCCGTCGCTTGGTCGTCACAAGCTGTCGCGCCTCTGTAAATCAGGCGGCATGGGCAGTAGAATCGTCGGTTTTCCCGCACAACCCCGTGGAGTTGATGGCATGGCCGACGTAAACAAGGTAGTCCTGGCATATTCCGGTGGCCTGGACACTTCCGTGATCCTCAAGTGGCTGCAAGATACCTATAACTGCGAAGTGGTGACCTTCACCGCTGACCTCGGCCAGGGTGAGGAAGTCGAGCCGGCACGCGCCAAGGCACAGGCCATGGGCGTCAAGGAAATCTACATTGACGACCTGCGCGAAGAATTCGTCCGCGATTTCGTCTACCCAATGTTCCGCGCCAACACCGTCTATGAAGGCGAGTACCTGCTGGGCACGTCCATCGCTCGCCCGCTGATCGCCAAGCGTCTGATCGAAATCGCCAACGAGACCGGCGCCGACGCCATCTCCCATGGCGCCACCGGCAAGGGCAACGACCAGGTGCGTTTCGAGCTGGGTGCCTATGCGCTCAAGCCGGGCGTGAAAGTGATTGCCCCCTGGCGTGAGTGGGACCTGCTGTCGCGCGAGAAACTGATGGACTACGCCGAGAAGCACGCCATCCCGATCGAGCGTCACGGCAAGAAAAAATCGCCGTACTCCATGGATGCCAACCTGCTGCACATCTCCTATGAAGGCGGCGTGCTGGAAGACACCTGGACCGAGCACGAAGAAGACATGTGGCGCTGGACCAAGTCGCCAGAAGCCGCGCCGGATACCCCAACCTATATCGAACTGACCTATCGCGCCGGTGACATCGTCGCCATCGACGGCAAGGCCATGAGCCCGGCCACCGTGTTGGCCGAACTGAACCGCATCGGCGGCGAGAACGGCATCGGCCGTCTGGATATCGTTGAAAACCGCTTTGTTGGCATGAAGTCCCGTGGCTGCTACGAGACCCCTGGCGGCACCATCATGCTCAAAGGTCACCGCGCTATTGAGTCGATCACCCTGGACCGCGAAGTTGCCCACCTGAAAGACGAGCTGATGCCGAAATACGCTAGCCTGATCTACAACGGTTTCTGGTGGAGCCCTGAGCGTCTGATGCTGCAACAGATGATCGATGCGTCCCAGGCCAACGTGAACGGTGTGGTGCGCATGAAACTGTATAAAGGCAACGTGATCATCACAGGTCGCAAGTCTGATGACTCGCTGTTCGACGCCAATATCGCCACCTTCGAAGAAGACGGCGGTGCTTACAACCAGGCGGACGCCGGTGGTTTCATCAAGCTCAACGCTCTGCGCATGCGCATCGCTGCGGGCAAAGGGCGCAAGATGCTCTGATAGACTGGAGCACCTGCACCACACCAAGCCCCGGCCATAAGCCGGGGTTTGCATTTATAAGCCCACACAGCCGGGCATTGATGAGGAGACACCTGATGAGACTGCTGCATACCATGCTGCGCGTCGGCGATATGGATAAATCCATCGCGTTCTACACCGAAGTGCTGGGCATGACCCTGCTGCGCCGTAAGGACTACCCGGAAGGGCAGTTCACTCTGGCCTTCGTCGGTTATGGCGATGAAGCGCACAACAGCGTGATCGAACTGACCCATAACTGGGGCGTGGAAAGCTACGAACTGGGCACTGGTTACGGCCATATCGCCCTGGAAGTGGCGGATGTGTACAAGGCCTGCGAAGACATTCGCACCCGCGGCGGTAAGATCACCCGCGAGCCGGGGCCGATGAAGCATGGCACCAGCATTCTGGCGTTCGTCGAAGACCCGGATGGTTACAAGATTGAGCTGTTGTCGCCATCGCGCGCCGATTAAGGCTGGCTGAGTCTGCTGAGCCACAAAAAAGCCCCGCAGTGTAGCGGGGCTTTTTGTTGCCGGCGGGTTAGAGGTCGAAGTCGTATTCTGCCAATTGCTTGTGCAGGCGGCGCTCTTCGAGGAAGTTATCGATGATGCGGCGCTTGGTCAGGTTGGTCTTGGCAACCTCTACCGGCGCTTCGGTGTCATCCGCTTCTTCGGCAACAAAGTCTTCGTCGAGCTCAAGTTCTTCTTTGTCAGTGCTCATAGATTCACTCCAGGCTACCAGGGCCATCCAGCTGCTGTGAAAACTACTGCGCTCGGCCATGCTGCGTTGGAAACCGGCTCACACTGCTCATTTACAGCTCGTAAACTCCGCGTGTTCGCCTATTTCCGTCTTGCCTGACCTTCGCTCGCTACGTTTTCACACAACCTGATTTGCGCACCTTATAGCGACAAAACCTGGGCGGGTAAAAAAGATTTTTTCAATCAGCTTATTGAACTGCTGAATAGCGGCTCAATCGTCGGAGGTTTTCTGTTTGTATTCGCACAGATCTTCGATGCGGCAGCTGCCACAGCGTGGCTTGCGCGCCTGGCACACGTAGCGACCATGGAGGATCAGCCAGTGGTGTGAGTCGAGGAGAAATTCCTTGGGCACGAATTTCATCAGCTTGTTTTCCACTTCCAGCACGTTTTTGCCGGGAGCAATCCCAGTGCGGTTGCTGACGCGGAAGATATGCGTGTCCACCGCCATGGCCAGCTGGCGGAATGCGGTGTTGAGCACCACGTTTGCGGTCTTGCGGCCGACCCCGGGCAGGGCTTCGAGGTCTTCGCGGTTATCCGGTACCTGGCTGCCATGCTTCTCGATGAGGATGCGGCAGGCCTCGATAACGTTCTTGGCCTTGCTGTTGTATAGGCCAATGGTCTTGATGTATTCGCTCAACCCCTCAACGCCGAGTGCATAGATCGCCTCGGGGGTATTGGCTACCGGGAATAATTTGGCGGTGGCCTTGTTGACGCTGACGTCAGTGGCCTGGGCGGACAGGGTGACCGCTACCAGCAGCTCGAACGGCGAACTGTAGGCCAGCTCGGTCTTCGGCTCGGGGTTGTCTTCATGCAGGCGGCGGAAGATCTCGTAGCGCTTGGCGGCGTTCACTCGATCACTCCGGTCACCCGTACGCGGCGGCTTTGCACTGGAGCATCAACCTGCTGCGCCTTGGCTCGCTCGGCCAGCACCTCATCCACACGGTTTTTGCAGGCGATCAGCAAGCCCAGCACGATAAAGGCACCCGGCGGCAGGATGGCCAGCAGGAAGCCCTTGTACTCGGGGATCAGCGTCAGCTGCCAGTTGGCGGCGATAGGGCCGAACAGCAGGTGCATATTGGCAAACACCGCGCCGGTGCCGAACAGCTCGCGCAGCGCGCCGATCATCACCAGCACCACGCCAAAGCCCAGGCCCATCATCAGGCCGTCATAGGCGGCGCGGGCCGGGTCGTTCTTCGCAGCGAAGCCATCGGCGCGGCCGAGGATCACGCAGTTAGTAGTGATCAGCGGGATAAAGATGCCGAGAATCTGGTACAGCTCGTAGGTGAAAGCCTGCATCAGCAGTTCGATGCAGGTGGTCAGGGCGGCGATGATCATCACAAAGGCCGGCAGCCGCACGGCGGTGTTGACCACGCCGCGCACCAGCGACACGGCGGTGTTGGAGCACACCAGCACCACGGCACTGGCCAGCGCCAGGCCGAGGGCGTTGGCCGCCGAGTTGCTTACTCCGAGCAGCGGGCAGAGGCCGAGCAGTTGTACCAGCGCCGGGTTGTTCTTCCACAGGCCGTTAAGGGTGATCTCGCGGTAGCTGGGACTAGCCATTGGACTTCACCTGGGCTGCGAACAGCTGCTCTTGATTGGCATCGAAATACTGCAGGGCCTTGTGCACGGCCTTGACCACCGCGCGCGGGGTGATGGTGGCGCCGGCAAACTGGTCGAACTCGCCACGATCTTTCTTCACTGCCCAGCCATCCTCGCCGGGATTGCTCAATGACTTGCCGTCGAAACTACGAATCCAGGCGCTCTTGGCCAGCTCGATCTTGTCGCCCAGGCCGGGGGTTTCCCGATGACCCAGCACACGTACACCGGCTAGGCGGCCGTCGGCCTGGATACCGATCAGCAAGTGGATCGCGCCGCTGTAACCGTCCGGCGCGGTGGCGCGCAGGATCACGGCGCTGGGTTTGCCGTCTTGCAGGGCGATATAGGCGGTCTGCGGCGACTTACTGCCGAGCAGAGGATCGTGCAGCTGGATGCTGTTATCCAACAGGTGGTTGTCGTAGCTACCTTGCGGCAGGATCTCGCTCAGAGCGCGCACCTGGGCTTCGCGCTCCGCGTTGGCAATACGCTCGGCCGTGGCTTGCTGCAGCATGGCTACCAGGCCCACGGTGGCGATGGCAAACAACCCGAGCACCAGGGCGTTCTTCAGCATCGAGCGGCTAATTTCAGGTAGGGCCACGGTTACTCTCCCAACTTGAAGCCGCGAGTCGGCTTGCGGTGGCCGTAGGTGCGCGGCCGCGTGTAGTAGTCGATGGTTGGGGCGGCCAGGTTCATCAGTAGCACGGCGAAGGCAACGCCGTCCGGATAGCCGCCCCAGGCGCGGATTACATAGACCAGCACACCCACGCCGATGCCGAAAATCAGCCGGCCGAGGTTGCTGGTGGCGCCGCTGACTGGGTCGGTGACGATAAAGAAGGCGCCGAGCATAGTCGCGCCCGTCAGCAGGTGAAACAGCGGTGAGCCGTTGGAGTCCGAGCCCGAGCCGTTCCAGAACAACAGGCTCATCAGGGCCAGGGCGGCGAGCATGCCCACCGGTGCGTGCCAGGTGAACAGACGCTTGTGCAGCAGGTACAGGCCGCCAGCGAGGAAGGCCAGGTTGACCGCTTCGGTGGCGGCGCCACCGAGGTAGCCGAATGCCGGATTCTGTGCCCACAGCTCGTCGACGGTCAGGCTCTTGTTGACCTTCAACGCGTCCAGCGCGGTGGCCTGGGCCCAGCCGTCAGGCAGGTTGGCGATGCCAAGAATCTGTTGCAGCCCTTCAAGCAGGCCGACCGTATGCGGGGCTGGCCAGCTGGTCATCTCTACGGGGAAGGAAATCAGCACCACCACATAGCCGAGCATGGCCGGATTAAAGGGGTTCTGCCCAAGGCCGCCATACAGCTGCTTGCCGAACAGCACGGCAAAACCCACCGCCACCAGGGTCAGCCACCAGGGCGAATAGGGCGGCAGCGCCAGGGCCAGCAGTACAGCGGTGACCAGTACGCTGTAGTCCTTGAGGAAGAACAGCACCGGGCGTTTACGCAGCGCCAGGATAGCCGCTTCAAAACCCAGTGCGCAGGCGCTAGCCCATAGCAGGTTGATCAACGTGCCGGCGCCGAACAGCCAGGTCAGGGCGAGAATCCCCGGCACCGTAGCCAGCAGCACCTGCAGCATCACTTGCTGGGTGCGGTTGCTGCCCTTGGCGTGGGGCGATGTGATACGGGGCAGGGCCATTGGCGCTCCGGTCGTTGAGTTGGCTACGCAGGGCTGTGATCAGCTGCCTGCGTGTTCCTGTAATTGGCGTTCAGCATCCGCCAGGCGCTGGCGTGCAGTGGCCAGGGCGTCGGCTGCACTGTTGTCATCACGCTCCAGCTTGCGCAGATCGGCGCGGGCAAAGGCCACTTCGGTCTTCAGCGCGCGGGTGGTTTCGTCGATCGGCTGCTTGTCGGTGCGCACCAGCTCGGGAGCCGGCTTGCCAGATGCATCCTCGGCCTGGTGCAGCGCCTGCTCGGCGGCGCTCAATGCTTCGCGCAAGCTGCCAAGCGTGGCTTCATCGCTGCCGGCTTTCTCGGCTTTTTTCAGTTCGGCGCGTTTCATTGCCAGTTCGATCTTGGCTTTTTTCAGCGGATCGGGGGCGTCTGCATCAGACGCTTTCGAGGCAGCAGCTGGCGCCTGGGCTTCCAGGCCAGCCAGGAGTTTTTCGGCGGCTTCCAGCTGGCTGCGCAGTTGCTGCAGTTCGCTGTGCTGCGCGTCGTTTGGTGCTTCGAGTTTTTCCAGCTTGCGCACCTGGGCGCGGAGCATGGCGGCGTCGATCTTGGCTTTTTTCAGTGCACCATCGTTGGCAGCCGGTTTGGCGGCCGGTACTGGTGCCTGGGCTTCCAGGCTAGCTAGGAGTTTTTCGGCGGTTTCCAGCTGGCTGCGCAGTTGCTGCAATTCGCTTTTCTGCTCGTCGCTGGGTGCTTCGAGTTTTTCCAGCTTGCGCACCTGGGCGCGGAGCATGGCGGCGTCGATCTTGGCCTTTTTCAGTGCACCATCATCGGCAGCCGATTTGGCCGCAGGCGCTGGCGCTTGAGATTCCAGGCTGGCCAGCAGCTTCTCTGCTGCTTCCAACTGGCTGCGCAGTTGCTGCAATTCGCTGTGCTGCTCGTCACTCGGTGCTTCGAGTTTTTCCAGCTTGCGCACCTGGGCGCGCAGCATGGCGGCGTCGATCTTGGCTTTTTTCACTGCACCATCGTCGACTGCTGGCGCTACGGCCGGGGCTGGCGGGTTGGCGGCCATGGCGCTATCGAGTGCTTGCTGGGCGATGGTTGCAGCGCTGCGCAGTTCGTCGACCTGGGCCTGTAGTTCGGGGCTGGCATGGGTGGCCAGCTGCTTTTCTGCTTTCTTCAGGGCGACCTGGGCCATGCTGGCTTCGATCTTGAGTTTCTTCTGCTCGTCACTCAGGCCGGGTTTCGCCGGTGGCACAGTGCTGTCCGCTGCTGCCGATGCGGTTTGCGCTTGGGCCGCTTTGGCTTGAGCGGCTTTAGCGGAACGGGCCTGGCGTTCGGCTTCTTTCTGCTCTTCGGCGCGGCGCAGGCGTTCCTGGCGCAGCTCGAAGCGTTGTTTCGATTGCTCGGCCTTGAGCTGCTTCTGCTCTAGGTCGCGAATCTCGCCCTTGGCGGCGCGGTAGTACTGCACCAGCGGGATGCTCGACGGGCAGACATAGGCGCAGGCGCCGCATTCGATGCAGTCGAACAGGTTATGCGCCTTGAGCTGTTCATGCTCCTGACCGATGGCGAAGAAGTGCAGCTGCTGCGGCAGCAGGCTGGCCGGGCAGGCTTCGGCGCATTCGCCGCAGCGGATGCACGGCATGGCCGGCGGTGGCGGTGGCAGCTCGGCGGTGGTCGAGGCCAGCAGGCAGTTGGTGGTCTTGATCACGGGTACGGCGAAGTCGGGCAGGGTAAAGCCCATCATCGGGCCGCCCATGATCAGGCGGTTCAACTTGCTGCGGTTCAGGCCAGCAAACTCCAGCAATTCACCCGCCGGCGTGCCGAGCAGTACCTCGACGTTCATCGGTCGGGCCAGGGCCTCACCGGTCAGGGTGGTAATGCGTGAGATCAGCGGTTTGCCGTGCATCACCGCGTCATGGATGGCTACGCAGGTGCCAACGTTCTGGCAGAGCATGCCGATATCCGCCGGCAGGCCACCGCTGGGCACTTCCACGCCGGTGAGAATCTGGATCAGCTGCTTTTCGCCACCGGATGGGTACTTGGTGGGGAATACCTTGAGCTGATAGCTGCGCTCGTTCAGCGCGCTGCGCACGGCGGCGATGGCTTCGGGTTTGTTGTCCTCGATGCCGATCAGCACCTGATCCGGCTGGATCAGCTGCACCAGAATATCGATGCCGCTGATCAGCTCGTTGGCGCGCTCGCGCATCAGCAGGTCGTCGGCGCTGATATAGGGCTCGCACTCGGTGCCGTTGATGATCAGCGTGTGGATCTTCTGCGTCGGCCGCGCGTTGAGTTTCACCGCCGTGGGAAAGCCCGCACCGCCCAGACCGCTGATGCCCGCCTGGCGAATCAGTTCAACCAGAGCGCTGTTTTCCAGATGGCGATAGTCAGGCTGTGGGGTCAGCTCGATCCATTTATCCAGCCCATCGCTGTCGATCACGATGGCCGGAGCGAGCATGCCGGATACATGCGGGTAAGGCTGCGGGCCGATAAAGCTCACGGTGCCGGAGGTCGGCGCGTGCACGGGTACGCTGACAAAGCCGGTGGCAGCGGCGATCAGCTGGCCTTTCAGCACGCGATCACCCACGGCGACTACAGGTTCTGCGGGCGCGCCGATATGCTGGTTAAGCGGCAGCGTCAGACGCTTGGACAGCGGCGCCGGCTGGATCGGCGTGCGGTTGGACAGCTCCTTGCGCTCGGCCGGGTGAATGCCGCCGGGGATATCCCAGATCAGTGCTTCTGCCTTGTGCAATGCGCTCATGCCGCCTGCTCCCGGTCGCTGGCAATCAGTTGGCCGGGCAGCAGGGGTTTTTCCCATTTCCAACTTTGTACGGTGCTGCCGACTTCCAGCATGTCGATGCAGTCCACCGGGCAGGGTTCGACGCACAGGTCGCAGCCGGTGCATTCGCTGACGATCACCGTGTGCATCTGTTTGGCCGCGCCGACGATGGCGTCCACCGGGCAGGCCTGGATGCACTTGGTGCAACCGATGCATTCGGCTTCGCGGATATAGGCGACCATCTGCGGTTTCTCGCCTTCCACGGCGTCCAACGGCTCGGCTTCAACGTCGAGCAGGTCGGCCAGGGCCTGGATGGTCGCTTCGCCGCCGGGTGGGCATTTGTTGATCTTGTCGCCGCCGGCAATCGCCTCGGCGTAGGGCTTGCAGCCTGGATAGCCGCATTGGCCGCACTGGGTTTGTGGCAGCAGGGCATTGATCTGTTCGGCAATCGGGTTGCCTTCGACCTTGAAGCGCACCGCGGCGAAACCGAGGATGGCGCCGGCCACCAGGCACAGGGCGAGCAGGGCGAGAACCGCGATCAGTACCAGGCTCATAGCTTGATCAGCCCGGTAAAGCCCATAAAGGCCAGGGACATCAACCCGGCGGTGATCATGCCGATGGCCGCGCCCTGAAAGGACTTCGGCACGTCGGCAATCGCAATGCGCTCACGCATGGCAGCAAACAGCACCAGTACCAGGGAGAAGCCGAGGCCGGCGGCAAAGCCGTTGGCGGTGGCGGTGATAAAGGTGAATTCGGCCTTGTTAGCGTTGAGCAGGGCCACGCCCAGAACGATGCAGTTGGTGGTGATCAGCGGCAGGAAGATGCCGAGCACGCGGTACAGCAGCGGGCTGGTTTTGTTCACTACCATTTCTGTGAACTGCACTACCACGGCAATCACCAGAATAAAGCTGATGGTACGCAGGAATTCGATATCCAGCGGCTTGAGCACGTACTGCTGCACCAGGTAGCTGCACATGGCGGCCAGGGTCAGCACGAAGGTGGTGGCCAGCGACAGGCCGATAGCCGTCTCGATCTTCTTCGAGACGCCCATAAAGGGACACAGGCCAAGGAACTGGACCAACACGAAGTTGTTGACCAGGATGGCGCTGACCATGATCAAGGCGAGTTCGGTCATTGCGGGTTCCATTGATGGACGGGCAAAGGCCGCAGGAAAGGGGTGGCTATTATCGGTAAGCCGATCCTGCCATACAAGCCGGATCAGCCTTCCTGAGGTGCTGCCATAAGGCTAGCGCAGCCTGATCAGAGTGGCTGCGCTATTGGGTCGCAGGTTTACTTGACCCGCTGGCCTGGTTTGGCACCGCTGTCTGGGCTGAGCAGGTAGATTTCCTCGCCGCCAGGGCCGGCAGCCAACACCATGCCTTCGCTGATGCCGAACTTCATCTTACGCGCTGCCAGGTTGGCTACGTAAAGGGTCAGGCGGCCTTCCAACTTGCTTGGGTCCGGGTAGGCGCTCTTGATGCCGCTGAACACGTTGCGTTTGGCGTCACCGATATCCAGGGTCAGGCGCAGCAGCTTGTCGGCACCTTCAACGAACTCGCATTTCTCGATCAGGGCGATACGCAGGTCGACCGCGGCAAAGGCGCCGAAGGCGATTTCGGCGGCCAATGGGTCTTTGGTTAGTTCGCCGTTGCCAGCGGCTGCTGGAGCGGCTTCGCTGGCGGCCAGGTCTTCTTTGGAGGCTTCGATCATGGCGTCGATTTTCGCAGGCTCGATACGGGTCAGCAGGGCGCTGAACGGGTTCAACTGGTGGTTGGCCAGCAGCGTCTGGTGGTCGTCCCAGGTCAACGGAGCGACATTGAGGAAGGCCTCGGCGTCGCTGGCCAGTTGCGGCAGCACTGGTTTCAGGAAAATCACCAACTGGCGGAACAGGTTCACGCCCAGGGCGCAGATGGCCTGCACTTCGTCCTGCTTGCCGTCCTGTTTGGCCAGGGACCAGGGCGCTTTGTCGGCGATCCAGGCGTTGGCGCGGTCGGCCAGGGCCATGATCTCGCGCATGGCACGGGCGAAATCGCGGGCCTCGTAGGCTTCGGCGATGCTCGGTGCGGCGACCTGGAAGGCTTCGGTCAGTTCCGGCGCGGCATTGCCGGCCACCAGTAGGCCGTTGTTGCCTTTGTGGATAAAGCCGGCGCAGCGGCTGGCGATATTTACCACTTTGCCGACCAGGTCCGAGTTGACCTTCTGTACGAAGTCTTCCAGGTTCAGGTCGAGGTCATCCACGCCACGGCCCAGCTTGGCCGCGTAGTAGTAGCGCAGGTATTCCGGGTTCAAGTGATCGAGGTAGGTGCGCGCCTTGATAAAGGTGCCACGGGATTTGGACATCTTCTGTCCGTTGACGGTCAGGTAGCCGTGCACGGCCACTGCGGTCGGCTTGCGCAGGCCTGCGCCTTCAAGCATGGCCGGCCAGAACAGGGCGTGGAAGTTGACGATGTCCTTGCCGATAAAGTGGTACAGCTCGGCGGTCGAGTCCTTGTTCCAGAACGCATCGAAGTCCAGCTCCGGGCGCTTGGCGCAAAGATTCTTGAAACTGGCCATATAGCCGATCGGCGCGTCCAGCCAGACGTAGAAGTATTTGCCCGGCTCGTCGGGGATTTCGAAGCCGAAGTAGGGCGCATCGCGGCTGATATCCCATTCCTGCAGGCCGGAATCCAGCCATTCGGCGATCTTGTTGGCCACTGCGTCCTGCAGCGCGCCGCCGCGGGTCCAGCTTTTCAGCATGGCCTCGAAGTCCGGCAGCTTGAAGAAGAAGTGCTTGGAATCGCGCAGCTCGGGTACGGCGCCGGAAATCGCAGAGCGCGGGTTCTTCAGCTCGGTCGGCTCGTAGGTGGCACCGCATTTTTCGCAGTTGTCGCCGTACTGATCTTCGGCCGCGCACTTGGGGCAGGTGCCTTTGATAAAGCGGTCGGCGAGGAACATGCCCTTCTCAGGGTCGAAGTACTGGGTCACCGAGCGGGTGGCGATATGCCCGGCGTCACGCAGCTTCAGGTAGATGGCCGCAGACAGCTCGCGGTTCTCTTCGGAGTGAGTCGAATGGTAGTTGTCGAAGTTGACCCCGAAGTCGGCAAAGTCGGCTGTGTGTTCGGCCTGCACATTGGCGATCAGTTGTTCCGGGGTGATGCCTTCTTTCTCTGCGCGCAGCATGATCGCCGAGCCATGGGCGTCGTCGGCGCAGACGTAGATGGCCTGGTTGCCGCGTAGCTTCTGGAAACGCACCCACATGTCGGTCTGGATGTACTCGAGCATATGGCCAAGGTGGATCGAACCGTTGGCGTAGGGCAGGGCGCTGGTAACGAGAATCTTGCGGGCTTGGCTCATGGGATCGGCTGCACTGGTAACTCAGGGAAGCCGGCAACTATATAGGGGCGGCGGATATTTTTCATCCTTGCACGGGCAATGCCTGCCGGTGCGCGCCTATGGAGTTAGCCTGGGGTAAGATGCCCACCTGCTTTACTCAGCCTTTCGGAGCCTTCCATGAGTGTCGTTACCCGCGCAGCGGTCGAAGCCGCCTTGTCCCAATACACCGATCCGCACTTGAATCAGGACCCGGTTAGCGCTGGTTGCCTGCGTGAGGTGGATATTCAGGGTGGGCAGGTCAAGGTGCGTCTGCAGTTGGGCTACGCGGCTGGGCTGTTCAAAAGTGGCTGGGCGCAGATGCTGCAGATGGCTCTGGAAGGGCTCGACGGCGTCGAGCGTGCGCAGGTGCAGGTTGACTGCGTGATCGAAGCGCACAAAGCGCAGGATCAGGTGCCAGCGCTGGCCAATGTGAAGAACGTGATTGCTGTGGCGTCCGGCAAGGGCGGGGTGGGCAAGTCCACTACGGCGGCCAATCTGGCGCTGGCGCTGGCCCGTGAAGGTGCCAAGGTCGGCATTCTCGATGCGGATATCTATGGGCCGAGTCAGGGCATCATGTTCGGTATTCCGGAAGGCACGCGGCCGCAGGTGAAGGACCAGAAGTGGTTTGTGCCGCTCAAGGCCCATGGTGTGGAAGTGATGTCCATGGCCTTTCTCACCGACGAAAACACCCCGGTGGTGTGGCGCGGGCCGATGGTTTCCGGCGCGCTGCTGCAGCTGATTACCCAGACTGCCTGGGATGACCTGGATTACCTGGTGGTCGATATGCCGCCGGGCACTGGCGATATCCAGCTGACCTTGGCGCAGAAGGTGCCGGTGGCGGGTGCTGTTATCGTCACTACGCCACAGGATCTGGCCCTGCTGGATGCCAAGAAGGGCGTGGAGATGTTCCGCAAGGTGAATATCCCGGTGCTTGGCGTGGTGGAAAACATGGCCGTGCACATTTGCTCGAACTGCGGGCATGCCGAGCATCTGTTTGGTGAAGGCGGCGGCGAGAAGCTGGCGGCGCAGTTTGGTGTCGACCTGCTGGCCTCGCTGCCGCTGTCGATGGCCATTCGTATGCAGTCCGATGGTGGCAAGCCCACTGCCATTGCCGATCCGGAAAGCCAGATCGCGATGATCTATCAGGAAACTGCACGCAACGTCGGTGCGCGGATTGCTCAGGGCGGGGCGCAGCATGCGATGCCTTCTATTGTGATCAGCGAAGACTGATCCGGTTGTGGCGCACGCCGGTGCGCCACATCTCGTGCACAGACAAACCAGCGCCCACAAAAAAGCCCCGCACTAGGCGGGGCTTTTTCTCAAGCGGGTTAGCGCAGGTTAGACAACCTGAACTTCCTCAGCTTGCATGCCTTTCTGACCACGGGTGGCCACGAAAGTCACTTGCTGGCCTTCTTTCAGGCTCTTGAAGCCATCGCTCTGGATAGCTTTGAAGTGTACGAACAGATCGTCACCGGATTGCGGAGTGATGAAGCCGTAGCCTTTCTCATCGTTGAACCACTTAACGGTGCCAGTTTGACGATTGGACATGTGAATGTCTCCTAACAAAAGTAATAACAGCCCTGGAAAAGCCCAGGCCGGGACTGAGTGCAACGAGTACTAGGAGTCGGACGATGTTTGATCGAAATCTAGGCATCAAGTAGCGATTCGCGGTGACACATGCAGCACAGTGAGCCCACCATACCCGCTTTTAGCGCTAAGCGCGAATGCTCTGTGCATCTTTCTGTTATTTAGCGACAGACAGGCGCTTTAGCGTTTTGCGCCTGGCACTGGCTCAAGAGCCTTTGAACCCTGCTGCCGGCCCCGGTAAGATGCGTGCACTTTTCACTCTTCGCCATAAGCAGGACACCCGCCATGAGCATCAAATCGGATAAATGGATTCGCCGCATGGCTCAAGAGCACGGCATGATCGAGCCTTTCGTTGAGCGCCAGGTACGTGCCGAGGGCGCACAGCCGCTGATTTCCTATGGCGTTTCCAGCTACGGTTACGACGTGCGCTGCGCCGATGAATTTAAGGTGTTTACCAACATCAACTCGGCCACCGTCGACCCGAAGAACTTCGACGAGAAGAGTTTTGTCGATGTGAAAAGCGATGTATGCATCATTCCACCGAACTCCTTCGCGTTAGCGCGCACTGTGGAGTTCTTCCGTATTCCACGTGACGTACTGACCATTTGCCTGGGCAAGAGCACCTACGCGCGCTGCGGAATCATCGTCAACGTCACGCCGCTGGAGCCGGAATGGGAAGGCCACGTGACCCTGGAATTCTCCAATACCACTACTTTGCCGGCGAAGATCTATGCCAACGAGGGTGTGGCACAGATGCTGTTCCTGCAGTCTGATGAGGCGTGCGAAGTGTCTTATAAGGATCGTGGCGGTAAGTACCAGGGCCAGCTGGGCGTGACCCTGCCCAGAGCTTGATCGGTCGCTTTAACGAAAAAAGCCGGGCAATGCCCGGCTTTTTCATGGTTCTCAGAAACTCAGGGAACCAGCGGCAGTTCGCGCTTATGGCGAGTGGCGTCGTAGGTGCGCACGATGATGGCGTAGGCTTCCTCGCGCACGGGCTGGCCGTGGAGGAAGGCATCGATTTCCACGTAGCTGACGCCGTGGGCTTCTTCATCGGGTTTGCCGGGGCGTAGTTCTTCCAGGTCCGCTGTCGGTACTTTGAATACCAGATTTTCCGGTGCACCCAGGTGTTTAGCGATGGCCCGTACCTGGCCTTTGACCAGGCCCGATAGCGGGGCGAGGTCGCAGGCACCGTCGCCGAACTTGGTGAAAAAGCCCATCACCGCTTCAGCAGCGTGGTCAGTACCGATCACCAGGCCATTGTTGGCGTTGGCTATGGCGAATTGCGCGACCATGCGGATACGTGCCTTGATATTGCCTGTGACGAAGTCGCGGCGGGCGTCACTGAGCTTTTGCAGGTGGGTCACCTGCTCGCCGAGGCCCAGTACGCTGTCCGCGATGTTCACCGTGTCCTCTTCATCGGCACGTATGAATTTCAGTGAGTCCTGGGCGTCCTGTTCGTCGTGCTGAGTGCCGTAGGGCAGGCGCACAGCGATAAAACGGTAGGCCTGATCACCGGTTTCCGCCCGCAACTCTTCTACGGACAACTGAGCCAAGCGGCCGGCAGTCAGCGAGTCAACGCCACCACTGATGCCCAGAACCAGCACCTTGAGGCCGGAGCTGCGCAGGCACTGTTTGATAAAGGCCTTGCGCTTGTCGATCTGCGCCAGCAGTGCAGCGGTATCGGCGAAAGGCGCAACCACATCAAGGGCGGCGGCGATTTCGGCTTGGCGATTGCTCATTTCAAAGTCCTCACTGGGAGCAGAACACGTGGCTTGTGCAGTCGCGCGGCAGCAATGCGCGGCGCTACGGCATCAAACGCGATCAAAGCGCAAAGCTTACGTTGAAGTGGCTGCAAAGTGCACGCTAGAGCTTCATACAGATGCTGTTGAAGCTCTTCTGGCCGAATTGCAGGCAAAAGAAAGGGCGCTAGAGGCGCCCTAAAACGATGATGTGTGGAGTAAGTCCACTTTGTTTGAGCGGCAATCACTGAATTGGTTCAGTGATTGCCGACGAACGGTCATTTTTGGAGTGCTCCGCTCAATTGCCGGGCATCAGCAGTAGGCGTTTGTTGCCGTAGACCTTGTCGAGGTTCTGTGACTGGAACGGGAAGCTCATGTAGCTGCCTTTTAACCAGGCGTCGATACCATCAGCGTAATGCTTGCTGGCCGGGTTGCCGGACTGTCCGGAGCTGTTAACGCCGATCAATGGTTCTTCGCGACCGAAGTCCACGACGATGCGCATGGCAGGGATCAGCCAGGTATCGAAGTTCTCCCCCCATTTGTAGGCCGCAACGTTCAGCGTGCCGTGATCGCCACCGGCCGGGTAGGGGCCACGGTCGAGATAGCCCTTGATGGCGTTGATGCTGGTGCGTTGGCTGGCGCTCATGTATTGGGCAAGTTGGGTGGTCTCGGTAGTCCAGTTGTAGGTATGCAGCTTGCCCCATTGCCAGGCGCTGCGCTCACTGCCCAGTTTGCTCTCCAGCAGAGTCACGGCACCGGCCAGGCTGCGCGCGAGGATCGCGGGTTTGTCTTCGCGTTGTGCGGTGCGGGTGTCATTCCAGAATGGGCTGTCTTCACGGCCCAGCAGATGGTCGGCCTGGGCTGAATAGGAGTTGTTGGCGGTATCGACCAGCGCCTTCCAGGCCGGGCTGCTTTCCGGGCCCAGTTCGTCGAGGAAGGTGTCCCGCGCGATTTGGTAGAGGAAGGCACTGTACAGCGCGGCATCCGCCGAGCTGGCGGCCATCTTGCCGTCGAATTTCATCAGGCGGGCATAGGCCTCGCGGGCTTTGTTGCGTTCGGCTACTGGCAGGGCATCGATAGCGGCTTTCAGGCCTTCAGCCATGCCGGGTGCGCTGAACATATTCTGTAATTTGGCCACGAAGGGCGAGGTTTGGTCGTACTGCATGGCAATCATGCTTTGCGTGTCATGTTTGCCCGTTGCTGCCAATGCGGCGATCCGTTCGGCCCGCTCCGGGTAGAACCAGGAGTTGGACAGTTGCATGCCGTAGCCGCGTGGAACGGTGCGGTGGTTGGCGGTGCCCAGCCAGCCTTGCGGCGGGTCCTGATCGTAGGGGTGCAGCATCGGGTCGGCGAAGCCGTCCCAGGCGTACTGGCTGTCCCAGCCCGGCGAGGGCATTAGGCCCAGGCCGGCGCGGCGGTTGGGGAAGCGCCCGGTCACTTGCCAGCCGATATGCTGCGCATCGGCGAAGACAATGTTCAATGGCATGGCGCGCACTTCGCGGGTGGCCTCGAAGGCCTGTTCAACCGATTGCGCCCGCGACAGGTCGAAGAAGGCGTCCAGGGTCTTGTCGGCTTCGAACTGGGTGGTTTTCAGGGCCAGACCGTAGCGACTGCTCAGCTGCATGGGCTGCAGCATGTGTTTACGCTCGCCCAGTACCGAGTTCAGCAAGGGGCCGTGGCGGGTTTCGAAAATGGTTTCGCGGATCGGCCGCTGGCCTTTTATAAAGAAGGTTTCCTGGCGCTCCTGTGCGGGTAGCCATTTACCGTCGGCCAGGTAGTGCAGGCGGCCGCCTTGCTGCTTGACCTGCTCAAGGAACAGATCCTGATTGTCGCCCATGACCATGGTCATACCCCAGCCCAGTTTGCCGTTGAAGCCGGCCACTACCGCCGGTACGCCAGCAATCGATACGCCTGCGGCTTGGAACTTCGGTGAGCGAATCTGCACGAAATTCCACACTGACGGCATCGACAGCGGCAGGTGGGTATCGTTGGCCAGCAGGCTCTTGCCGCTGCGAGTGCGTTGCGGGGCGAAGGCCCAGTTGTTGGACGCTGCTACGCCGAGCATATGGGTGTCGGCGAATTGGCTGACGGCGGAACTAACCGCGTTGAGGCCGGCCAGTTGGCCCTTGAGATCGAGGCCTTTGAGTTTGTTGGCCTCGTCAAACGGCAATGGCTCGTCTGGGTAGGTTGGCAGCAGCCAAGCCAGCTGGTCGCTACCGACTTTCTGCGCAAGTACCAGTGAGGCGATTTCTTCTTGCAGGTTGACGGCCAGGCCGAAGTTCAGCAGGCAGAACACCAGCACCGAATCTTCGGCTTTCCAATAGGCCGGGCGATAACCGGACTCGGCCAAGTCCATCGGCAGTTTGTCGCGGTAGCGGAACAGGTAGGCGTTGACCCCGCGGGCATAGACTTCGAAGAACTTCTTGATGCGCGGCGAGGCATTGCTGTAGAGCACCTCGGCGCTTTTCTTAAGGTTGACCGCGCGCATGAAACGGTCCATTTCCAGCACGCCGGGGCCGGCCATTTCAGCCAGTCGACCTTCTGCCATCAGGCGTAGGCCGACCATCTGGCTGAGGCGGTCGCTGGCGTGCACATAGCCCAGGGCGAATAGCGCGTCATGGAAGGTGGTGGTTTCGATCAGTGGCATACCCAGCGGGTTGCGGCGAATCACCACGCTTTGCGCCAGGCCCTTGACCCGCACGATGCCCTGATCCGGGTGCACGCTGTCGCTGTAGCGGCTATTGAGCAATGATTGGCAGCCGGTGAGCACGACCATGGCCGTCAAGACGGCAGCGAGGCTGAGGTGGCTCATGGGGCGTAACGCGCGCGCTAGCATGCAGCAGGCTCCTTGCGGGTGGAAAACGGTCAGTTGGGGTGTGCGCTTTCCGACCGGGGCGTGGGCGCGCAGGTGCGGACGTATTACGTTAGCCAGCCGTCCTGCGCCTGACAAGACGCAGGGTGAGGGGATCAGGCGCTTCGGCGCAGTGGCGGTAGAGCCTCATCAAGCAGCCAGCGGGCGGCGGCGCGAGCAGCTGCCTTGTGTTGCAGCTCCAGTTCGCTGAAACGCTGTTCATGCTGGCGGCGCACGCTTTTCTCCAGGGCCTTCCACTCAGCGTGGGTCGGCACCTGGGCGGTTGCCGCGAACAACAGGTGAAAAACCTCACAGCGCTGATCCTTGCTGAGATTGCTGTCGTAGTTATCCAGCAGCACCTTGATCCGAATGGCGCCCTCGATCAGTGGTAACTGTCCCTCGAGCAAACTGCTGGCGAGGATATGCAGATCGCCGCCGATACGTTCGCGCTGGGTGTCGAGTGCCTCGGCCTGGGCTTTTTCCTGAGCCCAGACACGTCGCCATAGCTGCAGGGCGTACAGCGCCAGTGCGGCAATCAATACGCCGCTGCCGATCAGCACGAACAGGGTGAGGTTATTCATCGCAGGCTTATGCGCCGTGGCATTTCTTGAATTTCTTCTCGCTGCCGCACGGGCAGGGGTCGTTGCGACCAACGTCTTTCAGGGCGTTGCGCGCAGGTTCCTGGTGGCCGTGGTTGCAGTTTGGGCCATGCACGTGGCCATGATCATGGTGGTGCGCATGATCGTGGTCATGATTGCAGTCAGGGCCGTGGACGTGTTCTTGCTGGGTCATGCGAGTTACTCCGGGATGTAATCGCCGGGAATTATCTCGCCATTGCGCGACATGTGCACGCTCTGTCCGAACAACCAGCCGGTTTTTACCGCACCTTGCAGGCGGTAGGGAATGGGTTGGTCAGGTTTTTCCAGGGCTTTGACGATCTGCCGCAAGTGGCGCCAGAGGTTGGTGCGCACCGGGATGGAGAAGTTGTGGTGGCCGTGAGCAGGCACAGTAAACGAAACGCTGGATTCACCTTCAGCCAGCTTGACCTGGTTCAGATGCACCAAGTAATCCATCCCGCGTACCGGCAGGCTGAAGTTGTTGGGGTTATCGATGCGAAAGCGCAGCGTGAAATGCTGCTCCAGCAGTTTGGCTTTTACGACGTCGACTTTAACGAGGCGTACTTCGGGCGACTTGAGATCGCCAGGAGAGGAGCAACCGCTAAGGCCCGACAGGAGGCCAAAAAACATCAATAGGCTGAGAATTCTTATCGTTTGCGCCTGATAAAACATTGCATACTCCGAATGACGCATCAGTGTAACAAGCAAGTGCTTGGCTGCAACCTGTTGTGACGGTAAAAAAACCTGCGCCATACTGAGCAACGAATAGGACAGGAGTATGACCATGGCTCGCTACGAAATTGCCTTCAGTGCGCAGTTGGTTCCGGGGGCCCAACTGGAGCTGGTGAAAGCTAACCTGGCCAAGCTGTTTCAGGCGGATGAGCAGCGGCTGGCGCTGCTGTTCTCGGGGCGGCGCATTGTGATCAAAAGCAATCTGGATGCGGCAGGGGCGGAAAAATACCGCTCGACCCTGGAGCGCGCTGGGGCTGTTGCCGAAGTGGCATGCCTGGATGATGAGACCGAAGAAATCGAGTTGGCCGCGCCGCCTGCTGTAGCCGCGGCTCCAGTTGCCGCGCCGGCTGCGTCACCTGTTGAGGCAGCGGTTACCAGCAAATCAGCGGGGCGCCTGCAGGTAGCTCCGCGTGATGAATATATGGCTGCGTTTGCGGAAGTGGATGCCCCGGATTTTGGCATTGCGCCATTGGGTGACGATGTACAGGATGGCAAACCACCGGTGCAGGCTCCGGCCCTGGATTTGTCGCAGTTCAGCCTGGCACCGCCCGGCAGCGATATGGGCGAGGCGAAAAAAGCCCCGGCCGGGCCGCCGCCGGATATCTCTCATCTGAAATTGCAGGATTAGCTTGAGCGTGCAGAAAGTACTTTATTGCCGCTTTCTGCGCGATCAACCCGCCTCAGTCGTCAGAAATAGCCGGCACAGCACTTCTTGAACTTCAGCCCGCTTGCGCAGGGGCAGGCGTCGTTGCGACCAAGTTTCAGCTCAACTGTTGGGTCAATGAAATACCAGTTGCCCTTATTGCGCACGAATGCCGAGCGTTCACGGTGGCTGCGTTCACCGCCCTCATCACGCCAGTGGGCGGTAAAAGTGACATAGGCGTGCTGCGGTTCACCATCAATCAGCTGCGTTTCATCAACCTCAAGTCCGAGCCAGGTACTGCCCAGGCTCCACGCGCGAATAGCCTCGTGGTCGAGGCCTGCTTGCTGGGCCGGTAATGTGCTGTGCACCAAGTAATCGATCAGCCCCAGGGCATAGGCGCTGTAACGCGAACGCATCAAGGCTTCGGCGCTGGGCGCCGGAGTACCTGCGTGATAAAGGCCGCAGCAAGCTGCCAGCAGTTGGCCGCTGCCGCATGGGCAGGTTGTGCTGCTCATGGGCTTACCACCAGTACTTGCCGAAATTTTCCGGGTTGGCCCAGAACTTGGCGTTCAGCCAGTCGGGTACTTGCTTGTAGTCGAGCAGGTCATAGGTGAACAGGTTAAGTGTCTGTTCATCGCGCTGGAAACACTCACTGGCCTGCAGTGCGAGGGCAAAGAAGTCGGTCTCTTGCCAGTCACAGGCGTGCAAATCGACCAGTACAGCCATGCGGCTGGCATTTAGGTTACGAATGCCACCGAGCAGCTCTAGCCCGGTGCGTTTCGGCAAGTGCTCAAGGCAGTCGACAATCAGCGCCAGATCGAAACGTTGGGCGGCCACTTCATCAGGCAGGGCGCCTGCATCCGCGTGCACCAAGTGGCAACTTGGATGAGCCTGGATAAATGCATCAATCGCAGGTAGTTTTCGGCTACCGACTACCAACAGGCGTTCTGGCGTGTAGCGTGCCAATAGGGCGGCAAGGGCTTGCTGGGGTGTTCGGGTGGACGGGGTTGCAGGCATAACGGCTCCTCGCTCAAGTGCGCAAAGACTAACGTGCTGCAGCAGTGCGGCCTAGTGCGGATCGTGCTAGTAATGTGTTTGCATATTCTCTGGCATATTTTGTTACTGGCGTCTTTACTTCGTCAGTATCGGTTTTTGCCGATTTACCAATAGGAGACGTATATATGAGCATCACCAGGAAAGCATTACCCCTGATTGTCGCGAGTACCTTTTTGACCGGTTGTGCCGGGCTGCAGAAAACGGATTGGCCAACCTGTGCCGCGATCGGCGGTGTGGGCGGTGCTGCTCTGGGCGCTATTGAAAGCTCTACCTGGGCTGGCGGTGGTGCAGTCGTTGGCGCTGGCATGGCCGCTGCGTATTGCTGGGTGCATGGTGCCAGTGATGAGCAGGTTGTTGTGGTTGAAGAAGTGGTTGAAGAAGTTGTAGTTGCCGAACCAGCTGAAGCCGTACGTGTAGAACTGGACGTCAAGTTCGACTTCGACAAGGCTCAGGTCAAACCAGAAAGCTACGGTGACATCAAAAACCTGGCTGACTTCCTGACTCAATATCCACAAACCACCACCGTGGTTGAAGGTCATACCGACTCCGTCGGTAGTGACGCTTATAACCAGACTCTGTCCGAGCGTCGTGCCAATGCGGTGCGTGATGTACTGGTTAATCAG
The DNA here is from genome assembly GCF_031764535.1 of Pseudomonas sp. SG20056. Taxonomy (NCBI): domain Bacteria; kingdom Pseudomonadati; phylum Pseudomonadota; class Gammaproteobacteria; order Pseudomonadales; family Pseudomonadaceae; genus Pseudomonas; species Pseudomonas sp. SG20056. Next base: position 1,667,679 of record NZ_CP134499.1, read on the forward strand.
TATGGCGTAGGCAGCGATCGCGTTAACGCTGTGGGCTATGGTGAAACTCGTCCGGTTGCGGACAACGCCAGTGCTGACGGCCGTGCCGTGAACCGCCGCGTAGAAGCAGAAGTAGAAGCTCGTCCTTGATCGTCTGACTCCAGACTTTCTGAAGAAAACAAGCCAGACCCTCCGGGGTCTGGCTTGTGCAGCTTGAAGGGTAGGTCTTTACTCCTTAATTACCGGCAGTAGCCGGCATTACAGGAGATTTCTACCATGAGAGTTAGATCCATGATGGGGGTAGCCCCCATTCTCTTGGTCAGTAGTGTTCTTTCAGGTTGTGTCACAACTTCCAGTACGGGAGATGCGCCGCTCAACCAAGGGAACTGGCCCCTGTGCAGTGCAATTGGCGGTCTGACCGGTGCAGGTCTGGGCGCAATCGAAAGTTCTACGTGGGCAGCAGGTGGTGCCGTGGCCGGCGCGGTCATTGGTACGCTGATTTGTTACGCCCAAGATGGTGATGACGACGACGACGGTGTGTTTGACCGCCGCGATCGTTGCCCTGGTACTCCTCCAAATACGCCGGTGCATCACAACGGCTGTCCGATCAAGGAATATGCCAGTACACCTGCCGAAGCAGAGCCTGAGCCCATCGAAATGGTGGAATCGGTTCGGGTGGAACTGGATGTGAAGTTCGATTTCAACAAATCCGACGTCAAAGAAGACAGTCAGGCGGATATCAAGAGCCTTGCTGACTTTATGAAACAGTACCCGCAAACCACTACGACCGTTGAAGGACATACTGACGCTGTAGGCAGTGATGCCTATAACCAGGGGCTGTCTGAGCGGCGTGCCAATGCGGTGCGTGATGTGCTGGTCAATCAGCATGGCATCGACAGTGGCAGGGTTTCCTCTGTTGGATACGGTGAGTCGCGGCCGGTTGCTGATAATGACAGCGAGTCCGGGCGGGCAATCAATCGTCGTGTTGAAGCGGAGGTCGAAGCACAGCCGTAGCTGATGTGATGCGCTGGCAGGCCGTTGCGAACCTATCTCTTTGGTTCGCAACGGCCTGCCAGCGAGAGAGCGGTTTCAACCCAGTAAAAGCTGTGAAGGCATTTGGCCTCCATGGTTTTTACTGGTCTTCTGGCAGCACACTCCCAAAGCAGATAAGGTGCAGCAAAATAAAAACTGCCGGGGGCGGATATGAAGACATTTCTGACGTTGGGTAAGGTGCTGACGGCATTGTTCTGGGGCGTTGTACTGGCAAATCTGCTGCAACCCTTTGCACAACCTTTTGCGCTGCTGTTGAACAGCGCCGGGGCTTTTATTCTGCTGATCCATGTGCTTGAACTGTGGTTCTTTGACAAGCGCATTGCCGCTTGCCCCAAGCCTGTTCAGGAGCGTGTGCAGGTCATGCTATTTGGTATCTTTCAGTTGCTTGGGTTGCCGGCGGAGCAAGCGCCTGTAGTCGAGCCTGAGCAAGCGCTGCCGATGGAGGCCGAAAATGCGTAAGCTGCTCGTACTCGCCGCGTTATTCAGTCCACTGGCACTGGCCCAGGCTGTGATTGAAGTCGACTCCCATGCGGTTATGCGTCTACCAAGCAATACCAGCGTATTACTGCTGGATCGTCTGGAAATTGCCGACCACGGTACCTTGTTGATCCCCCCCGGTCTGACCGAAATTCGTGTGGCGCAGCTAACTCTGGGTCGCGATGCGCGTCTGGCAATTGCTCCCAGTGATCAGGCACTGCGTCTTGAAGTGGACACTGCCGAGATTGCCAGCGGTGCTCAGATCAGTGCGCGCGGCGCCCGGGGCAGTGCTGAAAAACCGGCGTTGCCAGGCCGCAACCTGAGCCTGCGTTTGCAGGCCGTGACCCTGGAAAGCCTGGTGCTGGATGCCCGCGGTGGTACAGGGGCGCCTGGCTATGCGGGTCTAGCTGGCGCCGATGGCAAGCCAGCTGGTTGCACCTGGGGTGAAGCCAGTCGCGGCCATGATGGTTTGAATGGTGGGGACGGTCAGCCGGGTGCTGCTGGCGCGCAGGTGCGCCTGGAAGTCCCGCAGGGCTTTCCGGTTGAGCAGTTGCAGGTGCGTCTGGATGGCGGTAGCGGCGGTCAGCCGGGCGCGCCTGGTGCGGGCGGTCAAGGCGGCGTGAGCAAGGGCTGCTGGTTGTACAGCACTGATGGCGCGCGCGACGGCAAGCCTGGGCAGGCCGGCCAGCCTGGTGAGCCAGGCCCAGCGGGCGCTCTGAATGTCGTGCAGTTCTAACCGGTAATGTGTGTCTAACCGCTGCCCTCGGGCAGCGGTTGCTTGAGCGCCGTTAGAACGAAGGGCGGATGCCGGCGATTGTGACCACCAGCAACCCCAGCAGCAGGTTAATGCCGACCAGTCGGCGAATACGCCCAAGCACGGCGCCGCCATTCGGCCAATCCTCTGCCGCTACAGCGCGGCGCAGTTCAGGCAGTTGCAGGGCCTGGATGCGCAGAAACAGCGCCAACATGGCGATATACAGCCCCATCATGATGTGCACGTAGCGCGGCGCGGTATCGAAACCGCTAAAGCGCAGGTGCAGCATGCCCACGCCGGTGACCGGCAGCACAATCACCGCCGCCCATACCCAGTAGAAAAACCGCGGAAAGACCTCCAGCCAGAGTTTTAGACGGGTTGGGGCTTCCAGTGCGGCGACGGCTGCTGGGCGCAGGATCATCCATGCGAAGAACATACCGCCCACCCAGATCAGGGCGGCGAGCAGGTGCAGGCTGTAGACGAAGGCGTAAGGGGTCATGCAGGCACTCCTGTTGGTTAAAAATCTATTTCCGATCTGCCGCGCGTTGGCCTTGCGGGCTAGAAACAGGCTCTAGCTCGCGAGATCGTAAACAGGTTCTAAGCGGTTCAGCGCTGGATCGATTAGCGCGCTATGATAGCCGCCGATTACAAACACTGAAAATTTATCCAGCCTTTTCGCGCCAAGATCCCATGCTCAGTACCGAACTCAAGTCCCAGATCCAGGGCGCCTATTCCCGTTTTCTCGAAGCCAAGTCGCTCAAACCGCGTTACGGTCAGCGCCTGATGATTGCTGAAATCGCCAAGGTGCTGGGTGCGATCAAGGCTGACGACGAAGGCCGGCGCTTGGGTGATCCCGCAGTGGTCGCGGTTGAGGCCGGCACCGGTACGGGCAAGACCGTGGCCTACAGCCTGGCGGCGATTCCCACTGCCAAGGCGGCGGGCAAGCGTCTGGTGATCGCCACGGCCACCGTAGCCCTGCAAGAGCAGATCGTGCACAAGGATCTGCCGGACCTGATGCGCAATAGCGGGCTGAATTTCAGCTTTGCCCTGGCCAAGGGCCGAGGGCGTTATCTGTGCCTGTCCAAGCTGGATATCCTGTTGCAGGAAGGTCAGGCGCAAAGCGCCACCGCCCAGCTGTTCGAAGAAGAAGGTTTCAAGATTGATGTGGATGAGCAGAGCCAGAAGCTGTTCACCACGATGATCGAAAAACTCGCCGGCAATAAATGGGACGGCGATCGTGACAGCTGGCCGGAAGAGCTGGAAGACACACGCTGGTCGCAGCTGACCACCGATCACAGTCAGTGCACCAGCCGCCATTGTCCTAACTTTCAGCAATGCGCCTTCTATAAGGCGCGTGAGGGCATGGGTAAGGTCGACGTCATTGTCACCAACCACGACATGGTCCTGGCCGACCTGGCCTTGGGTGGCGGGGCGGTGCTGCCGGACCCGCGCGACACCCTTTACGTGTTCGATGAAGGCCATCACCTGCCTGACAAAGCCATTGGCCATTTCGCCCACTTTACCCGCTTGCGTTCGACTGCCGATTGGCTGACTCAGATCGACAAGAACCTGACCAAGTTGCTGGCACAGAACCCGCTTCCGGGCGATCTAGGCAGGCTGATCGAGCAGGTGCCGGAATTGGCGCGGGAGCTTAAAACCCAGCAGCAATTTATGTTCGCCGCCTGTGAGCAGGTGGCCGATTTCAAACCGGGCGAAGATATGCAGGGCCGCGAGCGGCCGCGCCATCGCTTTATCGGCGGTGTGGTGCCGGAGCACTTGACCGAGCTGGGTCTGGAGCTGAAAAAGGGTTTTTCCAAGCTCAATGATCTGTTCACGGGCGTAACGGAACAGCTCAAGGAGGCCATGGACGGTGAGGGCGCTGTCGGTATTGCCAGTCACCAAGCCGAGGAGTGGTACCCGTTGTTCGGCAGCCTGCTGGCGCGGGCCAAGGGCAACTGGGAGCTGTGGCTGGCCTTTACTGCTGAAGACCCCGAGGAAAGCCCGCCGATGGCGCGCTGGCTGACCCTGGCCGACAGCGGTGCGCTGTTCGATATCGAGGTTAACGCCAGCCCGATCCTGGCGGCGGAAACCCTGCGGCGTAATTTGTGGAATGTCGCCTATGGCGCCCTGGTGACCTCGGCGACCCTGACGGCGCTAGGCACCTTTGATCGCTATCGCATGCGCGCCGGCCTGCCGAAAGTGGCAGTTACCACCGTGGTGCCGAGCCCGTTCCATCATGCCGACGCCGGTGTGCTGCGGGTACCCAACCTGAATGCCGATCCGCGTGATGCGGTGGCGCATACGGCGGCGATCATTCGCGATCTACCGGGTCTGGTTGAGGGCTCGCGCGGCACCCTGGTGCTGTTTTCCTCGCGTAAGCAGATGCAGGAAGTCTTCGACGGCCTGGAGCGCGACTGGCGCAAACGAGTGTTTATCCAGGGCAACCTGTCCAAGCAGGAAACCCTGAACAAGCACAAGGCGCGAGTCGATTCCGGTGAGGAAAGCGTGCTGTTTGGTCTCGCCAGCTTCGCTGAGGGTGTCGACCTGCCGGGTGCCTACTGTGAGCATGTAGTGATCGCCAAGATACCCTTCGCTGTGCCAGATGATCCGGTGGAAGCGGCCCTGGCCGAGTGGATCGAAGCACGTGGCGGCAACCCCTTTATGGAAATCGCCGTACCAGATGCGTCGCTGCGTCTGGTGCAGGCCTGCGGCCGACTGCTGCGTACCGAAGCGGATCGCGGCATTATTACCCTGTTGGACCGGCGCGTGGTCACCCAGCGCTACGGCAAGTCGATTCTCAATGCCTTACCGCCATTTCGTCGGGAAATCAGTTAGCTGCGGCCCAGTAAGCAACTCGTTGAGCCTTATCGGCTCCAAATGGCTTGAGCACAATGCCTTGGTGAGCACCAGGGCCTGGATTTTGCCTCCGGCAGTGTTGTCCGAGGCGGTTGAAACAATGGGGGAGTGTGGTTCGTGAAGGTTAAGCGCAGGCTGCAAACGGCTGTTCTGGTATCAGCGCTCGTGGGGTTTGCCGGCGCAGCTGTGGCGAAAGAGTCGCAGGAACTGTTCAACTTTGTCCGGCCAATGGATGCCGTGCAGGTCACAACACAGGATGCCGATCTGCCCAACCGCATTGGCGAGCCCACTCCGCAAGGCGAAGTGCTGCGGCGGGTGACCTTCCATGCAGCTGAACAGCCGAGCCTAAGGTTGACCCCGCAAGACGGTAGCTGGGACTGGTCGCAGCAAACGCAGGTGAGCCTGCGTGTGCAGAACGCCATGGACTGGGCGCTGACTCTGGATGTGCTGATCGAGAGCACTGACGGTCAGCGGCTGAACACGCGTATTGCCTTGCCTGCCGGGCCTGCGCAAACCCTGTTGATTCCTTTGCAGGCAGTCTCGCCCCGCGATCACGGCATGCGTGCCGGCGTACCGATGCCCTGGACGCATAAAGGCCAGCGCCTGCTGTTGGCGGACACGGTCACGGGTGCGCTGGACCTGAGCAAGGTCAGCGCGGTCACTCTATCCATGCCGCAGCCGAAAACCGCGCAACATATTCTGATCAGTCAGTTTGGCGTGAGTACCGAGAAGCTTTCGGCAGCGGCCTATGCTGGCATCGTCGACAGTTACGGCCAGTACACGCGCGCCGATTGGCCGGGCAAGGTAAAGAATGACGCGCAACTGCAGCAGGCGGTGGCCCAGGAGCAGAAGCAACTGCACAGCTGGTTGGCCGAGCGCCCTGCACATGACAAGTTTGCAGGCTGGACCGGCGGGATGCCGTTTGAGGCGAGCGGCTTCTTTCGCACCGAGAAGCGCGATGGCCGCTGGTACCTGGTAACGCCAGAGGGCCATCCGTTCTACTCGCTGGGCGTCAATGCGGTCACCGCGCAGCAGAGCGCCACCTACGTCGAGGGGCGTGAGGCGATGTTTGCCGGGTTGCCGCAACCGGGTGAGGTACTGGCGGCCTATTTCGGCACGTCCGACAGCCGCAGCGACACCGGTGCCAACCAGGGCCGGGCGTTTGCCAGCGGGCGCTGGTTCGATTTCTACAAGGCCAACCTGCAGCGCAGCTACGGTCAGGTTGACCCCGCGGCCTGGCGTACGCTGAGCCAGGACCGTTTGCAGGCCTGGGGTTTCAATACCCTGGGGAACTGGAGTGAGCCGTCCTTTGGCGGCGATACCCGCATGCCGTTCAGCATTCCGCTGTCGATTCATGGCGATTACGCCACCATCAGCACTGGCGTCGATTGGTGGGGCGCGATGCCTGATCCGTTCGACCCGCGCTTTGCCATGGCCACCGAGCGCGCGGTGGCGATTGCCTCGCGTGATCACCGCGACAATCCCTGGCTGCTGGGCTATTTCGCCGATAACGAATTGGCCTGGGCCGGCCCGGCGGATGACCCCAACGGCCGTTACGCCCTGGCGTACGCCACGCTGCGCCTGACCACCGATGTGTCGGCCAAGCGCGCCTTCCTCAAGCAGCTGCGCGACAAGTATCGCAATCAGAATGGCCTGTCCCGCGCCTGGGGTATCGAGCTGTCGGCCTGGGAGTTGATGGAAGATCCTGGCTTTAAGGCGCCGCTGCCAAGCGCCGAGTACCCGGCCATCGAGAAAGACATGCAGGCATTCTTGCGTCTGTATGCCGAGACCTACTTCAAAACCATTGCCGATTCGCTTGAGTGGCACGCGCCTAATCACTTGCTGCTGGGGGGGCGTTTCGCCAGCAGCATCCCCGAGGCGGTGAATGCCTGTGCGACCTTCTGCGATGTGTTGAGCTTCAACTTCTATACCCGTGAGCCGCAGCACGGCTATGACTTTGCTGCCCTGCGCCAGCTGGACAAACCGTTGATGGTCACCGAGTTCCACTTCGGCTCGCGTGACCGTGGGCCGTTCTGGGGCGGAGTTGCCGAGGTTTATAAGGAAGAAGAGCGCGGGCCGGCCTATGCGCATTTCCTGGCCAAGGCCCTGGAAGAGCCGCAGATCGTCGGTGTGCACTGGTTCCAGTACCTCGATCAGCCGGTCACCGGGCGTCTGCTGGACGGTGAGAACGGTCATTTGGGTCTGGTTGCCATTACTGATCGGCCTTGGGATGGCTTTGTCAAAGCAGTGCGCAAAGCCAACCTTGATGTGCCTAAAACGCTGCTAAAGCCTGTAACTGCGCCAGATTCTAAGGCTCCGTAGGGGGCTATTCGCCGAGCTGATAATAGGAATACCAGCCTTGTGCTGGGTTCACCGCAGGCGTCAGAGCTGAAACAATCTGCCGAACATTTGGCCGAGTATAAAAAGGGGGCAGGGTGGTGCAGATACAGGGTTATTTCGACCTCAAGTTCGAAGCGCTGAGAGACGCTTTTGCGGCACTGTTCGATGAGCCGCAAGAGCGCGGCATGGCCCTCTGCGTGCAAATCGGCGGCGAAACCGTAGTGGATCTGTGGGCCGGGGTTGCCGACAAGGATGGTCAGCAGGCCTGGCACAGCGACACCATTCTTAACCTGTTTTCCTGCACCAAGACCTTTACTGCAGTTACCGCGCTGCAACTGGTGGGCGAGGGTAAGCTCGAACTGGATGCACCGGTCGCGCGCTACTGGCCCGAGTTCGCCGCCGCCGGCAAGGACAAGATCACCCTGCGCCACTTGCTCAGCCATCAGGCCGGGCTGCCAGCCTTGCGCGAGATGTTGCCGGCCGAAGCCTTATACGACTGGCAGGCGATGACCACGGCGCTGGCTGCCGAGCAGCCCTGGTGGGCTCTGGGTGAGGGCCATGGTTACGCGCCGATTACCTATGGCTGGCTGGTGGGTGAAGTGTTGCGCCGGGTTGAAGGGCTCGGGCCGGGCGAGTCCATCGTCGCGCGCACGGCCAAACCACTGGGTCTGGATTTTCATGTCGGTCTGGCCGATGAAGAGTTCGACCGGGTGGCAGTCATCTCCCGTGGCAAGGGCAACTTTGGCGATGCGGCTGCCCAGCGCTTGCTCAAGACCATGATGAGCGAACCGGCAGCCATGAGTACGCGGGCCTTTACCAACCCGCCGTCGATCATGACCAGTACCAATAAACCTGAGTGGCGACGCATGCAGCAGCCTGCAGCGAATGGCCATGGCAATGCCCGTAGTCTGGCCGGTTTTTACAGCGGTCTGCTGGATGGTCAGTTGCTGGAAAGCGAGTTGCTGGCTGAGCTGACCCGTGAACATGCAGTGGGCGAAGACAAGACCCTGCTGACCCGCACCCGCTTCGGTCTGGGCTGCATGCTGGATCAGCCCGAGGTTGCCAACGCCACCTATGGCATGGGGCCGCGCGCCTTTGGCCACCCTGGAGCCGGCGGTTCCATTGGCTTTGCCGACCCGGAGCGAGATGTTGCCTTCGGTTTTGTCACCAACAACCTAGGACCGTTCGTCTTGATGGACCCCCGTGCGCAGAAACTTGCGCGTCTATTGGCTGATTGTTTATAGCCAGCTCGGCTAAACTGCTGCGCAACATGGCATGGCCGGCCGTCTGAGCGGGCCACTGACCGGTTTCTTTTTTGCTCATCACGTGTGGATACCCGATGCTCGCCAATAAATCTCTCGCCATCGCTCTGTGTGTACTGATCAGCGGTTGCAGCCTTTTCGAAAAATCCGAAAAGCCAGCGCCGAAAGTGGTGCCAATGCCGCCACCAGCAGTCACTCAGGCCTGGTTGGATGTGTACGAGCCGAAGGTGCGTGAAGCGATCAAAGGTACCCATTTCGAGTTCGAGCGCCGCGAAAACCTGCTAGTCGTCACTGCACCGGTGCAGGGGTCGTTCAACCCGGACCGTCCCCACATGATGCTGCCAACCACCCTCGGCCCGCTGAGCCGCATGGCCAAGCTGCTGGAAAGCGATGAAACCATCGGTGTGCTGATTCTCGGCCACGCCGACAGCAGCGGTGAAGTAAGTGCCAACCGTGAGTTGAGCCACCAGCGCGCTCGAGCGTTCACCTCGATTTTCCGCCTCAGCGGTCTCAAGCAGAACCGTCTGATGGTTAAAGGCCTGGGTTCGGACATGCCGCGTGCCGCCAACGACAGTCAGCAAGGCCGTGCGTTGAACCGCCGGGTGGAAATCCTCCTGACCTCGAAAGCCACCCTCAACGCGCTGATCTCCAAGTACAGCCAACCTGCACCGGCACCCGCTGCTGCGGTAGCCGCTGCCAAGCCTGCCGCTGACAAGAGTGCGAAAACCGTAGCCAAGGCTGATAAGCCAGCCAGCAGCCAGTAAGACACTCCGCCAGTAGCCGCCAGGCAGCGGTGTGTTGCCGCAGATCAAGCCAGATAGAACGCTCGCGGGTAAGCTAGGCAATACTTGTTCGAGAGGATTTGCCGATGACTCAAACCCTGGCTGATATGCGTCGTGACTACACCCGCGACGGCTTGAGCGAGGCGCAAGCGCCGCTTGAGCCCTTTGCGCTGTTCGAGCAATGGTTTGCCGATGCAGTGAAGACCGAGCAGTTGCCGGTCGAGCCCAATGCCATGACCCTGGCGACCGTCGATGCTGAAGGGCGTCCGCATTGCCGGGTGTTGCTGCTGAAAGGGCTGGATGCGCGCGGCTTCACCTTCTTCAGCAACTACGACAGTGCCAAAGGCCAGCACCTGGCCGCCAATCCCTTTGCCGCCATGACCTTCTTCTGGCCCAGCCTGGAGCGGCAGGTGCGTATCGAGGGGCGCGTCGAGCGGGTTAGTGCCGAAGAGTGTGATGCCTACTTTCAGGTGCGTCCTCTGGGCAGCCGGCTGGGGGCCTGGGCTTCGCCGCAGAGCCAGGTGATTGCCGATCGTGCCGAGCTGGAAGGCCTGCTGGCAGAAACCGAGCAGCGTTTTCTCGATCGTGCGCCACATTGCCCGCCGCACTGGGGCGGTTATCGTCTACTGCCGGAGCGTATCGAGTTCTGGCAGGGGCGTTCCAGTCGCCTGCATGACCGCCTGAATTTTCGTTTGCAGGACGCCGCCTGGCTGCGTGAGCGCCTGGCGCCCTGAATTCGTTTCAGTCGCCGGAATACTGCGCGGCGGCTTGCTCCAGCCAGGCGGGCAGGTCGCTGCGCTTGATGCCGGCGGCCTGCGCCTCAGCCAGGCGAGCCAGCATATAGTTGCGTTTGGCCGTTGAGTCGCCAGCCAGCGACAGCGCCAGATCGCGATCCATCCAGCGTTTGATTCGCACATACAACCACCAGTGGAAGTACAGCCCGGCAATACTGGTGATGGCGACGATAAAGTAATCCATAAATCCCCCAGACCAAATCTTAGCTTAGGCTGATTGGATGCCGCGTTTGCACGCGGTGAAGTGTCGCGCCGAGGCCCTGCGCTGCAGCTAGGGTAAAGTTTTGCTGCATATTGGCGGGTGACAGCGGCGCTGCGCAGGCGTTTTAATGAGCACCTGCCTAACTGGAGAAACAATCATGCGTAAACCCGTTCTGTTGGCTGCCTCGTTTGCCGCGCTGGCCCTGTTGGGTGGCTGCGCCTCCAGCCTGACCGGCGACACCTACTCGCGCGACGAAGCACGCACCGTGCAGACCGTGCGTATGGGCACCATCGAAGCGTTGCGCCCAGTGAAGATCGAAGGCACGAAAACCCCGATCGGCGCAGGTGCCGGTGCGGTAATCGGCGGTGTGGCGGGTAGCAGCGTCGGTGGCGGGCGTGGCAGCGCGGTGGCCGCAGTGATCGGTGCAGTGGCCGGTGGTCTACTGGGGGCGATGACCGAGGAAGGTCTGACCCGTACCCAGGGCGTGGAAATCACCGTGCTGGAGGATGACGGCAGCATGCGTGCCTACGTCCAGGCGGTCGAAGAGAATCAGATTTTCCGCGTCGGCGAGCGTGTGCGCATCATGACCGTGAATGGCACCAGCCGCGTTACTCACTGAGTGGTCAGGAAGCCGGATCAGTTCTGACTGATCCGGTTTTTTATTGTCTTTTTTCCAGATAAACCAGATGTTTATCGGCGTTTCGCAGGTTTTTCAGGCAAGCTCGCGGAATACTCAGTGTTTAGTAATAATTCTATCCATGACGGCCGGCCGATAGTTATGGATAATCGCGCACGCTTTTGTGCTGGCGGGCTTTAGTCGGCGCGCAGTGCAATACTTTTGCGCGGGTTGCAGTGCAGGTAAAAGTCTGTGCTTGAACGCCAGTGAGCAGGTTAGGGAGTCAGCCGGGGACGGATACGTTCCGGGTTCGTATTAAGGGGTTTTTCTATGACGCTTGCGCTGATTATCGCCTTGCCATTTCTCGGCATCTTTCTGCCTTTGCTGGCCGAGCGCCTGGGTCGTTCCGCCTGCGCTGCAGCGGCAGGCGTGGCGCCGCTGACGGCCCTGGTATTGCTGCTCTCGCAGCAGTCTGCGGTGTTCGCTGGCGAACTGCTCAAGGTCAAGCTGGAGTGGTTGCCGGCCTTGGGCCTGAACCTCAGCCTGCGCCTGGATGGTTTGGGTTTTCTGTTTGCCCTGCTGATTCTCGGTATTGGCCTTCTGGTCATTCTTTACGCACGCTACTACCTGTCGAAGAAGGAGCCGATGGGACGTTTCTTCGCCTTCCTCCTGTTGTTCATGGGCGCCATGCTCGGCGTGGTGCTCTCGGAAAACCTGCTGCTGATGTTGATGTTCTGGGAACTGACCAGCCTATCGTCGTTCCTGCTGATCGGTTTCTGGGGCGCCCGTTCGGATGCCCGCAAAGGCGCGCGCATGGCCCTGGCCGTGACTGGCGGCGGTGGCCTGGCGCTATTCGCCGGCATTCTATTGATCGGCCATATCGCCGGCAGCTTCGAGTTGTCCCAAGTGCTGGCTGCCGGTTACGCGATCCGCGCCCATGAGCTGTACCCGCTGGCGCTGATTCTGGTGCTGCTGGGCGTGTTCACCAAGTCGGCGCAGTTCCCGTTCCATTTCTGGCTGCCCCATGCGATGGCCGCTCCGACGCCGGTCTCGGCCTATTTGCACTCGGCGACCATGGTCAAGGCCGGGGTGTTTCTCCTGGCGCGTCTGTACCCGGCGCTGGCAGGGTCGGAGTGGTGGTTCTACCTGGTCAGCATCACCGGTCTGGTGACCTTGCTGGTCGGCGCCGGTATGGCGCTGTTTCAGCATGACCTCAAGGGCCTGCTGGCCTATTCGACCATCAGCCACCTGGGCCTGATTACCTTGCTGTTCGGATTGGACACACGCTTGGCCGCCGTGGCCGCGGTGTTCCACATTATCAACCACGCCACCTTCAAGGCTTCGCTGTTTATGGCGGCGGGAATTATTGACCACGAAACCGGCAGTCGCGATATGCGGCGCATCAACGGCATGTGGAAGTACATGCCGCATACGGCCGTACTGGCGATGGTCGCGGCCTCGGCGATGGCCGGGGTGCCGCTGCTCAACGGCTTCCTGAGCAAGGAAATGTTCTTTACCGAAACGCTCAATCAGCACCTGCTGGGCAGCTTCAATTGGGTGATTCCGGCGGCGGCAACCCTGGCTGGGGTGTTCTCGGTGGCCTATTCGCTGCGTTTTATCCACGACGTGTTCTTCAACGGCGAGCCGGTCGACCTGCCGCATTACCCGCCGCATGAACCGCCGCGCTACATGAAAGTCCCCGTGGAGATTCTGGTGTTCCTTTGCCTGCTGGTCGGGATTGTGCCGGCCTACACCGTAGCGCCACTGCTTGCCGCAGCCGCTGCGGCAACCCTGGGCGGTGAAGTGCCGAGTTACAGCCTGGCGATCTGGCACGGTTTCAACTTGCCGCTGCTGATGAGTTTTATCGCCCTGTTCGGCGGGATTCTAGTGTACGTGTTCCGTCAGCCTCTATTTCGCTGGTATGCCGGGCTGCCGAGTGTGGATGCCAAGCTGCTGTTTGAGCAGGCTGTGCAGGTGCTGGTGAAGCTGTGTGCGGTGTTCACCCAGTGGCTGGAAAACGCTTCACTGCAGCGTTATCTGGCGTTGCTGTTGGCTGCGGCACTCTTGGTAGTGACGCAAGGGCTGAGTTCGTTGCCGCAGATCAGCGGGCCGCTAGCGATGACCGAGATCGACGGCATCACCGCCCTGGGCCTGGGCATCATGGCCCTGTCCGCGCTGGTGACGGTGGTGTTCCATCGTCAGCGCCTGGTTTCGCTGTTGATGCTTAGCGTGGTCGGGTTGATGGTGGCACTGGCCTTCGCCCGCTATTCGGCGCCGGATCTGGCCCTGACCCAGCTGTCGGTAGAGGTGGTGACCATTATTCTGCTGATGCTTGCGCTGTTCTTCCTGCCGGCGCATACCCGCATCGAGTCCAGCAGCCTGCGCGGCCTGCGCGATTTCACCCTGGCGGTGGGCAGCGGGGTGATGGTGGCGATGCTGGTGTTCGCCGTGCTGACACGCCCATACGACAGTATTTCGGCGTTCTTCCTGGAGAACAGCGTGCCGGGCGGCGGCGGCACCAACGTGGTCAACGTGATTCTGGTGGACTTCCGCGGCTTCGATACCATGGGCGAGGTCACCGTGCTGGCGATTGCCGCCGTCGGCATCTTCGCGCTGCTCGACGGCCTGCGCCTGTTCCAGCCGAAGGTCGACGCGCAGGGCCGCAGTTGGGCGCGTGACCGCCATCCGCTGATTCTCGCCACTCTGTCGCGGGTGCTGTTGCCGATGGCGCTGCTGGTCTCGGTGTTTATCTTCCTGCGTGGCCACAACCTGCCGGGCGGCGGCTTTATCGCCGGTCTGGTAACGGCCGTTGCGCTGATCCTGCAATACGTCGCCAGCGGGGTGCAGTGGACGCAGTCGCGCCTGCCGCTGAATTACCAGGGCATGGCCGGCCTCGGCGTGATGATTGCTGGCCTGACGGGGCTGGGCAGCTGGCTGTTTGACCGACCGTTCCTGACCTCAGCCTTCGGTCATTTCCATATCCCGCTGATCGGTGAAATCGAACTGGCCACGGCGCTGTTGTTTGACCTGGGCGTGTACCTGACGGTTGTCGGCGCGACCCTGCTGATTCTCGCCAACCTGGGCAAGCTGACCCAGGAAAAAGCTGCACAAGAGGTGCTTTGAGATGGAAGCCATATTTGCTGCGACCCTGGGCATCCTTACCGCCAGCGGTGTGTACCTGCTGCTGCGCGCACGGACCTTCCCGGTGGTGCTGGGGCTGACGCTGATTTCCTACGCGGTCAACCTGTTCCTGTTTGCCATGGGCCGCTTGCAGAGCGGCGTGGTGACGGTGATCGGCAAAGGCAGTGCCTACGCGGACCCGCTGCCGCAAGCGCTGGTGCTGACCGCCATCGTGATCGGCTTTGCCATGACTGCATTCGTGGTGGTGCTGGCGCTGCGCAGCGTTGGCGAAACCCAGACCGACCATGTTGATGGCCAGGAGCCTGCGCAATGAATCACGGCTTGATCCTGCCCATCCTGCTGCCGATGTTTGCCGGCAGCCTGTTGCTGCTCGGCGCGGGCCTGAGCCTGCGGGTCAAACGCAGCCTTTCACTGGTGGCGACCCTGTTGCTGCTGCCATTGAGCGGTTATCTGCTCTGGCTGGCCGATCAGGGCGTGCTGCAGGTGTATGCCGCCGGTAACTGGGCGGCGCCGTTCGGCATCATTCTGCTGCTCGATCGGCTGAGCGCCTTGCTGCTGGTGGTCACGGCGGTGCTTGGCAGCTTTGCCCTCTTGTATGCGGTGCGGGGCGACGATGAGCGCGGGCAGAGTTTCCATGCGCTGTTCCAGTTCCAGCTGATGGGCATCAACGGCGCCTTCCTCACCGGCGACCTGTTCAACCTGTTCGTGTTCTTTGAAATCCTGCTGATCGCCTCCTATGCGCTGCTGGTGCATGGCGGTGGGGTAGAGCGGG
Source organism: Pseudomonas sp. SG20056 (assembly GCF_031764535.1). Classification (NCBI taxonomy): domain Bacteria; kingdom Pseudomonadati; phylum Pseudomonadota; class Gammaproteobacteria; order Pseudomonadales; family Pseudomonadaceae; genus Pseudomonas; species Pseudomonas sp. SG20056. Next base: position 1,682,707 of record NZ_CP134499.1, read on the forward strand.
TTCGCGCGGGGCTGCATTACGTGGTGCTGAACCTGGTGGGGTCGGCGTTCTTCCTGCTCGCCGTGGGCGTGCTGTATGGCATCACCGGCACTCTGAACATGGCAGATATGGCCATTCGGGTGGCGGCCGCCGGGCCAGATGATGCGGCGCTGCTCGGTGCTGCCGGCTTGCTGCTGCTGGTGGTGTTCGGCCTCAAGGCGGCGTTTCTGCCGCTGTATTTCTGGCTGCCCAAGGCCTATGCCTCGGCCACTGCGCCGGTTGCGGCGCTGTTTGCGATCATGACCAAGGTCGGCCTGTATTCGATCATCCGCGTGTACACGCTGATCTTTGGTGATGAGGCCGGCAGCCTGGCCAATATGGCCAACGACTGGCTCTGGCCGATTGCCCTGCTGACCCTGGCGCTGGGCGTGATCGGCGCGTTGGCGGCGATCAGCTTGCAGGGGTTGCTGGCGTATCTGGTGGTGGTGTCGGTCGGCACCTTGCTCGCCGGTATCGCTATCGGCACCGAGCAAGCCCTGGCCGCAGCCCTGTATTACCTGGTGCACAGCACCTGGGTGGCTGGCGGGTTGTTCCTGCTGGCCGATCTGATTGCTCGCCAGCGTGGGGTTAAAGAAGCGTTGCTGGTGCAGGGTCCGGCGCTGCAGAACCCGCACCTGCTCGGCGGCCTGTTCTTCTTTGGTGCGATTGCCGTGGCCGGTTTGCCGCCGCTGTCCGGGTTTATTGGCAAGCTGCTGCTGCTGCGCTCGCTGGAGCCTGGCTTGCAGGCGCTCATGCTGTGGTCCGTGGTGTTGGGCGGCGGCCTACTCACCCTGGTGGCCCTCAGCCGTGCCGGCAGCATGCTGTTCTGGCGCGTCGGCTTGAGCCAGCTGGACAGTGCCGAACTGGATTACGGCCGGCTGCTGGCCTGCGCCGGCTTGCTGCTGTTCAGCCTGCTACTGATGGTTGGTGCCGCGCCGCTGCTGAGTTATGTCGAGGCTACCGCCAGCCAACTGCATGATTTGGCGCTGTACCGGCAAATCATCGAATCGGGAGCTGCACGATGAAAGCACGTCGCTGGTTACCCCATCCGCTGCTGAGCCTGTGCCTGCTGCTGGTCTGGCTGTTACTGATGAATGACCTGAGCCTGGGCCACTGGCTACTCGGTGCGCTACTCGGCTGGGCCATTCCGCTGCTGACCCAGGTGTTCTGGATCAATCCGCCACGGGTGCACAAACCGTTCAAGCTGTGCCTGTTTCTGCTGCGCATCCTCGGCGATATCGTCATGGCCAACCTGCAGGTGGCCAAGCTGATTCTCGGCTCGCCCGTCAAACTGCGCCCGGCCTTCGTGGAAATTCCCATGCTGCTGGAAGATGAACTGGCCCTGACCATGCTCACCAGCATCATCTCCCTGACCCCAGGCACGGTGTCCGCCGACCTCAGCGATGACCGCAAGATGTTGCTGGTACACGGCCTGGATGTGCCGGACGCCGACGCCTTGGTCGCGGAAATCAAACAGCGCTACGAAGCACCCTTGCTGGAGGTATTCACATGCTCGCCTACGTGATTCCGCTGTGCCTGGTGATTATCGGCCTGGCCCTGATGTTGACCATGGCGCGCCTGATCATCGGCCCGGATCTGCCCGATCGCATCCTGGCCCTGGATACCCTGTATATCAACGCGATTGCCATGCTGGTGCTGTTCGGCATCTGGCTGGGTTCGGACCTGTATTTTGAAGCGGCCTTGCTGATTGCGGTGATGGGCTTTATCGGCACGGTGGCCGTGGCCAAGTACTTGCTGCGCGGCGACATCATCGAATGAGGAGCATCTGATGGCTTTCTGGATCGAAGCGCTGGTGGCGCTGTTTCTGCTGATCGGCAGCCTGTTCGCACTGATCGGCGCAATCGGCCTGTACCGCCTGCCGGACTTTTTTATGCGCCTGCACGGCCCGACCAAGGCCAGCACCCTGGGTGTGGGCGGCATGGTGATCGCCTCGCTGATTTACTTCAGCTTTCGCGGCGAGGGCGTCAGCCTGCATGAGCTGCTGATCGCCCTGTTTCTGTTTATCACCGCCCCGGTCAGCGCCCATATGCTGGCCAAGGCTGCGTTGCAGCAGAAGTTGCGGATCAACGAGCAAACGCGCGGTAAACCCTGGGAACAATAAGGTGCCGCTTGCGTCGCGCTTCCTGTGGGAGGGGCTTTAGCCGCGACGGTTGTCTCGTCTCGAACTACCCCACACAGTTCGCGGTGCTGACTGTATCTGTCGGCGCCGCGCCAGCCTCTCTACACTGCAGTCTTTAGTCAGGGGCTTGGTTATGCGTGAGCAGGGAAGGGGCATCGCGGTCATCTGCCTGGTGATCGCCATGGCGCTGTGGGGCAGTTCCTTTATTGCGCTCAAGTTGGCCTTTGCCGAATTGCCGCCGCTGTGGGTGATCTTCGGCCGCATGGCTCTTGGCAGCCTGGTGTTTCTGCTGGCCTGGCGCTGGCGTGGGCAGATGCACTACCGCACTGGCGACTGGAAGTATCTACTGGGCCTGGCCGCCTGCGAACCCTGTCTGTATTTCCTCTTTGAAGCCCTGGCGCTGCAGCACACCAGCGCCGCGCAAGCGGGCATGGTCACGGCTTTGCTGCCGCTGTTGGTGGCAGTGGGAGCGTTTGTCTTTCTGCGTGAACGGATCAGCCGCACGACGCTGATGGGTTTTCTGCTCGCGATGGTGGGTGCGGTGTGGCTGAGCCTGGCCGGTAGCGCCGATGAACACGCGAGCAACCCGATTCTCGGCAACTTCTACGAGCTGCTGGCGATGCTCTGCGCCATGGGTTACACCCTGTTGCTCAAGCATCTGTCATCGCGCTATTCGCCCTTTTTGCTGACCGCCATGGTGGCTTTTGTCGGCACTGTTTTCTTTCTGCCTCTGGCTTGGTTCAGCGCGCCGTTGCCAACCAGCGTCAGCCCCATGGGCCTGGGCGCGGTGGCGTACCTGGGCATTCTGGTCACGGTGGGCGCTTACGGGTTGTACAACTTCGGCGTCAGCCGCTTGCCGGCCAGCCAGGCGTCGGGTTTTACCAACCTGATTCCGGTGTTCACCCTGCTGTTCGCCATACTGCTATTGGGCGAAAGCCTCAACGGCATGCAAATGCTGGCTGCAGCCTTGGTGTTTGCCGGCGTATTGCTGAGTCAGTGGCGCGGGACGCGTGTAGTACCGGCTGGTGTTTTGGATTAGGGGAAAAGCTATGAGCGAGTCAAGAACCTGGGCGCGCGAAGCGATCCGCATCATCGAGGCGGATTTTCAGCGCAGCGCGGATACCCACCTGATTCCCCTGGCGCTGCCGGGTTTGCCGGGCGTTGAGCTGTATTTCAAGGATGAGTCCAGCCACCCCACCGGCAGCCTTAAGCATCGCCTGGCGCGTTCGCTGTTTCTCTATGCACTGTGCAATGGCTGGCTCAAACCCGGTGCGCCGGTGATCGAGGCCTCCAGCGGCTCCACGGCAATCTCCGAAGCGTATTTCGCCCGTTTGCTCGGGCTGCCGTTTATCGCGGTGATGCCGGCCAGCACCTCGAAGGAGAAGATTGCGCAGATCGCTTTTTACGGCGGCCAGAGCCATCTGGTGCAGGACCCGACGCAGATCTACGCCGAGTCCGAGCGCCTGGCGCGCGAGACCGGCGGGCATTTTATGGATCAGTTCACCTACGCCGAGCGCGCCACCGATTGGCGCGCCAATAACAATATCGCCGAATCGATTTTCCAGCAGCTGCGCAGCGAGCGCTTTCCCGAGCCGAGCTGGCTGGTTTCCAGTCCCGGCACTGGTGGCACCCTGGCGACCCTGGGGCGCTATGTGCGCTATCGCCGCCACAGCACTCAGGTTTTGTGCGCCGATGCCGAGCGTTCGGTGTTTTTCGATTACTACCGCAGCGGCGATGCCAGCCTGTGCCTGAACCACGGTTCGCGTATCGAAGGCATCGGCCGGCCACGGGTCGAGGCGTCCTTTCTGCCGTCAGTGATTGATGCCATGTGCAAGGTGCCGGATGCCTTGTCTCTGGCGGCCATGCATTATCTGGCCCAGCGCCTGGGTCGCAAAGTGGGTGGCTCCAGCGGCACCAATCTGATTGGCGCGCTGCTTGTGGCGCAGCGGATGGTCGCGGCGGGCGAATCCGGTTCGGTGGTGGCGATTCTTTGCGATGGCGGCGAGCGCTATGCTGACACCTACTACGATCAGGCATGGCTCAGCGCTCAGGGTTTCGATCTGACTGGGTTAATCGCCGTGGTAGCGGATTGCGCCGAACGCGGCGTCGCTTTGCCGGCTGACTTGCCCACGGCAGGGTTATAGGCGGCTGCTCGGTAGCGGCTGGTCTAGAGTCACTGCTGTGGGTGGGCGTACACCGCGCCCCGAATGCAGCAGGAGAAATGCCATGGGAACTGTGCGCAGCTGCTTGCACATGCTGCTGTGGTCAGCCGTTTGGCTGAGCGTACCGGTGCTGGCAGCCGATGATACGGCGGGGTCGAAGGACCATCCGCTGCTGTCACGCTACCCGAACTCGCATATCGTCGAGTACGAGCAGAACTACAACGCCGCGCAGTTCGCCACCGGCACTCAGGACGGCGTGCCACAGCGCCAGACCGTGGAAGGTGATGCCACGCAGATTCGCTATTTCCACAACGCGGTAGATAACCAGCCGAGCCCGCTGCAGCTGCTGCGTAACTACCAGAACGCGATCAAGTCGATCGGCGGCGAAGTGGTTTACGAGCGTCTGCCGCAGGACGGCGATGGCGGCGAAACCACGCTGAAGGTCTCGACTGGCGGCAAGGAGGTGTGGGTGCGCCTGGAACCGGAAATCTTCAGCGCACCAACCCAGAGCTACAAGCTGGTGATCGTCGAAGTGGCGGCCATGCAGCAGGTGGTCAGCGCCAACCTGTTGCTCGATGAACTCAACCGCAACGGCTTTATCGCCCTGTATATCAATTTCGACACCGGCAAAGCCGAGCTCAAGGCCGATGGCCAGGCCACCGTGGTGGAGATTGTCAGCATGCTGAAAGCCGCGCCGGCGCTGCGTCTGGCCATCGAGGGCCATACCGACAGCCAGGGCCATGCCGAGGCTAACAAGCTGTTGTCCGAACAGCGCGCGCAGAGCGTGATGAACGCCATAGTCGCTGCGGGTATCGAGGCGCAGCGGCTGACTGCTGCGGGCTTCGGCCAGGAACGGCCAGTGGCGGACAACCGCAGCGAAGAAGGACGGGCGAAGAATCGTCGGGTCGAGTTGGTCAAGCTGTAGTCCATATGCTGCCTGGCTTACAGGCAGCATATGGGTGACCTCTTAGGCCGGTTCGGCAATCCCCAGCATGTCGCGAATCAGCGCTTCGGCCACACGAATGCCATCCACCCCGGCAGAGAGAATGCCGCCGGCGTAGCCGGCACCTTCACCAGCCGGGTACAGGCCGCGAACGTTGAGGCTCTGCATATCCGCGCCACGGGTAATACGCAGCGGCGAGGAGGTGCGGGTTTCGATGCCGGTGAGTACCGCGTCATGCAGGTCGAAGCCTTTGATCTGTTTGCCGAAGGCCGGCAGCGCTTCGCGGATCGCTTCGATGGCGAAGTCAGGTAGGGCTAGGGCCAGATCGCCCAGCTTGATACCCGGCTTGTACGAGGGCTCAACACTACCCAGCGCGCTCGATGGTTTGCCCGCGATAAAGTCGCCAACCAGTTGCCCCGGCGCTTCGTAGGTGCTGCCGCCGAGCAGATAGGCCTGAGACTCCAAACGCTCCTGCAATTCCACCCCGGCCAGTGGGCCGCCTGGGTAATCCTGCTCTGGGGTGATGCCGACGACGATGCCGGCGTTGGCGTTGCGTTCGTTACGTGAGTACTGGCTCATGCCGTTGGTCACCACGCGGTTCGGCTCCGAGGTGGCCGCAACCACGGTGCCGCCAGGGCACATGCAGAAGCTGTAGACCGAGCGGCCGTTCTTGGCGTGGTGCACCAGTTTGTAGTCTGCAGCGCCGAGCTTGGGATGGCCGGCATATTTACCGAGGCGTGCGCGGTCGATCAGCCCTTGCGGGTGCTCGATACGAAAGCCCACCGAGAACGGCTTGGCTTCCATAAATACTTCACGTTTGTGCAGCATGCGGAAAGTGTCACGCGAGCTGTGGCCCAGGGCCAGGATCACCTGGCGGCTGAGAATCTGCTCGCCGCTGTCGAGCACCACGCCTTTGAGCTGGCCATCCTCGATCAGCACATCGCTGACGCGCTGCTGAAAACGCACTTCGCCGCCCAGCGCCTTGATTTCCTCGCGCATGGTGGCGACCACGCCGGTGAGGCGGAAGGTGCCGATATGTGGCTTGCTGACGTAGAGAATTTCCTCTGGCGCGCCGGCTTTGACGAACTCCTGCAGCACCTTGCGCCCGTAATGCTTGGGGTCTTTGATCTGGCTGTACAACTTGCCGTCGGAGAAGGTGCCGGCACCGCCTTCGCCGAACTGTACATTGGACTCGGGGTTGAGCACCTTCTTGCGCCACAGGCCCCAGGTGTCCTTGGTGCGCTGGCGCACTTCGGTGCCGCGTTCCAGCACGATGGGCTTGAGTCCGGCTTGGGCGAGGATCAATGCGGCAAAAATCCCGCACGGGCCAAAGCCGACTACCAGCGGACGCTCGGCGAGGTTCTCGGGCGCCATGCCGACTGGTTTGTAGGCGGTATCCGGGGTGATGCTGATATGCCGGTCATCGCTGAACTTGCTTAGCAGCGCCGCTTCATCGCGCAGCTCGCAGTCGAGTGTGTAGATGAAGTGCATTTCAGTGGATTTCTTGCGCGCATCGTAGCTGCGCTTGAACAGGGTGAAGCCAAGCAGCTCGCTGTCGGCAATCCCCAGGCGCTGGACGATGGCCGGGCGCAGGGCCTCGTCGGGATGGTCGAGGGGCAGCTTGAGTTCGGTGATACGAAGCATGAGGGACGATCCACTTTCAGGGCCGGAGGCAACCCGGCAGCTTTTAAAAGGCGACGATTATACGCCTGATCAGTGGTTAAAGGCCGCTGCCGATAAACGGCAGCGGCCCGTCATGGGGCGCGCTCAACCCATAGTGCTAGCGCACCTCAGGCTTTACCCAAGCCAGCATCACGTCGAGCATGCGGTTGGCGAAGGCCCACTCGTTGTCATACCAGGCCAAGACCTTGACCAGATCGCCCTGCACGCGGGTGTGGCTGAGGTCGACCACGCAGGACACCGGGTAGCCGTTGAAGTCGCTGGACACCAGTGCCAGCTCGTTGCACTCCATAACCCCCGGCGGCAATTGCAAAGCGCCGGCTTTTAGCGCGGCGTTGATCGCTTCACGGCTGGTCGGGCGTTCGCTGGTAAAGGTCAGGTCGACCAGCGACACATTGGGCGTTGGTACGCGTATCGACAGCCCATCCAGGCGGCCGATCAGCTCCGGCATGACCAGGCCGATGGCTTTGGCCGCACCGGTGCTGGTGGGGATCATCGACAGCGCGGCGGCACGGGCGCGGTAAAGATCGCTGTGGGTCTTGTCCAGCAGGTTCTGGTCATTGGTGTAGGAGTGGATAGTGTTGACCAGGCCCTGACGAATGCCCACGGCTTCGTGCAGTACCTTGGCCATCGGCGCCAGGCAGTTAGTGGTGCAGGAGGCGTTGGAAACGATCTGCTGATCGCCCAGCAGCTGGTGGTTGACGCCGTAGACCACGGTCAGGTCGGCACTGTCCAGCGGATGCGACAGCAGCACCCTCGGGCTGCCGGCGCTGATGTGCTGTTCGACCTGGGCGCGTTTTTTCAGCTTGCCGGTGCATTCGAGCACCAGATCCACCGCATGCTCCCGCCAAGGCAGATTAGTCACCTCACGCTCACGCAGCAGTTGGATAGGGTGGCCGTTTACCCGCAAGGTGTCGCCGTCCAGGCTGATATCGCCAGGAAAGCGGCCGAAAGTGGAGTCGAAGCGGGTGAGGTGGGCGAGGGTGCTCTGCTCACCCAGGTCATTGATCGCGGTGAGGTGGATCTGCTGCTCCAGTTTGCGCTCGAACAACGCGCGCACCAGGCAGCGACCGATACGTCCATATCCATTGATAGCAATACGCAGCATAACGATATCCCTTTGGCTGTCTTCCCTTGCAGCTTAGGCCAATCGTCTGCCGCTCGGCTGATCTATCTCAGTTATCTGATTGCTAATCGTTGCGCGCGCCGCCCAGGTAGGCACAGCCCCGCAAGATTTCACCATTAAGGCGTAGCTCGGCGCTCAGGTGCTGCACCGCGCCACTCATGCCGTCGACGCAGCGCTGGCGGGCAACCCACAAATCAAGGCGTTGGCCGTTGGCTTCACTGCTCAGGTTGAGGCGGCCTTCGGGCAATTGCTCTTCCAGGTACGGCAGCGCCTGTGGCTCCTGGCCGGGCCGATTGAGGATCAGGCCCTGATTGCTTACCGCGATATTCCAGTCCGGCTCGTGGCCGCTGGCACGCAGGAGGGTGCGGGCAAAGTTGATATCTGTGCAGCCATGGCCTTCAGCCTGTACCCGGTACACCTGGCTCGGCACGAATTGGCCATCGACACCTTTCTGCGCATTGGCCTGTAGCTGGCCGCGCATATCGACATACAGCGTGGTGTGGCCGTCAGCGAACAGCGTGCTGGCATCGCTGCTCAGCTCGGCGGCGCTGTCTTCCTTGAGGATAAATTGACGTTGTTCCTGGCAGGGGCGAAACAGCAATTGGCCCGCGTTCAGGCTGAGCTCGCCCTGCATGCGCGTCTGCTCGATCACCGGCTCGGCGGGTTTATCGGTAAACACCTGGCAGCTGGCGAGCAGTGGCAACAAGGCAAAGCAAAACGGGCGGCTGAAACGCATCGTGGCACTCCTGAAAAGTGCGCTCACGTTACCTAGGCCCCTGGCGTATCACAAGGGCATGCCGCCAATGGTGACGGCATATTCAACCGCGTCGGGCACAGCAGCTAGGGCGGCAAAGCCTGCTGACTGAAGTGCCCTAAGGGTTAGGCATCAGTCTTGATGGTCGTGGTTGGACCATTGGTCTTGACCGACTCAATACCGCCCTCACGGCTGGCCGCCGCCTTGTACATCTGGCTAGTGCCAATCACCTGATGGTTGGCCGCCTTGAGGTTGAAGTAAAAGCGTCCATCACTGGCATCCTTACGCTCGTAACGCTCATCGGCGGGCGAGTTTTTCTGCACCGAAGCAATGCCACCTTCGGCAGCCGCGCGAGTTTCGTACTGCTCACTGCGCAAAATCACCTCGGCATTGCCTGCCTTCAGCACGAAAAAGAACTGGCCTTTATCGTTCTTCGAAAGTTCATACCAACCAGCCATGGCGGCCTCCATCAGATAAAAGGGAAGGGGTAGAACAGCGATCAACGCAACCACTCGTACGTGATCGACGGGCAAAAGCATAGCAAGGGCGTGTGACAGTGCTCGTTGAACTGCGAATAGTTGCGCAGGCCGTGCTTGAGGTGATTGTTTGAGTTGAGTTATTCACCGGATAGATCCGACTCTTGGTCAGGGGCGCTCAAGAGGAAAGTGTCGCCATTGCTCGCTATTAGAGTAGCGGTACCCAGATTGCGGATAACCCAGTGCCATTAGCCATAGCGGCTTTCCAGCGTGCCACGTGCAGTGCAGGGGCCGTAGAGAAAAAAGTCATGCTGCTGACGTGCGGAAATAAGCATTGCCGCGCAAAGAAGGCCTGTACCTGAGCCTGACTGATCACGAACTTGGCGCAGCCTTCAGACGGTGGGCCGATTCCCTGTTTTTGCACGTGGACTCTGGTGATTGTGCCTACGGGGGATGCTGAGCGGGCCAGCGGGAGCAATAGCATTGATAACAATAGGCCTGCGAATATTCGACAGGGTTTGTGTGTTGGAACCGACGTCAGTTGTTTGGTCATTGCCGTGGGTTAGCGTTTGGTTAAGGGGCGGGCTTTAGCCCGTCCCAGTGAGCGGAGCGAACGTTTTGAACCATTTGTTAGGCGCGGACTTGAGCCGGGCGTTGCAAGTGGTTGCGCCGCGATAGCCAACAGTGCTTTTGCTTTAAATGGCTTCTGCATGCTGTTGTGCTGTTTCATGTGCTTTTCTGCTCCGCAATTTTGGAGCGCCTCAGCGCCGGCACGATGTAATGACTGACGTACAAGGCAATTGCGTAACAAAATTTTTTGCGCCGCCCGCGATTTCAAATACGCCAAATTCCTTTGATGGGAAACACACGGTTTTGAACTATTGATTCCGCGATTTCCCATGCGTACGCAGTCCTTTGCTTTGTGTGCCTAACGTTTGGTTAAGGGGCGGGCTTTAGCCCGTCCCAGTGAGCGAAGCGAACGATTTGAACCATTTGTTAGGAATTTATTGTTTCCACGATTGAGGAACCCCATAAATAATAGCTACAACAAGACAGCAACAAATAACGATTACTGTAAGCCAATAGCCTATAAGCATTGGCGACCTGAATTGATTGCAAAAATTTATGCCTGACATGTTTTCAGATGATAAGTATATTTTTTGTTGTAGGTATTTAATTGTGGGCCATGCACTTAAAATACTTTGATCGCTCCAGATTGTCGGACTACCTGCATGAAGCCATTGTTCTGTATGTGATTTTTTAAGTCTAAGTAAGAAAGTCCATTGAATTACACTAGTAACTAGCATAGTGATAATGATAATAATAACTGCGTAAGTCGTTGGATGGTTGGCGCTTTCCATGCATATTCCTAACGTTTGGTTAAGGGGCGGGCTTTAGCCCGTCCCAGTGAGCGAAGCGAACGATTTGAACCACTTGTTAGGCGCTGTTGCGACTCGTGATGCCGAGCAAAAGAGTTAACCTTGATCGAAGCTCAGGTAGTTCAAATGGTCGTTGGCATACCACACAGCACACCATGAATTTACGTTGCTCTCGTTGGAGAAAAACACCTCGCATCGGTCATCAGCCACATGCTGGAAGTCATGCTTCTCAGCGTTGATAAACCTGTAGCAGTGTTCTTCAAGCGGTCCTTCGGTTTCTGCTGCATCAACTAGCCACCGAAAATCCTCTTCCCAGATTGGATCAACAGCTATTTCACTGACACGCTTAAGCCGCAGCCGCTGAACCATGGCAGGCCAGTTGGAGTTATCGAATAAGCAGCTGATAGCAAGGCGATCATCAATTCCTGTACCGCCAGAATAAAATTTTAATGAATAGATCAAACCGTCTGTTTTAGGCCGAAAGCCGATGAGATTCGCGATGATACCAACGGCTTTTTCCTTCTCAACGTCATTGCTTATGTATTGATAGTCAACACCGTCGTATGAGCGCATCTGAACCTTTCTTGTAAGAGCCTAACGTTTGGTTAAGGGGCGGGCTTTAGCCCGTCCCAGTGAGCGAAGCGAGCGGTTTGAACCAGTTGTTAGGCCGCAGTTATAGCGGAATATAACCAGCTTCGCTAAGCCAAGATATTTCAATTTTTCCTGCAGAACGGAGGTGTTGTACTGCTTCAGAAACAATAGATAGCTGCATGTCCTTGCTAGTTAGCGAAGCTCTTATTCCATTCCGTTTAATGCTAATTATTTGGGCTTTATCTTGATCTGTAGTGTAACTTCGAGCGACTAGCTCTGTGTCGCCATCAACAAAACTATACAAATAATACTCGTAATACCAATCGTAAAAGCCATCAGCGTCTTGCTCTGAGGAATCTATGTGATGTGTGATTTCAACGCGCATTTTTGCCCTTGAAGCCTAACGTTTGGTTAAGGGGCGGGCTTTAGCCCGTCCCAGTGAGCGAAGCGAACGGTTTGAACCAGTTGTTAGGCCTCAAGAATAGGCGCTATAAGGGATATTCATCGTGCCTAGTTACAACGGGAATATCCCCGTCGCTTTTGAGAACGTGCTCAACGATATTAATTATTTCCAATACATCCTTGGTTGAATCAATATTTCGGAATTTTGACCAAGACCACTTTTTAGCTTTTTGTATAGAAGGCATTAGTGCATACCTCTCGGGGGTTTCATGTGCGTCTGGGTCTGAATAAATGCACAGCGCCATTTTGAAGTCGTTGCAAACAACTTCAAGCCACCAACCCCAATCTTCGTTGCAAAAGAAAGGAACGTTAATTCCTGCTTTAGGAAGCTCAGTTTCCAGGTATTGGCAGAGTGCCTTTCCATACATGCGCTCGTTAGTGATTTCCTTATCTTCTCCGTCGAGAATCGGGAATTTTTTGGTCTCAATGAGAAGGCAGGATTGTGGAATCACTAGGTTATCCCTTTGGGGCCTAACGTTTGGTTAAGGGGCGGGCGTTAGCCCGTCCCAGTGAGCGAAGCGAACGGTTTGAACCAGTTGTTAGGCGAGCTTAGAAAACTTAACATTAGCGATTATTGCCATAACAACACTGCTTATTAAGGCCACAAATGTAAATGGTAGAGCAATACTTTTAAAGAATAAGTGGCCAATTACCGCAGCTATTGCAGTGCCAAAAAATACGGAAATTAAAATTGTGCTCCTTGGCTGATATATCTGGGATGCCAAGCCGAATGATACTCCAGAAAATATCGCAGGAAGAGAACCAAAAATGTAAGACCCTGGAATTGCCATGAGCAGGAAAAACAAAATTCTCTCATTCATATAGAAAATTAAAGGCAGTGAAATCAGTAGCGCCCCAATTGGCGGCCCAATTAATAAAAACCTTAATGTAATCTTTAGTGCATGCCGAGCGCTAATTTGCATTGTTTGCCTAACGTTTGGTTAAGGGGCGGGCTTTAGCCCGTCCCGAGTGAGCGAAGCGAACGGCTTGAACCATATGTTAGAAGCCTTACGCGGAACTGCTTTTTGAGCGGTTACTTAGGCTGCCTAATAGTTCTGCATACTGCAGCAATTTTGTTGCCATCTGGGTCGCGGACATAAGCGGCATAAAAATCGCTAGCGTACTGCGGCCGTAGTGCTGGTTCTCCTTCAGATGTGCCACCGTTCTCAATTGCTGCTACGTAGAAATTTTGGACTTCTTCCCAAGTATTGGCACGAAGAGCAACCATTGTGCCGTTGCCAGAAGTTGCAGTGTTTGCGTTGAAAGGCGTGCATACCCAGAGTGCAAGTTCTTGTACCCCTCCTGCCTCATAGGTGCCCCAACCGGCCCAACCTTCCCAATTCGGTTCGTCACCTGTGTTGCATCTATTGAGGCCTAGCGGGGCAAGTGCTGCGTCATAGAATTTAATTGCGCCATTAAGATTGTTTGTGCCGAGGCATATGTATGCAAACACAGATATTTACCTATGGCTTCTAACGTTTGGTTAAGGGGCCGGCTTTAGCCGGTCCCGCAGTGAGCGAAGCGAACGACTTGAACCAGTTGTTAGGCTTTCTCGGATTCTCCGTCGTCACACGGATAAACAGAGAGGCCGAGCGTTATATTAGATTTTCCTAGCGCTAACAGTAAAGCAGGTGGAAAACTGTAACTTTGAGAAAATGGATTTGTTATTTCTGCACCGAAGTCTATGACTGCACCTTCTAAACCTGGGCTTGATGATAAGCGCTCCAGCCACGAGTGGTGCATAGATAGAAAATTAACGGCACTTTCTATCTGTGTTTGGATTTCTGAAAAATCTGCGTTGCTGACGAGAAAATTTACGCCAGAGCTATTGTGCAATTTCAGCATTGTCTGACTTTCAGGAAAACGCCGCTCGCCAATAATCCAGATTTTGTCCGCAACAATAGGGACACTCTGAATTGCTTCTTTGGGGTCGAACTCTTTGCCCCAGAATCGAAGTATGCAGCTCATGTGATTTGCCTAACGTTTGGTTAAGGGGCGGGCTTTAGCCCGTCCCAGTGAGCGCAGCGAACGATTTGAACCACTAGTTAGGTTCTTGCGCAGATTTATATAATAGAGCATCCCATTTTCTTTGCATTTCCTCGGAGGAAAATTTAAAAGGTTGTTCTTTATAAAAAGCTATCGCTTCTTCGATTTGGGTACTGAGTGCTGTGCTGAATTTTTGATTCGGGCGCTTCTCTAAGAAGTCAGCTGCGAGAACGATGCGACTGTAATATCTCTCCTGAGCAAGATTAAGTGCTAAATCGAGTTTGTGGTCGGCGTGTGCTTTAAGCATATAAAAGTCATGCTTGGCCTCGTAGGCTAAGTTCATACTCGAATCGTCAAGATATATTTCTTCAAATGCGTCTTGTGAATATTTTACTCCAACATAATAGCCAGCAAAGCATGATGCAAATATTAGCGCTGCTAAAGCTACAGAAAGGACAACGCGTATTTTCATATGTGGAACCTAACGTTTGGTTAAGGGGCGGGCTTTAGCCCGTCCCAGTGAGCGAAGCGAACGGTTTGAACCAGTTGTTAGGCAGTTCATGTCGTGCGCTCGTTCTGAGGCGTCAGGCTAGATACGCTTGCATAGAAAGAATAGGCAATAGACATACTTCTGGGTTTTAACGAAGGAAGCTCATTGTGCAGAAAGGCTACTTGTGCTTCGAGAGTGCAGCAATCCTCAAGCTGGTAGCAAAATATGACTATTGGGTCGTCAAGGTTTTCGCCCATACATTTAACAGTCGCCCACTTAATAAAATTGTTAACCTCAAACTCAGATTGGATATTAAGCGCTGATACTCGCAAGCCAAATTCTTCGGTAAACGTAAGCTCTATTGGCCTATAAGGAAATTCATAAATTGGTCGTTTAAGACAAGCATCGGGGCCGTCGAGTGATAGCTGGACTAGAGCCTCGTCGGGATTGTTGGATACTCCAATGTGAGCATCAACCCACGCGATTAGTTCTTCTGAGCTTACAAGCCCAAGCTTCCATAATGACAGAGCGATACTCAAAGTTTCCATACAGAGCCTAACGTTTGGTTAAGGGGCCGGCTTTAGCCGGTCCCGAGCGAGCGAAGCGAGCGGCCTTGAACCATATGTTATGTGTTTACTTGATTGGCGTAACATTTTCTTTAGATTCTATTTCATGCATTGGAATGGATATAGGAACATCTACTGCTTTCTCGAAGTCCTCGGTGGTTGTATACGCCTCGCGGAGCTTTTGAAATGACAGACAGTTTGTGCACTCATGGACTTCGATAATGGTAATAGTTGACCCTTTGGGAAGTACAGCAAATGTTACTTCTTCAGGTGCCTTGTGATGAACTTCATATAGCTTGCTAATCATGTAAGTGTCAATTCTAGAGCTGTAGCCTGGAGGAAGATTGATGCCGTGAATGCTCATGTTGTTTTTGAGCACGTATGTTTTCCCGATATATTGCAAGAAATCAGGCTCGGCGCTTATGTTTTTATATGTTGATTTGCAACCTGAAGCTAGTGTGGCAAAGAATATGAATATTGAATAAAGCGCAAGTCGGTTCATGAGGCACCGGCACATAACGTTTGGTTAAGGGGCGGGCTTTAGCCCGTCCCAGTGAGCGAAGCGAACGGTTTGAACCAGTTGTTATAGGAAGTCAACACGTTTTCTATTTGGTTCGGTAGTAGCTGTAAATGCCTTTGGCCTTTGAGTAGCCGTAAAAGGCCAAATAGCCAAAAGCGACAATGGTTATTGCTGGTCCCGCCGCATTTATTCCAGTCATATAGGTTATATAAATTCCGCCTAGGATGATCAGAGCCACGTAAGCGGTAAGCGTTCTATTTTTTGCAGACAGGGCTAATGGCAGCACTGACAGAACAATAAGATGAGTTGCAACTGTGGTAATAATTTCTGAAATCAGATTTATTGGTATGGTGCCAGTTTGTGCATGGGCGATTTTTATAATGGCTTGATACGCAAAGTAATTTAAGCCCGACACAATGGCTGTGCTGAGGAAAAGTATTGGTGCATATTTTTTTATTGCGTTGTGCATAGAGACAGAGTGATTCCTATAACGATTAAGCTAAGGGGCGGGCTTTAGCCCGTCCCAGCGAACGAAGTGAGCGATTTGAGCGCATTGTTATACGGCTATTTCGCATGCAATATTTTGGTGTTGAGGTATTTTAGTATTTCTTTGCAATCGGATTCGTAGCCGTGGTTAGGTATGTTATTTATAATTTTTGCCCAATTTTTAAATTCTTCGCGGTTTTCAGTTTTCGCAACGATTTCCGCACCAGAGCCGAGCCTTGACAAGATTTCGGAATAGCACATGTTTTGACTGAATGAATTTGAAAAGACACCAGCATAAAAAATAATGACGGCAGCAATAATGCTTACGGCAACAGTGTTAACTGTTTTCAGGTACACCGCAGACTCTCCTTAGCCTTATAACTATAATTAGACGACATTCCTGTCGCATAAAACCCCTAGAGGGTGTCTGATAACGTTCCTTGTCGTTCTGCAAGTCCTTGTCTAGCTTGGAGTAGGTCGTGACAAACGCGACATTACCCAGGGAGCAACACGACATGGATGACGGCAAGCCAAAATTGCTGGGGCAGGTGCGCCAGCAGATTCGTTTGAGAAACTATTCGATTCGTACCGAGGCTGTCTATGCCGAGTGGGTGAAGCGTTATATACGTTTTCATCGTTATCGGCATCCCGCTGAAATGGGGGCTGCGGAGATTGAGGCGTTTTTGAGTCATTTGGCTGTCGACCGGAATGTATCAGGCTCCACGCAGAATCAGGCGTTGGCGGCGCTGTTGTTTCTTTATAAGCAGGTTTTGGGGGTTAACTTGCCTTGGCTGGATGACATCGTTCGTGCCAAGAAGCCCAAGCATCTACCTGTTGTGCTGGCCCGTGATGAGGTGGCGCGGGTGTTGGATGAGTTGTCGGGTGTGCAGTGGCTGGTGGCCAATCTGCTTTATGGTGCCGGGCTGCGCTTGCTGGAGGCTTTGCGGCTGCGGGTCAAGGATATCGATTTTGCCCGGGGTGAATTGCTGGTGCGTGATGGCAAGGGGCAGAAGGACCGGGTGACCATGTTACCGCAGCGTTTGATCTTGCCCTTGCAGGAGCATCTTCAGAAAGTCGCTGTTTTGCATCGTACCGATCTGTCGGAGGGTTTTGGTCGCGCCAATTTGCCGTTTGCGTTGGCGCGCAAGTATCCGAATGCGGCGGCGGAATGGGGTTGGCAATTTGTCTTTCCGTCAGGCAATCGTTCGCAGGATCCGCGTTCCCAGGGCATCTTTCGCCATCATGTGCATGAGAAAACCATTCAGCGTGCGGTACGCGAGGCGGTAAGGCGCGCAGGTTTGATTAAGCCGGCAACGCCACACACATTTCGTCATTCGTTCGCGACTCATCTGCTCGAGGCTGGTCAGGACATTCGTACTGTGCAGGAGTTGCTCGGTCACGCGGATGTGAAGACGACTCAGATTTATACCCATGTGCTCAATCGTGGTGCTCTGGGTGTGCTTAGCCCGCTTGATCGTATCTAGTAGGCAGCGTTGTTCGTTGATCCCTGTTGAGGCACTAACAAAAGCCCCGCACGAGGCGGGGCTTTGGGGTGGTTCACGTAGCTGCGTGACGCTTAGATCAGCTCGGCCCACATGTCGTATTCGTCGGCGTCGATGATGCGCACGCGCACCTTGTCGCCCGGATTGACCTCGGTGCTGGCGATAAACACGCTGCCGTCGATCTCTGGCGCATCGGCGTAGCAGCGGGCAACGGCGCCTTGGTCGTCGACTTCATCAATCAGCACGTCCATCTCCTTGCCGACCTTGAGTTGCAGGCGGGCGGTGCTGATGGCTTGCTGGTGGGCCATAAAACGGTCCCAGCGATCCTGCTTGACGTCATCGGGTACCGGGTTGTCGAGCAGGTTGGCCGGGGCGCCCTCTACCGGTGAGTACTGGAAGCAGCCGACGCGGTCGAGCTGCGCTTCGGTCAGCCAGTCGAGCAGGTACTGGAAGTCTTCCTCGGTTTCCCCGGGGAAACCGACGATAAAGGTCGAGCGGATGGTCAGTTCCGGGCAGATCTCGCGCCAGGCTTTGATCCGCGCCAGAGTCTTGTCTTCGAAGGCTGGGCGCTTCATCAGTTTGAGTACGCGCGGGCTGGCGTGCTGGAAAGGGATATCCAAGTACGGCAGGATTTTGCCGGCTGCCATCAGTGGGATCAGTTCGTCAACGTGCGGGTAGGGGTAGACGTAGTGCAGGCGCACCCACACGCCCATGCTGGAGAGTGCTTCGCAGAGTTCGGTCATGCGGGTTTTCACCGGCTGGCCGTTCCAGAAGTCGGTCTTGTATTTCATGTCCACGCCATAGGCGCTGGTGTCCTGAGAAATCACCAGCAGCTCTTTGACGCCGGCTTTGACCAGGCGCTCGGCTTCGCTGAGTACTTCGCCAACCGGGCGGCTGACCAGCTTGCCGCGCATCGACGGGATGATGCAGAAGCTGCAGCTGTGGTTGCAGCCTTCGGAGATCTTTAGGTAGGCATAGTGGCGCGGGGTGAGCTTGATGCCCTGTGGCGGCACCAGGTCGATCAGCGGGTTGTGGTCCTGGCGCGGCGGCACGACTTCATGCACGGCGTTGACCACTTGCTCGTACTGCTGCGGGCCGGTGACCGAGAGCACGCTGGGGTGTACGTCACGGATGCTGCCTTCTTCCACGCCCATGCAGCCAGTGACGATCACCTTGCCATTTTCTTTGATCGCTTCGCCGATCACTTCCAGGGATTCGGCTTTGGCGCTGTCGATAAAGCCGCAGGTATTGACCACCACCACGTCGGCGTCCTGATAGGTCGACACCACTTCATAACCTTCCATGCGCAGCTGGGTCAGGATGCGCTCGGAGTCCACCAGCGCCTTGGGGCAACCGAGTGATACAAAGCCGACTTTCGGCGTGGCGGGGGTGGACATGGCGTTAACCTCAGGCGTGTACGGATGGATGCTGGGCGCTTGACGCGCCTCTGATCAAAAAGTGCGCAATTCTAGCGGCGACGCTGGCAATTGACCAGCGCTGAGCGTCGCCTTGATAAGGGTGGAGCTGATTGCCTGGCGACGTCAGGACTGCTTGCTTGGCAGCATGCGCGTCAAGGTGTTGTCGCGCACGACAAAATGGTGGAGCAACCCAGCGATGGCGTGTAGGCCGATCAACCAGTATCCGGCGCTGCCGGCCAGTTCATGCCATTCCTTTACAGTGCCGGCCAGATCCGGGTTCTTGTCGACCAGTGGTGGTAACTCCAGGCCAAAGAATGGGATGGGTTTGCCTGCTGCGCTGAGGATCAACCAGCCGGCCAGCGGTGCGCCGATCATCAGGCCGTAGAGTGCCAGGTGCATCAGTTTTGCCGGTATGGCTTGCCAGCTGGGCAGTGCGGGTTGGATGGTCGGCGTCGGCGCTATTACACGCGCCAGCAAGCGTAGCCAGACTAGTGCGAAGACTGCGAGGCCGAGCATAAAGTGCCACTGCTTGAGCAGCTCGCGCGTATCGCTGCCTTTGGGGAAATTGCCTTTGAGTTCGATACAGGCGTAGACGCCGACAATCAGAATCAGCATCAGCCAATGCAGGGCGATGGACAGGCTACCGTAGCGCGATTCGGTATTTTTCCAGGACATGGTGGTGTGGGCTCCGGGGCGGTAAGTGAGGATCGGCTCCAGTTTAGATAGGCAGGCCGGGAGCCTTGTTGAGCTTGATCACTTAAATCACGCACAAACAAAAAGGCCACTCGATTGAGTGGCCTTTTTGAGTATCTGGTTGCGGGAGCTGGATTTGAACCAACGACCTTCGGGTTATGAGCCCGACGAGCTACCAGACTGCTCCATCCCGCGCCGGCCATTCTATATAGAAATCACGTGCTGTCAACAAAATAGTGTTTTTAATCAAATGCTTAGCTCGTGTTGGCGAGGGAAACAAAAAAGGCCACTCGATTGAGTGGCCTTTTTTGAGTATCTGGTTGCGGGAGCCGGATTTGAACCGACGACCTTCGGGTTATGAGCCCGACGAGCTACCAGACTGCTCCATCCCGCGCCGGCCATTCTATACAGGAACGGTGCTTTGTCAATTGATTAGTGGTTTTTAATCAATAACTTAAATCGGTTGGGCGGAAATGCAAAAAGGCCACTCGATTGAGTGGCCTTTTTGAGTATCTGGTTGCGGGAGCCGGATTTGAACCGACGACCTTCGGGTTATGAGCCCGACGAGCTACCAGACTGCTCCATCCCGCGGCGCCAATTCTAGCGTCTAAATGCTCCTTGTCAACCTAAAGGTGGCTAGAAGTTGTTTTTATTCAGATGCTTAGCCGTGCGTTGATTGATTTTGCGCTGCAGAACCCTGTGCTAGAGCCTGATTGAGCGGACAGCTTTGCTTTTGGAATAGCCCGCAACCGGGCTGTTGGGCTAGAGTCCGTGCCCATATAAATGGGAGGAATATTATGAGCGTTGAATGCAAAGCCTGTGGTGCTCAGGTGCCAGCCGATGCCAAGACCTGTCCGGGGTGCGGCGCTGCCGTGGCGACGAAGACCAAGCTGGTGCCATTGGCTGCGTTTATGCTGATCGTCATCCTGATTATCCAGTCTTATATGACTAAGTCTGAGGATGCGGCGAGCGAAGCCACGCCGGCAGCGCCTGTCAGCTCAGCCGAGCAGTAGCAGCAAGACTGGTGGCTTGGCGATGAACAGCCGCAAGATCATTCACGTGGACTGTGATTGCTTTTACGCAGCCATCGAGATGCGGGATGACCCGAGCCTAGCCAGTAAACCCTTGGCGGTGGGGGGCTCGGCAGATCGGCGTGGGGTGATTGCCACCTGCAATTATGAAGCGCGCAGCTATGGCGTGCGCTCAGCGATGGCTTCCGGTCAAGCGTTGAAGTTGTGTCCGGATCTGGTCATCGTTAAACCGCGGATGGATGCCTACAAGGCGGTGTCGCGAGAGATTCAGGCGATCTTTCGCGATTACACCGAGCTGATCGAGCCGCTGTCGCTGGATGAGGCTTATCTGGACGTCACCGACAGCCCGCACTTTGCCGGCAGTGCCACGCGTATCGCTCAGGATATTCGTCGGCGGGTCTCGCAGGAGCTGCATATCACCGTCTCGGCGGGCGTGGCGCCGAACAAGTTTCTGGCCAAGATCGCCAGTGACTGGAAGAAGCCTAACGGCCTTTTTGTGATTACCCCGGATCAGGTTGAGGATTTTGTTGCCGCCTTGCCGGTGAGCAAGCTGCATGGCGTAGGCAAGGTCACGGCGGACAAGCTCGGGCGTTTGGGCATTCGTACCTGCAGCGATCTGCGCGAGTGGAACAAGTTGGCGTTGGTCAAGGAGTTCGGCAGCTTCGGCGAGCGCTTGTGGGGGCTGGCGCGCGGGATTGATGAACGAGTCGTGCATAACGACAGTCGGCGCCAGTCGGTCAGTGTGGAAAACACTTTTGATAAGGATCTGCCGGATTTGGCCGCCTGCCTGGAACAATTGCCCGCGCTGCTGGAACAACTGGCCAAGAGAATGGAGCGGCTGGATGCGAGTTATCGGCCGGATAAGCCCTTCGTCAAAATCAAGTTTCACGACTTTAGCCAGACCACCCTGGAACAGGGCGCGGCGCGGAGTGATCTGGAGAGCTATACGCGGCTGATGAGCACCGCCTTCGCCCGTGGCAACAAGGCGGTGCGTCTGCTCGGCGTTGGTGTGCGGCTGCATGACTTGCGCGGCAGACACGAGCAGTTGGAGTTGTTTGCACCCTGAGGACGGATGATCCGGTCTGCACGTATAAAAAAGGCGAAGCCGCAGGGCTTCGCCTTTTTTAGTTACGCATGTATCAGTGCTTGCGCGGTACCGGCTTGAGCAGCTCGTCTGGCGGCATTTCGCAGGCAATCTTGCGGCCTAGCAGGGCTTCGATGGCAGGCAAGGCGTAGGCGTCGTCTTCGCCAGCAAAGCTGATCGAGGTGCCGCTGGTGCCGGCGCGGCCGGTACGACCGATGCGGTGCACGTAGTCGTCCGGGGTTTCCGGCAGGGTAAAGTTGATCACGTGGCTGATGGCGTCGACGTGGATGCCACGGCCGGCCACGTCGGTAGCGACCATCACGCGAATCTTGCCTTCGCGGAAGCCTTCCAGGGCGCGGATGCGCTTGTGCTGTGGCACATCGCCGGACATCTGTACGGCGCTGATGCCGTCGCGCGTCAGGCGTTCTTCAATGCGTCGCACTTCATCCTTGCGGTTGGCGAAGACCATCACACGAATCCAGTCGTTCTGGGTG
The DNA here is from genome assembly GCF_031764535.1 of Pseudomonas sp. SG20056. Classification (NCBI taxonomy): domain Bacteria; kingdom Pseudomonadati; phylum Pseudomonadota; class Gammaproteobacteria; order Pseudomonadales; family Pseudomonadaceae; genus Pseudomonas; species Pseudomonas sp. SG20056. The sequence goes on from NZ_CP134499.1 coordinate 1,704,708, forward strand.
ATCAGGTTGTACAGCAGCTTGTACTTGTCGCTGCCGGCCACGGCATAGACGTGCTGCTCGACGGTATCGCTGGCGACGTTTTCCGGTTCGATCTCGACGATCGCCGGGTCGGTGGTCCACTGCTTGGCCAGGTTCATCACGTCGTCGGTGAAGGTGGCGGAGAAAAGCAGAGTCTGGCGCTCGCCCTTCATTGGGGTCTGACGGATGATCTGGCGGACCTGGGGGATAAAGCCCATGTCGAGCATGCGGTCGGCTTCGTCGAGCACCATCACTTCGACCATGTCCAGGTGCACTTCGCCGCGCTGGTTGAAGTCGAGCAAGCGCCCTGGGGTGGCCACCAGAATGTCGCAGAAGCGCGATTCCAGCAGCTTGAGCTGTTTGTCGAAGTCCATGCCGCCGACAAAGCTCATCACATTGAGGCCGGTGTATTTGGTCAGATCGGCGGCATCTTTTGCGATCTGCACCACCAGCTCGCGGGTCGGCGCAATGATCAGCGCGCGTGGCTCGCCCATATAACGCTCTTTCGGCGGCGGGGTTTGCAGCAGCTGGGTGATGATCGAGATCAGGAAGGCGGCGGTTTTGCCCGTGCCGGTCTGGGCGCGGCCGATGGCGTCGCGACCACTGAGGGTGTAACCCAAGACCTGCGCCTGGATCGGCGTGCAATAAGGAAAGCCGAGATCATGGATCGCATGCATCAACTCGGGGGAGAGCTTGAAGTCATGAAAACGGGTCTTGCCCTCCGCTGGTGCTACGGCGAAGTCTTCCAGCTTCCAAGTGTCGACTGGTTTGGCTGGGCGCTCGCGGCGCGGTTTAGCCGGTTTTACCTTGCTCTGTAACGGTTTTTCAGCGGCTTCAGTGGGACGCGGTGAGGCGCTGCGGCTGGATTTTTCAGCGTTGGCGTCAGGCTGGACGCGCGGTGCGCTGGGCGTTACAGGTGACGGAATTGCTGGGCTAGGCTGCTCGCCCTCGGCTTTGCCGAATATTTTCTTGAGTGCTTTGAGCACGGTCATCTCATCAATTGGTTAAGGAGTGAACGGTCGCCAGTGTAAAGCAAGAAGCCGGCGCGGCGAAGTGCCGCGCCGGATGATGGCTATTGGCTGTTTTTTACTCAATTTTCGGGAAGGCTGGCAAGCAGCAGGCGCTGCACGTTGCCGCCCATAATTGCGGCAATGTCCGCGTGGCTGAAGCCCGCCTTGAGCAGGCCTTCGGTCAGTTGCGGCAAACCGGTGACATCAAACGGCGCATGAATGGTGCCGTTGAAATCCGAACCCAGCGCCACGTGCTGTACGCCAATCAATTCTGCGGTATAGCGCATTGCCTTGACGATGGCCTCGACCGAAGTGGCGCAGACGGCGGCATCCCAGTAACCAATGCCGATGACGCCGCCGGTGGCTGCGATGGCTTTCAGATGTTTGTCGCTGAGGTTGCGCGGGCCTTTGCAGGTGCCTTCGACGCCTGTGTGGGAGACCAAGACCGGGCGCGTGCTGATGGCCAGTACATCATCAATCAGCGGGCGCGAGGCGTGGGCCAGATCGATCAGCATGGCTTTTTCTTCCAAGCGCTTGATCACTTGCCGGCCTAGTGGGGTCAGGCCGCCTTTTTCCAGGCCGTGGGCCGAGCCGCCTACTTCATTATCGAAGAAGTGGGTCAGGCCGGTGATGCGGAAACCGGCGTCATAGAGCACGTCGACGTTTTCCAGCTTGCCCTCGATCGGTTGCAGGCCCTCGGTGGCGAGGATCGCTGCTACACGCTGCGGGTCTTTCTGCCAAGTGCTGATAAAGCTGGCCAGATCGCCACGGCTCTTGATCATGACCAGACGACCGTCGCTGTTGGCGCTGGCCTCATTGAGCTTGTGCGCCTGATAGAGCGCGCGTTGCAGCAGGCTGCTCCAGGTTTCCTTGGGCCAGCGTTGGGCCATGGCCAGTAGGGTGATGTTGTCGGTTTCGCCACTGTTACGTTCATAGTTGATGCCACGCGGGGTTTTGGTCACGGTGGAGAACACTTGCAGGCCGACGTGGCCTTCGAGCATGCGCGGCAGGTCGGAGTGGCCAAAGTCATAGCGCTTGAGCAGATCGCGCTCCCACAGCAGCACGTCGTCATGCAGGTCGGCGATAAACAGTTGTTGATGCAGCTGATTGGCCGATTCACTGGCGGGGTAAGGCGCGGGGATTCGACGCTGTTCATCTTGCGGTCAAGCAAGGAGGGCAGGGCAAACACGCTGCCGGCAGCGATCAACAGGATTATCAGCAGGGTGATCAAAATTTTGCGCATAAGAAGGTGCCATCCGGGCGTTGTTGTTATGCGCAGCACTCTAGCAAGAGTGAGTAAGAAATGTGATCGAGTGGATTGCAGTACGGTGCTTTAACCTTTGTTTACGATCTCGCGAGCTAGAGTCCTGCAAGACAAAAACAGGCGAGGAAGCGGAGTTTACTGGTGTAAATGAGCATTCCGAGCCTATTTTTAACGCAGCAGGGCCGACGCGCAGCAGATCGTAGGGGTCAGCCGCAGAGGCAGTCGCGGCCTTGTTGCTTGGCCTGATACAGCGCGCTGTCGGCGCGGGCGATCACGCCTTGCAGGCTGTCCTTGGGTTGCATCTGCGCGAGTCCGATGGACACGGTCACTCCCGGCAGCACGCCAATCGGTGAGTGGAATGAGCTGACAGTGCGTAGAGCCAGGCGCAGCCGTTCGCCGATGCTACGGGCTTCATCGATGCCGATTTCCGGTAGCAGGATGACGAATTCTTCGCCGCCATAGCGGGTCAGACTGTCCTTGGGCCGCAGCTGATTGCGCAAGGTGTGCGCTACCAGGCACAGGGCATAGTCGCCGGCAAGGTGACCGTGCTGGTCGTTGTAGGCTTTGAAGTGGTCGACATCCAGCATCAGCATGCACAGTGGCTTGCCATTGAAGGCGCTGCGGGTGCTTTCGCGTTCGAAGATATGTTCCAGCCAGCGGCGGTTATAGGCGCCGGTGAGGGCGTCGATATTGGCGGTCTGTTCGCTGTCGAGGATGATCCGGTTGCCCTTACGCACGCGGTCGCAGAGCAGTTCGAGCATGTTTTGCATCAGTGCTGGCGATTGTTGGAACAGGTTGAACAGTGATTCGCGGTGCAGGCGCAGCACGCAGCAGGGTTCGGTCGCCACTACATAGGCAGACGGGTGTTCATTGTCGATAAAGCTGATTTCGCCGGCGCAGTCACCAACTTTCAGGGTGCTGACGGCCTGGCTCTCGAGCGAGCCCAAGTAGACCTTGAGTTGGCCTTTGAGCAGCAGATAGAGATATTGGTTGCGGTTGAAGGGCGACAGCAAGACTTCGCCGGCTTCCAGATCGCAGGCACGAAACTCCTTGAGCAGCTGGCTGATGCTGCTGGCGGCGACGTTGTTGAACAGTCGCAGATGGCGAAGTTGTTGCAGGTCAGCCTGCCATTTGGCGTTTTTCATTGGATCGGCAGGTGTGACGGTGGGTTGGGAATGTTGGGCATCGCTAACGCTCCCTGCATTAAGGGCGAACACCATGCCTGAACATATTCCGCTGCCTGTGGCCTGACAATCCTTGTCAGACGCGCGGGCGACCAGTGGTATTGAAGTTGAATGGTTGGTCACAAATCTGGCGCGATCCTTGCGCCAGCGCTTGCTTACTCCGTGGGGTGCAGTTCTATGGCCACCGCAAAGCCTGCCAGGCGTTGGGTGACGGCGTCGGCCAGCGCTGCCTGATCCTTGGGCAGGTAAATGTGGGCGACCTGACCGCGTTTGTCGTCGCTCTGCACTTCCACGCGCAGGCGTGCATCCAGCTCAGCCAGTGCAGCCTGGTAGACGCGTGCAATGGCATCGAAGCGCAGCGCCGGTTTGAAGGTTTTACCCACAGCGGTCAGCGGAATGGCGTCGATAATCCAGGCGTCCTTGGGGATCGCCGCGCGTTCGGGGATGTGTTCGGCAGCATGGGCCAGCAATTCGGCTTCGCTAACCTGGGCGCCGGGCTTGAGTTGCACGTAGACCACTGGCAGCTCGCCGGCTTTTTCATCGGGCTTGCCGACTGCGGCGGCCATCGCTACGGCGGGGTGCTTGTGCAGCGCTTCTTCGATCATCTGCGGGTCGATATTGTGGCCGCCACGGATGATCAGGTCCTTGCTGCGCCCGGTCAGCCAGATATAGCCGTCGGCGTCCACGCGGCCCAGGTCGCCGGTATTGAACCAGTCGCCGTCGATCCAGATGCCGGCGTTCTTGCTGCTCTGCAGGTAACCCTTGAACACCGTGGCGCCACGGATGCACAGGTTGCCGATTTCATTGCGGCCGGCCTCTCTTAGGTAGTTGCCCTGTTCGTCGAGCACTTTGATTGCCACTTCGCAATACGGCATCGGCAGGCCGATGGAGCCGGGGCGGCGTTCACCGGCAGGCGGGTTGGCGCAGCTGCCGCAGGTGCCTTCGGTAAGGCCGTAGCCTTCGATCAGGGTCAGTCCGGTTTTGCTTTCGAACTGGCGAATAAGCTCTACCGGCATCGGTGCGGCGCCGCACAGCGCGTATTTCAGCGAGCTGAGGTCATGGCCTTCGCTCGGAACCTGCAGCAGACCGGCGTAGATGGTCGGCACGCCGCTGAAGAAACTGACCTTGTGGTGTTCGATGATTTTCCAGAAATTGCTGATCAGGTTGGGGTTGCGGTACCCCTGCGGCGTGGCCAGCAGCACTTCGGCGCCGCCGATGAAAGCAGTCAGACCTGTAACAATCACCCCGTTGACGTGAAACAGCGGCAGACCGCAGAGGGTGACATCGCCCGGTTCGAAGCCAGTGACCAGGTTCATGCTGTAAGCCATAGCCACTTCGTTACCGTGGCTGTGCGGCGCGAGTTTCGGCGTGCCGGTGGTGCCGCCGGTGTGGAAGTAGCTGGCAATGTCGTCAGGTGCGATGACTCGGCCGCTTTCCAGGTGATCATCCGGGCAGGCTGCGATCAGCTCATCGAAATCCAGCACGCCGTCCGGCAATGGCCCGCGCTGCGCCTTGATGGCGGTGCGCTGTGGTTCTGGCAGCAGATTGGCCATGTCCACACAGATAATTGCCTTGAGCGCTGGCAGTTGCTCGCGCAGGCCTTCGACCTTGGCCCACAGGTCGGTACCGGGGAAGGGTGCGAGGGTCACCAGCAGCTCGGAGTCCGAGGCCTGGATCAGCTCGGCGATATGTTCCGGGTCGAGCAGCGGATTGATCGCATTGACGATCCCGGCCGCTTCGCCGCCCCAGATGGTGAAGTGGGTGTGCGGCAGGTTGGGCAGCAGAAACGACACCGCCTTGCCTGGGCGCAGGCCCAGGCGGTGGAAGGCGTTGGCGGTCTGGGTGATCTTACCTAGCAGTTGCCCATAACTGAGGCGGTAAGCCGCCTCATCTGCCGTGCCCTGGAGGATAAACGAGAGTGCCGGGGCATCCGCTTGCCGCGCTGCGCTGCGGCGGATCAGCTCATAGGTACTGGCCGGCAGGTCGCGCTCGGCCAGTGGGGTTTGCTCAATCAGCTGGATATCACGCAGGGTCTTGATCGCAGGGATGGCAGGCATAGATGTTTTCGCTCGCAGGCAGTCAACTGGTGAACCGTTGCTCCAGCCAGTCGGCGATGTCGCGGATTTCCTCATTCACCACTTCGTGGCCCATCGGGTAATCACGCCATTGCACGCTGACGCCAGAGGCACTCAGGTAGTCATGGGCTGCACGGCCCATGGCCGGCAGAACTATGTCGTCGAATGTGCCATGCAAACACAGGACCGGCAGTTGTCTTTTTGTATCTGCCAGGACGACCTCGTCGCTGAATGTAGGGGCGTAGGTTGACAGTGCAATTACGCCACCGAGCGCAAACTGCCAGCGTAGGAAGGCAGCGTGCAGCACCACCGCGCCGCCCTGAGAGAAGCCAGCGAGGACGATGCGGGCCGGGTCGATACCGCTGTCACGTTGCGCTTCGATTAGTTCGATCACCTGTTGTGCCGAGGCTTCCAGCTGTTCGCGGTTGATCGCGCGGGCTGGGCTCATGGCCAGAATGTCGTACCAGCTGGGCATGGCATAGCCGCCGTTGATGGTTACCGCCTGGGTTGGCGCTTGGGGCAGAACGAAGCGGGTGCTGTGTAAACGCTTCTGCAGCATCTCAGCAACCGGCATAAAGTCGTAGCGGTCGGCACCCAGGCCGTGCAACCAAATGACGCACGCGTCTGCGGCAAGTGTGGGCTGAAGAATCAAGGGTTCGCTCATCTGAGGCTCCGCTGTGGTGCGCGCGCGCTGATTTAGTGCGCGAGAAAATTTAGGGGGTGGCGATTCTAGAAAGAAGTTGTCGCCAGGGTGCAAGTTTTGCTCTTGACCTGTCCGTATGGTGCTCAAGGCGCGGCGCTGGTACGGGCCTTGCTATACACCTTAGGGACTGATGACGTTGCCTGGTAGTGGTAACACTGCCACCAAACTGGGCACGGAGCAGACTGAAATGCCTTTGCTGGCGTTTCACAGGTTCGCCAGGCGCTGCATGCTGTGCGACAAGTCACTTGCTATCTGTCTCTAGCCCATTCAAATAATGGGCGGGTGAGAGTTTATGGCCGCTGGAGCAATCGGCAACTAAACTCGCGCTAAGGTTTGATCCCCGGTTGAGTGTGTTGCTGCCGACACAGTCAACGAGCCCCATAAGGGTACGGTGGTAGAACCGAGACTCCAAACACAACAAAAGCAACTGGAGGTTTTAATGAAGATGGTGAAATCCACATTGGCAGTACTGACCACCGCCGCTGTTCTCGGTGTCAGCAGTTTTGCTCAAGCAGGCGCTACTCTGGACGCGATCCAGAAGAAAGGTTTCGTACAGTGCGGTATCAGCGATGGTCTGCCTGGCTTCTCCTACGCCGATGAGAAGGGTAACTACCTGGGTCTCGACGTTGACGTATGCCGCGCAGTTGCTGCCGCGGTATTTGGTGACGCTACCAAGGTCAAGTACAGCCCGCTGACCGCCAAGGAGCGCTTCACTGCGCTGCAGTCGGGCGAAGTCGACATCCTCTCGCGTAACACCACCTGGACCAGCTCGCGCGATGCCGGCCTGGGTCTGAACTTTGCCGGCGTGAACTACTACGACGGTCAAGGCTTCCTGGTTAACAAGAAACTCGGCGTTTCCAGCGCTAAAGAACTCGACGGCGCAACTGTCTGCATCCAGGCAGGTACCACCACCGAGCTGAACCTCTCCGACTACTTCCGCGCCAACAGCCTGAAGTACACCCCGATCACTTACGACACCTCTGACGAGAGCGCCAAATCGGTTGAAGCGGGCCGTTGCGACGTGCTGACTTCCGACCAGTCGCAGCTGTACGCACAGCGCATCAAGCTGGCTGATCCGGACTCCTATGTGGTACTGCCGGAAGTGATCTCGAAAGAGCCACTGGGCCCGGTCGTACGCCAGGGTGACGAAGAGTGGTTCGATATCGTGCGCTGGTCGCTCTACGCGATGGTCAACGCTGAAGAACTGGGCGTGACTTCGGCCAACGTTGAAGAGCAGGCCAAGTCCACCAAGAACCCCGACGTAGCACGTCTGCTCGGTGCTGAAGGTGAGTTCGGCAAAGATCTGAAACTGCCGAAAGACTGGGCTGTACAGATCGTCAAGCAAGTGGGCAACTACGGTGAGAGCTTTGAGCGCAACGTCGGTACCGGCAGCGAGCTGAAGATCGAACGTGGCCTCAACGCCCTGTGGAACAAAGGTGGTCTGCAGTACGCACCGCCGGTGCGCTGACCGTCCGCTGCCAGTCGCTCGTCCTGAGTGGCTGGCATTGTTCTGATTGATGTGAACCTCATGCCCGCTGATGCGGGCATGAGGGTTCCAAGAGGGCTTCTATGCAAACCACTGCAAATGTCCCGCGCCCCGGTGGATCGGTCTGGACCGACCCCAAGGCGCGTGCCTGGCTATTTCAAATTCTTGCCGTTATCGCCGTTGTGGCGCTCGGCTGGTTTCTGTTTGACAACACCCAGACCAACCTGGAAAAACGCGGGATCACCTCCGGTTTTTCCTTTCTCAATAACAGCGCCGGTTTTGGCATTGCCCAGCACCTGATCGACTACGACGAAAGCAACTCCTATGGGCGTGTTTTCGTGGTGGGTTTGCTCAACACCTTGTTGGTGTCGGTGATTGGTATTGTTCTGGCGACGTTGTTGGGCTTTCTGCTGGGTGTGGCGCGTCTGTCGCCGAACTGGCTGGTCAGCAAGCTGGCCACCGTGTACATCGAGACGTTCCGCAATATCCCGCCGCTGCTGCAGATTTTCTTCTGGTATTTCGCCGTCATGCTCTCCCTGCCAGGACCGCGGCAGAGCATGGGCATTGGTGAAACCTTTTTCCTCAACAGCCGTGGCCTGTATATGCCGGCCCCAAGTCCGACGGACAGCTTCAGCCTGTTTGCTGGTGCGGTGATCGTCGCAATCATCGGCGTGGTGCTGCTGGCGCGCTGGTCGAAGGCGCGCTTTGAGGCCACTGGCAAATATTTCCCGGTGTCTCTGGGGGCTGTGCCGCTGTTGCTGGTCTTGCCTGGTCTGGCTGTGCTGTTGGGCGGTAATCCGCTGCAGTGGAGCGTGCCGGAGCTGACGGGCTTCAACTTCCGTGGCGGCTGGGTGCTGATCCCTGAACTGATGGCCCTGACCCTGGCGTTGACCATCTACACCGCAGCCTTTATCGCCGAGAACGTGCGTTCCGGGATCATGGCGGTCAGCCACGGGCAGACCGAAGCGGCGCGCTCTCTGGGTCTCCCCGCAGGCAAGACCTTGCGTCTGGTGATCATTCCGCAGGCGCTGCGGGTGATCATTCCGCCGTTGACCAGCCAATACCTCAACCTGGCGAAGAATTCCTCGCTGGCCGCCGGTATCGGTTATCCGGACATGGTCTCGCTGTTCGCCGGTACGGTACTCAACCAGACCGGGCAAGCGATCGAGGTGATTGCCATCACCATGAGTGTGTACCTGGCGATCAGTATCAGCATTTCCATGCTGATGAACTGGTACAACAAGCGCATTGCGCTGATCGAGCGGTAAGGGGCAGCCATGCAAACTCATACGTTCAAACCTGATCTACCGCCACCCGCACTCAGCGTCGGTGTGCTCGGTTGGTTGCGCGCCAACCTGTTCTCCAGCTGGTTCAACACCCTGCTGACGCTGTTCGCTGCGTATCTGGTGTGGCTGATTATGCCGCCGTTGATTCAGTGGGCCTTTATCGATGCGGACTGGACCGGTACTACCCGTGCCGACTGCACCAGTGGCGGGGCCTGCTGGGTGTTTGTGCAGCAGCGCTTCGGTCAGTTCATGTACGGTTTCTACCCGAGTGAACTGCGCTGGCGCGTTGACCTGACTCTGTGGCTGGCGATCATCGGTGCTGCACCGCTGTTCGTGCCGCAGATGCCGCGCAAGGCCTTATATGGTCTGGCTTTCCTGGTGGTGTATCCGCTGCTGGCCTTCTGGCTGCTGCACGGTGGCTTTGGCGGCATGTCGACTATACCGACCAGCCAGTGGGGCGGCCTGATGCTGACCCTGGTGATCGCCGCTGTGGGTATTGCCGGCGCCTTGCCGCTGGGCATTCTGCTGGCGCTGGGACGCCGTTCGGATATGCCGGCGATTCGGGTGATCTGCGTGACCTTTATCGAGTTCTGGCGCGGGGTGCCGTTGATCACCGTGCTGTTTATGTCCTCGGTAATGTTGCCGCTGTTCCTGCCTGAGGGCCTGAGCTTCGACAAGCTGATGCGTGCACTGATCGGGGTGATCCTGTTCCAGTCGGCCTATATCGCTGAAGTGGTGCGTGGTGGTCTGCAGGCGATTCCCAAAGGTCAGTACGAGGCCGCTGCGGCCATGGGCCTGGGCTACTGGCGGATGATGGGCCTGGTGATTCTGCCGCAAGCTCTGAAGCTGGTTATCCCGGGCATCGTCAACACCTTTATTGCGCTGTTCAAGGACACCAGCCTGGTGATCATCATCGGCCTGTTCGACCTGCTCAACAGCATCAAGCAAGCCACCACCGATCCGGCTTGGCTGGGCATGGCCACTGAAGGCTATGTGTTCGCCGCGCTGATTTTCTGGATTTTCTGTTTTGGTATGTCCCGCTACTCCCAACATCTGGAGCGCAAGCTGGACACCGGCCACAAGCGTTAGGAGCTAACCCATGAGTGAAGCAAACAAACAGCCTGCGCCTGCTGACGGCATGATCCAGATGCAGGGCGTGCACAAATGGTACGGTCAGTTCCATGTGCTCAAAGACATCAACCTGAATGTGCAGGCCGGTGAGCGTATCGTGTTGTGCGGGCCGTCCGGCTCGGGCAAATCGACCACCATCCGCTGCCTCAACCGTCTGGAAGAACACCAGCAGGGGCGCATCGTTGTTGATGGCACCGAGCTGACCCACGACCTCAAGCACATCGAAGCGGTGCGTCGTGAAGTCGGCATGGTGTTCCAGCACTTCAACCTGTTCCCGCACCTGACCGTGCTGCAGAACTGCACCCTGGCACCGATGTGGGTGCGCAAGATGCCCAAGCGTCAGGCGGAAGAGATTGCCATGCACTTTCTCGAGCGTGTGCGCATTCCTGAGCAGGCCAACAAGTACCCAGGCCAGCTCTCTGGCGGCCAGCAGCAGCGTGTGGCAATTGCCCGTGCGCTGTGCATGAAGCCCAAGATCATGCTGTTCGACGAGCCGACCTCGGCCCTCGATCCGGAAATGGTCAAGGAAGTGCTGGATACCATGATTGGCCTGGCTGAAGACGGCATGACCATGCTCTGCGTAACCCACGAAATGGGCTTTGCCCGCACCGTGGCGAACCGGGTGATCTTTATGGACAAGGGCGAGATCGTAGAACAGAACGAGCCTAACGCCTTCTTCACCAATCCGCAGAACGAGCGCACCAAGCTGTTCCTCAGCCAGATCATTCACTGAGTTCCAGCCGCAACAAAAAAGGGAGCCTTTGGGCTCCCTTTTTATTTGTGCATGGTTTGTGCGCTTAGAGTCTGTTTCGGGTCCCGTGAGCTGGAGCAAAACAAGGCGCTACGTTAGTAACAACCTGCCGCTGTTACTGCGTTGTAACGCAGTTTTGCCGACGCGCAGCAGATCCGAGACGGGCTCTTATTTGCTCTCAGGCCATAGGCGCAATGGCTTGCCTTCGGCGGGCCACAGTTGCAGCTGCTCGGTGGCGGAGAAATCCCAGCGCTTTACCGTGCTCAGGCTGTCGAGAAAGCGCGCTTCCTGCTCCATCAAGGCTGGGGCGCACATCTTGCGGGTGCTGCCGGCGGCGCTGAAGCTCAGCTTGTCGCCCTCCAGGGTGTAGCTGGCAAACCAGTGGTTGCAGCCGGCGTTGCCATAGGCGCGGCCGTCGTCGCCGAGGGTGATGGTCAGGTGGCTGCGGTCGATCAGTGGACGTTCGCCGATCCATTCCACCCGGTAGCTGTGCTCGGTTTCCAGCTGTGGCGCGGATGTGGCGCAGCCTACGAGGCCGGCAGCCAGCAGGCTGATAGTCAGTACGCGTTTCATATAGCCTCCTTGTTGATGCATTTCGGGCACAGGTGCTTGGCGTTTTTCGACTGCCAGCCCAGTTCCTTGATTCGCGCTTCGGCAGCTGGCGCCTGGGCTTTTTTGCCGAGTGCGGCGTCGACGGCAAACTCGAAGTCCAGCTGCGCATCGCAGCTGTCGCAGTTGGCCTGCCAATTGAAGATCGCCAGCTCCTTGAACGCCGGGCCGGTGGCCACCGCCACCCACTGGCCACGCGGGTTGATCAGATGACGAACCTTGTCGGCCTGCAGGCGCATCGACAATTCGCGGCTACCTTTGAGGGTGACCAGCAGGGTGTCGCCGCTCTGGATCGAACCGCCATTACCGGTGACCTGGTAACGGCCCGGCGCCAAAGCACGGCATTCAATCAGGGTGTGTTCTGGGTTGAGCAGGTTGTAGCGAAAATCGTGTTCAGCCATGGAGCCTCCAAATAGGCGCAAATGCTACCACGCAGCCGCTATTGGCTGCGTTGGCCTGCTGCTTCAGGCGTTGACTTCAGCTTCGCGGGCCAGCCGATCGATGGCGGCATCCAGCTCATCCAGGGCGTGTTGGGCGGCCGGATCATTCTGTTTCAGCAGGGTTTCGCTGCGTTGGCAGGCGGCGCGCAGCTGCGGCACGCCGCAGTAGCGGGTAGCGCCGTGCAGGCGGTGCACGCGTTCGATCAGGCTGTTGCGCTCGCCGCTGTCGCGCGCCTGGCGAATGGCCTGACGGTCGCCGGGCAGGCCGGCGAGCAACATGCTCAACATATCGGCGGCCAGGTCCGCCTTGCCGGCAGCCAGGCGCAGGCCTTCGTCAGCATCTAGTACGCTGAGGTTGTTATGCGTGGTGCTGATGCCAGTGTGCTCATTGCTCTGGTTGCGCAGGGCCAGGCCGGTCCATTTGAGTACCACCTGGGCCAGTTGCCGCTCGCTGATCGGCTTGGTCAGGTAGTCATCCAGGCCGCTTTGCAGCAGGGCGCGTTTCTCGTTGGCGAGGGCGTGGGCGGTCAGCGCGACAATTGGCACCGGGCCCTGGTTGCGCTCGTTTTCCCGTTGGCGAATCGCTTCGGTGGCCTGGCGGCCGTCCATGCCGGGCATTTGTACATCCATAAAGATCAAGTCGAACGTCTGCTCGGCGGCTTTCTCCACAGCCTCATAGCCGCTGTTGGCGATGCTCACCTGTGCACCCATGTCGTCCAGCAGGGTTTGCACCAGGAGCAGGTTGGCCGGGTTGTCGTCGACGCAGAGAATCTGCGGCGGGCGACTCGGGGCGCTCTGCTTGTTTTCTGCGCGGTTCTGCCGTGGGCTGACCAGCTCGGCCAGGCCGCGTTGCAGCTTACGGGTGCAAGCGGGCTTGGCCTGCAGCTGGCTGTATGCATCCGGCAACAGGCTGTGATAGAGCGACTGTTCGGTGGTGGGGCACAGCAGCAGGGTTTTGCAGGCCAGGCGTTCGAGCTCCCAGATGCGCTGATCGAGGCGCTCCGGCGGCAAGGTCTGGGTGCTGACGCCGAGCACCGCCAGTTCGATTGGCTGGGCGCTATGTCGCGCCTCGGCCACGGCGCTGAGCAGGCTGTCGAGGTTGTCGAAGCCGCTGACCTGAAGGCCGCAGTCTTCCAGTTGATGTTGCAGGGCCTGACGCGCCAGGTCGTGGTGTTCCAGGGCGGCCGCGCGGCGGCCGAGCAGCGGTGGCCGCGGCAGGTCTTCGGCATCGTCGCGGGCCTTGGGCAGGCTCAGGGTGATCCAGAACTCCGAGCCTTCTTCAGGCGTGCTGTCGACGCCGATTTCGCCGCCCATCTGTTCGATCAGGCGCTTGGAAATCACCAGGCCCAGGCCGGTGCCGCCGGCCTGACGGCTGAGCGAGTTATCGGCCTGGCTGAAGGCCTGGAACAGCTCGCGCAGGTCGTCATCGGACAGGCCGATGCCGGTGTCCTGCACGCTGATACGCAGCTGCGCGCGGTCGGCGCTTTCGTCTTCGAGCATGGCGCGAATCACGATGGTGCCCGCACGAGTGAACTTGATCGCGTTGCTCACCAGGTTGGTCAGCACCTGCTTGAGCCGCAGCGGGTCGCCGATCAGCGACAGCGGCGTGTCGCGGTAGACCAGGCTGAGCAGCTCCAGCTGTTTGGCGTGGGCGGCGGGGGCGAGGATGGTCAGGGTGTCCTGCAGCAGATCGCGCAGGTTGAACGGAATATTTTCCAGGACCAGTTTGCCGGCTTCGATCTTCGAGAAATCGAGAATCTCGTTGATGATCGCCAGCAGGCTGTCGGCGGATTTTTCGATGGTGCCCAAGTAATCCTGCTGACGCGGGGTAAGTTCGCTTTTCTGCAGCAGGTTGGTGAAACCGAGGATGCCGTTGAGCGGAGTACGGATCTCGTGGCTCATATTGGCGAGGAATTCGGATTTGATCCGGCTGGCCTCCAGGGCTTCTTTGCGCGCCAGATCGAGTTCGATGTTCTGGATTTCGATGGTTTCCAGGTTCTGCCGCACGTCTTCGGTGGCCTGGTCGACGCTGTGTTGCAGTTCTTCCTGGGCGTTTTGCAGTGACTCGGCCATGCGATTGATGCCCGAGGCCAGTTCGTCCAGCTCATGGCTGCCGAGGGGCGGCAGGCGGGTTTCCAGGTGGCCGTCTTTAAGTTGAGCGACGCTCTGTTTGATCTGCCGCAGCGGGTCGTTGATGGTGCGGCTCATGCGCACGGCGAGCAGGGCGGTGACCATCAGCCCGGTGGCAATCAGCAGCAGGCTGGCCAGCAGGCTGCGGTAGCCGCTGAGCAGGGTGCTGTGATGGGACAGCTCCAGCTCGACCCAGCCGAGCAGCCGGGTGCCTGGCTCATCATTGGCTTTGCCGGTGATGCTCAGGTGCTGCTGATACACCGGCAACAGAAAGCGCGTGGCGTTCTGGTTGCTGTTCTGCGCGGGTTGCGGCTCGCCAGCAGCCGGCGAGGGATTAAGCATGCTCGGCCCAGCATGGGCCAGGGTGTTGCGCTCGGCGGCGAGAAAACTCACGGCACGCACATCTGGTTGATCGAGTGCCTGGCTGGCAATGCGCTGCAGCACCTCGCTGTCGCCAGCATGCAGCGCTGGCGCGGCCAATGGCGCGAGCTGCTCGATGATCATCTGCCCGCGCTGCAGCAGTTGTCCCTGCAGGCCGGACAATTGCACCCAGGTGAAATAGCCGCCCAACACCAGCGCCAACAGGCTGGTGGGCAACAGGGTGAGCATGAGCACACGGCCTTTAATGCCTAAATCCTTTAACACGCGCTGCCTCCTTGGGTGATGTTTTGGCAGTGTAGCGATTCAGCCGGCGAGAATCTGTAGGTGAGTGCAGCGTGGTTAGTAGGTAGAATTATTCTCATTTGAGTCGGTGGATTATTCGTGCTCACTTGTACCCGTCCAGCCGCGCGGATTCTTGCGGTTGAAGATGACCCGCTACTAGCCAGCCATTTGCAGCAGCATCTGCAGGACAGCGGTTATGGCGTCACCCTCAGTCGCGATGGCAGTGAAGGGCTGCGACTGGCAGCCGAGGGTGACTTCGATTTGGTCCTGATGGACATCCTGCTGCCTGGCATCAGCGGCCTGCAGGTATTGCAGAGCCTGCGTGAGCAGCGCGGCGTGCCGGTCATTCTGATGTCGGCCTTGGGTGGCGAACAGGACCGGATTGCCGGTTTCAGTCAGGGCGCGGATGACTACCTACCCAAGCCCTTCAGCATGGATGAACTGAAAGTGCGCATCGAGGCAGTGCTGCGTCGGGTGGCGTATGAACGGCGTGAATTCACTACACCGGGGTTGGATCCGCAGTTGCAGTTTGATGATTCCCGCACGGATGTGTGCCTGCGCGGGCAATGGGCGGATCTAACCCAGACTGAGTTTCGCCTGCTTGAGCTGTTTGTGCGCCATCCGGAAGGCTTGATGACCAAGGCCTTTCTCTACCAGCAGGTGCTGCGCCGCGCCTATTCACGGCACGACCGCAGCCTGGATATGCATATCAGTCATATCCGGCGCAAGTTGCTGGCTCTTGGCTATAGTGCCGGGCGCCTGGAAACCGTGTGGGGCAAAGGTTATCTCTTTACCCGCGAGGGCGTTTGAGCCATGCCGGGACGTCACTCGTTGTTCTGGCGGCTGGCTTTGCTGGTCATGGCTTTCTGCCTGCTGATCATCTGGGTTAGCTGGTCCTGGGGCGGGCGTATCGAGTTTCGCGGCTATCTGCTTAGTGAGGCGGCGCAGCAGCAACTGCTTGGCTATGCCGCTGAGGCTGAGCAGGTCTGGCGCAGCGCTGGTGCCGAAGGCGTCGAGCGCTGGGAGGCGCAGATGCAGCAGCGCGAGTCAGTCTGGCTGGCGGTGCTTGGTCGCGATTTGCGCGCCCTCGGCACGCGGACCTTGAGCCTGGCAGAAACCGAGCGGCTTACGGCCATGCGGCATATCGACTGGCCGATGAGTAAGCGCGCCAGTGGCCTGCCGGTCATTGCCTTGCCGTTTCCGCAGCAACCACAGGATGGCCAACTGGTGATCGAGTTGCCGGAGCGTTTTCTGCCGCAGGGTTTTACCTGGCACGCCCAGTTGTTGGTGCACGGCCTGCTGCCCTGCGGGCTGGCGCTGCTGCTCTGTGCTTTGCTCTATCGCCTGCTGATTACCCCGTTGCAGCACCTACGTGAGCAGGCCAACGCCCTGCGTGATGAGCAACTGAGTGTGCGCACGGCCAGTCAGATCAGTACCCGTCAGGATGAGCTGGGCGAGCTGGGCCGCGCCTTTGATCATATGGCCGAGCGCCTGCAGGGCATGCTCAGCTTACAGCGTCAGCTGCTGCGCGATCTTTCCCATGAGCTGCGTACACCCTTGAGCCGCTTGCGGGTGGCCTGTGAGAGTGGTCTGGATGCCGAGCAACTGCGTCAGCGCCTGGAGCGTGAAGTCGGCGGCATGCAGCGCCTGGTGGATGACACCCTGGAGTTGATCTGGCTGGGTACCGAGCGTCCGCAACCTGAGCTGGAAGCGATCAGCCTGCCTTCGCTGTGGGCCTTGCTGGCCGAGGATGCCTGCTTTGAAAGTGGCTGGCCGCAGGCCCAGCTGCGTTGTCTGCTGCCTGAGCACTGCTGCGTGCGCGGGCACCTCAATGGCCTGGCGCAGGCGCTGGAAAACGGTTTGCGCAATGCCATTCGGCATTCCCACCCTGGCGCAATGATCAGCCTGGATGGGCGCTTGGAGCAGGGCGAGTGGCTGTTCTGGCTGGAGGATCAGGGTGGTGGCGTGGCGGCTACGCAGCTGGAGCAGATGTTCCTGCCGTTTATTCGTTTGTCAGCGGCTCGCCCCGGCGGTGATGGCTTTGGCCTGGGCCTGGCGATTGCCCGCAGCGCCATGCAGATGCAGGGCGGGGCGATGTGGGCCGAGAACACGGGTCAAGGTTTGCGTCTGAATTTTCGGCTGAAAAGTGTATAGATTGTAAATGAGCTTTACTCACAAATAAGAATGAGTAGCATCTGCGCCGTTCCCGCGTACCGGTCGGGCTGGCGTAGCGTGTGACTGCCTGCCCTTGAGCCTGGATGCGGACCATTCGCCACAGGAGAGGGTGTTCATGCAGTCGCGATTCAAACTCAGTCATTTGTCGTTGGCCATCGTTGCGGCCAGTCTTTCCCCCTGCACGCTGTTTGCCGCCGACGTGGTAGATGCCGAGATCGATGCCCTGAGTGCAGCCGCCGAACCTACTGATGCGATCACGCTCAAGGATGCTGTGGTCACCGCCAAGCAGGAGCTCAAGCAGGCGCCGGGTGTGTCGATCATCACCGCCGAGGACATCAAGAAGCGTCCGCCGGCCAATGACCTCTCCGATGTGATCCGCCGCGAGCCTGGGGTCAATCTGACTGGTAACAGCACCAGTGGCAGCCGGGGTAACAATCGTCAGATCGACCTGCGCGGCATGGGCCCGGAAAATACCCTGATTCTGATCGATGGCCGTCCCTCCAGCTCGCGTAACGCCGTGCGTTACGGTTGGACCGGTGACCGTGACACCCGTGGCGAAACCAACTGGGTACCGGCTGAAGAAGTCGAGCGCATCGAAATCCTCCGCGGCCCGGCCGCTGCACGCTATGGCTCGGGGGCCATGGGCGGGGTGGTGAATATCATCACCAAGCGGCCGACCGAGGAGCTGCGTGGCTCGGTCACCCTGTATGCAATCCAGCCGGAAGACGACGCCGAGGGCGCCGGCCAGCGTGCCAACTTCAACCTCAGCGGTGCGCTGAACGACAGCCTGGCCTTCCGCCTGTATGGCGGCGCCAACAAGACCAATGCCGACGATGCCGGCATCAACGCCGAACGTCAGGTGGGTGCCGATACCCTGGTGGCGGGCCGTGAAGGCGTGCGCAACAAGGACATCAGCGGCCTGCTCAGCTGGCAGATAAACCCCGATCACAGCCTGGACCTGGAGGCTACCTACAGTCGTCAGGGCAACATCTACGCCGGTGACACCATGCTTAACGGCGGTGGTGCGTTTGTGAACCAGCTGTATGGCAAGGAAACCAACATTATCCAGCGCAGCAGCTACGCGCTGACCCACAACGGTGAGTACGACTGGGGCAGCTCCACTGCCTCGCTGGCTTACGACTACACCCGTAACGAGCGCCTCAACGAAGGCCTGGCGGGTGGTGGTGAGGGCGCGCCGTCGGAAGGGGCCGGGGTGTTTATGTCGCGCCTGCGCAACACCCGCGCCAATGCCGAGGTCAACTTGCCGCTGGAAATGGGCGCGCCGCAGGTGCTGACCCTGGGCGGCGAATACCTGTATGAGAGCCTGAATGACCCAGGCTCCATGCGTGCGCAAACCTGGGATCCAGGTGTCGGCGGCGTGCCAGCGATTCCTGGCTTTGACCGCAGCCAGACCAAGACCACCGCGCACAGCTTTGCCCTGTTTGCCGAGGACAACATCGAGGTAGGCGAGCGCACCATCGTCACCCCAGGGTTGCGCTATGACGACCATGAAGAGTTTGGCGGTAACTGGAGCCCGAGCCTCAACGCCTCCCATGAACTGACCGATGAGCTGACCCTCAAAGGCGGTATCGCGCGGGCCTACAAGACCCCCAACCTGTATCAGTCCAACCCCAACTACCTGCTCTACAGCATGGGCTTTGGTTGTAACGCGGCAGAAGCCAACGCCGGTGGCTGCTACCTGATCGGCAATCCGGATCTGGAGCCGGAAACCAGCATCAACAAGGAAATCGGCCTGGCCTTCGATAAAGGCACCTGGCGTACCAGCGCGACCTACTTCCGCAACGACTACAAGAACAAGATCGTTTCCAGCAACACGGCGGAGTTCCGCCTGGCGAACGGTCGTCGTGTGCAGAACTGGGAAAACTCCGGTAAAGCCGTCGTCGAAGGGGTTGAAGGCAACCTGTTCGTCACCCTTAGCCCGACGCTGGAGTGGAACACCAACTTCACCTACATGCTCGAGTCCAAGGACAAGGACAGCGGCGAGCCGCTGAGCATCATCCCCGAGTACACCGTCAACACCAGTCTGGACTGGGCCGCCACCGAGAAGCTGTCGCTGCAGGTCAGTGGCACCTACTACGGCACTCAGGAGTCCCCGAGCTACAACGCTCGGCGCAACGTGGCGATCGACAGCCAGGCGCAGAAGGACATCGATCCTTACGGCCTGATGGGCGTCAGCGCCGGCTATGCCTTCAATGAGCAGTACAGCGTGCGCATGGGGATCAACAACCTGTTCGACAAACGCATCTACCGCGAAGGCAACGCCACCGAAGCCGGGGCCAACACCTACAACGAAGCTGGGCGTGCCTACTTCGCCTCGGTCACCGCATCCTTCTAGGTCATCGTGCTCCTTACCCGTCGCTACGGCGGGTTTCGGCTCCGTCAGGCGTGTCCTGGCGGAGCCTTTTCAGTGCAGGAAAACGCTTAATGCAAGTGTGGAATCAGGGGTATCTGGCCGAGTTGCCCTATCCTCATCATGTGCAGCCGCAGTTGGCGCCCAGCTGGCTGGTGGCGCTGCAGACGGCCCTCGGGCAGCGCGCAAGTAACCTGTTGTCGGGGTTTCGCTATTGCGAGCTGGGTTGTGGGCAAGGCCTGAACAGCCTGTTGCTGGCAGCCAGCAATCCCGAGGGGCAGTTTGTGGCGGTGGATTTCAACCCCCAACATATCGCCCATGGCCGTCGACTGGCCGCCGCTGCGCAGTTGAGCAATATCGAGTTTGTGCAGGCCGATTTCACCGAGCTGCTCGGGCAACCGGGCGAGGGCTATGACTTTATCGTGGCCCATGGCGTGTACAGCTGGGTGGCGCCCGCGCAGCGTGAGGCTATCCGTGGCTTTGTCGAGCAGCGCCTCAACGCCAATGGGCTGCTGTGCCTGGGTTATATGTGTCAGCCCGGCATGGCGCCCTTGGCGGCGGCTCAGCGGTTTATCTGGCAGCACGCGCAACACAGCAAAGGTTCACCGCCGCAGCGTGTGCAGGCGGCGCTGGAGGCATTGCAGGCCTTGCAACAGGGCGGCGCCGGCTATTTTGTCGAGCAGCCTGAGATGGCCCGGCTGCTGGCGCGCAGTGCCGAGCAGGGGGTGGACTATCTGGCCCATGAGCTGCTGTGTGAGCACTGGCAGCCGTTGCCGGTGGCCGACGTTATGGCAGAGTTTGCTCGCCTCGGTTGCCAGTTGATCGGCAGCGCCATTCCACTGGAAAACATCGATGCACTGTCGCTGCCCGGTAACTGCCTGGCTGCGATTAAGGGCCTGAGTGACCCGGCGCTGCGGGAAACTGCCAAGGACCTGGCACGCAACCAAGCCCAGCGCAGTGACCTGTACCAACGCGGCGATCAGGCCCTGTCGGCCACGGCACATCGACAAGCCTTGCTGGGCAGCTGCTGGACCCTGTTACCCGCCGCGCCGGCACCGGGGGCGGTGGAATTTTCAACGCGCATCGGCCCGCTGCAGGGCGCTGCCGAGTTGTATCAGCCACTGCTGCAGGCCCTTGGTGAGGGGCCGCAGAGTTTTGCCGAACTGGCGCGGCGGCCTGCCCTGGCGGCGCAGGTCGGCCAGCTCAGCGGTGCTTTACAGCTGCTGACCTGGGCGGGCTATGCCCATCCGTTGCTGCACGCGCCGGTAGATGTTACTCGCTGCCAGGCGCTTAACCGCCTGCTGGCTGAGGGAGCGTTGCAGGGCGCCGGCTACGCGCACCTGGCTGCGCCAAGCCTGGGCGCGAGTGTGCCGGCGGATACGCTGGAAATGGCCGCCGTCCGTGTGCTGCTGGAGCATCCGCAGTTACGCGGCGTTTTACTGAGTGAAACCATTCAGGCCCTGCTACGCCGCCACGGCGTAACGGTGGAACAGGCCGCCGAGCGCGTGCAGCGCTTCGAGCAATACACCTTGCCCCGTTGGCAAGTGCTGGGGGTAGTGCCATGAAGCGCTGCTGGTTGTGGTTGTTCTGTCTGTCCTCGCTGAACGTGGTGAATGCTGCGGATTATCCCGGTTACCAACGGCTTGCGCCGTTTCATGTGCAGTCGGCAGATGCCCAGCGCAGCTATCAGGTGCAGTTGCTGGTGCCGGCGCGTGCAGCACCGGCCAGCGGCTTCCCGGTGCTTTATCTGCTTGATGGCCATGCCGCGCTGGCGGCGCTGAAGGCGCAATGGCTGGACGAGCTGAAGGAAGGGACGCCGCCGCTGCTGGTGTTTATCGGGCATACCGGTGAGCGGCCCTTCAATGTGCCGGCACGCACCCTCGACTACACCCCGGCACGCCGCGATGGCCTGCCCATGCAGGCCTTCAATGGGGTGCAGGGCGGAGGTGCTGCAGTCTTTCTGACACTGCTGGAGCAGCGCATCAAGCCGCAGGTGGCCGCACTGCAACCGGTAGATCCGACGCAACAGGCGCTCTGGGGGCATTCGTTCGGCGGGTTGTTCGTGCTCAATACCTTGTTCACCCAGCCGGCCAGCTTTAGCCGCTATATCGCCGCCAGCCCGTCGCTGTGGTGGCAGTCCGGGCTGTTGCTGGAGACTGAGCGTGACTTTGCCGGGGCCACTGCCCAGCTGTTGATCGTGCGCGGCAGTGACGAAGGCCTGCCCGGCAACGCCCGACCCGGTGTCGATCCGGCACTGCTGGAGCAGCGGCGCAAAGCCATGGCTGCGGTTCCGGCTGATGCCGCGCGGCAGATGGCCGAGCGCCTGACGCGTTGGTCGGGGCTGCAGGTGACGTATCAGGAATTTGCCGGCTTGGGCCATGGGCCGATGTTGGCCGCGTCCTTGCGGCCGGCACTGCGCATGGCGGCTGGTTTGGCGCAGGAGGGACGCGATGAGTAAGGCCGCAGGAACAACCCAGGCATGGCCGATCTGTTCACGGGTGCTGGCCGGGCTGCTGGGCGGCTATGTGTTCACCTACGCATTGACCGCTGCCCTGGCGCAGTTGCTGCCGCTGGACCGGGTGGATGCGCTGCTGATCGCCAGCTTGCTGTCATTTACCGTCTACACCCTGGCGATTCTCTGGGCGTTTGCCGCACGTAGCGTCTGGCGCGCCTGGGCGCTATTGCCAGCCGCTGCGCCGCTGGCGCTGATCGGCTTCTGGCCGCACCTGCTGGAGCGCCTGGCATGAAACAGACCCTGACCCAATCCATGGCCTGGCTGCACACCTGGGGTGGACTGCTGTTCGGCTGGCTGCTGTTCGCCATCTTTCTCACCGGCAGTCTGGCGGTTTTCGATCAGGAGATCGATCACTGGATGCAACCGGAGATCAAGCAGACGTCGGTCAGCAGCGCTCAGGCTGTCGAGCACGCCGTGGCTTACCTGCAGCGTCAGCATGCCGATGCCAGCGCCTGGAACATCAGCTTGCCCAGCGAGCGCATGCCTGCCTTGCGGGTGACGGCGGGCGACCGGCGCTCGGGCATCAGCACCTACTTGGATCCACTCACCGGTGAACCCTTGGTGGTGCGCGACACGGCCGGCGGGACATTTTTCTTTCGTTTTCACTACAGCCTGAGCATGCCACGCAACCCGGGTATCTGGATTGTCGGGTTGGCGGCGATGGCCATGCTGGTGGCGCTGATCAGCGGCATCATCATTCACAAGAAGTTCTTCAAGGAGTTCTTCACTTTCCGCCCGAACAAGGGCCAGCGCTCCTGGCTCGATGCACACAATGCCAGTGCAGTGTTGCTGTTGCCGTTTCACCTGATGATCACCTACACCGGCTTGTTGATCTTTGCCCTGATCTATATGCCGGCGGCGCTGGATAGCCTCTACAAAGGCGATTTCGCGGCGTTTTACCGCGAACACATCGACGTTATGGAGGAACCGCGTCAGGCGCCGACTCACCCGGCGCCGCTGACGGCGCTGGCTCCACTACTGGCTCAGGCCGAAGCACGTATGGGGCCGCTGAGCGGTGTGGTGATCGAGCATCCTGGGCGCAGTGATGCGCATATCGAAATGCGTCGGGTGCTGGGTAACCGGATTGCCCTGACCAAGGGCCACAACATGGTCTTCGACGGTGTCACCGGTGAGTTGTTGGCCGGGCCACCGGAGCTGCGCCCCACTGTGCTGGTGCAACGGGTGATGTTTGGCCTGCACTTTGCGCAGTTCGGCGGCTACCCGATGCGCTGGCTGTACTTCGTCTGCGGTTTGCTCAGCAGCGCGATGATCGCCACCGGGCTGGTGCTGTTTACCGTCAAGCGGCGGCGTAAATACGCCAGTGAAAGTGCGCTGGGGCAGCAGCTCTATCGCCTGGTGGAAAGCCTCAACGTGGCGACAATTGCCGGCCTGGCTGTGGCCTGCATCGGCCTGCTGTGGCTCAACCGCCTGTTACCACAAGAGCTGGCCCAGCGTGGCGGATGGGAACTACGCGGCTTCTTTGCGCTCTGGCTGCTGAGCCTGCTGCACGCCTGGCTGCGCCCGCGTCTGCAGGCCTGGCGTGAACAACTGAGCCTGGCCGCGCTGCTGTGCCTGGGCTTGCCGCTGCTCAGTGCACTCAGCTATGGCCAGGCCTGGGGCGACAGCATGCGCCTGTGGCTGGAGGTGACGGTGGTGGCACTGGGGCTGCTGCTGGCCTGGAGTGTCTGGCGTTTGCGTCAGCCACAGGTGCGACACAGCGAACGGCGGGTGCGGCACGCACAGGCGCAGGTGAATTGACATGATGACGGCATTCTTGGGCAGTCTATTGCTGGCCTACAGCAGCATGCTGGCGCTGTGTCAGGGCCTGGAGCGGCATTACAAGCAGGTCTGGGGCAGGGCGCCGACGCTGCTGCAACGTCGCGTTCTGCGTGGCGGCGGCTGGTTGCTGCTGGTGGCCAGCCTGTGGGGTTGCGCGCAAGCCTGGGGCTGGGCGATGGGGCCGGTGGGCTGGTTCGGCATGCTGTCGCTGAGCGGCTTGGCCCTGGCGCTGCTATTGCCCTATGCACCGCGCCTGGCGGTGTACGCGCCGGTGCTGGGGCTGCCGTGCTGGCTGTTGCTGTACGCTCTGGCGGGGTAATTTTGCTGCCGTGTAGTGGTGTTCGCTGATATGGCCGAGCGCAGTTTGCCGTTATCATGGCGGCCTTCTTTGCTTCTGGATCATCTCGTTCGCCATGAGCCTGCATTACCCAACCATCGCCGATTGCGTCGGCAACACCCCACTGGTGCGCCTGCAGCGCCTGCCGGGCAACACCAGCAACACCCTGCTGTTGAAGCTGGAAGGCAACAATCCGGCCGGTTCGGTAAAGGATCGTCCGGCGTTGTCGATGATTACCCGCGCCGAACTGCGCGGCGACATCCAGCCCGGTGATGTGCTGATTGAAGCCACCAGTGGCAACACCGGCATCGCCCTGGCCATGGCCGCGGCGATCAAGGGTTACCGCATGGTGCTGATCATGCCGGACAACTCCACCGCCGAACGCAAGGCGGCGATGACTGCCTACGGCGCGCAGCTGATTCTGGTCGGCGGTATGGAAGAAGCCCGCGACCTAGCCCTGCAGATGCAGGCGTATGGCAAGGGTAAAGTGCTCGATCAGTTCGCCAACGGTGACAACCCGATTGCCCACTACACCAGCACCGGTCCGGAAATCTGGCAGCAGACGGGCGGGCAGATCACCCATTTCGTCAGCTCGATGGGCACCACCGGGACCATCATGGGCGTTTCGCGTTTCCTGAAAGAGCAGAAGCCCGAGGTGCAGATCGTCGGTCTGCAGCCGATGGAAGGCGCGGCGATTCCCGGTATCCGCCGCTGGCCACAAGAGTACCTGCCGAAGATTTATCAGGCCGAGCGGGTTGATCGCATTATCGACATGGGCCAGCAGGAAGCCGAAGACGTGATGCGCCGCCTGGCGCGTGAAGAAGGCATCTTCTGCGGCGTGTCTTCCGGCGGATCGGTGGCGGCGATGTTGCGCCTGTCTCAAGAGGTCGAGAACGCGGTGATGGTGGCGATCATCTGCGACCGCGGCGACCGTTACCTGTCCAGCGGCGTTTACGACGCCCCGAGCAACTGATGGCCAAGAAAGACGGCGGTCTGCGCTTTCAACCCAGCGGTGGTTCCCGAGCGCCGCAGGTGCCGGTGGGCAAGAAGCAGAAGCTCACCATCGAGCGCCTGGCCAACGACGGCCGCGGCATCGCTTTCAGCGAAGGGCGCACCTGGTTTGTCAGCGGCGCACTGGCCAGCGAGCAGATCGAAGCGCGAGTGCTGGGTGCCCACGGCAAGGTAGTCGAGGCGCGGGTTGAGCGCATTCTCACCGCCAGTGCCGAGCGCCGCAGCGAGGCCTGCTCACATGCCAAAGTCTGCGGCGGCTGCAGTCTGCAACATATGCCCCATGCCGATCAGCTTGCCCTGAAACAGCGCATGCTCGCCGAGCAACTCAGCCGCTTGGCCAATCTTGAGCCGCAAGAGTGGGCTGCGCCATTGGTCGGCCCTGAGCTGGGCTATCGCCGCCGCGCACGGATTGCCGTGCGCTGGGACAACAAGGCCAAGCGCCTGGATGTGGGTTTTCGCGCAGCGGCGAGCCAGGACATTATCGCCATCAGCGATTGCCCAGTGCTGGTACAACCTTTGCAGCCGATCCTGCGCGCGTTACCTCAGGTGCTGCGTGCGTTGGATAAACCTCAGGCCATTGGTCATGTCGAGTTGTTCAGCGGCAGCTCCAGTGCTGTGCTGATAAGGCATACCGCTGTATTGAGCGAAGCGGACCTGGCCCGTTTACAAGCGTTCTGCATGGCACAAAATGCGCAGCTCTGGTTACACGGTACGGACGAGCCGCAGCCGTTTGATCCAGCGCAGCAGCTGAGTTATCGCTTGGATGCGTTTGATCTCGATCTGGCGTATCGGCCTGGTGATTTTGTTCAGGTCAACCAGCCGGTGAATGACGCCATGGTCGCGCAGGCGCTGGATTGGCTGGCTCCGCAGGCCGATGAGCGGGTGCTGGATCTGTTCTGCGGTCTGGGCAATTTTGCCTTGCCACTGGCCCAGCGAGTGCGCGATCTGGTGGCGGTGGAGGGCGTGCAAACCATGGTCGAGCGCGCCGCCGAGAATGCCGCGAGCAATGGCCTGGGCAATGCGCACTTTTTCCAGGCCGACCTGTCCAACCCGCTGGCCGATTCCAGCTGGGCACAGGGCGGTTTCGCTGCCGTGCTGCTGGACCCACCGCGTGACGGTGCGCTGCAGGCGGTACAGCAGATGTCGGCGCTGGGTGCCAAACGGGTGTTGTATGTGTCGTGCAACCCTACGACTTTGGCCCGTGACAGCGCCGAATTGCTGGCGCAGGGGTATCGGTTGGCACGTGCCGGTATCCTCGATATGTTTCCACAAACCGCGCACGTCGAAGCGATGGCGCTGTTTGTCAGGCAGTAGATAGAAGCGCCGTATCCCGGCGCTGCAGGGGCGCGCAGGGAGTGCGCCTTAAGTGGTTAAACCGACCGGCTCATAGAAGGCGGCGACTGTTCGGTGTGCATGCCGCGCACCGTAGGGAAGGTAAGCAAGATGGTTCAGGTCAGAGCGCATCAGCCGATCAACGACGACGGCAGCATCAACCTTGAAGCCTGGCTCGGGCATGTACTGAGTGTCGATCCGGCACTGGATCGCGAAGCCCTGCGCGAGGCCTGTGAGTTCGCCCGCGAGGCTGAGCAGCAGGCCAATGCCGCAAAGAATCTATGGACTGAGGGCGCGTCGAGTTTCCGCTCCGGTCTGGAAATCGCCGAAATTCTCGCCGACCTCAAGCTCGATCAGGACTCCCTGGTCGCAGCCGTAATCTACCGCTGCGTGCGCGAAGGCAAGGTGCCGTTGGCGCTGGTGCATCAGCGTTTCGGCCCGGTGGTGGCCAAGCTGGTCGAGGGCGTGCTGCGCATGGCCGCGATCAGCGCATCCTTGAATCCGCGTGATTCCCTGGTGCTCGGCTCCCAGGCGCAGGTAGAAAACCTGCGCAAGATGCTTGTGGCCATGGTCGATGACGTGCGCGTGGCGCTGATCAAGCTGGCCGAGCGCACCTGTGCGATCCGCGCGGTGAAAGAGGCCGATGACGAGAAGCGTCAACGCGTGGCCCGCGAGGTGTTCGATATCTACGCGCCGCTGGCTCACCGTCTGGGTATCGGCCATATCAAGTGGGAGCTGGAAGACCTGTCCTTCCGCTACCTGGAACCCGAACAGTACAAGCAGATCGCCAAGCTGCTGCATGAGCGTCGGCTGGATCGCGAGCATTACATCAATGAAGTGATGGGTCAGCTGCGCGTCGAGCTGGAGGCTACCGGGGTCAAGGCTGACATCAGCGGGCGGGCCAAACACATCTATTCGATCTGGCGCAAAATGCAGCGCAAGGGCCTGCAGTTCAGCCAGATCTACGACGTGCGCGCGGTGCGCGTGCTGGTGCCGGAAGTGCGCGACTGCTACACCGCCCTCGGTATCGTGCACACCCTGTGGCGGCACATTCCCAAGGAGTTCGACGACTACATCGCCAACCCCAAGGAAAATGGCTACCGCTCGCTGCACACCGCCGTGCTCGGCCCGGAAGGCAAGGTGCTGGAGGTGCAGATCCGCACCCAGGCCATGCATGAAGAGGCCGAACTGGGCGTTTGCGCGCACTGGCGTTACAAAGGCACCGACGTTAAAGCCAGCTCCAATCATTACGAAGAGAAGATTTCCTGGCTGCGTCAGGTGCTCGAATGGCACGAGGAGCTGGGCGATATCGGCGGTCTGGCCGAACAGCTGCGCGTGGATATTGAGCCGGACCGGGTCTATGTGTTCACTCCGGACGGTCACGCCATTGATCTGCCCAAGGGCGCCACGCCGCTGGATTTTGCCTACCGCGTGCACACCGAGATCGGCCACAACTGCCGTGGCGCGAAGATCAACGGGCGCATCGTGCCGCTCAACTACAGCCTGCAGACCGGCGAGCAGGTGGAGATCATCACCAGCAAGCACGGCACGCCGAGCCGCGATTGGCTGAACTCCAACCTCGGTTACGTCACCACCAGCCGGGCACGGGCGAAGATCGTCCACTGGTTCAAACTGCAGGACCGTGACCAGAACGTCGCCGCCGGCAAACAGCAGCTTGAGCGCGAGTTACTGCGCCTGGGCCTGCCGCATGTGGACTTCGAAAAACTGGCCGAGAAGGCCAATATGAAGACCAGCGAGGACCTGTTCGCCTCCCTCGGTGCCGGCGACCTGCGCCTGGCGCAGCTGGTCAACCTGGCGCAGCAGCTGGTCGAGCCGGATCGGGTTAACGAGCAGTTGGAGTTGATCCCGCGCAAGGCACTGGGCTTCAAACCGGGCAAGCGCGGCGATATCCAGATTCAGGGCGTCGGCAACCTGCTGACGCAGATGGCCGGTTGCTGCCAGCCGCTGCCGGGCGACCCGATTGTCGGCTACATCACTCAGGGCCGTGGCGTGAGCATCCATCGTCAGGACTGCGCCTCGGTGCTGCAGTTGGCCGGGCGCGAGCCGGAGCGGATTATCCAGGTCAACTGGGGCCCGGTGCCGGTGCAGACCTATCCGGTGGAAATTGTCATCAAAGCCTATGACCGTTCCGGCCTGCTGCGTGACGTGACCCAGGTGCTGCTCAACGAGAAGCTCAATGTGCTGGCGGTAAATACCCGCTCGAACAAGGACGACAACACCGCGTCCATGTCGATAACCGTGGAGATTCCGGGGTTGGATGCACTGGGCCGGCTGCTGGGGCGGATTTCGCAGCTGCCGAATATCATCGAAGCCCGTCGCCATCGGGTTTCCTGAGGCGCTTGCGGCTTAACTGGATTTGCCATGTACCAACTCGACGATCTGCTGCACCTGATGGCCCGCCTGCGTGACCCGCAGCATGGTTGCCCGTGGGATCTCAAGCAGAACTACGCGACGATTGTGCCGCACACCATCGAAGAGGCGTACGAGGTGGCCGATGCCATCGAACGCGGTGACTTCGATCATCTGCCGGGCGAGCTGGGCGACCTGCTGTTCCAGGTGGTGTAT
The DNA here is from genome assembly GCF_031764535.1 of Pseudomonas sp. SG20056. NCBI lineage: Bacteria > Pseudomonadati > Pseudomonadota > Gammaproteobacteria > Pseudomonadales > Pseudomonadaceae > Pseudomonas > Pseudomonas sp. SG20056. Next base: position 1,733,564 of record NZ_CP134499.1, read on the forward strand.
TACAGCCAGCTAGCGCGCGAAGAAGGGCGCTTCGAGTTTGCCCAGGTGGTTGATGCAATCACCACCAAGCTGATTCGCCGTCATCCCCATGTGTTCCCCGATGGCGATCTGTACGGCGCTGTGGACGTGGCCAAGCTGGAAGAGGCTGCGGTCAAGCAGCGTTGGGAAGAGATCAAGGCCGAAGAGCGCGCCGAGAAGGCTACTGCCCCTGAGCAACTCTCGCTGCTTGACGACGTGCCCACGGCGTTGCCGTCGCTCAGCCGGGCAATCAAGCTGCAGAAGCGCGCAGCCCAGGTCGGTTTCGATTGGCCCGAGGCCTTGCCGGTGGTCGACAAGGTGCGCGAAGAGCTGGATGAAGTGCTGGAAGCCATGAGCGAGAACGACCCTGAGGCGATTAGCGAAGAGATCGGCGATCTGCTGTTTGTGGTCAGTAACCTGGCGCGGCACCTGAAGGTCGATCCGGAAACCGCCCTGCGTGCAGCCAACGCCAAGTTCGAGCGACGTTTTCGTTTTATCGAGCAGGCATTGCGCGAAGCGGGGCGCACCATGGAAGATTGCGCTCTGGATGAATTGGATGCGCTCTGGGGCGAAGCCAAAAAACTGGAAAAGCTGACCCCGAGTTGCTGATTGTGCGGGTGCAGTCTGCCCGCTGATGGTGGGCACGCCCGCTTTAAATTGATGGTTGGAAAGGTAGGTTATGGCTCTCTCACTACGCGATCAGCTGCTCAAAGCCGGGCTGGTCAATGAAAAGCAGGCCAAGCAGGCCGGCAAGCAGCAGCAGAAACAACAGCGCCTGGTGCATAAAGGTCAGGCCGAGAAGGACGAATCGCAAAAGCTCGCCGCCCAGCAGGCCATGGCCGAAAAGGCCGCGCGTGACCAGGAGCTGAACCGTCAGCAGCAGGAAAAAATCGAGCAGAAGGCCCGTGCCGCGCAGATTAAACAACTGATTGAAGTCTCGCGTTTGCCCAAGCTGACCACTGAGGATTACTACAACTTCGTCGACGACAAGAAGGTCAAGCGCCTGTCGGTCAACAGCCTGATGCGCAACAAGCTCAGCAGCGGCTCGCTGGCCATCGTCCGCCACGGTGGTGGCTATGAAGTGATCCCGCGTGAGGCCGCACTGAAGATTCAGGAGCGCGACGCCCAGCGTGTGGTGCTGCTCAACACCCCAACCGAAGCGCCGGATGCCGATGATCCGTATGCGGCCTATCAGGTACCGGATGATCTGATGTGGTGATTGCGCCGAGCCTCAGCTACAGACACCCGCCCACAAAAAAGCCGAGCATTTAGCTCGGCTTTTTTATTCGCTATAACTCAGTCCTGGCGACCTTCAACGGCTTTGCCGTCGACTGTGCCTTCCTTGAGCATGATCTGGTATTCCTTGCCGTCTTTCTCGACCTGATGCAGGCGCACCAGCAGGAATTCCCAGTCCTTGGCAAACCAGAGGATGGTCTTGCGGCTGCTTTGTGTTGGGTCACGTACGCGTTCTACCTTGATGGCGTCGATCAGGCCAGCTTTGGTACGCACGGTTTCTTCACCCAGCACGCGGAAATCGTAGGTTTCCACTTCGTCGCCATCGACCACCTGGTAGCTCATGCTCTTGGTGCCGGCGGCCACGTCATATTGCAGGGCCAACTGGTAGGTCGACTTGTCCAGCAGGCCACGGTTCAGCGGCAGGCGCACCGGAGTGTCGCGGTCACTGCCGATCACCTGCTTGGCGCTCCAGTCGAAGTCGTGCTCTATTTTCTTGCCTTTGCCCAGGCCGTTGCGCTCGTACAGGTAGGTCTGCGGCAGGAAGACTTCTTTATCCACGCGCAGGGTACTTTGCTCGGTCAGGCTGGCGACCAGCATGGAGGCTTCAAAATTGAGCTGCCACAGACCGTTGTCCAGCGCTTCAAGGCTGCGTTCGGCGCTGCCGCTGACGGGCAGTTGCTTCCAGTCGGCGGTGTAGCTGGCGGAGAAGGGTTTCAGCTCGACGGCCAGTGCCGGCAGGCTCAAAAGTGTCAGTGCGAACAGTAAGGTGCGACCCATGGTGTCTCCTAAGTTCGAATAAGGTGTCCGGTACTCGGTAACAGTTGCTCGTCCAACATCGCCCCCTGCGCGGCCAGCTGCAAACGGCCTTCGGCAAACCAGCGCACGGCCAGCGGGTAAATCACATGTTCCTGTTCGTGTACGCGCTGTGCCAGGCTGGTAGGCGAGTCATCCGACTGTACCGGTACCACTGCCTGTACGACCAGTGGTCCGCCATCGAGTTCCTCGCTGACGAAGTGCACGCTGCAGCCGTGTTCGCTGTCACCGGCGTCCAGCGCACGCTGGTGGGTGTGCAGACCTTTGTATTTCGGCAGCAAGGAAGGGTGGATATTCAACAGGCGACCAGCGTAATGACGGACGAAACCGGGGGTGAGAATGCGCATAAACCCGGCCAGTACCACCAATTGCGGATTAAACGCATCAATGGCCCCGACCAGCGCAGCGTCGAAGGCTTCGCGACCGTCGAACTGCTTGTGGTCGAGCACGGCGGTGGCTATGCCGGCTTGTTTTGCGCGCTCCAGGCCATAGGCATCGGCGCGGTTGGAAATCACCGCGGCGATGCGTGCCGGATTGCCGTCATGGGCGATGCTGTCGATCAACGCCTGCAGGTTGCTGCCGGAGCCGGAGATCAGTACCACCACATTACAGTCTGTTGACATCGGTGCCGACATCAGTGCTGTTTCAGGTTGTTCAATACGACCTGGGCAGCACCTTCGGCGGCTTCACCAATCTGGCCAATCACCCATGGCTGCTCGCCAGCAGCGGCCAGGGTTTGCAGGGTGACTTCGACTTGATCCTGCGCCACGCAGATAACCATGCCGACGCCGCAGTTGAGTACGCGGTGCATCTCGTGCTCATCGACGTTGCCTTTTTCCTGCAGCCAGTCGAAGACCGCCGGGCGCGTCCAGCTGGCGACGTCGACCACGGCTTGTGCGCCTTTCGGCAGCACGCGCGGGATGTTGTCGAGCAGACCACCACCGGTGATGTGGGCCATGGCTTTGACTGCGCCAGTGTCCTTAATCAGTTTGAGCAGCGGTTTGACGTAAATGCGGGTTGGCGCCATCAGCAGTTCGGTCAGCGGCTTGCCGTCGACCTGGGTGGTTTCGATTTCAGTGCCCGACACTTCGATGATCTTGCGGATCAGCGAGTAGCCGTTGGAGTGTGGGCCGGAGGACGGCAGGGCGATCAGCGCGTCACCAGTGGCGACTTTCGAACCGTCGATGATTTCGGCTTTTTCCACCACACCGACGCAGAAGCCGGCCAGGTCGTAGTCTTCGCCTTCGTACATGCCCGGCATCTCAGCGGTTTCACCGCCCACTAGCGAGCAGCCCGCCAGTTCGCAGCCGTCGCCAATGCCGGTGACTACGGTGGCTGCGACATCGACATTGAGCTTGCCGGTGGCGTAGTAGTCGAGGAAGAACAGCGGCTCGGCGCCACATACCACCAGGTCGTTGACGCACATGGCGACTAGGTCCTGGCCGATGCTGTCGTGCTTGTTCAGGTTCAGCGCCAGGCGCAGCTTGGTGCCGACGCCGTCAGTACCGGAAACCAGGACCGGTTGCTTGTAGCCCGCCGGGATCTCGCACAGGGCGCCGAAGCCACCCAGCCCACCCATGACTTCCGGACGCGCGGTGCGCTTGGCCACGCCTTTGATGCGTTCGACCAGGGCTTCGCCTGCGTCGATATCTACACCTGCGTCCTTGTAGCTGATGGAGGGTTGCTTGCTCATAGATCCAGGCCTTTAGGGGGAAATGCGGATTGGCACCGCCGCTTATGGCGGCGGTCTGCGAAGGCGCGCGATTTTATCAGGCTTACCCGGCAGCGGCCACCCGCTAAGGTTGCGGCTATTGGGGCGGCTGTTTAAGCTCGAAATCTCGCTGTTGTTGGCAGTCTGCGGCTGAAAAGGGCTTTGGAATGCACCTTAACAGCACCTAAACTCGCACTCTTGAGCCAGCGCCGCCGGCTTTATGTGGCGTGGGTTGGCCGCAACTGTTGTTAAACCTGGCCTGCGCGCCACTTTCCGTCCGTCGAGAATTCATCCATGCGTTTGACCGCTCGCCTGCTTCTAGTCTGTTTGTCGCTGTCCGGCCTGCCGGCGTTTGCCGCGCCGGTGAGTGATCTGTACCAAGTCCGCGAAGCGGTCAGCAGCCAGCAACCGGAAGAGCGCGCTGCCGCCCTGAGCCGCGCGCTGGATACCCTGGTGTTGCGACTGACCGGTAAGGCCGATGCGGCGCAGAGCCCTGCACTGGCGGCGCTGCGCAAGGATCCGCAACAGATCGTCAGTCAATACGGCTATGAAGGCGACAAACTGTTGGTCGATTTTGACCCGCTGAGCACCGACCGCAGCCTGCGTCAGGCGGGCCTGGCGCTGTGGGGCGCCAATCGTCCGAGCATTCTGCTGTGGTGGTTGAGCGATGCCAGTGATGGCAGCCGCCTGCTGGGTGATGGTCAGGCTGCTGCCGCACCGCTTAATCAGGCCGCACAGCACCGCGGCCTGCCGCTGCGTCTGCCATTGGCCGATCTGGCCGAACAGCTGGTGGCGGTGCCGGAAAACCTTACGGCGAATGACCCAGCTGCCCTGCGTGAAGCCTCCGAACGCTACGCCGCCGATGCCTTGCTGGCAGTTGTGGCGCGCGAAGCAAACGGCCAATGGCAGGCCGAATGGCGCCTGTGGCTGGGTGATGAGCGGGAGCAGGGCACTGTGCAAGGTGCCGATCAAGCCGCGTTGGCCGATGCCATCCTGTTGGCAGTTAATCAGCGTCTGGCACCACGCTTTATTGTCGCTGCCGGCGCGGCCAGCGGTCTGACCGTGGAAGTGCAGGGCGTCGACCTGGCGCGTTATGCCGAATTGCAGCGCATTCTCGAACCGTTCGCAGCCCAGCTGCGCAAGGTGCAGGGCGATACGCTGACCTTTGCGGTCAATGCCAATGCCGAGCAGTTGCGTGCGCAACTGGGCCTGGCGCGCTTGCAGGAAGTGCCGGTAGAAGCCCCTGCGCTCGATGCCAGTCAGTCTGTTACGCCGCCGGCTACTGCGACTGAGCCCGCTGCCGCAGCGGTAGCACCTGACAATGTGCTGAGGTTTCGCTGGTAGACTGCGGCTATTACACCCGGTCCCTGACTTTAAAACCGCAGCTATTAAGCTGCGGTTTTCTTATGTAACGGGCCTCGCGGGTTTGGATATTTCTGGATAAAACGTTGGCATATGGAGCGCTGGGCATGATCGATTCGCACCGTTGGATATGGATAGTCGGGGCGCTGCTGCTGTGCGGCCTGTTGTACCTGCTGGCGCCGATTCTCTCGCCGTTTCTGATCGGCGTCCTGCTGGCCTATATGGGAGACCCGCTGGTCGACCGTCTGGAGCGATGGAAACTCTCGCGGACTTGGGGCGTGGTGGTGGTCTTTGCACTGATCACCCTGATCATGGCCATCCTGCTGCTGGTATTGGTGCCCATGCTGGGCAAGCAGCTGGTGCGTCTATATGAGTTGATCCCGGAAATGCTCGATTGGGCGCAGAATCAAGCGCTGCCATGGATTCAGCTCCAGCTGGGTTTGAGCGAGGGCTTCTGGCGCTTTGATCAGCTGAAAACCGCACTGTCCGGCCAACTGGGTAAAACCACCGATATCGTCGGCATGCTACTGTCCACGGCCACCTCTTCAGGCCTGGCGCTGCTGGCCTGGCTGGCCAACCTGGTGCTGATTCCGGTAGTGAGCTTCTACCTGATGCGCGATTGGGACCTGATGGTCGCCAAGCTGCGCAGCCTGCTGCCGCGTGGTCGTGAAGGCTTGGTTGTGCAGCTGTTCGGCGAATGTCACGAAGTGCTCGGCGCTTTCCTGCGCGGTCAGTTACTGGTGATGCTGGCGCTAGGTGTGATGTATGCCACCGGGCTGATGGTGATTGGCCTGGAACTCGGGCTACTGATCGGCGTACTGGCCGGCTTGGCCAGTATCGTGCCGTATTTGGGCGTGGTGGTCGGCATCGGTGCGGCATTGACGGCTGGCCTGTTTCAGTTCGGCATGGACCCCTACCCACTGGTGGCCATCGCTGCAGTCTTTATCGTCGGGCAAATGCTCGAAGGCATGCTGCTGACGCCGATGCTGGTAGGCGATCGCATTGGCCTGCACCCGGTTGCGGTGATCTTCGCCATCATGGCCGGCGGCCAACTGTTCGGCTTCACCGGCGTCCTTCTGGCCTTGCCAGTTGCTGCAGTGATTATGGTGTTAGTGCGTCATCTGCATGATTTCTATAAACAATCGGATACTTATGGCGCTACGCCTGAAAGCGATTGATTTATAAGGAATTTATTTCGCGCTGTTTTTCGTGTGTCGAAGAAGTGTCGAAACCATCCAGCGGGTTGAGACGCAGCGCATCACGCAGGTGAGAAGGGGACAAGTGGGCATAGCGCATGGTCATGGTCAGCGACGAATGCCCCAGCACCTCCTTTAAGGTCAGGATATTGCCGCCGTTCATAATGAAGTGGCTGGCAAAAGTATGACGTAACACGTGCGTTGCCTGACCACGCGGCAGCTTGATTGCACTGTCCTTTAAAGCAGCCCGAAACGAATGCATGCAGGACGTGAAGCGGCCGTGCTGTTCAAAGTAGGCGTGCAGCCGTTGTTGTAGCTGGATGCTGATTGGAATAGTGCGGGTGCGCTTCGACTTGGTATTGATGAAGGTCACCGAGTCATTCCTGACCTGTTCCGGTAGCAGCGACTCAGCCTCAGACCATCTAGAACCAGTCGCCAAACAGACTTCAGCAACCAGTCGCGCACTGGGTGAGCGTTTGAGCTTGTCCAGCGATTCGATCAGTAGCCGAATTTCCTTGATCGAAAGGTACGATAACTGCCGTTCCTGGAACTTGAGCGGCTTAACTGTATCCAGCGGGTTGGCATAGTCGATATCGCCCAGGCGGCGCAGCTCATTGAATACGGCCTTGAGGTAGGTGAAACGATTGTTGATCGACTTGGCCACGGCACCGGCTTCCAGCTCTACCCGACGAAGTTGGGCCAAGTGGCTACCTGTCAGCTTGATCGCCACCGGATCACCGAGACGGGAGGCCATCAGCAGAAGGGTATTTTTGCGCCGTCGCCCGCTGGTGATGCTGTGACCATGCAGGTCATACCAACGCTCAATCAGCTCAGATAGCTTGCGCTTGTCCTTTGGCTTCGGGTTCCAGGGCTGTGCCTGGATGCAGCTTGCGCGGCACGTTGCCTCAAAGCGCTGGGCCTCGCCTTTGGTCTTGAAGGTCTTACGAAAGCGTTTGCCCTTGATCGGTTCTACATCGACCTTCCAGCGGCCATCAGGTAATTGTTCAATCGCCATGATGTCGGGCCCGGCCAGGCGCTTGAGCGTCAGTGTGTTTGTCTTGTTTGTGTATTTGACAAACAAACATCAGACGGCACGCCCCCACCGGACGTTGCGCTCTTCCAGCAGGTTTTTGATGTGTTTGTAGATGTCGTGCTCGCTCATGTCCTTGGCGGCATAGTGATCACGAATGACCGGCCAGCATTCCCAGGTTTGCAGCCGATCAAACGCCTTTTTTGCGCCCACCCGTTCCCTTGCCAGCAGGCTGACGAAGTTTCCCAGGAACAGTTCGACGTTCTTCCCTGAGAAGCCACGGGAGGTCTTGTAGTAGCGTTTGTATTCGGTGTCTTCGAGTAAGGAATCAACAGGTAGATCCACGCGCACGTCCTCGCGAATGAGTGTCCAGATGGGGGAGAAATAGCCAGGGCGATCCATCAACTTGAATTGGCGCAGGCCATAGCGCCACAGGCCGTCCAGATGCCCGGCAAAGGCTGCAAACGAACGGGTGTCGATGGCTTCACCGGTTTTCACATCCAGGGAACCGCTGGCGAATTGCTGGATGATCGAGTGGTGATAACGCAGCTCTACACGCCATACGGTTTGCTTGGGGTTGTAGTTGTCCGGGTCGTTTTCGTCGAAGCTATCGCGGCGCTTCCAGACGCTTTCCCAGTAGTCGAGCTTGTCGCAGGCTTTGGCCTGTTCGGTCTTGTTGTAGATGCAGAGCTGCACGCCGCTGGCAGAGCCAAACATCGAGGTTTCACCACGTCCGTAGGTGCTGGATTTGGTCGCCCAGTTGATTTCACTGATGCCCGAGATGTCGCGCTGTGTTCGGGCTTTGCAGTGCATGCGGGCCACCAGATCGGCGGGAGGTGACCAGCCCTGCAGGTCTAATGCAAGGTGGACTGCACATTGGTTGATTTCCACATGGGTCATTAACTGGGCGGCGTAGAAGTCCAACCGCGCCTGCAAGCGTTCAGGTGACAGGCTGTCGATGGCATGGGGCGACACTTCGATTTTCAGATGCGGGCCGATGCAGTCCAGTTTGGCGTTGAAGTTCTTCACCAACAGGATGATCCCGAGGTCTGCGTTCTGCAGCTTGTACTGGTAGCCGGAGTCACGGCCTACACGGCCCGAGTGCCAACGCTGGCCCGCAAAGTCGACCAGAGTGCCCGGGTTGTCGAATAGCTCCATGATTTCCGGGCGGATCAGCCCCTTGTAGAGCTGGCGCACGGTATCGACGCCACAACGGAGCAGGCGAACGCCTGACAGGTCAGTGAGTGCCGCGGTGGCCGCATCGATAAACAAACGGCCCCGTTTGCATTCCAGGCCGGTTACTCGATCAAGCCTTCTTTGGTCTTTCACGCTCATGTGTTTTTCCTTTATTAACCAGTAATGACCACTTTCATTCGGACTTATATGACGTGTTACAGGGACGTCAGCGCGTGCCGCGCCGGGATCGCTCTGGACCTAGCCGCTCCCCGGCGCGCGGCCGCGCTAGTTGGAAAACGGCTTTTCATCACGCGACGTGTCCTCAATGACGGTCACCCGTACAGCGTTCTTTTCGAAGCGCTGCTGGGCGGTGAGCTGTTCTTGTTGTTGTGCCTGGGTGCCCGCTTGGGCTTCTTGCTGCGCAGGTGCGGTGCCTTTACACATGGACACACCACTCCAGCCATCGCGGCGCAGTTCGACGTAGCACGGGGTTATCACGGTGATGCGGTAGCCGAGGGCGCGCAGGTCGTTGCCGGTCTGGCCGAAGTGGGAGCCGTCCTCACTCAGGACGTGGAAAAGCACCACCTCTTTACCCCGTTCGTTCTGGTAGCCGGTCATGGCGGCTTTGACGACGAGGGTTTGTTTCCAGAATGGGTGGGAACCGGGTGGGTCGGTGGCTACATAAGCTGGCTGATCAGTTTGGCGATCAGCCAGATCATCAGGAGCCACACCAGCAGGCGCAGCAGGAGTTTGCCCAGGAGCCTGAGCGGGGGCAGTAGCAGGCTTTTGAGGCTGGTGGTGAGTGAGCCCGTTAGTGAACAGAGATGCGGAGTCGTCAGCGAAAATAGAGTAGAGAAGAGCGGCAATAAAACCCAGGAGGCCCAGAACCTTAGGCGACAGCAGTAGGTTCTTACCTGCTGCTGTATCGCGGACGGTGCCGGTGGAGGTTGAGTCGTAGAGCTTGAAGGTGGTGGCGCTGATTTTCTTGAGTTCGACGATGGATGATCCATCGCTGTGGGGGCGGTTTTCCTGTGCATCATGCATGGCCTCTTTGTAGCGACCTTTCACCCCGATCAAGGCGAGGTTGGCGTGCAGGTAGGCCTTCTCGCAGGTCAGGCGGATATCGTCGCGGATGTAGCGGATGTTGGGAGTGGTTAGAACAACGTCCCAGTTCCAATGCCGGTGGCGGGTCCAGCCGTCGAGCCAGCCGGTAGGCCTATCCGCCTCTTTGGCTTTTTCGATGCCACCGGGAAAGTCGAATTGCTCAAGGTCTTTGTCGCGCCAGGATTTCGGAAAGAGGATCTGGGTTTCATCGAAGATCAGAAACGCGCCCTTGGGTGCCCACATAAACCAGCGACGGAGCTTTTCGAGATCCTCGGTGGATTCCATCGAGAGGTTGATGACCTCGGTGCTCTTCGGGCAGTCCGGAAAGACTTCATAGACCCGATCCAGGGTGAACCCCCGGATGTTGGTGATGATGGTGCGCCCCTCTTTGATCGCGGGAATCGCATCATCCTGCAGGGCGCCAGAAGTCTTGTAGCTGCCATTGGGACCGTGATGGATCTTGATCGACATATCAGCGGCCTATGAACGGGACAAACTTCATCGCCATCTTGGTAGGGATGGCGGAGAAGATGATGGTCAGGGCCTCGGGGATGCGGAAGAACGCCAGGGTGTTGCGCATGTCTTCGGGGATGGTCGAATAGGCGCTCTGGATCTGCTGGGTGATGCCCAGGCCCTGAACAATGTCCTGCACCACTTCATAAGCAATCTCGGCGGCGAAGATCATGCTGCTGAAGTAGGCGTAAATCATGGCCTTAGTCATCACGACCATGACCTCTTTGGTGAAGTCGTACAGGCCTTGGTAGATCCAGTGCCACATGTCCTGGATAAAGCCATTCATGCCGGTGAAGAAGTCGGTGATGAAAGAGAAGTCCATGGCTGATCCTCAGTCTTTGATGAAGATGATGTAGGCGGCAAACAGGGTGGCCAGGAAGAGGATCACCACGCCGATGCCAGACAGTTCATCGGCGAACTGGCTTAGGCAGAGTTCGTAGGTCTTGCTCATGACGACGAAGGATTCGCAGTAGAGCTGGCCACCCGAGCCGGACAGGTTGGGGCTGACGATGCCCTCGAAGAGGTCACCAAACTGGTTGGTGACGGTGGCAAATTCGAGCTTGGCCTCGGCAATCTTTTCGTCCCATTCATCCCCATCCAGCGAGCCGCGTTCACCGGGGTTTTCCAGGCCATTGCTGGGGCCATCGGTGGTTTCGGTCAGGGCGTCTTTGATCGCTTCGAGCTTGTCGCCAAGACCTTCCTGAAGGTCGCTGATTGCTTTGTTGGTCGCTGCCTTGTCAGAGCCTTGGGCACCACCGCCAACCACGACTTGACCTTGTTTCTGTTCGTCGTTGTTGGTGTTGCCATCGGCATTGCCGCCGTTCTTCGGGTGGTCGGGGCTGTCGTAGGTGATCTTCTCGCCGGTCTTGGGGTTGATGCATTCATAGCTGCCGTCGGCGTAGCTGCACTTGCGTGCACCGTTGGGAAAGCAGATGTGCTGACCGTTGACCTCACCGCAGCTGTCGCCCTCACCGAAGCAGAACGGGTTACCGCCACGGGTGCCGCAGTTGGGCTGTTTGGGGTCGATGCAGGTTTCATAGGCGCCGGTTTTGAAGCACGCCGGGTCGGTGTCGTTTTCATCCGGAATCGGGGCGCTGTTATCGGCGGGGATGTCGTCGACGCCTTCGCCTGGGTTGAGCGTTTCACCCGTGGGTGAGAAGCGTGCGATGCAATAGGTCTTCGCAGGGTCGTCGTAGTTGGGGTAAGCCTTGAAGAAACCACCGGGTTGGGTGACGTACTCACACAGGCCAAAGCTGACCCGGTCGTTATGCACGTAGTTGCCGCCCTGATTGGTGCAGCTGACGGTCATGTAGCGCGACTCGGAGCCGAAGGCCGGGCACGGTTCAGGCGGGGCAACACAGGCACCATTGGCCGTATCTAGCTCCGTGCCTGGGGGACAGCCATCGCCGGAACGCGTAACCGTTACAGAGCTGGGAGTTCCCTGAGCGTTTTTATAGTTGCAGGTGTATTTGTCTGAGGCCGTTTGAACCAATGAAACAAACGGATAGTTGTTGCCAACTAACAGTGCATCACAAGCGGCGCGCGCAGTAGGAAAACGAGAACTTGTATTAGGAAGGTCATAGGAATAGTTCGCCGCAAAAATAAATTGCCCCCATGACATGAGGGTAATAGCGAGAAAAAATCGAAAGAAATGTACAGGCTTCATCAATTAAAAAGGGGCCTTGCGACCCCTTGCCTCACAGGTACTCGGCAGAACGAATGCCTTGAACAAGAGCGCCCGCCATGAGGACGCCGAGTAGAAGCGACCAGATCATGGATCAGATCTTTTTCACGACCGCGATCACGATGCCGATGACCACCAAGGCGGCAACAGCAGCAATAACGGATTGGCCAACGGTGAGGCCATCGGCTTCAGCGGCTGCAATAGCCGTTTCCACCGCGGCGGTGTCGATGGCATGGGCGTTGGCGGCAGCGAAGCCGACCATGCCGATGCAGGCGTTGCGGAAGGACAGTTGGCGGCCGAACTTGGCCATGTTGGTTTTCAGTTGTTTCATCGGGTCTAGCCTCTTTTCAGTTTGCGGAGTTGGGAAATGATCAAACCAACCCCGAACCCCACCGCGAACATGGACAAGGTGCCCAGGAAGCCGATGCGGAAAAGTTCGGGGTCAAAACCGCCTTGGATCAGCAGGTCGAGTTGACCCCCTGCCTCAGGCGGCAACACATAACCTTGAACCCAATCAATCGCCGAGCAGGACACGGAGCTATCCGGGTTGGTTGTCCAGGCGCGGCAGACTTGAATGAATTCGAGGGCCATGTTTATGCGTCTACCAATTCAGGCCAAAGCTCGGCAGCGAGCTGAGAGGTCTGGCAATCCGGGCAGACGGCGTAGTCGGGGGCCGTGCGGAAGTCGCTGAGCAGGTCGCTCTGTGCGGCAGGCAGGTGATGGAGCTGGCCCATCACACACAGGCATTCGTCACAGACGACGCGATCAAGGATCAGCACGGCCCTGGCCCTCAGCCTTTAGCCGGATCAGCAGCCTGGGCGGCTGGCTTGGCTTGTTGCTGGGCGTTGGCTTGTGGAGCAGCAGCGCGGGCGGTTGGCTTGTCTACCGCTTCGATGTGCAGGGCGAGATTCTTGCCCTTGTTTTGGCCGCCCCGGGCAACGTCGAAAGTGATACGCACCAGTTGCAGGGGTTCGAACTGAGAGCCGGCGTTAAACACTTCGTCGGCGGCGTCTTCGGAGATGGCCATGCCGATGATGGACAGGCCGTGTTCGGTCTTGCCGTCCGGCTCATCGCCGTAAAAGACCTTGGCGTATTTGGTGTCCTCGACCTGGGTCATCTGGGTGCCGAGAAATGCAACTTCCATAGTTGAACGTGCCATCTTTGTTTCCTCGCTGAGTTGCGCGTTAGTGCGCGGTTTTGCCTTTCTGCAGGCCGAGCGATCCCGAGCAGGTGAACTTTCACAGTTCGAATCTGCTGGGTTGTTTCGGCTTGCCGGGGTTTTAAAGCCGGGTGATGCGTTGAACCGTTATGCGGTGGACACCAAGGGCCTCGCCCTTGTCATCCCGTTTCGCCACCTGCGCCCGCGACTGGTAAACCAGCCCCGGACACAGGCGGCGATCCTCGGTTGGGTGGTTCGGGTGGGATGGCGCAGGCGTCAGCCACTCGGGTGATGGAAGCGTCTAGGGCTTCATCGAGCAGTTCGACGCCTTCCTGTACGCCCTGGATAGCCAGCACGGAGGCGAACACAGCGCCGAATGTGAATGGCAGCGACCAGTGCCAGAGCAGAGCCAACAGATAGCGGCCAACGCGGAAAGAGACTTTCATACGCTCACCCTGTCAGCTCGAAAGGTTCGTGCAGCGGAACGAAAGGCACCGGCTTGCCGATGTTGACCACAACGCTCCAATACTTGGGGGGGCGGTCGCTTGGCGTGTGTTTGGCGCAGGTAAAGGCCGGGGTGATTTCCCACTGGGAAAGCAAGGGCGTCCAGGCACCAGCGACGAGGCGCATCTTGAGAGCGCGCACGGGTTGGACAAACGCGGGGCGGCATTGGTCGCAGGGTGTGGACGGGCAAGGATCGGGCTTGGCCATCTCGACCTTTGACCAGCAGACAGAGCAGCCGCAATCCGGTGTATGTGGGCGGCGGAGGTAGTTGTCCATCGTCAGTTATCACCATGCGATGCTTGCCGAGCTTTATGGTGGGGATGGCGCCACGCATGGCCCAGTTATGGGCGATTTCGTAAGCGACGCCGCAGCGATCTGCTAAGGCCTGAATGGTTTCAAGTTTCATCCTTGGAACTCCTTTTCCATCAGGTACTGGGTGAACAGCGCGACGTTGACCATCACATGCTTGCCGACCTTGTGAGACGGGATATAGCCGTTACGAATCCAGCCCCAAACGGTGTCGTGGTCTTCAGTCATGCGAATCCAGTTCGCGAACTCGCGCCAAGGCATCACCGGAGGAGGAGCCAAAAGGTCTTTAAGCGTGAGGTTGATTCCTTCCCCATTCATGGCCTTTCCTGCACTATGTTGGTCTTTATTGGGCTACGCCTAAGGCTCTCTTGTGAGCTTTAACGTAATCTACGTCTGTAATACACATCAGATGTGGAGGCGTTTGTATATTACAAATGTAGATTGATAGACGATTATGGAATCGATAGACGACCGTGTTAGATCGCTTGTTGATAAAACCGGCTTGGACGAGCTGGTTAAGAAAACCGATATCGGGGGAACTCGATGGAGGACTGTGCGCTATGACAAGCGGACACGGATTAGCACACAGGAGGTCGAGGCTTTGACGTCGATCTATCCGCAGTACTCGCTGTGGCTTGCCAGCGGGCAAATTGCCCCTGAAAGCGGTCAGACGAGCCCCGAGTACGACGAAGCCAACCGAAACTTGACCAGTCAGAACGCGGGATAGCGATCACCAAGGAAGTGACTAGGCGCTGGTACGCCCGAGGGACAGGGAGAGGTAAGAGTGAGGCTGATTGGAGCGACGCACCTGAGTAAATCAGAACAACCTTCCGTAGAAACAGTGGTAATGCCTGGATCATTCCAGGCGATCACCACTGAGTGGCATACGAGCTGTTCCAGCCTGTCACATTTACCTAACTCATTAGTATCGAACCTAGCACGCGCCGCCCGGAGACTGCATCTAGTTATAATCATGCAAGGGTTTGTATAAAAGTTGATAAATAAGCATCTGAGAAAATAAAGTGTGAATTTTTTGTTAGTGAAAATTCTGCTCTTACATTTTTTTCGATGAAGTTAACTATTTTATAATAGAGTTTATAAATATGCGTGCTTTATCTGCAATTAGTGCTGTTTTGTTGCTCGTGTTTTCTGATGTTTCGTTTGCGAGCACATATACATGGTCCATCGTTTCTGGGCGACCATTCAGTAGTCCGGGGGCTGTCTGTGAGTGGTTGAAAGTTAATACTGGGACATCTACCCGAGCGCACGAAGTAGTCAGATATACTGACAAAATGTTTTCATGTCGGTACGAGTATTATGCGTCTGGGGCCGGTCAGTGGGCTCTAACATCACAAACAGTTAACCGTATTGGCAAAAGGTGTGAGGAAGGAAAGGTCTTTAACGCTGTCAATGGCGAGTGTGTTGAAGGTGAGCGTGGAGCGCCCGCGCTAAACAGTTGCGTTGGCAACCCAATCAATGCAGCGAATGGTAATAAATTCCAGGTTGAAACGGACTTTGACAGTAGAGGTGCTACCCCGCTGAGTTTCACGCGTACATATAATAGTCTCGACGGTGTATGGCGGCATAAATATTCCGCCAGACTTGAGAAAATTGGATTCGATATTAAGTTAACAAAAGGTGATGGGAAGGAGTCATACTTCAATAGTGGTAGTAAGCCAGCAGCAAAATTTTCGCCTCTAGAGCTGGGGGATCTTGTTGAGATAAGCGGCGGCTGGAGATATACCGATGTGGATAACCAGGTTTTCACCTTTGATACTGCTGGTCGTTTAACGCAATGGCGTAAAAGTAGCGGTGCAAAGGAACAGCTGGTCTATGCGGGTAACGTCGTTACAGTCACAAATGATCTAGGGGGAAGTATTGCTTTCACTCAGGACTCGCTATATCAGCCACTTACACTGGATTCAGGTGATTTACACATCGATTACAGCTATAACGTCAATATGCGTCTGGCGCAGCTGACCCGCGTGCAAGGTGGGCAAACTGAACAGCGCACCTTTCACTATGAAGATCCGCGCAATAATGGATGGCTTACCGGTATCACCGATGAGCGAGGCGTGCGTTATGCCACGTGGGCTTACGACGATAAGGGCCGGGCTATTTCGAGTGAACATGCCGGAGGCGTCGATAAGGTAATGGTGAGTTACAATGCCGATGGCTCCAGTACGGTAACCAATGAACTGGGCAAGAACACGGTGTACCGTTTTACGACCATTAGTGGCACCAAGCGTGTAGTGGCCGTGGACGGTGAGGCTTCGGCCAACTGCCCTAACAGCAACTCCACCTTCACCTACGACACCCGTGGGCTGCTAAAGACCAAAACCGATAACAAAGGTCACCTAACAACCTATGACTACAACGCCCGTGGTTTAGAGGTATCTCGCACCGAAGCCGCTGGTACGGCACAAGCTCGAACAACAACTACCGAGTGGCATCCGACACTGTTTCTGCCTGTCACTGTTACTGAACCCAGTCGCATTACCACCTACACCTACGACGCACAGGGCCGGCAGCTCAGCCAGTCCGTTACACAGCACTAAAAATAGGATGGCCAGTATTTAAAGTCAAAACAAAGGGATGTACACAGCAATATCTTCTAATTACTCAAAGGGATTTAACGTGATTTTACATTTTGCTACCGGCATATTTTTTCAGGCGTCCCAGTTTAGGAGGAACTCATGATGAGGCATGGGTTTAATTATACTAAGTTCACGGATTTCAACTTTATTGCCAGATTTTTTTTATTGCTTCTGGCGGTGATCGTTATGTCTGTTTTCCTCACTTTTCAGGTAGAGGCTGCTAGTCGAAAGCCTGAGTTGTCGTATGGTGGTTATAAAAAAGCTATTGATTTAAAGCGGGCGGTATATTCATCTTGGATTCGTTGGTATGGAAAATATAACTGCGGATTTGGTCAGTGGAATTGGACACAAAATTCAAGTTTCATCACAGGTATTCCAAATACAAACCAAGCGTGCGGGAGCGGGCACGTTGTAGGTACTTGGCAAATAAAATTAGTATGCCCACCAGGGTATGTTCCGGACAACGCTAGTGCACCTACCGATTGCACACTCCCAGAAGACACTGTAGACCCAGCAAAAGAGACGGGTTCTCCGGATGATGGTCTTAATTGCTCTGCAACCAAGTCCAGAGGGAATCCAATAAATATTGCCACAGGAAACAAGTTTCAAACTGAAGTTGACTATGTTGGCACAGGATCGTATCCGCTACAATTTGTCAGGAAATACAATAGTCAGGATGGTTTGTGGCGTCATAATTACTCTGCACACCTTCGCATTGCTACAGACAACATAGTTATGGTCGCTGAGGACGGAAGGGAGTCGTACTTTGAACTAAATGGTGACTTTGCGACTCCTGAGCCCAATGAGCTTGGAGTTTTGCGAAAACAAAATGACCACTGGGCTTATTCTTCACCGCAAAATAAAGAACTTCTATTTGATGAGGGTGGGCAACTAATACGAGTCTCTCGCTCGCCGGAAGAATTTCATACTCTGGCATATGATGATTTTGGTGTTGTTATCTCGGATGGCTTGAGCAACGCAATAACCATCCACTTCAACAATCTAGCTAAAGGGCAGCCGCTCAAGCTAATAACTAATGGAATCCAAATTACTTACAGGTATGACTCTCGAGGTAACTTAATTGCGCGAGACATTGTAAATGGCCCTGTGCCAGTAGTTACTAATTACAGCTATGAGGATAGCAGGAATCCAAGTTTACTTACGGGGATCACAGATGGGCGCGGTGTTAGATATGCGACCTGGAAATACGACGCACAAAGTCGGGCAATATTGAGTGAGCATGCAAATGGTGCTGAACAAGTCAAAGTCAGCTACAACCCCGATGAGTCTTCAACTGTTACTAATGCGTTAGGCCAACAAAGCACTTACCAATTCGAAATTTATCAGGGTATCAAACGCATCACGGCTATTGAAGGTCACCCCTCTGTCAACTGCCCCAACAGCAACTCCACCTTTACATATGACGAACGCGGTTTGCTCAAGACCAAGACCGATAACAAAGGCAACCTGACGACCTACGACTACAACACTCGTGGCCTAGAGGTCTCTCGCACCGAAGCTGCTGGCACGCCACAAGCGCGCACTATTACCACTGACTGGCACCCGACTCTGTTCCTGCCGGTCACGGTTACCGAGCCTACCCGCATTACCACCTACACCTACGACGCACAGGGCCGGCAGCTCAGCCAGTCCGTGACGCAGCGCTAAGAGCAGAAGGACCTGATGATGAATGTATTTGTAAAACGCGTGAGCCTGCTTTCACTCGCTCTGGCCGGCAGCTTTGTTTGGTCGTGTGCTCAAGCGACTGAGCGCAACTGGGCTTACACCTACAACAGCCTTGGCTTGATCGAAACTGCCAACGGTCCGCGCACTGATGTGCAGGATTTCACCACTTACGCTTATGACGCTCAAGGCCGCCTGACAACCGTTACCAATGCTCTTGGTCATATCACTCAGTTGTCCAACTTCGACAACTACGGCAATCCGCAGAGTGTGGCTGACGCTAATGGTGTGCAGACGAGCCTGACCTACACCCCGCAAGGTTGGTTAACCTCAGCCAGTACGGCAGGCAGCACCACCAGTTTTGAGCACGATGCCGTTGGCTTAATCACCAAGGTCACCCGTGGCGATGGCAGCTGGCTGAGTTACACTTGGGATGATGCTCGTCGCCTGACCAAGATCACCAACAACCTTGGCGAGACCATCGAGTACAGCCTCGACGCCATGGGCAATCGCACAGCACAGCGTCTCAAGGATGCGTCCAGCAGCCTCACCCAACAGCAAACCTGGGTATATGACGAACTCGGTCGTTTGCTGCGCTCGGTTGGTGCTGGTGGACAAACCAGTGCTTACCAATACGACCTCAATGACAACCCGACGGTCAGCACCAACCCCAAGCAGCACAGCAATACTCAAGCCTACGATGCCCTTGATCGGCTGGTTAGCAGTACAGATCCGCTTAATGGTGTAACCGCTTTGGCGTATGACGCCCAGGACAACCTAACCCAGGTGCAAGACCCGCGTGGTGTTACCACCCAGTACCAATACGACGGCCTCGGCAACCTCACCAAACAGATCAGCCCGGACACTGGCACCACCACCTTTAGTCACGATGCTGCCGGTAATGTCATCAGCAAAACCGACGCGCGTGGCGTGGTCACCACCTACACCTATGACGCACTCAATCGTCTGACTGGTCGCCAGTATCCAGCGAATCCAGCGCTTAACGTGCAGTACCACTACGACATGACGGCCGATGGCAACAAAGGTATTGGCCGGCTAACTGCAGTACAGGACGCAAGCGGTGTGCTCGGCTACAGCTACGACGAGCGTGGCAATCTAATCGGACAACTACGCTCGGTAGCGCTCAGCAATGGCGATCACTACGACAGCCTCGGTTATGCCTATGACGGCGCTAACCAACTGGCGCGGATCGACTACCCGCAGGGCTTCAGCATCCTTTATCCGCGTAATGCCGCCGGCCAAGTCAGCCAGGTGCAAGTGCAAGTCGGCAGCGGTCAGCCAAGTAGTTTTGCTAGTGGCATTAGCTATATGCCTTTCGGTCCACTGAAAAGCCTTACCTGGGCCAATGGTGTGAGCCTTAGCCGTAGCTATGACCAAGATTACCGTCTGACTGAACAAACCGTGGGCGGGTGGAATAGCACTTACGGTTACGACGCCAACAGCAATATCACCACGCTAAACAGCAGTCTGCTAGGTGATTTGAACTACATCTACGATGCTCTCGACCGCCTGACGGCTGAGCAGAAGGCCAACCTGCAGCAAACCTACAGCTACGACGCCGTAGGCAACCGCACTGGCAAAACCTCCACACCTATTGTGAGTGGTGAAGCGCAGACCAGCACCCTGCAAACCTATCAGTACGCCAGCAACAGCAACCGCCTGACCCAGATCGATGCGCAGACAGTTATCACCGATGCGGTCGGCAATCTGACTCAGGATCGCGCCAACCGTGAGCTGGTATACGACGCACAGAACCGACTCACTAGCGTCAAGCTTGACGGCAACACCGTGGCAGAGTTCCGCTATAACGCTTTGGGCCAACGCACCCACAAGATCAGCGCGCAAGGCACTACCACCTTCCTCTACGGGCCGGATGGTCAGCTATTGGGTGAGCAGCAGTTCAACAGCCAAGGCAGCAAGCTCAGCGGCCAGTACTACATCTGGCTCGATAGCATGCCGTTGGGTGGTGTCAGCATCACTTTTGACGCTCAAGGTGCTATCGCCAGTAGCGAGCCGTTCTACTTGCACAGCGACCATCTCAACACACCGCGTATGGCCACTAACCAGACCCAGCAAAATGTTTGGCAGTGGCAGTCGGATGCGTTTGGAGTGGGTCAAGCAAGCGGTAGTTTGGCAATGAATCTGCGCTTCCCTGGGCAGTATTTCGATCAGGAAAGCGGGCTTCACTACAACTACTTCCGCGATTACGACCCGGAGACGGGGCGCTACGTTGAAAGCGACCCGATTGGGTTGGACGGTGGCCTCAATACCTATGGGTATGTGAGTGGAAACCCAATTACAGCATTTGATCCATTAGGTTTGTGTGGGCCTGCTACACCGCTATGTGTTTGGGTGATGGCTAATGCAACTGCGATTAATACTGTTGGAATTGCTGCCGCTGAAATCGGTGCGGGTGTGTCTTTAAGTGGAGCCTTTACTGGTAGGGTGGCTACTCAAGCTGCATATGATGTTTATTTGGGCGCAAGAAATGGCGAAATTGTATATGCCGGTATTTCTAGTCAAATTGCGTCAAGGGCCGCACAGCATGGCGGAAGATTTGATGAAATAATAAAAATCAATAGCCAGTACTTAACAAGAGATCAGGCAAGGGCCGTTGAGCAGGTCTTGATAAATAGAAATCCACAGCTTGAGAATATGATTAACTCAATAAGCCCGCAGCGAGAGTGGTATGGTGAGGCTGTTAAATGGGGCGAGCAATACTTGCAGTGTAAACCTTGATTTTGGTGGGTTATATGAAATTAGATTTAATGAGGGACGCATCGAGCGCTTTCCCGAAGTTTGAAGATTATGAAAGTGTAACTGAGATGCGTGTGTGGCACTGTAAGTATAAAAGCATGCAGGATATTGGCCGATTCGTGAATTTGAAAGAGCTTGTTATAGCTACTCTTCCGGAGAGTTCGCTTGATTTTTTGTTGCCTTTAAAAAATCTTGAGTATTTGAAGATAGTTCATCTTCCGAAAGTGGAAGATATTTCTCCATTGTCAGAGCTTAAATCGCTGGTTTGTTTATCGCTAGCAACTCTCCCAAACTGGGATTCCAGCAAGAAGCTTACAAAGATAAAAACACTTGAGCCTATCTCTAGCCTTCCTAGGTTAAAAAATATAGAGCTGTTTGGAGTTGTTCCTGTTGATGGGTCTTTAGACTATCTAAAGAATGTTAAAACGTTAGAGACTGCTCGATTTTCTGGATATATCGATGAGAAGGTAGAAAGTTTCTACTCTGGAAGTAATATAAGCCGTGACTTTGTTCCTAAATCTAGCTTTAGCTAGATGTGAATCATATGGTGCTTGGCGCATTGCTCTTGTTGTTCGTACGATAAAGTCAGCTGGTGATTATGGCTGATGATACCCGGTGTCGCGGAGTTCGATAAAAGCTGAAAGGCCATCCGCGCTACCTGTATCAATTTCACCAGCAGGGTGTTCAGGCTTTTTCGGTTCAAGCTGTCAGGTTAGGCCAGCAGGGTGTTCAGGTTGGGCCAGCGCCTACAGATGTGGGGGCCGGAAAGATTGATACGGCCTGCTGGTCAAGTTTGATACACCGTGCCGGAAAAATGCGAACACTCTGCTGGTGAGACTCATGGAGTATAGAGCGACTACCACCTGCGCCTCACGGCACATGTCCCACAGCAAGCCTGTCAGTGCTGGTACTAGAAAGTGATATAGGGCCGCGGTCTTGGTGGGTGATCCTCTCTAACCATGAACTTTGGCTGTGACAATCATTGAGTCGCATTGATGCCGCATTTTTCAACACGAAACGTGTAGCCTGCCTTTTCATCTGGTGTAGCTACTACGATGCGGTCATTGCTTATCAGGGCTAGTCGGTTAGGTTTTTTCAGTTCTGGTAAGCAATCTATTTCTGAAAAATGGAATGAAGCGAAAACAATTAGCTCATTAGTGAAAATTGTGAATTTTTCACTTTTCACGATTAATTCATTTGCTTTTATTATCGACACCGTCGTAAATGCCAGCCCTACAAACATAGCAAGATAAACCATCTCATTGTCTTCATGTCTTGATACTTTGATATTGTCCTTTGAAAGCATAAGTTGGTTATTTTTTATTGCTCGACGGCTTGAGGTTTTTAATGTTCCAGCGAGAAGTATCAGTGCCGCACTTAAAAGATATAGTCCGGTCGATATAATTATTAGTAGGAATGACCATATGATGGGGAACAACATTAGCGTCAAGGCTTTCTGCGCCGCAGGCAGTTCAGAGCTGATGATTTTTATAGTGCTAGTTATATGTGCATCAGCATATATATTCGATATAAACAGTATGGCTGCAGTTATCAAGCCTGCGATTATATTGAAACTTGTCGGGCTCGACTTATAGATAGATGTGGCTCTGAATATTATCGCCGTGAGAGCCAGGGTTGATCCGCATTGCATGATAAACACAACGGTAATTAGTGAGGTGCTGATCTTTCCGCCTGATAGAGAATAGCCAGCCAAAATAAATGTAATATAAAGGCTAAGGCAAATCAGCACGGCAAGAATGTGCGTAGCAGGTGTTTGATAGGTTCTATTTGTAATTCTTAAGTCGGTTGTTAGGTAATGGTTTTCTCTCGCGTAGCCTAGTGCAAGCGCTAAAGTTATAGGTGATACGAAGTAGGTAACAAATAGTATGTAAAGCGTTGTCACGCTGCGTCCCTGTCCATGTAGTTACAGCAAGCATCACGTTTGCTGTGATAGTCGATATAATTAAACTATGTCAATTTAACTATTATATTTAATAAGCGGCCAGCGCGGGTGAGTCTGTGCCCCTGCATTGGGTGGTGCTGTCGTCACCACATACACCCACCGTTCTTCCCCTTGTACCAATAGCAGCGCCTCAATGGGCCAGATGAGTACGTTTTGAAGTTCGCAGCCCCCCTGCGTTTCAGCTTTTCGAGTCTAGGCAGTGCCGTTGTCCTGTAGCGCGAAAATAGGCTCAATCTCCCACTCGACCCCGTCCACCTTAACCAGTGTCGCCAGCGTGCGAGCTTGAAGCGCCTCCAGGCGTTCTTGGGGCAGGCATCCCTTCACTAGGACTTCAATGCTGAACATTCCTTCAGTGAAGCGCACGGTGACTCCATCCACGACCACGTTGTACTCGTCGTACCCATCACCTTCAGTAGGCGGGGGCGCGTCATCATCGATTCGATAAAGCTTGGCTAGTTCGACGAAGTTCGGGGCACCCTCGAATTTCCAATCGTGTGTGATACCGAGATGAGGATTCTCATGAGACCAAAGGGCTCGCCGCAGGTCCCACAGGCGGTTAACTTTTCGATCAATGCGGCGAATTGACCATTGCTGCCAGTCGAGCGAGGTCAGCCGGGTCCAGCGTCCCGAGCTGACATCCAGCGACCAGCTATCGATGTTTTCAATCATCGAGCGGTTTTCACCAAGCCAGCAGGTGCCTCCGGTGACCACAACGGAATGGCCATCCTCGGAAAGCTCTGCGGAATGGCCGTGAATCCATCCAGGAGATTTGCCATCAGTGGCCGCGCGCTCAATACACCAAGTGTCTAACGACAGACGATAAACAGGTGTGACGCCTGCGATGCGGGCGGCGGGATAACCAAGGCAGCCAATGATCAGAATTGAGTTTCCGATCGGGGTGGCGGAGTGAAAGTCGGTGGCCTCGAACTGAGCCCTTGAGTAGCCACGTATATGGATGGTGCCGTCTGGGTCGATGACGACCACATCGTTATAGATATAAAAATCCGGGTCATAGTGGTCTTCATGCTCGCCACCGACATACACAACACGTCCATCAGACAGGGTGGTCTGCGACATTCCGAACCGATCAAAGCACCACATCGGCCCGGCTTCGTACGATGAAGGGCCTTTAAATATTTCATTACCGCTATATGCCGAAAGCTGCGTACGCACGAGCCAATGCCACGTTGGGTTGTCCAGCAACTCTGGGCCGGACTGCACCTCGCGTGGGGAACGCCAAGCAAGAAACTCGTCCCTGCTTAGGGTTGCCGGAGGCTGCGTTTCAGCCTCGTATTCCGCCTTTTCAGCGTGCCTGTACTCTTCCTTGTCAGACATGTGCACTGCTCTCGTCGTAGTCGGATGCGATCATACCCTTACACGAATGAGAGTGTCTGGCATTGAGATCGTGCTCAAGCGGGTGGCGGGCAGCCTGATTGTATTGCCTGCTGCGAGCAACCTCGTAGGGTCGATCCTGCCGGTAGCTGTCGGCCGATTCTGTTGAACAAGTCGGTCTCGGTGGCCGTCGCCTTTTCAGAGCTCAAAAAACGCGCGCTTTAGACTCTGCTGCGTAAAAACCAAGGCAATTACGCCTTCCAAATGATTCAGATTTTAACGTCGGTAACGCTCGTTCGTGAGTAGAAATCGCGAAGCGACTTTTTCAACAGAATCGGCCAAAAGCGGATGCTGCCAGCAGTCCGCCCTAGGAGGGTGCGCTCACAACTCGCCAGCTATCAGGCGTGCCCATAACGTCACCCTCGCAACATAAAGCTTAAGTATGGCAGTTTCATCTCGGGGAGACGCCTCGCCGTCGAGCGCTCCCATGTCTTAGCGGCTGTGTTACGCAGGCCGATGGGATCGCACAAATAGAAAAGCCCACTTCTGGTGGGTGGGCTTTCGGTCTTCAAGGGGGGCTAGGTGCCAACTAATTCTCGGAGCAAGCGACATTGAGATACTCGCTTTCCTGAAGTACCGCTAACGGCTAGGGGCAGACACTGCAAAGCGTTCTATGGTGGTGGAGCGACTCACAGAGGGGGCTTTTGTGGGATTATCGAACTTTCCGAGATAAGGGAGATTGACGATGCCGGAGTACGGATTTCTCGATCATGATGGAAGATTTGGGGCGCTGTGGTACGAGACGGGAGATTACATTACAGTCTTTCTTCCTCACACGTCGTCAAAAATACTAACAAGCTCACTTGATCTCTGGCGCAAGTACGATGAGTACGTCGGTACGCCCGACGACAAGCAGAACTATAGTTCTGAGATAAACGCCGCAGCGCTGGCCATGAGCCAGGAAGGCTCGTACATGGACAAGGGGACTCTGAAGCCCCTTATACGTCCACGTGGGGATTACCACGCTCGAGTCTGGAGAGGAATTCCACCGAAGCATCTTTTGGATAGCGGGTACAGCGGCCTAACTCGCGATCAAGCTGAACACCATCTCTATATGGAGAGCACTCATTCGGCGACAAGTTTGCTAGAGGAGCTGACAAGACTGTTTAGGACTATCGCGCCAGCACCTGCTAATGACTTAACGTATGGCCATCGTGTACGTGAGCTCTTGATCCTAGCTTGCACTGAAGTAGAGGCGTCATGGAGAGGCATCTATACGGCCAACTGCTCGACCCCCAAGAAATCATATTCGACAAAGGATTACGTAAAACTAAAGCCTTTGCTAAGGCTGGATGAAT
Organism: Pseudomonas sp. SG20056; assembly: GCF_031764535.1. Classification (NCBI taxonomy): domain Bacteria; kingdom Pseudomonadati; phylum Pseudomonadota; class Gammaproteobacteria; order Pseudomonadales; family Pseudomonadaceae; genus Pseudomonas; species Pseudomonas sp. SG20056. The sequence continues at coordinate 1,759,090 of NZ_CP134499.1, forward strand.
GGATTGTGCGCTTGAAAAATTATCCAGGTTATCCAGATATTAATCCATTTAAAGAGTGGGACGAAGCTGAGAGGATGACCACAAAAAGTCTAACTTGGTATGACGATTACAACGCTATAAAGCACAATAGGGAAAACGAGTTTCACAGGGCCTCATTAGGAGCATTAATCAAGGCCATGGCTGCAGTGCATGTGCTCCAAGTTGCCCAGTGGGGTCCAGAGTTATATCACCGTTTTCACGGAAATAGATATTCGGCCTTCGAAACTATTTCACTCCCAGAATATGGCCCCGAGGAGCAGTATATCTCTGTACCAGCAGGGTTGCATCCTATTAAAAAAGTACCGTACTTCGGTTGACTTTTGGCGCTCCCTTTAACGAGGTCAGGCGCCGCAACTTACAGGGTGAGTACGTGACTGTATGGTATGGCTGCTTTTAGCCTGTTCAGCGGTGTTTGTTTCTGGCTGGAATCGGCCAGTTGCTGCTGGCCACTGCCGGCCCAAAGCCGTCACTCAGTAGCATCTACGAAATTAGGGCGACTCACTTCCTCTGTCTCTAGGAGTCAGTTATAAAATATGGATATTTTGCGTTTCATTGAAGTATGCGATGGCGTCATCAGCCGTCAGGACAGACTGCAAATATTGTCTAGCCACGAGGCCTATGAGGCTCTCCAACAGGCTGCTGGCGGTGTGGCGCAGGACGTTTTCTATGCTGTAACTGCGCTCCGCAAACACCTTGCAATTAAGGTTGAATCCGGAGCCATCAAGAAGAATCCCTATCTTTCTATATTGGCGGTCATCCGTGACGCCGTTCGGTGCGCTGACAATGCTCATGGAGAAGCTGGCATTAACTGGGAGCGGTTAGTTGAACTTGTTCTATCCGCTCGCTCAACACTGCATTGGTTTCGCGAGGGAGGGGCAGAAAAGTTCATTGACCAAGAGGAGGCATTAGCGCTTGCATGTCTGAGGCTTTCACGACGTGGCATTGTAATTAGTGAAGATAATATGTCGGTCAAAATATCCGACGATTCGCACGCGTTGATCCAAACCGAAATCTCTCAAATGGCTAGCGCTGTTGGTGGAATAAAAATTCTTGAGTTGGTCTTCGCAAATCTTGAGTCGTCGTACCATCAGCCATTTGGCCGATATCTGTTTGGTCGCAGGGTGTCGACTGGATTTACAGCCATTTTTCCGGTAGTGCCCTGGGGTTATTTGATTGCACTTGGGGTCAAGCATCTCACGGACAAGCGACAGACTGAGAGCGAGCAGAAGTTCGATCAGCTTGTCAGCCTTCTCAGAGACCTCATCACGGTTTTCGAAATTCAGCCATACAGCTTATGGAGTGGGTTGTTTCTGGATGCGCAACGCTTTTTACCTCACCTCCAAGAGACCGTCATATATGACAATCTTGTGGCGATTCAGCAGATTAGCGGCCGTCATGCCAAGCTAATCCTCAATTCGCTAACTAAGCCATTTATTGCTGGCAAACATGAAAGTTACGGTGTCCGCCTCAAAGATGCTCTCAAGGTCGCGTTGGCTGTGATTGATCTTGCTTCTGCTAGGCAGATGTCCAAAGTTTCTTTGGAGAAAATTTCTCGGCAGGCGGGGCTGCGTAAGGATTTAGTTTCATCGGTACTGAGTAAAATTTTGGCATTTCCAGAAAACTCGTCGAACCGGGAACTTAACTTTCCGCCTTCCAACGAACAAATAAATTCAAATTTCAAACCACTATTTTTGTACGGAGATGGATATTTGTTGCTGCCGCGACCAATGACGGCTCTGGCGGCACTTAATGCTGTTCTGAATATGATATCCAGGCCGAGCGATATGCACGACAGAAAACTCGATAAGTCGCTCGGAGAGGTCTTGGAAAATTTTATTCGCGTGCAGCTTCAGGCTTCGGGTGTACCTGTTTATACGGGCGACATCCAGTCTAATGGTCGCGACACACTTGGAGAGTGTGATGCGCTGATTGAGACGCCGAAAGGCTTATTCATTTTTGAAGTCAAGAAGAAGGGACTTACCAGGAGGGCAATGGCTGGTGTAGACGCTCAGCTATTAGTTGACCTTGGTGACAGCCTGATGAAGTCCCATGCGCAGGCCTACAAAGCTGAAATGCATCTTCGTAAAACAGGACGATTGACGCTCAAAAATAAGCAAAACGTAGAGGTCACCGTTGAGCTTGGGGACAAGGAAATTGAAAAAGCTTCAATTAGCTTAACTGACTTCGGTGGATTTCAGAGTCGGTCAGTTTTGCAAGTAATTTTGGCGACTGCAATTGACCTAGAATATAAAGCTGCTGATGAAAAAGAAGACAAACGCCTAGAAGACTGGCGCAAGTCGGTTAAGGCACTGCGCCAATATGTGATTGATGAGGTGCCGGAACGCGCGTTCTCGAATTCGTCTTTCCTGAGTGTTCCGCAAATACTCACCATGCTTGAGCGAGTCGAAAGCGCGAGTGATTTCTTCGAGGAAGTGACTCGCGGAAGGTGGATGGTCTATGGGCTCCAAGATTTTTATAGCGAGTATGCGCAGGCCCTTAAAATGGCGAAGTTGGCGCATAGCCTACCGAGTGGATGAACCAACCTCTTATTCTACTGAATGTCTGTACCTGAATAGGTCATCAACCTAAGGTATAAGTGGTCTCTGGTTTTGAAGACTTTCCGAAGGACCGCTCCTAGCCGGTGTCGGCCAATCGTAGATATTGTTGTTGAAGCGCCTAGGCCGCGCGAACAGGGTATTTCAAGCCGCGCTTGCTAAGCACAAATTTTCGCCCATCAAAGAATCCCGCCTCTTAAACAATGATATATCGATTTAAATGGAGTAATTCAGTGTCAACAAGTGCACCAAATAATGTTACAACTCCCCAAGGAGTAACTGTAGACGGTCAGTCAGTTCTAACGCCTGGTTTTAATATTGTCCGCGAAATTGGCCGAGGAGCAAATGCGGTAGTTTTTGAGGCTGTTGATGAGCTTTTGTCCCGAAGAGTCGCGTTAAAGATATGGAATAAGCGCGGTTTGTCTCGAGCCCAATTTGAAACAGCAAAAATTGCTCCGCTAGAACATCCCCTTGTCGTGAGAACTTATCAGTTCAACTGGCTGAAAGGGCATGCATATGCTGTCATGGAGCTAGTTCCCGGAGTCTCATGTAAGGAATGGCTCAAGGAAAGTCAACCCCTTGATTCTCGCATATCGGTTTGGAAACTGTATTCTGCGGCCCTAAAGTACATATACAACTTCGAAGAAACTCATGGCGATCCACATGTTGGAAACATTTTAGTATTTCCCGATGTTGATCGCTTCTATGATAGATACGCAGAATTTCAGGGTGCATCGATTGGTGTAAAAATTGCCGACATGGGCACCAGTAAAGTACATAATCTCGTAAAAAAAATGCAAATTCGCGAAGCAAAAATAATTTGGGAAACCGCAGGTAGAATTTTCAAGGACCAGTCCCTTTCTCGCCTTTGGTTTCACCCAAATGGCTTGTCCCATAAAACAACCTTGAATTTGCTTGACGACCTCTGCGAATTTATTTCGTTCAGTAGTAATTCAGCGTATTCCGATAGAGCATCTGAAAATGCATCGATACTGGCCAATCTAATCATTAAGACCCCTTTATTTAAATTGGAGGAAGTCTTTGCCTGCATTAAAAAATCCCACATTACGACTTCCGAGCGCCTGGCGCGCAGAATTAATAGCAGGTTATTTGGAATCACCAACACATTGGATGCCAATGAGATTATTAATGAAGAGTCAGAGCGAGCATACGCGGCCCTTAGGGAAGATTTTTTGAAAAAACTCGCACTTGACTCTTAAAAAATAGCAAGTTCCAAACTAAAATATCATTGATTCGTTATATTAAATTTCGTTTCTGGCGGGTATCTGCCGGTCCCGCCGGCAGCTTAGGGTCGGCTCCCGTCAGTCGAGACCGACGCCTCAGGGCCAGAATCAGCCGGTCAGTGGTGGGTGACTACGAAATGAGAACCGAATCAACCTAGCCATTTCACTCTCGTGAACTTACATAGGCCGTAGGCTACAGTGATGCCTTGCAATCACCTTTTAATAAGCGGCTAGGACAGCCAGACTCTCGAAAGGAACTCGACAATGCCTATTCTTCGCTACCTCACTGTTTCACTTGCCTCTGCTCTGGTGGCTGCTTATGCGGCCCTTTGGTACGCGTCTCCCGCACCAATTGAACAGTCCCATGCCATAACAGTGCCGCGACTAACTGTGCAGGAGCATCAAGGGAATTTGCTAATTTGGGGGAGTTGGAAAACGGTCGCAGGGTATGAACAGCCCGGCAAGAACGCCATCGAGATTCGCTGCAATGCAGCCAAAACCGCGTGCAGTGAGGCATATGCCAACCTGCTGCACCACGATGAAGGCGAGGACATCGAGGCCCAAGTGTTTAGCTACCAGGTCGTGGAGTGGACTGATTCGTTACTACACGCCGTAGCCAAAGGCGCGATGGAGGAGTGTATCGACCGCAACCTCTATGTAAGCCTGAACGACAAAACGGCAAGCCTGGAATGGATGCCTCAAGAAGACTGTGAGGGGGACGTAGGTGCTGCGGTTTTGGTGGGTGACCCACTTTAATTCGCTCTGTTGCAGCGTTATGGCTAACTACCTATGTGTATTAGTGGCCGCAATGCCTAAATAGCAATGCGGACCTCCCTAAGGAATCGCAATGCCTAGGGCATTCAAAGTTGGCGTATCCGCCCGACCGTTAATCTCAAGTCCCGAATCGGCCTGGAATGCCATGATTGCACCACGAGTTTGTTTGCCCATCATCCCGTCCAGCGGGCCGGTGTAATACTGTTTGACCATTAGTGCCATCTGCACACGTGCAAGAAGCTCGGCAAGATCGTTGCTAGCGGGTTTAACCCGCTGGGGTGTTGTAGTGGGTTGGGTAATGGAGTTCAGGGATCTGGTAGTCGAGCCGTTCAAGTTGGAGCCATTACCGTAACTGGTCCCAGAGCCAGAACTGTCGTAGATAGTACTTGGCCGAGGTGTTGTCGCCGGTGTCGAGTAAACGGTCCGAGGTGCACTGTAGCCACCTGAACCGCTGTAGTGAGAGCGGTGTGAGCTATGGGATCTGTGAGAACTATGTGAACGATGCGCGGCATAGATGTTTACCGCGTCCTCCGCATTAAGGGTGTTCTTGAATACGGGCGGTTCATCATTGGAATTCTTGCTCCAGTCGAACCCTTCAAGTGCCATCTGGTTCCCATGGGCAAGCGGTGTGCTCACTATGGGAATTAGTGCCATAGTCTGGCCGATCAGTAGCTTCCAGCGAGTAAGCAACCTCATGATGCTCTCCTTGCGTATTCAGCGAATTCGTCTGCAGTGAGTGAATGAATTCCTCGGCTCTGCCAGCGGGCAGAGTGTGACTTGAAGAATCCTGCGCACCGAGTAATACCCGCGCAACTTTGGCAGGTGTCGATGAAGAGATTTTTCCAGTCCGAAATGCTCTGTCGATAGAGGGGCATGAGTGACGGCCTCAGAGTACAGAGCGGTAGGTTATACACCGACACTGCCACGCCTCGTGCGTCCAAAAAGTGCGCTGCCTGACTGAGCTCTTCCTGATAGTCGACCGGATCGATCCAGAGCTCTTCGTAATGCTTCTTAGCAAGCCCCATGTTTTCAATCCCCATAAGGGCCACATGCTCAACGAACGGCATGTTTCGGAAGATGAAATGTGCAAGCTCGGGCAACCGGGGTGTGGTCAGTCGACTCAGTACCACGCGAATCTCTATTCGCTGGTTTGCCCTGGCGAGGTTGTAGATGCCCTGCATCGTCTCACTGAATGCGCCAGGGGCTTGAACCACATGGTCGTGGTCTCTGGCATTGTCTGCATAAAGCGGGATACCCCAGGTCAGCTGGGCGTGATTGACCTGCCGCAAATCTGAAATCCAGGATTTGTCGTGTAGTAGGCGGCCATTACTGAGGAGGTGCAGCGACTTTTCTGGGAGCACGGCCTTGGCTTTCGCGAGGATTTGCAGCAGCCCTTCGCGATATAGCGTCGGCTCGCCACCGCTGATTCCAAGCTGCTCCTCACCCGGATCGAGCAGATCTATTAGCCGAAGGTTTTCTTCCACATGCCAAGCGTCATCGATGTCCTTCGGCGGCTGGGAACACATCAGGCACAGGCTGTTACAACGGTCGGTCATGAACAGCAGGTTGCTGTTGGAGCCACGGCGATACAACACTCGCACTACCGGTGATCCAGGAGACACGACTATCACATCACCTGGTTGTACTACCTGGGAATCATGGGGGTTGTAGAGCTGAGGGCCAGAGAATGCATTCGATGGCGTGGTCTTTGTTGGGAAAAGTAAGCCTCCAACCGGTAACGACAGCAGTTGCAGGTTGGTTGCGTCCGGGGCTTCTATCCACAACATCAGGTCATCAAAGCCCGTCGACCCAGTACAGGCGGCGGTCCCTTTCTCGATTAGCTCTGAAGGGGTGATCACCTTGAACAGCCTTGTGCTGGAAAGGTTGTGAATTTCGAACTGCGTATCAAGCCTGAGCACATCTCACCCCTTGTATCCAGCAGATGGAAGGTCAGCAAGCGAGCGACGTGAGACCCAGGACAGTAGAACGCGCCTGGTTTGCTCATCGCCATCGCGCAGCAATCGGAATATATGTGTCAGTAGCTCCATATTTCGTTGGCAGAATGCACTGAATGCTCGGTGACCGATCGGGTCTCCTTGGCGAGCATAGTGCTCAATAGGGTCGGCTCCGCAGTAAGGAACCAGAGCGCAGTCGGAGCAGCCTGGGAGTGCCTCTGCCACACCCGCGGAAAGGAGCAGCTTGATCACGGGGGACGTGAGTAGTTCTTTCAAGGGCTGGCTAACGGCACCGAGCCGAAGCCCATCCTCACCCATTTCCAGCAGCATCCGCGCTTCGTCCGAGGGATAGACACTGCCATCGTAGTTGTATACCAGGGCTCCTAAGCCTGCTCCTGCCGGCGAGCGGAGGTCTACGTAGCCCGTAGAAAATGGAGTCAGGATGTTGGTCAACAACAACGAGGCATAGCCTTCGGACAAGTAGGCCCCCTGGGTGTTAACGGCGATAAGGTATGTCAGTGCCTTCTTGTAGAAGTCGGTGTACTGGCTTACTGAGTAGTCCAGTCGTGACTCCGACTTTTTGGCAAAGCCATAGGGACTCAGCGGCCGTAGTGAGATGCTGTTAAAGCCTTGCTCGACATACTCATCGATAATCGCCTGTGGGTGCTCCAGACTCCTCGCAGTCAACGTGGTCAGTGCGGAAACTCTGTCATGCCCTAGCCTTTCCCGCACCCTGTGAATGCCATCAAGGGTGCGTTCATAAGAGTTCTTCGCCGGTGTCGGACGATTGGCGTTGTGTAGGAAAGCTGGGCCATCCAGAGACGTCGAAAAATGCACGCCGTGTTCATTTGCGAAGTCGAGGATCTCCTCGCTCAAATGATGCAGGGTGCTGCTGATGACGAACTGGATGCTGCGCTGCTCAACCTCATTTCGCCTCTGAGCAGACTCAATTACTTGCCGGATGCGATCAAATGCTAGAAGGGGCTCACCACCTTGGAACTCAACTGTTAGCACGGGGGACGGGGATTCGAACAAACGATCTACTGCATGAGCCGCATGTTCGGCGGACATGTCGTGACCAGAACCACCAACCGGTGCACGTGAGACCTGACAGTACTGGCAAGTGTGGTTACAACGCAGTGTGACGACGAAGAGATGAAGCGCGGGACCTCCGAACATGAAGCTTTTCCGGCTACGGTACTGGGCAGCCATTTCCGGCAAGGGGTCATGTACACCAGGCTCGTAAATGAAGTGGCGTGCAAGCAGGTCTCGGTACAGGTTCGTATGACGATCAATCTGCTTGTGTACGAGTTGGTTCAGTTCGGTATCTGAGAGGAACAGGTATTCGCCCGTCTCTGCCGTCACTAACACACCATCCTGTCGCCCATCATCCATACGCAGGAAGCGAAATGGCAAAAGACGATAGTTCGTCTCTTTGGCAATCAACTGGACCTGCATGCTCAAACACCTGCCTCTTTAAGGGCTGTGCGGGCCAGCAATTCACGGATGCCTGAAGTCTCTTTAAACACCTGCTCGCGCAAGGCAAAATCATTCAGGGTGCGGATGATTAGTATCCGAGCGGCGGATTCTGTAAGGACAATGGTGGGTGCTGCGGGGCTAACGAGAAGATCAAAGCCTTCTGAGGATTGCTGAATCAGAATCGAGAGCGAGTCGGCCAAGGCGTAGGCTGCTTTTTGGGCCACCTGCACAGGGTAGATTCGCGCGTCGATTGTTATTGTTACTGACCACAGCATTCGGGTGCCATCCTAGATCCCTGATAGTTAGTATGGATACTGCTCTTAGTGAAAGCATTTTGCCATCCTTAGCTTGGCATCGAGTGGTCACATGCGGCTAACGGTCGTTGGCGGCACTTAAGGAAAGCGAGTATAAGGAGTACGGAAAGTTAAGACTTGACGCACTCATGAAGGAAACGAACAACATAATAACACGCAAGGAAATAAAGTTCCGCTTTAGAGAGCAGAACAACACCAGGCTTTTTGAGTACTTCGACCTATACTTTTCAATAAGCTTGGTTTCGGAGAACAAATCTAGATTTAAAAAGGTAAGGCATCGGCTTGTCACCCGCATAAATAAACTTAAGGCGACAAAAAATTATTACTTGTAAATTTCTGTCACTGAGAACCAAGCCTTGACCAACTTTAATCAGACTAGCCAGTACCAAGCTCAGGCAGACAGAGCTGGAGTGACTGTGGTCTTAATCAAGGGTAGCTATCGGCCAATACCAGATGCTTAACTTTTGACTAATTTTCAGCCGAATCGCTACTTTTGGCTGAGAAATAAGATGAGTTAAATAGTACCTTCGTAAAGGAGATCTATTATGCCGCCTTCTGGATACATTACCCCTTGCCTAGACTTCGTGTAGCGCTTGCATAGCGAGAAGATTTTTTCTTTTTCACCAAGTCTAAAGGTACTTCGTTCAATTTCAGTGAGTAGACTGATGGATTGCTCAGAATATCCACTGGACGATAGAAATAGCCCCCCATCAACCTCTTCCTTAATAATAACCTCCAAAAAGTTACTGAGATGAGATCTCTCAACTTTCTTTTTTGACCTCCAATGCTTTACCTCAACAAAGTAAGTGTACTGCTTTTCACCGAAAATGCATTTAAGGACAATGTCTTTTCCACCATCCTTTCCGGCCGAAGTGATTTTTGAATCAAACCCGATTCCCTCCAGGGTTAACTGCAGAACATACTCAAGCTCTCTCCACTCAATCTGATCAAGATAGTCAGGGTCGAGTGCTATTCGTTTTGCGAGCTCGTCACTAAAAGCTCTACGAAGGAGAGCGACGCAGGAAGGTGGGCTATCTTCGAGATCGTACTTACCAATGAATTTTAGGTGAAAATCTACTGTATCTCTTAAATTCCCCTGCATGTCGGGGTGCTGTGTTAGGACATGCTTTGAATACCTGCACTCCCCTAGGAATTTTGACTCATCCCTGGAAAAAACCTCGAATAATAGAATTCTTCTGTTATTGCTCTGGTGGTCACATATAGCTAAATTGCTTCCACTCATTACCACATTGCCGCGCTGATCCGCGCCCGTATATATGAATGTATCTCCATCTGTGAACCCTGCACTGTCCTTGAGATTCCTGCGCTCTCTTGTAAATAAAAATATATAAGGAGACTCCTTAGGTATCACAATTCCGCCTTGAGGAGACCCTCCATACACGGAGTTAATATCTTTTTGACGGCTATATATCTGGCCAGGCTCGAGTATCTTCATAGATCTCCAAGGAGCAAATTGTACGCATAGTACAGAGAAGGCGTATTCCCCTTCGCAGTTTTATCAAAGCTCGTGACTCAAACGCTCGTTTTCCAGAAATTCAACCTGAGTTTATTAAAGCGCAGTGCACCCTTCCGAAGCAGGTGCATCGCGCTAATTGCAAAAATGGCTGGTCACCCCCTCAATGAAATGGTCCGACCTCAGTACCAGTGAGGCCGAGCGACTAGCTGTATTCCGAACGGTACTGGCGTGGCTTCTGAAACAGGCGCACACTTTCGGCACATGGCGCAATATTCAGCGTCACGTGACGAAAAAGGGAGGTGCTTATGGAAGCGGCAGCCCCCGGCAGAGCCGGAAAAGCCAAAGCAGGCGTCGTAAAAAGTAAGAGCGTGCTATTTAAAACGAGTTACGCAGCCAAGCGCTACAAAGCCACGCTCGAAGGGAAGAGTACAGATATCTCCAAGAGTGCGCTGGTGGCCAGCCTTCTCAATGGCGGAGCTTCGCCTGATGATCTGGGCGCGGTGTATCGCGTGACCAAAGAAGGGATCACGATTGCCGCCCTCACTGAGTTCACGAAGTCGCTCCAGATGTTCAATAGCGACTATCTGCTAATGGCTCTGACAGGCCTTTCTGAACGAACCATTCAGCGACGTCAGCAGAAACCAGCAGAGCCATTGAACTCAGAGCAGAGTGCCCGAGCATTCCTGGGCGCTCAGATCCTAGAACAGGCAATCAGAGTGATCGGTACCCCCGAGCTTGCAGAGGCATGGATGTCAAAACCTGCCATCGGCCTTGATGGCAGGAGACCCATCGACCTGCTGGATAACTCAATCGGCACGCAACTGGTGAGTGAGTTCCTGACCCGCCTGGAGTACGGGGTCTACCAATGATCATGAGGCCAGGGAGCGGCGACCTGTTCATTTGGAGATTGGACCCTGAAGAGTTTGGGGCAACATGGGATAGCGGGATTGGTGCCGAGAAGGTCGGTGGCCGGTGGAACTCGAAAGGTGTTCGAGTGGTTTATGGCAGCCTGGACTCGTCAACTGCCATCCTAGAAGTTGCTGTGCATAAAGGCTTCGAGTCCTTAGATACTGTGCGGATGATGCTGACCTGTGCACGGATTACAGATTTATCGTCTGTTCTCACTATCGACGACCAGTCTGTTCCGAACCCAAACTGGCTTTTTCCTGGAACTCCCAGTGGTGGCCAGCAGCAATTTGGCGACACCTTGCTTGCCCAACATCCATTCCTGTTGGTGCCTTCTTCTGTGAACCCACACAGCTGGAATCTACTCATGAACCCCGAGTTAGCTACCGGCAAGTATGAGGTGGTTATGCAAGAGCGCTTGCGCCTGGATACGCGTTTGAACCCGCCGCGGCCACCAATAGTTACAAGTGTTCACGGCTAATCGCCTCTCATCGGGGGGCGTTTAACCAGCCGTGTACTGACATCGACAGTCCGAGAGTAACTGGAATCCCTGGCATAACTGCTTCTCTAATGGGCTTTTGATACATCGAGCTTATTGGAGCGCTTTTTCACTGGCGCACCGTGGTCGGTCCAATTAACGCTCCTGATGTAACTCGGTGAAAAAATACTCGCCGCCTGTTATAGGTTAAATATTTTCAGTAGCCAGAGGCGACTTAGGCAGCCCGATTACATCTCAATATTTCACTGTATTTACCATCATGACTTGCCCGGCCAGCTGAGACTTTTCTAATAATTTTAAGCATCCACTCAGAATCCTCTAGAGCCAGTATCTGAGCAAACATAAGGAACATCTCTCCATCACATTTTTCGCCACATATAACATCGCTAATTCTTCTGTGTACCTCTTCATATAATTTTTCGATTATTTCATCGAATTCAGCCATCAAGCTGAGTTCCACAAAGAAGCTTTTTGTTAATTCTCTTAGAAGTCGAGAAACATTATATTCGCCTCGCATTTCATGAGATTCAATTGCGATCACCAAAGCGGCGAGTTCATCTAGGCTGCGCAGATCAATCGTACGTAAAAAATGCGATCCAGACCTGAACCACCCACGGTATTTTGAGAGACTTCTGAGATCTATAGCATAAGTATCTTCATCATATTTAAGAAGGAACTGGTGAAGGTTCGGCTGCAGCTTTTGAGCCAGCTCTATTAGCACTTCCTTTTCGGCACCGCGAGTCGAGAGTAACGACCAGATTGGGTGGTGAACAATTCTCGCAGTACCCGGCAGCAGGTTGTCGACCGCCTTTACAAGATTCTCGTTCTTTATATTCCCACCGTTCATATAGCGATAAAAGTCGGCGCGATATTTAGAATATATAGTGGCGTTCTCATAGCCCGCCATCTCAATGAGAGCTGAAGTAACTTGTGCAACCCTCCTAACGCCTAGCCTCCGGAGCAGCACATTCACATAGTACCTGCCGCGAATAGCTATTACAGGATTGGATAATATGAAAAAACGGTTCAAGGGGGAGTGCCTTGTGAAACGGATACACGCGAGACATGTATCCACGCCTGCAACTTGGAGCAGCCTTAGTCCATATGACTACAGTTAGAAAATTTAGTCTCAGTTTTTGAATGTATTGCGACTTTTCAGAAAAAAGCGACGAAGTGCGGAGGTTTCGAGGGTGGCTAAACTCCAAGAAATTACGTAACGCTTAGTCACTAACGACTTGGATTTGCCGCGATGGATGCTGCCGAGAAAGCCCTGCTGATTGAAGAGCTGGCCAACAGCCTTGAGAGCGATTTGCTGGGTCGCCATGGCCCCGTGATGACCGGGGATGAGTTACTGCGCGCGTTGGGCTATCCGTCGCGCGAGGCGTTTCGGCAATCGCTGGTACGCAACACGGTTGCAATCCCTCTTTTTGACCTGGAATACCGGCGCGGGAAATACGCGTTGGTGAAGGACGTTGCCCGCCATTTGGCCGAGCAGCGCTTTAGCGCCAAGTTCGGCGTTTCACTCAATCGTGAGCAAGGAGGTGATCCTAAATGAGCTAGCTACTTCGCGCGTAACAAACACAGCGAGGCGCGGATAAGAAAAAGCCCCCGAGGCGGTAACCCCGGAGGCCTTTTGCGACAGTCGATTTGAACACCCGACTGCATCAGTCTTATCCCCGAAGCCCGGTCTGTCAAGCGAGAGCCAGTGTCCAGCCGCTGGCTTTGGGGCCTCTCTGTATCCCGATTTTGATTGCGTCTAACGATGCCGGCCCAGCTTGCCCTTTGAATAGCTGGAGCCGACCTCGTGGAGGGTACGGTCATGCAGGCACAAACATATCGTAAGGTGTTGCAGCTACGCTGCTGCGCTGGAATGAGCCAACGGGAAATCGCCAGACAGACTGGCATCTCCGTCGGTACTGCAGGGAAGGTTCTGTCCGTCGCTGATGCCAATCAGTGGTGCTGGGCAACAGTCCAAGAAATGGACGATAACCGGCTTAAAAATTTCTTCCACGGCACCCGACAGCAAGAGAATGGCAAGGTCATGCCGGACTGGATTGCCGTTCATAAACTGATGCAAGCCAGACACCAGACCCTTATCCAGCTCTGGGAGGAATATCGCGACCAGCTTAAGGCGGCTGCTTACAGCTATTCGCAGTTCACTTTTTATTACCGCGAGTTCCTGAGCAAGATCGATATCACAATGCGGCTGGTTCATTATGCCGGTGACTGCATCTTTGTGGACTACGCAGGCCAGACTATTCCGTGGTTTGACTCGGAGCAAGGCAAGCTGCGGCAGGCTCAGGTCTTCGTCGGTGTGCTGGGTTGCTCCAGCTACACGTTTTCCTGGGCCAGTGCCAGCCAGAGGCTTTGCGATTGGATCGATGCCCACAACCGGATGCTGCAATTTTTCGGCGGCGTGCCGGCGACAATTATTCCGGATAATCTCAAGGCGGCGGTGACGACTCCGGGCAGTGAGCCAGTCCTCAACAAGACATATCAAGAGCTGTCCGAATTTTATGGATTCGTGGTGGTGCCAGCTAGGGTTCGGAGGCCCCAGGACAAATCGAAAGCCGAGCTCGGCGTAAAGCTGGTCACCCAATGGATCACAATGCGGTTACTCCGAAGGCAATTTTTCAGCCTGGAGGAGATAAACGCTGCCCTGGCTGAGTTGCTGGAGCAATTGAATCGGCGCTCTTTCAAGCGGTTGCCCGGTAATCGTTTCGAACGATTCCAGGAGCTGGATAAACCCGCTCTGAAGCCGCTGCCACCAGAACCGTACGAATACGGCGAATGGATGGCAGCTCAGAAAGTGGGTCCCGATTATCACCTCTATGTGCTGAATCACGCGTACTCCGTCCCTTGGCGCTTGGTCGGTGAGAAAGTGGAGGCGCGGGTTAGTCCGTCAACAATCTCAATTTTTCACCTGAACAAGCGGGTAGCAATCCACCCGCGCGATGACACGCCTGGAGCAGCGACAACGAACCCCAACCATCGCCCAGAGTCTCACCAGGTCTATGCCTCACGTACCGCTCATCATTACTTGGAGTGGGCCTATCGCTTAGGTACGGCTACTGCGCAGGTCGTGCAGGCTCAGTTCCAGGGCAAAAACGATTTCTCCATCGCCGGCAGCAAGGCCTGTCAAAATCTGCAGCACCTGGCCAAGCACTACGGGAACGCCCGGTTCGAAGCGGCCTGCGCGCGCGCTTTGGCCATTCAGTCACCGACGGTCAAAAGCCTACGCTCGATCCTGCAGCACCGTTTGGATGAACTGCACAGCTCCACGCACCCCACAGCCACTCTGATCCCGCCCCACGCCAATGTACGCGGCCCCGATTACTACGCTGGGGAGAGCTGCCATGAATGAACAGCAAACGATTCAGCAGCTCCGGGAGCTTAAGCTGAATGGAATGGCTCAAGCGCTGGAGGCCCAGTTAGACAGCCCTGGCTTTCAGAGTCTCCCATTTAGTGATCGTGTGGCGCTGCTCGTGGAGGCCGAGTGCTACTGTCGCGACAATCGCCGCCAGCAACGCCTACTGACGCAGGCGAAGCTTAAAGTCCGCAGTGCGTGCCTTGAGGATGTCGATTACAGGCCACGGCGAGGTTTGGACAAAGCACAAATGTTGTCGCTGGGACAATGCAGCTGGATCGAACGTCACCAGCACCTGTTGATTACCGGCCCCACCGGCGTGGGTAAAACATGGCTCAGCTGTGCTTTTGGCATGCAGGCTATTCGCCGCGGCTGGTCTGTCGCTTATTACCGCGTCAGCCGACTGTTGGAAGAGATTGAAATTGCTCGGGCCGACGGCTCCCTTTCCAGCCTTCGTAGCAAAATCGCCAGGTGTCATCTGCTAATCCTTGATGACTTTGGAATGTCCCCTCTGACTGATATCGGCCGCCAGGATTTGCTGGAGATTGTCGACGACCGTACGGGTACCGGTGCCATTCTGATTGCTGCTCAGCTCCCCGTGAGCAAGTGGTATGACTACATCAACGAACCCACGCTTGCGGATGCGATTCTCGATCGCATCGTTCATCGCGCGCACAAGGTTGAGCTGCGAGGCGAGTCCATGCGCAAGAAGCGTGGCCTCGATGATGGGGAAGGCTAGCCATGTACGAACCCCATCAAACTCAGAACCAGGATGTAGTGATTCACCAACCGATCGTTCGCTGTACCTACAACGACGGCATGGCTGATGGTTTGGTGATTGGCCAGGTGGTCGACTACTACACCGAGAGCTTACGCAGCCATACCAAGGCCCTGACTTTTTTGCAGCACAGAGGCCTTTGCCATGCCGATCTGCTGACCCAGTTTCGGCTGGGTTTTGCGGATCGCACATTGGGTTTGCAGCTACACAAGCTGAATTACCTTCAGGAGGAAACAGTCAGAGGTGCGCTGCAACGTGTCGGTCTACTGAAGGTGTCAGGGCATGAGCTGTTTCGTGGCGCGCTAGTGTTTCCAATGCTCGATCAGGACGGGCGGATACTGGGTGGATATGGTCGTCGGATCACACCCAAGCTGACAGCGCACTCGGCCTACCACGTCCACTGGCACCTTGAGCAAGCCGGTTTCTTCAACCAGAAGGTGCTGTTCGAATTCCCTGAGCTGATTCTCTGTAAAAGCCCGATAGAAGCACTGACCTGGTGGTGCCATGGATATCGCAACGTGGTTGCCATCCTGGGGTTCGCTGGATTTGACGATGAGCACCTGAGCATCCTAAAAAGCTGTCTGGTCAGGCTGGTGTATCTCGCCTTTGGTTCATCGCGGCCAGAGCTGGATGAGGCTAGGCGAATTGCCTACCTGCTTACTGACAACGACATCGATGTGCGCTTCGTTCTGTTTCCGCAGGGTGTAGATAGCAATGCTTTTGCCCTTACGGTTAGCGACCCCGCCAAAGAGCTCTCACTCCTGCTGAAGGAGTCATTAGTGTTTCCGAAGAGAACGGGAGGTGATTATGACTAATGAGACTTATCCAACCGGCCTGTCCGCGTGTGTAACCTTTTACGTGGATGACTGCCTGGCTCGTGGTCAAAGCGATGCGACGGCCTATGCCAAGACGACAGTGCTGCAAATGTTTGTGCTCTGGTGCGAGCCTCAAGGCATCAGCGATGTTTCGCAGGTCGATCTGGATCTGTTGGAGCGCTATCGCAAACACCTGTACCGCTATCGCAAGCCGGGGGACCACGAACCTCTGGAGCTTGCAACACAGCGTATGCGGTTAATGGCCGTGACAGGCCTGCTCAAGCGACTGCACTACTTCGGCATTGTGCAGTCGGATTTCTACTCCAGATTTCCGTTGCCCAGGGCTCCTCGCCAGATACCCAAGCAGATCCCCGACGAAGATGAGATTGCTCCGATTCTGCATCAGACGACCACGAGGGGGCGCATGGGGTTGAGGGATCGGGCGATCTTGGAGGTTTACTACGCCACAGGAATACGCCGAGCAGAACTGGCTGGGTTGGATATCCGAGATGTGGATTTCAAGCAGAAGGTCGTTACCGTCCGGAAAGGTAAAGGCGGCCTGGACCGGCGTGTTCCCATTGCAGAGCGGGCACTCGACTGGGTTGAAAAATACCTCAAGGAACTTCGTAGCAAATTGACGACAATGGCTAGCGGTGAAGCGCTATTTCTAGGCATAACAGGAAAGCGCATTCAGAAGAGCAAACTGACTACGATGGTAGGTGGTTACATCCGTCGGTCCGGCATCGGCAAAAGTGGTTCATGCCATGCGCTCCGACACGCGACAGCGACGCATATGCTGCGCCACGGGGCGGACATCCGTTATGTACAGGAAATGCTGGGGCACCAGTGCATCGAAAGCACCCAGATATACACTCACGTGACCATTATGGATCTTCAGAGTGTGTACAGTAAGACACATCCTGCAGCCCAAGAGTCTGAATTAAGTTTGACCAAAGATCGCTGATAAGTGCGTTTTTATATTTTAATAATGAGGTAATTAACTATTTTAATAATTAGGTAATTAACTATTTTATAATCGATCACGGTTGCACAGTCCTGAAAGTTTCTGAATTCCAGAAAAGGAAGCTTGTGTCTACTGACGTAGCCTGCCTGAAGAATCATTGAACCTCTAGCCGTCAAGCACTATCCTTGATAGTTACAGGTAAAAGAAGACCGCTATTTTCGCTCAGCGCTAGCAACTAAATGAATAGAGGGAAATATGAATAAAAAAACCAAGAAACAGCATTTTGTTAGCCAGTTCTATCTAAATCGCTGGGCAAACGAAGATGGGATGATTTCCGCAAGAGGTGAAAAAGGCTCATTTACTACGACTTCGCTAAATATAGCCCACATGAATCACATGTACAGAGTAGAGGGGATTGAGGACGCTGAGCGGAAAATATTATTAAAAGGCGCAGAGAAGACGGCTGAGCCTATGAAGGGACTTCTTAAATCGCTAATAGAGGCTTGCCATAAATTTAAAGTTCTATCAAGGATGGAGATGAGTGAGGCCGATGCGCACAAATTAGAGGTATTTAAACAAAATATAATTGAAGAGTTCTATGGGGTATTTGAAAGTCAGGTCCAGGAGGCTTATACCATTGTCCTCGAAGATAAATATGAAGAGTTTAATATAAATCATTATCAGGACATCCTGCGTTTCGTAATTCTACAGCTTTCAAGGACCACCAAAACAAAAGAAAAAAGTAAAGAACTGTTGGAACCTCTACTTTTAGAGAAGGGTATTAGCTTCAGGGACTTTGATACGCTTTATTCTGCGATAATTTCCGAGCAGATTACATTGAGCCTAATCGAGAAGCTTTACCAAATCGAGGTGATAGAAAATAACACTATAATAAATTTTATAACTAGCGATAACCCTGTAAAGAATATGCTTGCTATAGAGGAAAAGCACGTAGAAATTTACTGGCCTATCAGCCCAAGAAAAGCCATTATGATTAAGCGTACAAATTTCACCCCAGACGAGGCGAGTTCAATAAAGCAAGGGATATTGCATCACGATCGCAAGGCTGAACACATAATCAGAGTTAAAGCACTGCTTGACGAAGATGAAGTTAGCAAGCTAAATTTAATGGTCTGGGATAATAAACAACTACATACGTTCTATAAGCTCGAGCAGGACATGCAATTTCTTGGGGTTTAAATGCTCATGGTCAATATGGATGGGTTGTAATTCCAACAAAGCGGGAGACTTTTATTTTTAATTGATATTTTTATGAATCGAGGTGTGAGTGCAGTAGGGAAAGACAGCTCTAGCATTAGTTTACAACTACTTCCGCGATTACGACCCCGAGACCGGGCGCTACGTCGAAAGTGACCCGATTGGGCTAGATGGCGGACTGAATACTTACGGGTATGTAGAAGGGAATCCCAATACAAACCTCGATTTCTACGGACTGAGTGGCACGTCTGTAATCCCGACGGTATGCCGGGGCTGGTACTGTGCTGCGGCAGCGGTAGCCCAAGCATGTACAGACATAGCACCTAATCTAACCGATGCGTGGCAGGACCTGCAGCGTCAACAGACTGAGCTAATAGCTTCAGGAGTTGGTGCTTTATTAAAAGCGCAGGATAGCGGCAAGAATGAAAAACACGGCGATGGTGGACGCGCAAAAGATAAAGCCAACGACCGAATTGCGGAACTTGAAGAGCAAAGCCGAAATGCGTCAGGAAATGAGCGAAAGAAAATAGAACAAAAAATTAAAAATATTAAGCGCGACGCTGCTAGAAAAGCAAAAGGCGAAGAGCACAGTCGAGCGGGGAAACGATGAATATTCTTTGGGATTGGACACCAAACAAGAGCTTGGGTCCTGTAAAAATCGGCTCATCGATAGATGCATATATATTGTCTTTAGGATTTATATATGATGAGGATTCGGACCCTGCAGATGGATGGGTTTCATACATAGACAAGGCAGGAGATGTTTACATAGACGTTTCTGACGGCCTAGTTGTATCAATTACTTCTTATGGTGAGTTCTATTACAAGAGCTTAAATTTAATAGGGGCAACCATTCTAGAACTTGGTGCGCTTGTCGGACGAGTAGCGGATGAGGTAGGCAGTGCGGTAGAGTTTGATGATGGTGATATAAAAAACTCTTACGATTATTTTGACCTGGGCCTTCAGGTCTGGGCTAGTCAGGGAGTTATAACTTCAGCCACTTGTTTGTCATATGATAGCTGATAACAGAAATGGAGCTTAGTTAGCGGATCTGGCTTTTTATCCTGGGCATTTTAAAATTGATAAGAGCTTCTTGCATATGACGACCTAGCTCAGGATAAAGTTGATCGAGCTCGTTCATTTCTTGATGTACACCATAGGAATTAAAAAGTACAGGGCACTGGGTATCTCTCATTCTTCAGTGCCCGCCCATCATTTCTCGAATATCTGTCTCCAACGCTAGATGTATCAATTTCACCAGCAGGGTGTTCAGGCTTTTTCGGTTCAAGGTGTCAGGTTAGGCCAGCAGGGTGTTCACGTTGGGCCAGCGCCTACAGAGTGATGCTTTCAAGCGGCGAGAGGTTACGTGTCGAAAAACTGTCGAAATCACTTGCCAGTGTTGGTCGATAAAGCCCAAAGCCGGACGGGCAGGGGGCTGGGAACGACCAGTAAAGACTAGCGTTATCCATCAATGACTTAGCGCGCGGAAGGCTATAAACTTTCTGATCTTTATGGTGAGCCAGCCAACGGCTCCGACGAGCCGCCCAACCCAGCATGACACCCATACAACTGCCTTTAGGTGTGCGTCTGCGTGATGACGCCACCTTCGCTAACTATTACCCCGGTGCCAACGCGGCGGCCCTCGGCTATGTCGAGCGGCTGTGTGAGGCCGAAGCTGGCTGGACCGAAAGCCTGATCTACCTGTGGGGGGGGGAGGGCGTTGGGCGCAGCCATCTGCTGCAGGCGGCGTGTCTGCGTTTTGAGCAGCGTGGTGAGCCAGCGGTTTATCTGCCGTTAGGCGAAGTGGTCGAGTACGGCCCTGCGCTGCTGGATAACCTTGAGCAGTGCGAGCTGGTCTGTCTGGATGATCTGGATGCTGTGGCTGGTAACAGTGAGTGGGAAGAGGCGCTCTTCCACCTGTTCAATCGTCTGCGTGATAGCGGGCGACGTCTGTTGTTGGCTGCAGGCACTTCGCCGCGTGAGCTGCCAATCAGGTTGGCGGATCTGCAATCGCGCCTGACCTTGGCGTTGGTGTTTCAGATGCAGTCGCTGTCCGATGAGGACAAGTTGCGCGCCCTGCAATTGCGCGCGTCGCGCCGTGGCCTGCACCTCAGTGATGAGGTTGGGCGCTTTATCCTGACTCGCGGTGAGCGCAGCATGAGTGCGCTGTTCGAATT
The DNA here is from genome assembly GCF_031764535.1 of Pseudomonas sp. SG20056. Classification (NCBI taxonomy): domain Bacteria; kingdom Pseudomonadati; phylum Pseudomonadota; class Gammaproteobacteria; order Pseudomonadales; family Pseudomonadaceae; genus Pseudomonas; species Pseudomonas sp. SG20056. Next base: position 1,779,651 of record NZ_CP134499.1, read on the forward strand.
GCTTGAGCGTCTGGATCAGGCCTCGTTGCAGGCTCAGCGCAAGCTGACCATTCCCTTCCTCAAGGAAACTCTGGGCTGGTAACTGCCCACCTCAAAGCAACGGCACTTGCGTGTGTTGCTTTGAGGTCAGGAGTGCGCCGCTATTCCCCGGCCAGCTTGCGTTCGTACTGAAAGCGCCAGCGGGTGTACATCAGCGCTGCGCAGAACAGGCTGAAACTGAGCAGGCTGAGTAGCCAGCCATACAGTGCTTTGCTTGGATCGAAAGCGGCAAGTACGCCCTGGATAAAGTACAGGTTGACCACGAAGCAGGCCCAGGCATGCGCACGCGCGTTGCCCAGTAGCAGGCCAGGGGTCAGCAGCAGCAGCGGGGTCATTTGCAGGCCAAGGATGACCCACAGCAGTTTGCCCGGGATGTTGGCGTAGTGCAGATTCCACACCAGCAGCAGGGCGGTCAGGCTAAAGAAGCTCAGCAGGCTGGCGACGCGGCTGATGTTCAGGCGCGGTTGCAGCCATTCCAGGCTGGGCAGCGGTTTGGCGATTCTAGCCACGGACACTCTCCAGTTTGATTGCGGTGTACGCTAGGCGCTGGCCGAGCGCGCGGCACAGGGCCGTTTCGTGTTCGTCCAGGGCGCGTTTGCCATCGGCGCCGGCATGGTGGCTGGCGCCATAAGGCGTGCCGCCGCCACGGGTTTCCAGCAGTGCGGCTTCGCTGTAGGGCAGGCCAGTGATTAGCATGCCGTGGTGCAGCAGCGGTAATAGCATCGACAGCAGGGTGGTTTCCTGGCCGCCGTGCAGGCTGGCGGTTGAGGTGAATACCCCTGCCGGTTTGCCGACCAGGCCGCCGGTCAACCACAGGCCGCTGGTGCCATCGAGAAAATACTTCAGTGGTGCGGCCATATTACCGAAGCGGGTCGGGCTGCCGAGCGCCAGGCCGGCGCAGTCCTTCAGGTCATCCAGGCTAGCGTATAACGCGCCTTCGGCCGGGATGTCCGCAGCCACTGCTTCGCATTCGTTCGATACGGCAGGCACGGTGCGTAGGCGCGCTTCGAGGCCACCCATTTCTACGCCACGGGCGATCTGGCGGGCCATTTCGGCAGTTGCGCCATGGCGGCTGTAATACAACACCAGAATGTAGGGTGCGCTCACGGCAGAATCTCCAGAACATTTTCAGGTGGGCGACCGATGACGGCTTTGTCGCCGACGACCAGAATGGGTCGTTCAATCAATTTGGGCTGCTCAACCATGGCCGCGATCAGCTGTGCGTCGGTTAGCTGCGGGTCGTTCAGGCCGAGGGTTTTGTATTCATCTTCGCCAGTGCGCAGCAGTTGCCGTGGGCCGATGCCGAGCTTATCCAGCAGTGTCTGCAGCTGGGGGGCGCTCAGCGGTGTTTCCAGGTAGCGCACGATAGTTGGGCTGTGGCCGCGATCTTCCAGCAATTGCAATGCACTGCGCGATTTTGAGCAGCGCGGGTTATGGTAGAGCGTCATAGCGGTCATGTTCGGGTCGCCGGTTACCTTCGATGGCGGCTATTCTAACCGCTAACGACATTCACGCCTGCGCCTGGAGTGCAGGTTGCGGGGATGCAAATGGCTAAGGAGAGGGCATGCTGCAGCGTGTTAACAATCTGTTGGAGTTCTGGCGTTTTCTGTTGCAGCGTTTTATCGCCGACCAAGGCACCAGCAATGCTGCGGCCTTGACCTACACCACCCTGTTTGCGGTGGTACCGATGATGACGGTGACCTTTTCCATGCTCTCAGCCATTCCGGCGTTTCAGGATACTGGAGAGCAGATTCAGAGCTTTATCTTCCGCAATTTCGTGCCCTCTGCAGGTGAAACCCTGCAGCAATACCTGCGTGACTTCACCACCCAGGCGCGCCAGCTGACCTGGATCGGTGTGGCAGTCTTGGCTGCGACGGCATTCTGGATGCTGGTTACGATCGAGAAAACCTTCAACACCATCTGGCGTGTGCGCCAGCCGCGCCGTGGTGTGTCGAGCTTTTTGCTGTACTGGGCGATCCTCAGCCTGGGGCCGTTACTGCTTGGGGGTGGCTTTGCTATCAGCACTTACTTCACATCGCTGTCGCTGATCTCCGGGCCGGATGCACTGATCGGTGCCCAGGCCCTGCTGAAATTTATGCCGCTGCTATTCAGTGTGGCGGCATTTACCCTGCTGTATGCCACGGTGCCGAATGCACAGGTCCCCGTTCGCCATGCATTGCTGGGTGGCTTGTTTGCAGCGGTGCTGTTCGAAGTGGCGAAGATGCTATTCGGCCTGTATGTGCGCCTGTTTCCCGGTTATCAGCTGATCTACGGGGCATTTGCCACGGTGCCGTTGTTTCTGTTGTGGATCTATCTGTCCTGGCTGATTGTGCTGTTTGGCGCCGAACTGGTCTGTAACCTGGGGTTCTCCCAGCAATGGCGCAAGCGTGCGATACCGCGTCTGTTGATGGTGCTTGGTGTGCTGCGGGTGTTCTATGAGCGTCAGCAATCGGGTTTGAAAGTGCGCTTGCTGGATGTGCAGCGTCAGGGCTGGTCGCTGGCTGAGCATGAATGGGAAGAGATTCTGGTGTTTCTTGAGCAGCAGAAGCTAATCGCCCCGACCGGTTCTGGAACCTGGGTGTTGAGTCGCGATCTTGGCCATTATTCACTGCAGCAGCTGTTGAGCCATAGTCCCTGGCCGCTGCCTAGGGCAGAGAACCTGCCCGAGCAGCTCGATGAGGTCTGGTATCCGGCGCTGCGCAGTGGCTTGGTGAAGCTGCAGGAAGAGCAGATTGCGTTATTTGGCGAAGACCTGGCAGCGTGGTTGCAACCAGAGTCAGAGTCGGAAAAGTGACGTAAAACGTCAGTTTGCGGCGTTGTGCTGATGGCGCATGATGGCACGGCGACCATGAAGGTCGCCAAACGCGGTTAAAGGGAAGCTGGCACGCTTCTGGCTATCTGTCCTGCAGATAGCGATCAGGTTGCCAGCAGGGCAGGGATTGGCGGAGTGTGAAGGCGTTATGACAGCCACTAAAGGCAAAGTGATTCATCTGTATCAGCGTGATCCGCAAGAGGCACTCGAGCGCCTCAATCGTATTACCGGCCTGCGCTTCAGCAGCTGGCCGCAGTCCTTGGTCAATTCCAGTCCATCTGAGTCGTCAGTTGTTGCAGGCTCATCTGAAGCCGTTGTGCAGCCTGATTCCGACGCCAAGTGTGGGCCGGCTGGAATGTTCTCGCGCTAAATGCAAAACCCCGCGTCGGTGCGCGGGGTTTGTGTGTTGCTGAGTGCCATCAGGCGAGTGCTTGGCGGCTATCGGTTTGGGGCAGTTCGACTGCTTGTACGAACAGCTCCTCAACCACCAGACTGGTGGCCGGAACGGCAGAGCGCAGACGTACCTGCATTTCTTCGATCTTCTGCTTCACTGGCAGGCGAGCCACGCTGGAAAGCAGAATCTTGCTGTGCTGATTGACCTTGCCGTGGTCGACCATCACTTCACGGCGGGTGGTTCCGTCACGATAGCTGATCAACAGGGATACGGGCAGGTTGGCCAGCCCTGGCAGGTGCAGCCAGGCGGCTACGTTGAATTCAGCGACGCGCCCTTCGTACGGGGTGACCTGTAAGCGGGCGAGATTGACGATGGCAGATGGCACGGGGCCGACCAACTTATCGAGGGCTTGGGTCATGGTTGTGTTCCAGGGTAATAACAGATCGCATCATGCGTGAGTGCGATCAATTATAAGTGGAGCCTTCCCGATGAAACTGTGCGCTTGGCCGATGTTCGGCGTGACCTTTCTCGCAGTTTTAGCGTAACGGCAAACCCATTTAAGCCAACTGCATCGGGTAACGGGTGACCGAGGCTGTCATCAGGTTGGCGGCAGGCAGCGGCAGAATGGCCTGATTGTGTGCGCTGGCCAGTTGCAACCAGACGTTTTCCCCTTCGACGAACTGTCCATTGGGCAGCCATAGCCCGTGGTGCCAGCCATTACCCGGTGCCGGTGTGCTTTGCAGCACACCGGGATGGGTTTGTGCACTGGGTGCACGGCGCAACCACACGGGGCGTGGCAGGCCTTTCAAATAGCGCAGACCGAGGTGCAGACCTTCACTGTTCAGATGGCGCCAGCGCACCAGGGCCAGGGTCGGGGTGTCGCTGCCGGTGAGCAGCAGCACCAGTTGACCAACCGAGAGTTGAACGGCTTGATCGGCATTGCACAGCAGTCGGGCGCCACCGGGGCTGGCGTCGAGCATCTGTGCGGCAGTGCGGGCAGGTCGTTGTTCCAGCAGTTGGGCATGGATGCCCGTCAGCCCAACCACCAGCTCGCATGTGGAGCTGTGGTCGGCACGGGCGTGGCGACGCTGCTGACGTCCCAGCCAGTGTTGCTGTACACGCTCCAACACCTGACGCTCAGCCTGGCTTTGCAGTGGCGCGGGTTCATGCAGGGCGACCAGTAGAGCGCCCAGCTCAAAGCGGCGCAAATAGGCCGGACTGCCTTCGGCAACCTGGTCGTAACTCAGGCAGGGTTGAGATTCGGTCAGGTCGATTGTCGGGCCTTCGATGTCTTCGTCTTCATCCCAGGGCAGCAGGCGAGCCAGGCCGGATAGAGGGGAGAGGGCGCCAAACAGCAGTGCGCATTCACCATCAGCCAGGTGGAACGGGTTACTCAATGCCAGTAGCAGCATCTGCTGGTAGATGCCGCGTAGGGTGCTGGCGGGCTGCGGCAGGAATGCGGCGGCAACCGGTTCATCCAGGCAATCCTGATGTTCACCGATCCAGTACAGCAGGTGGCTGTCGCGCCACAGGCTGGGCGGTGGTTCCTGATAAAGCTGGTAGTGCCGCAACAGGCTCTGCGCCAGGAAGTGCTGGGCCATGTATAGGCACCAGGCCAGATGTGGACGTGACGGCTGGCGCCCCTGGAGAATCTGCAGCAACAGGCGCTTGAAGCCGACCGCCAGTTCGCCGCACAGATGAACAAACAGTGCGCTGGGCGGCGTCTCGCCCTGATAGGCCTTGCTGTAGTGGCGGTATTGATCGCTGAAGCTTTGCAGTGCGCGCTGCCTTTCGAGTAAGGTCATGGCACTGCGGTTCAGCCTGAAGAGCAGGCTCAATACCTGTTGCAGAGCCTGTTCTGCTGGCTGCAGGCGCGCTTGGGCCAGTTGCTCGTTGAGATCGGCCAGCGGCGCGACGTCGTTCTCGAGGATGTCTGGCACTTCCAGGCGCAAGGCATCTAATGTCATATCAACCTTATCGAATCAGGGAGCGAATGCATGGGAATGCGTTTCCAGGCGATCATTCGTGCTGTGGCAGGGGTCGGCATAGGTCTGATTCTGGCTGGGTGCGCGGAAGACATAGGCGTCGATCAATATGGACGAAAGGTAGCGGTTGAGCGCCTGGAAGGCCAGTGGTTAGTGATTAATTACTGGGCGCAGTGGTGTGCGCCATGCCGCACCGAGATTCCCGAGCTTAACGCCCTGGAGAAACAGCTCAAGGCACAATCGGTGCAGGTGCTCGGGGTGAATTTCGATGGGCTGCTGGATGAGAAATTGAGCCAGGCCTCGCAGGATATGGGCATTTCCTTCACGGTACTGGCGCAGGACCCGGCCGAACGTTATCAATTGCCACGCGCAGAGGTACTGCCCGTGACCTATATCGTCGATCCTCAGGGGCGGATGCGCGAGCGTTTGTTGGGCGAGCAAACAGCAGCCGGCTTAACAGCACGTCTGGCCGCGCTCAAGGCACAGGAGTAGGCCATGGCGCGTATTTGCATGCATGGTTATGTCAGCGGGCATGTGCAGGGGGTGCGCTTTCGGCAGACGACAGCGGAGCAGGCTGAGCGCCTTGAGCTGAGTGGCTGGGTGCGCAACCTGGCTGATGGTCGGGTTGAGGTGCTGTTTGAGGGGGATGAGGCCGCTGTGAGCGAATTGGCCAGTTGGTTGCAGATTGGCCCGCAAGCCGCTCAGGTTACCGCTCTTGAATTGCAGGAGCAGGCTGTACAGGGAATTGCCGGGTTTATTGTGCGGCGCTGAGTCGTTGATGGCTTATGCGGCGCGCAGGGTTCGCCGTTATGTGTGCCTTGTACTTTGCGCCGCTCACCCATCCTAGGGTTTGACGTACCAGAAGTCGTGCCAGAAACCGACCACCTTGGCCGGATAGGCATGCTTGCCGAGGCTGCCGTTATAGCGTGCCAGCGCGCGATTCAGATCGCCGTTTTCCTTGCGCAGATAGAAACTGAGGATGGTGCAGCCGTAGCGCAGGTTGGTGGCGTTGTCGGTGAGGTTGTCATGCGGCCGCCCCAACTCGGCTTTCCAGAACGGCATCACCTGCATCATGCCCTGAGCACCGACCGAAGAAATGGCGAAGCGGTCGAAATGGCTCTCGGCATGAATCAGTGCAATCACCAGATCAGGACGCAAACCCGCCTTGCTGGCTTCACGATGCACGAGCCGTAGCAGGCTCAGGCGTTCCTCGGCATCCGGGATATAGCGGCGAATGCGTGTGGACATATCCAGCAGCCAGACTTCGGCCTCGAAGCGATCCTGAAAGCTGTCGGCCTGGGCCACGGTTTGTTGCAGCAGTGTGCGCAGCTCCGGTTCTGGCGCTTGGCGCACTTGCGCATACGTCGCGCTGCAGAGCAGCAGGCTGAGTAGGGCGCAGGTCAGGCGCTGCCGCATGATGCGTCAGTCGTTGCCAGGGTCGGCGACCAGGCGACCGGCGTCTTTGGTCAGGGCTTGCAGGAAGATTTTCTGCAGCTCCGGATCGTTGCGCGTCAGTTCGATCAGACTCTGTTCAAGTTCGCTGGCTTCCTCTTCCAGGCCCAGTTCCGACAGGCGTTTGACTCGGTGCACCCATTGGGCAACGTCATCACCCTCAAGGTCGTCATAAATCAAGTCGTGGGCTTCCTGCAGCTTGCCGCGCAAGGTACGGCTGACCAGCAGTGAGGCATCGGCGCGCGCCGAGCCCTGATCATCTTCAACTGTCAGCAGCAGGGTGCTGATGCGCGTGACATCCTCTTCGGCAAACGGACTGTCGAGCAGGTTCAGGCGCAGGATGCCGTTACGGTCTGTGAGCAGTTCATGGTTTTGTTCGCCGGCCTTGACCCGTACCGGGCGTTCGGCCCACGGCAGGCTGGAATACTCCATGCGCGCATCCTGGCGGCGCTCTTCGAGGCTGGCGAGACTCTGCTGTGAGCGGCCGTTCGATTCGACGTTCATTGCCGGGTTAAGCCCGGCAAAGCCATAACTGATCCAGTCTTTGGTGACGCTATCCGGCAGGCTGCCGAGCAGTACCACGTTCAACACGTTGGCGCCGATGCCGCCGACCACTGCCAGTGCTCCCAGCGGTACTTCATAGAGTTCGCGCCAAGGTTGGTAGGGGGTGTAACGGTCGTAGCGGCGTGTCACATCAAACGCCGTGACCTCGAAGGTCTTCTGCTCATGCACGCGCACGCGGCGTTGCGGCAACTCCAGCACGCGTGGTTCACCCACATCGATCTGCAGGCTGTGATCGAGCAGTTTGCGCTCGACGCGCTCCTCATGCTCGCTGCGTTGCGGCAACTGGTTGGCGCAACCACTGAGTAGCAGACAGCCACCCGCAAGGATGGCGATGAGGCTGAGGGTGTTTCGCTTGAACATGACGACTCTTGCTAAAGGGGCTGAGATCAGTGGCTGATGCGGGCCTGGATAAAGCTCAGGATATCGGCCACAGGCACTGCCTGGGCTTCGGTTTCCTGGCGGCTCTTGTACTCGAGGTTGCCTTCGGCCAGGCCGCGATCGCTGACTACGATGCGATGCGGGATGCCGATCAGTTCCATATCTGCGAATTTGATGCCCGGGCTGGTCTTTTTGTCACGGTCATCGAGCAGTACTTCGAAACCGGCAGCGGTAAGCTCGGCATACAGCTTGTCGGTGGCTTCGCGCACGGCATCGGTTTCGTAACGCAGCGGCACCAGGGCGATATGGAAAGGCGCAAGGGCGTCATTCCATAGAATGCCGCGGTCATCATTGTTCTGTTCGATAGCGGCCGCCACTACGCGGGAAACGCCAATGCCATAACAGCCCATGGTCAGCGTGACCGGCTTGCCGTTTTCGCCGAGCACCTGGCAGTTCAGCGCTTCGCTGTACTTGGTGCCCAGTTGGAATATATGCCCGACTTCGATGCCGCGCTTGATTTCCAGGGTACCTTTACCATCCGGGCTCGGGTCGCCTGCCAGCACGTTGCGCAGGTCCGCTACTTCCGGCAACGGTAGGTCGCGTTCCCAGTTGACGCCGAAATAGTGCTTGTCGTCGATATTTGCGCCGGAGGCGAAGTCGCTCATCAGAGCAACCGAGCGGTCGATGATGCAAGGGATCGGCAGATTGACCGGGCCTAGCGAGCCAGGGCCAGCGCCGATGGCTGCGCGAATTTCGGCTTCGTTGGCGAAAACCAACGGGCTGGCAACCAGTTCCAGGTTGGCGGCCTTGATCTCATTGAGTTCGTGGTCGCCACGTACGATCAAGGCGACCAAGGTGCCTTTTTTCGCGCCGTGCACCATCAGGGTCTTGATGGTTTTCTCGATGGCCAGACCAAAGCCTTGTACCAACGCGTCGATGGTCTTGGTGTTCGGGGTTTCAACCATACGCATGCTTTCAGTCGCCGCGCCACGGCTGCCTTCGCGCGGAACTGCCTCGGCTTTTTCGATATTGGCGGCGTAATCGGAGCTGTCGCTGAAGGCGATATCGTCTTCGCCGGAGTCGGCCAGTACGTGGAACTCATGGGAGCCAGTACCACCGATCGAGCCGGTATCTGCCTGCACAGGGCGGAAGTTCAGGCCCAGACGGGTAAATACGTTGCAATAGGCCTGGTGCATGCGGTCATAGGTTTCTTGCAGCGAAGCCTGGTCGACATGGAAGGAGTAGGCGTCCTTCATTATGAATTCGCGGCCACGCATCAGGCCGAAGCGCGGGCGAATCTCGTCGCGGAACTTGGTCTGGATCTGATACAGGTTGATTGGTAGCTGCTTGTAGCTGTTCAGCTCATTGCGCGCCAGGTCGGTGATCACTTCTTCATGGGTTGGGCCTGCGCAGAAATCGCGGCCGTGGCGATCCTTCATGCGTAGCAGCTCAGGGCCGTACTGCTCCCAGCGACCGGATTCCTGCCACAGCTCTGCTGGCTGAATGCCGGGCATCAGCACTTCCAGCGCGCCGGCGGCATTCATTTCCTCGCGCACGACCTTCTCAACCTTGCGCAGCACACGCAGGCCCATGGGCAGCCAGGTATATAGGCCAGAAGCCAGCTTGCGGATCATGCCGGCACGCAGCATCAGCTGATGGCTAATCACCACGGCATCGGACGGGGTTTCTTTCAGAGTCGAGAGCAGGAACTGGCTGGTACGCATATTTGGCTGTTCTGTCGGTTGCAAGAGATTTTGAATGGCCCGCATTGTACGGTGCCTGTACAGATGCGTACAGGATGACGGCGTGTGCTTATAAAAGGAGGGGAGTGTGTCGATATTGACGGCGGAACAGGTGCAGGCGCTGATTCGGGCGGGGCTACCGATGGCAGAAGACATCAACCTGTGTATTGATCGGCTCGACACAGAAGGTGCACTGGCGCGGGTGCCATTTCACAGCAAATTGATTCGACCCGGCGGCACCTTGTCAGGGCCAACCATTATGGCGCTGGCAGATGCGGCGATGTATGCGGTGGTGCTGGGCAGTCTCGGTCGGGTGGAAATGGCCGTGACGTCTAATTTGAATATCAACTTTTTGGTTAAGCCAAAGCCAGTCGATCTATTAGCCGAGGCGCGAATATTGAGGTTAAGTCGCAGGCAGGCTGTTTGCGAAGTGTCTGTGTATTCGCAGGGTAATGAAGAAGAGTTGGTGGCGCATGTAACGGGGACTTATGCGTTGCCATTGTAAGTTTTAGCAGGCAAGAAAAAGCCCGACCTAGGTCGGGCTTTTTTACCAGCTAAACGGTCTGAATTACAGAACGCTCAGTGGGTATTCAACGATCAGACGGAAATCGTTGTTGTCGGAGCCATAGTTGGCATTCTGCGAGTTGTTGGCGCGGTAGATGGCGCTACGTACGCGGAACGACAGGTCTTTGGCTGCGCCTTCTTGGATTACATACTTGGTTTCGAAGTTGAATTCGTTCTCTTCGCCTTCATCAACACCAACACCGTAGTCGATGTTGTCGCCGGTGATATAGCGAGTCATGAAGCTCAGGCCTGGTACACCGTAGGTGGCCATGTCTAGGTCATAACGAACCTGCCAGGAACGCTCATCTTTGCGGTCGAAGTCAGAGTACTGAACCGAGTTTGACAGCCAGATGGTGCCGCCGCCGTCAACGCCATAGGCATAAGCGGTGTCGCCAGAAGAGCGCTGGTGGGCAAGGGTGAATTTGTGTGCGCCCAAGGAGTAAGCTGCTGCCAAGCTCCAGATCTTGTTGTCCACTTCGCCCGACAGTTTGCGGCCGTCGTCATTGGTTCTGTAGAAGTTAAAGTCGAAGTTCAGGCCTTGGTCTTCAGCCAGGGGCAGGTTGTAGTTCAGGTTGGCATATTGCTTCTTGAAGTGATCTTCAACATCGGATGCGTGAATGGCACCGCTGAAGTTGTCAGTGAAGCTGTAGCTGGCGCCAACAATGTTGGCTTCGGTCAGCTCGCGGCCATCGCGACCGGTAGGCGCTTGGCGGCTGATCGCAGTGAAGCGACCGGCAGTCAATTCCAGGCCTTCGATTTCGTTGCTGGTCAGCAGAGTACCAGTAGCAACTTCTGGAAGAATGCGGCTGTCGTCCGTAGAGAATACTGGGCTGCCAACAATCTGGTTGCCATATTTCAGAACGGTATCAGAGATACGGAACTTGATCGCGCCGCCTACTTCACTCTGAGTATCTTCTGCTTCGCCAGAGCCATTCTTGGAGAATTGACCAATGCCTGCACGGCCTTTGCCGGTATCCAACTTGATGCTGCTCAGCGAGTGAGCGTCTACACCCACGCCAACCGTGCCCTGAGTGAAGCCGGACTCGTACATCAGGCGGATGCCCAGGCCAAACTCTTCGCTGTAGCCATTGCGCTTGCTTGATGCGTTGTCGGTGGTAGTGTCTGCGCCGTTTTTGTAATCACGGTTATGGTACAGAGCGCGGTTGAAGATATTGAAGCTGCTGTCTTCAATAAAGCCCTTGGATTCGGACTGGCTGGAAGCCACTGCCATTTGGGTGGTGCCCGCTGCTACTGCGAGGGCGATTACGCTCCACTTCATCACTTGCATCGTGATTGCTCCTTGGTTTAGAAAAGTTGCGCCGTCCGGCTGTTTGTTATATGGACGACTCTTTCTTTTTGTGTCGGCGGTAACTTATAGCACGCTGCCAATGTTGGCGATAGTTGCAATCTATTCATTACGATTTCTTCACGCCTGTGTCGCAAAAGCTTATGAATCATGTCGCATTTTTGTAGATGCTGCTGGCGTACTCGAAGTCAATGCTGACGGATTTTGCGCCTGCTCGCCGGTTGCCTGCGGCAGCTAAACGGTGCAGTGCGATTCGTCATGGATTACTAAGCAATAGTCGTGCACAAAATCCGGAAAGCCAATTTTTTATCCTGGTTTTTGCTTGTGTGGCCATTGTTTTCGGGGTTTGTAGTGGTTTGTCGGTAGTTTTTTAGCGGTTATCTCTGATTTTGTTGTCAGTGAAAGGTGTTTTTGTGGGCGCTTTCTACTCTGTTTTCAGTCGCTTGCCGGCATGTGGTGGTCGTGCGGCATTTGGCTGCTGCGTGGGGATTACCGAAGGGAACAGTTTTGGTGCGCTTGTTTGAGGTGGTTCTGTTGTGTGCTGTCTATTGGTGCGTGGGGTGGGGTGATCGAGGGTGCCGTGTTTTCAGCTTCGGCGTATCCTGTACTGCCGGTGTTTACTGGCTTTGGTTTGGCTACCAGTAGGCTGGTCAGGTCTATAGGTGTCGCTGCTTGATCTGTTCGACTTCAGCCAGAACTGAGGTAGTGGGTTTTTCTTAAAGGTAGATGGTTATGTTTGTTCTGGATTCGCGGTTGCAGCAGGACACTGTTTGGTTGGGTGATTACCCGTTATGCAGTCTGCTGTTGATGAATGATGTGCAGTACCCTTGGTTTATTCTGGTGCCGCGTCGTGAAGATGTCAGTGAGTTGTTTCAGTTGGATGCGGCTGATCAGCTGCAGCTATGGCGGGAAAGCACTGCACTTGCAGAGGTGCTCAAGGATTGTTTTGCGGCAGACAAGATGAATGTCGCGACCTTGGGTAATGTGGTCAGTCAGCTGCATATGCATGTCATCGTGCGGCGCCGTGAGGATGCGGCGTGGCCAGCGCCCGTTTGGGGTAGGCACCCTGCGCAGGCGTATACCCCTGAACAATTTGCGGCGTTGAAAGCCCGCTTACGCCTGGTTTTGACCGGGGATTTTTGTTTTGCTGAGAGCTGACTGGTGGAAATAGAAGAGCGCATCAACGATCTGCAAAGCCGACTGGCTTTTCAGGACGACACTATTCAGGCACTCAACGATGCATTGGTGGCGCAGCAGCGACTTCTTGAGCGTTTGCAGCTGCAGGTAGCAGCATTGATTAAGCGCCAGGATGAGGTGAGTTCGCAGTTCGGTATGGCTGAGGATGAGGCGCCACCGCCCCATTATTGATTGGTTATAAAGCGCAAAAGGCCCGCGGTGTGCGGGTCTTTTGCGTTGTGGCATTTAGCGCCGAGCGGGCAGTGCGGCGATGACATCTTCGGCTTGCAAGCCTTTGTCACGTTGCATCACGGCAAACTCAACTCGCTGGCCTTCGACCAGGACGCGGTGACCTTCGCCGCGAATGGCACGAAAGTGCACGAAAATATCGTCGCCCGAGTCACGGGAGATAAAGCCGAACCCCTTCGAGGTGTTGAACCACTTTACGGTACCTGTTTCGCGGTCGCCCAGATCTTGCGAGCTTGAGGTGCTGCGCGATTTTAGGCGTAGATTGGCCGCTAGGTGTACGACAACAGCGGCAGAGATGATCAGCAGGCTGAACAGGCTGGCCGGTTGGTTGGCAATGACGGGCAGTGGGGCGAGCAGAATCAAAGCTTGTAGCAGGGTGCCGAGTACCAGTAACGCGGACACCAGGTTTTGCGCTTGATGGCGCAGGCCGGCGTGCCAGATGGGTAGTTGTGGGGCAAGCAGCAGGTTCAGCAGCCCGAACAGGGCGAGGCACAGTGCGTTGGGTTGCTCTAAGAATGAATCTGGTGTGTTGCCGAAGGATGGAGCAAAAGAAAGCAGCAGGGCGAGAGCGCCCGTCAGAAGGTGGACAATTTTCAACATGTTCGATGAGCTCGCTTAATTTAAAGAGTCAACAGGAGGGCTGGTTGCGCGTATTTGGCGTTGCGGGGGAGGACTAAAAGCGCGTGGTGCCAGCCTATGCGCTGAACCCTGAGTATGGTTCAGCGGCACGGGGCGTATTTAACAGTAAAGAGGTGGGGTTCTCAATCAAGCACTGAGCGCTGTTTCACTCGGGATGGGGCTTACCTGGTTGCGTCCATCGCGCTTGGCCTGATAAAGCGCATCGTCAGCGCGGGTGAGCAGGGTTTCCAGCGTATCGCCTTGTTCTGCAAGGGCGAAGCCGAAGGAGGCGGTAATGCTATCCAGTACTTCGTCGGTGCGACGCACTTTGATGCGCAGTGACTGGATCTTCAGGCGTAGTTGTTCGGCAAAGGCGTAAGCCGTGGCGTTGTCAAAGCAATCACGCAGGATGATGCAGAACTCCTCACCGCCATAACGCGCAGCCATGGCGCGTGGCGGTAGTAGGTCGCGTAACAATTGGCCAACGTGCTGCAGTACGCGATCACCCAGTGGGTGGCCGTATTGGTCGTTGAACTGTTTGAAATGGTCGATATCCAGCATCACCAGAGCGACGCCATCATGCTCAGTACTCAGGGTTTGTTCCAGCAATCTACTGAAAGCGTTACGGTTGAAGACCTGGGTCAGGCTGTCCAGTGTTGCAGCGATATGTGCGCGTTCGAGCTGGCTGCGCAGGCTCTTGATCTCTTGCTGGGCGGCATTCAGGCGATAGAGGAACTTGTCCTGCTGGTCCTGCATCAGTTGCGTGCTGTGCTGCAGCTCGTTCAGGACATTCGGCAGGTCATCGATGATGGGTTCCTGTAATGCCGCCAGGCCATGTTCCAGGCTGGCCTGGTAGTTGCGGCTGCCAATGATGCTGCGTGACACATTGCCTTCGATATCATCGACCAGCTCAATCACCTGCTGTTGGCCGGCGCGGGCTTCTTCGAGTTCACCATGGATGATGTAGTCGCGAAACAGCTTGGCCGCAGTCTCCGGTGGGAAGCTGTCGAAGTCGGCGACGGTCTTGTCCAGGCGACGATTGAGTTCGGGCTCCAGACCTTTGCTGTAGGTGTACCAGAGGGCGTAATGCACTGGGTTAGGTGGAATATCGTGGCGCATCATCAACGGTACCGCCTTTTTCAGAAGCGCCGCAGCGTCGCGGGTTTCCTCGGGGTACAGTTCCAGAATGCTGGGAGCTTTAGCGGGTTTGTTCATGCACGTCACTGTGGCCAAGTTGCAATTGACCAAAGCATAGAACAGCTGCTGGGCAAGCGCCTAGCAAAAGGCCCGTGAGTACGGGCCTTTTACATGATTTACCTAGGCTGCCAGGAGGCTGCGTAGCATCCAGGCGGTTTTTTCATGGACTTGCATGCGCTGGGTCAGCAAGTCCGCGGTAGGCTCGTCGCTGACTTTGTCCAGCAGGGGGAAGATGCCGCGAGCGGTGCGCACGACGGCTTCCTGGCCTTGAACCAGCTGTTTGATCATGTCTTGTGCGTTCGGCACGCCTTCTTCTTCCTTAATGGAGGACAGGCGGGCGTAGGCGGCGTAGGTGCCGGGTGCCGGGAAGCCCAGTGCGCGGATGCGCTCGGCAATCTGGTCGACAGCCAGCGACAGTTCGGTGTACTGGCCCTCAAACATCAGGTGCAGTGTGTTGAACATCGGGCCGGTGACGTTCCAGTGAAAATTGTGGGTTTTCAAATACAGGGTGTAGGTGTCGGCAAGCAGGCGCGATAGGCCTTCGGCGATGGCGGCGCGGTCTTGTTCGGCAATACCGATATTGATTTCCATACCATTTCTCCTCTCAGGTGGCTCGGGGCTTGGCTGCCCGCTAATGGGCAGAGACTACCATGGGTTTTACCGAGCTTTATCGTGGTTTATATCAATGAAAGTGATGGTTGGAGGCTATTGCTTGGCGTGGGTTCAATTTTTCGAGGGCTTAGCGGTGTGCCAGCTCTGGGTGTTGTTGCAGTGTCTGGTTGAACAGCTCAACCCAGTGTGCGCTGAACTGCCGTCCGGCGAGGTTGTTGATTTCCAGAATGGCACGCAGCAATGGGCGTTTGTTCAGGGTTTGATGAGCGCGCTCATGGGTACGGGCGTCAAAGGTGTCGACGATGTTGATGATCAGGGCGCCAGGGCTGGTTTCGATTTCCCTGAGGCCTTTGGGGTAGCCGCTGCCGTCGGCATGCTCCTGATGTTGTAGGGTGATTTCTGCTGCTGCGTCCCAGCGGGGCATGCGTTTGAGCAGGTCGTAGGCCAGGCGCGGGTGTGACTGCATCTGCCGGCGTTCTTCGCGATTGAAATGCGCCTCTTTGTGCAGCATGTCCAGCGGCAGAAAGGCCATGCCCAGATCGTGCAGGCAGATGGCTGCCGCCAATTGCTCGGGTCGCTCCGGATTACCGCCCAGCTGGTTGATCGCCAGGCCTAGGTCCAGCTGGCGTAGGCCGCGTCCTTGCCAGAAATGCGAGCGGCGTTCGCTGGCTTGCATCAGGTCGACAAAGAACAGCAGGTCAGCGTCGGGTTCGATGCCGTAGCGTCTGAGCAAATCCGCAGCTGCAGGTTCGTCGGTTGCAATGGCGGTAGGCGGTTTTGAGCTGGGGTCGAGCTGTTGCAACAGTGCGCTGCGGAGGCCAGTTTGTTGCGCTGCTGGGGCTATTGCCAGAGCGCTGAGTGCCTGGCTAAGCGCCTTGCTTTGGGTCGCACTGAGTTGTGCTGGCGCACCGCCGAGCGCGTGCTGAATCAGCTCTTTGAGGTGGTCGAGGGTTAATAGAAGGATATCGCCTAGTAGGCTGTCGAAATGCAGCTGGCTCTCGCGTAGGCAGGACAGTACGTCCTCCATGGCTTGCGGCACGCTCATCAGCGAGTCCAGGCCGATATACCCCAGGTTACCCTTGAGGGTATGCACCAGGCGAAACAGCTCGCGCAGGCGCTCGCGGTCGTCGGGTGCGTGCTCAAGCTCGATCAGTAATTGTTCGCAACGCTGGAATTGCTCGCTGGATTCCAGGCGAAAATCTGCCAGCAAATCGCTGGGGATTTCAGCCAGATTCGGCGTGGCCATAAGCCTCTCCATTATTCGACGGTCAGGTGCTGCATGCCTGAGTATAGGAAGGGCTGGGAAAAGCGCGTGGGGCGGCGGCTGCAAGTGGCGGCTTAACCATATATAATCCCGCGCTTTGCCGCGTTTTGTCGGGCGAACAGTGGGCTGCGTATGCGCCGCTGATCGTTTCGCGCCCCTTAAAGGCAGCACAATTGCGGAAAATGGCGCCTGCGCCAGCCGGTTGACCGGCCCACGAGCGTCGCAGTCACTGCGGCCCAACGAATTAAAGACTCAAGAGAAGCGACCACCACCATGATGCGCAGCCATTATTGCGGCCAACTGAACGAGAGCCTGGACGGCCAGGAAGTCACCCTTTGCGGTTGGGTACATCGCCGTCGTGACCATGGCGGGGTGATTTTCCTCGACATCCGTGACCGTGAAGGTCTGGCCCAGGTGGTATTCGACCCGGATCGTGCGGCGACCTTCGCCACTGCCGATAAAGTGCGCAGTGAATACGTGGTCAAGATCACCGGTAAGGTGCGTTTGCGTCCGGCTGGTGCCGGCAATGCCAACATGGCCTCCGGCGCTATCGAAGTGCTGGGCTATGAGCTGGAAGTGCTGAACGAAGCGGAAACTCCGCCGTTCCCGCTCAACGAATACACCGATGTGGGCGAAGAAACCCGTCTGCGCTACCGCTTTATCGACCTGCGTCGCCCGGAAATGGCGGCCAAGCTGAAACTGCGCTCAAGCATCACCAGCAGCATCCGTCGTTACCTGGATGACAACGGCTTCCTCGACGTGGAAACGCCGATCCTCACCCGTGCCACCCCTGAGGGTGCGCGTGATTACCTGGTGCCAAGCCGCACCCACGCCGGCAGCTTCTTCGCGCTGCCGCAGTCGCCACAGTTGTTCAAGCAGCTGCTGATGGTTGCTGGCTTCGACCGCTACTATCAGATCGCCAAGTGCTTCCGCGACGAAGACCTGCGTGCTGACCGTCAGCCGGAATTCACCCAGATCGACATCGAGACCAGTTTTCTCGATGAAGCCGACATCATGGCCATCACCGAGAAGATGATTCGCCAGCTGTTCAAGGAGGTGCTGAACGTTGAGTTCGGCGAGCTGCCGCACATGACTCTGGCAGAGGCCATGCGTCGTTTCGGTTCCGACAAGCCGGATTTGCGTAACCCGCTGGAGCTGGTGGACGTGGCGGATCAGCTCAAAGATGTTGATTTCAAAGTCTTCGCCGGCCCAGCCAACGACCCGAAATGCCGCGTGACCGCGCTGCGCGTACCGGGCGGGGCGAGCATGCCGCGCAGCAAGATCGACGAATACACCAAATTCGTCGGTATTTACGGTGCCAAAGGTCTGGCCTACATCAAGGTCAACGAGCGCGCCAATGGCGTCGAGGGCCTGCAGTCGCCGATCGTCAAGAACATCCCGCTGGACAATATCAATGTGATCCTTGATCGCGTCGGCGCTGTTGATGGCGACATCGTGTTCTTCGGTGCGGATAAAGCCAAGATCGTCAGCGAGGCCTTGGGCGCTCTACGCATCAAGCTGGGCCACGACCTCAATTTGCTGACTTGCGAGTGGGCGCCGCTGTGGGTTGTCGACTTCCCGATGTTCGAAGAGAACGATGACGGCAGCCTGACCGCCATGCACCACCCGTTCACCGCGCCGAAGTGCACCCCGGCTGAGCTGGAAGCCAACCCGGCGGCCGCGCTGTCGCGTGCTTACGACATGGTTCTGAACGGCACCGAGCTGGGTGGCGGTTCGATTCGTATCCACGACAAGGCCATGCAACAGACTGTGTTCCGTGTACTGGGCATCAGCGAAGACGAGCAGCAGGAGAAGTTCGGCTTCCTCCTTGATGCCCTGAAGTTCGGCGCACCGCCCCATGGTGGTCTGGCCTTCGGTCTGGATCGCCTGGTGATGCTGATGACCGGTGCGCAGTCGATCCGCGAAGTGATTGCCTTCCCGAAAACCCAGAGCGCGGCCTGCGTGATGACTCAGGCGCCGGGTGAGGTGGATAACAAGTCGCTGCGTGAACTGCACATTCGCCTGCGCGAGCAGCCGAAAGCGGAATAAAGCGTCACAAGAAGCCTGGTTTACCAGGCTTCTTCTTTATAGCGGCCTGAGAGACTCGAACTCTCATGCCTCGAAATTGAATGTGAAACAACCGGAGTGAGTTATGGCTGGTCATTCCAAGTGGGCCAACATCAAGCATCGCAAAGGGCGTCAGGACGCCAAGCGCGGCAAGATCTTTACCAAGCTGATTCGTGAGCTTACGGTCGCTTCCAAACATGGCGGTCCGATCCCGGCGGACAACCCGCGTCTGCGCCTGGCGGTGGACAAGGCGCTGACCAACAACATGTCGCGCGATGTAATCGACCGCGCCATTGCCCGCGGTGCTGGTAATAACGAAGCCGACAACGTTGCCGAGCTGAGCTACGAAGGCTACGCGCCGGGCGGTGTGGCAATCATCGTTGAGGCCATGACCGACAACCGCAATCGCACGGCCGCTGAAGTGCGGCATGCGTTCAGCAAGTGCGGCGGCAACCTGGGTACTGACGGTTCGGTGGCCTATATGTTCGACCGCAAAGGGCAGATCAGCTTTGCTGCAGGTGTGAGCGAAGATGCCTTGATGGAAGCTGCGCTGGAGGCCGGTGCCGATGACGTGGAAATGGCCGAGGACGGCTCGGCGCTGGTGTCCACCAGCTTTGCTGATTTCCATGGGGTCAACGAGGCGCTCAGTGCGGCTGGTTTCAAGGCTGCTGAGGCGGAAATCGCCATGATCCCGTCGATCAGTGCACCGATTACCGACCTGGAAACTGCGCAGAAAGTCATCAAGCTGATCGACATGCTCGAAGACCTTGATGATGTGCAGGAGGTTTATCACAACGCTGAGATTCCTGACGAGCTCATGGAGCAGCTTGGCTGATTGTTTGCGGGCAGAGCAGAGCCGGAGGTATTCAGGTCATTGGCCTGAGCGCTCCGGCTTTTTTATGGCTGGCTTGCCAAGTTGCTGAGTCTTAGATCGCCTTGATCCGACATGAATGATGTGCGGTCACTTTTTATAGTCTGTACCTGGATGACGTGGGTGCAGGCGAGCTCTATACTCGCGAGCTGGATAAATAGACAGTGTGCCGGCTAAGTGGCTGGTGCCTTGAGTGGGCGGAAGGCATGACCTTGATCCTTGGCATCGACCCGGGCTCGCGTATCACCGGTTACGGCGTGGTGCGTGATACCGGGCGCAACTGCGAATATGTTGCCTCTGGCTGTATTCGTACGGGCAACGGTTCGATGCCGGAGCGTTTGCAAGTGGTGTTTCGCGGCGTGCGCGAGGTGATTGAAACCTACGGGCCGGTGACCATGGGCATCGAGCAGGTGTTTATGGCGCGCAACCCGGATTCCGCGCTTAAGCTTGGTCAGGCGCGCGGCGTGGCCATCGTCGCGGGTATCGAAGCGGGGCTGGATATTGCCGAATACACCGCCACCCAGGTCAAGCAGGCGATTGCCGGCACCGGCGGGGCGGATAAGGAGCAGGTGCAGCTGATGGTCATGCACTTGCTCAAACTGGTGCAGAAGCCGCAGATCGATGCCTCCGATGCCCTGGCGATTGCCCTGTGTCATGCCCACCATCGGCAGAGTCTGATTCCCCATGGTCTGGTCGGTGCCAAGCGGCGCGCCGGTCGCCTTCGTTTGTAACGTGATTTTTAAGGAAAGCAGCGGTGATCGGACGTTTACGTGGCACCCTGGCGGAAAAGCAGCCGCCCCATGTGATTGTGGACATAAATGGTTTGGGTTACGAGCTGGAAGTGCCCATGACCACCCTGTACCGTTTGCCCGCAGTGGGTGAGCCGTTGACCCTGCACACCCATCTGGTGGTGCGCGAGGATGCACACCTGCTCTATGGCTTTTTTGAAAAGCGCGAGCGCGAGCTGTTTCGCGAGTTGATCCGCCTTAACGGCGTTGGCCCGAAGCTGGCGTTGGCCTTGATGTCCGGGCTGGAGGTCGATGAATTGGTGCGTTGTGTGCAGGCGCAAGATACCTCGGTGCTGGTGAAAATCCCGGGGGTCGGCAAGAAAACCGCCGAGCGCCTGCTGGTTGAGCTGAAGGATCGCTTCAAAGCCTGGGAAACCGTGCCAGGCATGTCGACTCTGGTGGTGGAACCTCGCGGTGCTAGCGCAGTCACAAGCGCGGAGAATGATGCTGTCAGTGCACTTATTTCGCTCGGCTACAAACCCCAGGAAGCCAGTCGCGCCGTCTCAGCTATTAAGGAAGACGGTTTGAGCAGTGAAGATATGATTCGTCGAGCCCTGAAGGGAATGGTCTAAGTGCTAGAAGCTGATCGCCTGATTACTGCCACCAGTCGTGACCGCGACGAGCAGGTTGACCGTGCCATTCGCCCGCTGAAACTGGCCGAATACATCGGTCAACCGAGCGTGCGCGAGCAGATGGAGCTGTTTATCCAGGCCGCCCGTGGCCGCAGCG
This sequence comes from Pseudomonas sp. SG20056, assembly GCF_031764535.1. Taxonomy (NCBI): domain Bacteria; kingdom Pseudomonadati; phylum Pseudomonadota; class Gammaproteobacteria; order Pseudomonadales; family Pseudomonadaceae; genus Pseudomonas; species Pseudomonas sp. SG20056. The sequence continues at coordinate 1,800,458 of NZ_CP134499.1, forward strand.
AAGCGCTCGATCACACCCTGATCTTTGGGCCGCCCGGCCTGGGCAAGACCACCCTGGCCAATATCATCGCCCAGGAAATGAACGTTTCGATCAAGAGCACCTCGGGTCCCGTGCTGGAGCGGCCGGGTGATCTGGCGGCGCTGCTGACCAATCTTGAACCGGGCGATGTGCTGTTTATCGATGAGATTCATCGCCTGTCACCGATTGTCGAGGAAGTGCTGTATCCGGCGATGGAGGATTTCCAGCTCGACATCATGATCGGTGAAGGTCCTGCCGCACGTTCGATCAAGCTCGATCTACCGCCGTTTACCCTGGTCGGTGCGACCACGCGGGCAGGCATGCTGACCAATCCACTGCGTGACCGTTTTGGTATTGTCCAGCGCCTGGAGTTCTACAACACCGAAGACCTGGCGACCATCGTCATGCGCTCGGCAGGGATTCTTGGCTTGTCGATCGAGCCCCATGGCGCCTTCGAGATTGCCCGTCGCGCGCGCGGTACGCCGCGGATTGCCAATCGCCTGCTGCGCCGCGTGCGTGATTTTGCCGAAGTGCGCGGGCAGGGCGACATTACCCGGCCGATTGCCGACCTGGCGTTGAATCTGCTGGATGTTGATGAGCGTGGCTTCGATCACCAGGACCGACGTCTACTGCTGACCATGATCGAGAAATTCGATGGTGGTCCGGTGGGTATCGATAATCTGGCTGCTGCCATCAGTGAAGAGCGCCACACCATCGAAGACGTGCTCGAACCCTATCTGATTCAGCAGGGCTATATCATGCGCACCCCACGCGGCCGAGTCGTCACCCGGCATGCCTATTTGCACTTTGGCCTGAATGTGCCCAAACGCATGGGCGAACTGCCCACGGCGGACTTGTTTGGGCGTGATGATGACTAAGAAAAAATACTTGTCGAAGACGATTGGCAAGATCGGGAGCTGGCACTAGAGTATGCGCGCGCAAAACGGAGTTACGCCGTTCACCCATCGTTGTCGGGTTTATTTCGAAGACACCGATGCAGGCGGCATCGTCTACTACGTCAATTACCTCAAATTTATGGAACGGGCTCGTACCGAGCGCCTACGTGATCTGGGCTTTCTCCAGTCGACGTTGGCCGAGGAGGGCCTGTTGTTCGTTGTGCATTCGGCTGAAGCGCGCTACCACGCGCCAGCCAAGCTCGACGACGAGTTGCTGGTAAGCGCTGAAGTCATTGAATTAAACCGTGCCAGCCTGCGTTTTCGTCAACAGGTCCGGCGGGTAACGGATGATGTGCTGCTGTGTGAAGGGCAGTTTATGGTGGCCTGTGTGCGCGCCGACAATTTGAAACCCCGGGCCATTCCCCAAACTCTGCACACGGCCTTTGCCGGGCAGGGCGGCGCGGGTACATCTAGAGCAGGAGAGTAAGCGTGGAAGCCAACGCCGTTGACCACATGTCGATGTGGAGTCTGATCAGCAACGCCAGTCTGGTGGTGCAACTGGTAATGCTGACGTTGGTGGCCGCTTCGGTCACTTCGTGGGTCATGATTTTTCAGCGCACCGCATTGCTGCGTGCGGCCAAGCGTGCTCTGGATAATTTCGAGGAGCGCTTCTGGTCGGGCATTGATCTGTCCAAGCTGTACCGCCAGGCGGGCAGCAACCCAGACCCGGATTCTGGTCTGGAGCAGATCTTCCGCGCTGGTTTCAAAGAATTCTCGCGTCTGCGTCAGCAGGCCGGTGTGGATCCGGATGCGGTGATGGACGCCGTGGCGCGTGCCATGCGTGTGGCCATCTCGCGTGAAGAAGAGAAGCTTGAGCAGAGCCTGCCGTTCCTTGCCACCGTTGGCTCGACCAGTCCGTATATCGGTCTGTTCGGTACCGTGTGGGGCATCATGAACTCCTTCCGTGGCCTGGCTCAGGTGCAGCAAGCAACCCTGGCCACTGTGGCGCCGGGTATTGCCGAGGCGCTGATCGCCACTGCCATCGGTCTGTTCGCCGCGATTCCTGCGGTTATCGCCTACAACCGTTTTGCTGCCCGTGGCGAAATGCTGATCGGTCGTTACTACACCTTCGCCGATGAGTTCCAGGCGATTCTGCACCGCAAAGTCCACACCAGCGACGACTAAGCCTTAGGCACTCTTTACGAAAGGTTTTAAGCCATGGCCAGAATTCGCAACAGACGCAAGCCCGTCGCCGAGATGAACGTGGTGCCTTACATCGATGTGATGTTGGTACTGCTGGTGATCTTTATGGTGACCGCGCCGATGCTCAATCAAGGGGTCAAGGTCGATCTGCCGCAAGTCAGCAGTGAGGTCTTGCCGCAGGACAATAACGCTCAGGTGTTGACTATTTCCATCAAGGCCGACAAGACCTATTTCTGGAATATGGGCACCGAGGTTGATGTCGATACCGTGCAGGACCAAGCGCTGACCCTGGAAGAAATGACCCGTGCGGTGACTGCGATCATCAGCCAGAGCCGCGCAACCGGTAAGCAGGTGCAGGTGTTTGTGCGCGGCGACAAGACTGTTGATTACGGCACCATCATGGCGGCCATGGGTGGCTTGCAGCAGGCTGACGTGGGTAACGTCGGGCTGATTACCGAGGCCCCCTGATGCACGACCAGCGCGAGCGTTCGCCCTCGGAAAGTCTGTTCTGGCCGGTCGTATGGGCTGTGGGGCTGCACGTCATCATGTTTGCCATGTTGTTCGTCAGCTTTGCCTTTGCCCCGGACCTGCCGCCGGCCAAACCGGTGGTGCAGGCGACCCTGTACAAGCTGCAGTCGCAGAGTCAGGCCACTACTCAGACCAATCAGAAGATCGCGGGCGAAACCAAGAAGACCACTGCCCCGGTGTATGAAACCGAACAGCTTGAGCAGAAAAAAGCTGAGCAGGAAAAAGTAGCGGCCAAGGCAGCGGAACAAAAGAAAGCGCAAGAGGCTCAGAAAGCAGAAGCCGCGAAAAAGGCTGACGCCGATAAAAAGGCCGCCGAGCAGAAGAAGCTCGCCGATGTCGCCAAGAAGAAAGCGGCGGATGAGGCAGCTAAGAAAAAAGCTGCCGAAGATGCCAAGAAAAAAGCTGCTGAAGAGGCGAAGAAGAAAGCTGCTGCAGAGGCTGCAAAGAAGAAAAAGGCTGATGACGCCAAGAAGAAAGCGGCAGAAGCGGCCCAACGTAAAGCGGTAGAAGACAAAAAAGCTGCCGCACTGGCCGAGTTGCTGTCTGAAGATGTCGGTCGCCAGCAGGCAATTGCCGATACCGTTGGCGATGAAGTTGCCGGCAGTCTGGATGATCTGATTGTTATGCTGGTCAGCCAGCAATGGCGCCGCCCGCCATCGGCGCGTAATGGCATGAGCGTAGAAGTACTGATCGAAATGCTGCCCGATGGCACCATTACCAATGCCAGCGTGACGCGTTCCAGTGGTGACTCGCCATTTGATAACTCGGCCGTGCAAGCGGTACGCAACGTCGGTCGCATTGCCGAAATGCAGCAGCTGGACCGCGCCACTTTTGATCGCCTTTACCGGCAGCGTCGCGCTGTCTTCAAACCGGAGGATTTAGGTCTGTGAATACCCTGATGCGTATTGTTCTGCTCGGTCTGACCATGCTGGTCGGCACCGTTCAGGCCGCTGATCCACTGGTGATCAGCAGTGGCACCGACCGTGCCACGCCCATCGCTGTGGTGCCTTTTGGCTGGCAAGGCGGCACCGTGTTGCCTGAGGATATGGCTGAAATCATCGGCAATGACCTGCGTAACTCCGGTGTATTCGAGCCTATCCCTCGGCAGAACATGATCAGCCTGCCGACTCAGGCCACTGAAGTGATCTACCGCGATTGGCAAGCTCTGGGCGCACAGTATGTTCTGGTCGGCAACATTGTGCCGAACGCCGGTCGTCTGCAGATCCAGTTCGCCTTATTCAACGTTACTACTCAGCAGCAGGTCATGACCGGCAGCGTGGGTGGCGGTGTCGACCAGTTGCGTGACATGGCGCACCATATCGCCGATCAGTCCTTCGAGAAGCTCACTGGTGTCAAAGGCGCGTTCTCGACGCGCATGTTGTATGTGACTGCCGAGCGTTTTGCGGTCAACAACACTCGCTACACCCTGCAGCGCTCCGACTATGACGGCGCACGTGCAGTAACTCTGCTTCAGTCGCGTGAGCCGATCCTCTCGCCATCGTTCGCTCCGGATGGTCGTCGTATCGCTTACGTCTCGTTCGAGCAGAAGCGTCCGCGTATTTTCGTGCAGCACATCGATACCGGTCGCCGCGAGCAGATCACCAATTTTGAAGGCCTGAATGGCGCGCCAGCCTGGTCGCCGGACGGTAACCGCTTGGCGTTTGTGCTGTCGCGTGACGGCAACCCGGAAATCTACGTGATGGACATGGGCACTCGCCAGCTGCGCCGTGTGACCAATCAGCCATCGATTGATACCGAACCATTCTGGGGTAAGGACGGTCAGACCCTTTACTTCACCTCGGATCGTTCCGGTAAGCCGCAGATTTATAAAACCAACATCAATGGTGGTTCGGCAGAGCGTGTGACCTTTATCGGTAACTACAACGCCAACCCGAAACTTTCCGCTGATGAAAAGACCCTGGTCATGATCCACCGCCAGGATGGTTACACCGTGTTCAAAGTGGCGGCGCAAGACCTGCAGCGCGGCAATTTGCGGATACTTTCAGACACCAGTCTGGATGAGTCGCCTACTGTTGCGCCTAACGGCACCATGGTAATCTACGCCACCCGCCAGCAGGGTCGGGGAGTCTTGGTATTAGCGTCCACCAATGGACGCGTGAGGCTCCCTCTTCCTACCGCTCAAGGCGAAGTTCGAGAGCCTTCTTGGTCCCCTTACCTGAACTGATGCGGCGCTACACCGTTGTTGTTTGAAATACTGCTTAACACACTGGGGTTCATTAGGAGTTACATGATGGAAATGCTGAAATTTGGTAAGTTCGCCGCGCTGAGCCTGGCTCTGGCCGTTGCAGTTGGTTGCTCCTCGAAAGGCGGCGACGCTGCTGGCGAAGGCGCTACCGATCCTAACGCTGGTTACGGTGCCAACACTGGCGCTGTTGATGGCAGCCTGAGCGAAGAAGCTGCTCTGCGCGCTATCACCACTTTCTACTTCGAATACGACAGCTCCGACCTGAAGCCAGAGGCCATGCGCGCTCTGGACGTGCACGCCAAAGACCTGCAAGGCAATGGCGCTCGCGTAGTTCTGGAAGGCCACGCTGACGAGCGCGGTACTCGTGAATACAACATGGCTCTGGGCGAGCGTCGCGCCAAGGCTGTGCAGCGTTACCTGGTACTGCAGGGCGTTTCGCCAGCTCAACTGGAACTGGTTTCCTACGGTGAAGAGCGCGCAATCGCCACTGGCAACGACGAGTCCTCCTGGGCTCAAAACCGTCGCGTCGAACTGCGTAAGTAATTCGATATGCGTACGTGCCGCCGTGCTTTAACCGTTTTGGCGCTCAGCCTGCCGCTTGCGGCATGGGCTGAGGTTCCCGTGGTGGATAACAATGCCGGTTACGGCAGCAGTTACCCGCCTGCTGGTTACGGTACGTCCGGCACCTCCGTCGCGACAGGGGCTGCGGCCCCTGTCACGGCGCAGGGCATGCTGTTCAACCAGTTGCAGCAGATGCAGGAAGAGATCGCGCAGCTGCGCGGTACGCTGGAAGAACAACAGAATGAAATTCAGCGTCTGAAACAAGAGAGCCTGGAGCGTTATCAGGATCTTGATCGGCGTGTAAGTGGTGGTGCAGCAGGTGCTGCAATCGGCCAGAATTCTTCAGCTGCTGGCGTAATCAATGCCAGTGGTACACCTACTCCGCCAGCGGCAGGGCAGGCGCAAGCGCCAGCCAGTAATGAACCGGCCGATCCGGCAAAGGAAAAGCTGTTTTACGAAGCTGCCTTTGACCTGATCAAGGTCAAGGACTTTGACAAGGCCAGTCAGGCTTTTGCCGCTTTCCTGCGCAAATACCCGAACAGTCAGTACGCCGGCAACGCGCAGTATTGGCTGGGCGAGGTAAACCTGGCTAAGGGTGATTTGCAGGGCGCTGGTCAGGCCTTTGCGCGGGTCAGTCAGACTTACCCGAGCCACGCCAAAGTGCCGGATTCGCTGTTCAAACTGGCTGATGTCGAGCAGCGTCTGGGCAACAGTGACAAAGCCAAGGGCATTTTGCAGCAAGTAATTGCGCAGTACCCGGGCAGCTCGGCAGCTCAGCTGGCGCAGCGTGATTTGCAGCGTTTGCCTTAAGAACTGAATGCTTGATCAAGAACCCGCGCCTGGCGCGGGTTTTTTATTGGTGAATATTCACTGAGTCCGCCGATGCATCGTCATGCGGCGCGATGAGTTTTATGGTCAGCCACCCTTGGTGCCCATCCTCCGGGCTGTGCTGCGCGACGTTAAAAACAGCTCCCTACCGTTTCTTATGGTCAACCATTCTTTGCACCCAGCCTTCGGGTTGTAGCCGTGTGACGTTAAAAATTTCACCCGGAATCTATTTCGTATACAATCCGCGCCCCTTTTCCCGCAACGGAGGCGGACAGCCTGTTTAGCTGTCACGCCCGTGGCTGATATGCAAGATACCCTGCGCATTACCGAGATTTTCTACTCGCTGCAGGGCGAGACGCGCACCGCCGGCTTGCCGACTGTGTTCGTTCGCCTGACCGGCTGTCCTTTGCGTTGCCAATACTGCGACACTGCCTATGCCTTCAGTGGCGGCGAGATCATGTCGCTGGACGCCATTTTCGAGCAGGTCGCCGGCTACAAGCCTCGCTATATCTGTGTGACCGGTGGTGAGCCGTTGGCCCAGCCCAATTGCATTCCTTTGCTCAAGCGCCTGTGTGATGCCGGCTATGAAGTGTCGCTGGAAACCAGCGGCGCCTTGGATGTTTCCGCTGTCGACCCGCGGGTAAGCAAAGTCCTCGACCTGAAAACCCCAGGCTCAGCCGAAGTGGCGCGTAACCGCTATGAGAATATTGACCTGCTGACGCCGAATGATCAGGTCAAGTTCGTGATCTGCTCCCGTGAGGACTATGACTGGGCGGTGAGCAAGTTGATCCAGTACCGCCTGGATCAGCGCGTTAGCGAAGTGCTGATGTCGCCCAGTCACCATGAGCTGGATGCACGTTCGTTGGCTGAGTGGATCATTGCCGACAACTTGCCCGTACGCCTGCAAATGCAGCTGCACAAAATTCTCTGGAATGATGAGCCAGGACATTGATATGAGTGATAAGAAAGCGGTAATTCTTCTGTCTGGCGGCCTGGATTCGGCCACCGTGGTCGCTCTGGCCAAGGCCGAGGGCTACAGCTGCTACACCATGAGTTTCGATTACGGTCAGCGGCATCGCTCCGAGTTGCAGGCGGCCGAGCAGGTAGCGCGGCAATTGGGTGTGGTCGAGCACAAGGTAATTGGCCTGAACCTGAATGGTATGGGGGGCTCGGCGCTCACTGACTCCAGCATCGAGGTGCCGGAAAGCCCGACCGAGGGCATCCCGGTGACCTACGTGCCAGCGCGCAATACGGTTTTCCTGTCGCTTGCGCTGGGTTGGGCCGAGGTGTTGGGCGCTCGGGATATTTTTATCGGTGTGAACGCGGTGGATTATTCCGGTTACCCCGATTGCCGTCCGGAGTTTGTTGAGGCTTTCGAGCGCATGGCCAATCTGGCCACCAAGGCCGGTGTAGAAGGGCAGGGCTTCCGTATTAAGGCGCCGCTGCAGGCCATGAGTAAGGCCGAGATCGTCCAGGCTGGGGTTCAACATGGCGTCGACTACGCGCTGACCGTTTCCTGTTATCAAGCTGATGATCAGGGTCGCGCCTGCGGAAAATGCGACAGCTGCCGCCTGCGTGCGGCGGGCTTTGCTACCGCTGGGTTGGTAGATCCCACTCGTTATTTCTAAATTTTTTTCTCGAAGTGTTGAATTTCTGAATTAAATCAGTATCATGCGCCTCGCGTCGGGTCGTTAGCTCAGTTGGTAGAGCAGTTGGCTTTTAACCAATTGGTCGTAGGTTCGAATCCCACACGACCCACCATATTTCCTTCCTCGGAAGGTCAAGAAGCCTGAAAGTTCTGTTAAAGGAATTTTCGGGCTTTTTTGTACCTGTAACTTTTGCCGTCTTTGCGTGGGTGCAAGCTGCCTGCTCCGGCACCATCCAGGCGGGTATACTCGCTGGACTGAAAGCATATTCAGAGCCTGATGACATGACCCAGATTTCCGAACGCCTGCTGGTACAAGCCCATCTCGATGCCAAGCAGCCCAAGCCGCTCACGCCTGAGCAAGAGGCTTTCTACCGAGCCGAGATTGCTGCCGAGCTGAAAAAGCAGAACGCCGTGCTGGTGGCGCACTATTACTGCGATCCGGTGTTGCAGGCGCTGGCCGAAGAAACTGGCGGCTGCGTTTCCGACTCGCTGGAAATGGCCCGCTTCGGCAATCAGCACCCGGCGCAGACCGTGCTGGTGGCCGGCGTTAAATTCATGGGCGAAACGGCAAAAATCCTCAATCCGGAAAAGCGCGTATTGATGCCGACGCTTGAAGCGACCTGCTCGCTTGATCTGGGTTGTCCGGTGGAAGAGTTTTCGGCGTTCTGCGATCAGCACCCACAACGCACGGTGGTGGTGTATGCCAATACCTCGGCGGCGGTGAAGGCGCGGGCTGATTGGGTGGTGACCTCCAGTTGTGCGGTGGAGATCGTTGAGCACCTAATGGACAACGGTGAAAGCATCATCTGGGCACCGGATCAGCATCTGGGCCGTTATATTCAGAACAAGACAGGCGCCGACATGCTGCTGTGGGACGGCGCCTGCATCGTTCATGAAGAGTTCAAGGCCAAGCAGCTGGCAGATATGAAGGCGTTGTATCCGGATGCCGCCGTGCTGGTTCACCCGGAGTCACCGACGGCAGTCATCGATCTGGCTGATGCAGTAGGCTCTACCAGCCAACTGATCGCCGCGGCGCAGCGCCTGCCGAATAAGACCTTTATCGTCGCCACCGACGCCGGCATCTTTTACAAGATGCAGCAGCTGTGTCCGGATAAGGAATTTGTCGCCGCCCCGACCGCCGGCAACGGCGCTGCTTGCCGTAGCTGCGCGCATTGCCCGTGGATGGCAATGAATACCCTGCAGCGCACTCTGGAATGCCTGCGTGAGGGCAGCAATGAGATATTTGTCGACCCGGCATTGATCCCTAAAGCGATCAAACCGCTCAAGCGTATGCTCGATTTTACTCAGGCTGCGCGGCTCAAGTTGAGCGGCAACGCTTAAGCGAGCTGTATAAAAAAGCCAGGCATTTGCCTGGCTTTTTCGTTTCTTGGGCGCGCAGTGCTAGCGAAGCATCTGCTCGATGATGCGCTGTTCTTCCATCAGCTCGCGCTGCCTGGCGTCGATGCGTGAGGCGAGTTGGAAGTTGTTGCTGGCGCGGCGCTTGGCAAAATCGAGCTGTTCCAGGGCCTGGTTGTAGTCGCCGACCAGGGCGAAGAATTCGCCACGAGCTTGATGCAGGCCGATGGTATTGCCGCTCAGGCCGCGTACTTCGGCCACCTGATACCAGACGTCTGGGTCCTTGCTGCGACTCTTCAGCATGTCGTCGAGGGCGCGCTCGGCTTCCTGAATGCGGCCCTGCTTCATCAGCAGGTCGATATGTGCCTGATTGACCGGGTAGTTGTTCGGGTAGAGGGTCAGTAGTCGGGTGGTCCGGCTTTGCGCCTCGCTCAGGCGGTTGGCGGCCATATCCAGTTCAATCTGGGCGAGGTTGTAGGACACATCGTTGGGTGAATTCGCCAGTAGCGGTTGCAGGGACTCGCGGGCCTGCTTGTGCTGGCCGCTTTTTATCTGAGCAATCGCCAGCCCGTAGCGGGCGGCTTCCAGTTGTGGGTTTTCGTCAAGCATATTGCGAAAGCGTTTGGCGGCGACGCCGGGGGTCTCTTCATAGGTCAGCTGCACGCGGGCGCGCATCAGCTGGTAACGCACGCTGTCGGTGATCCCCGCAGCTTTGTATTGCTCGGCGCGGTTGCGGGTATCGGCGATACGCGATTCCGACACGGGGTGAGTGAGGAGGAATTCCGGAGGCTTGCGGTCGTAGCGGTACTGGCGCATCAGGCGTTCGAACATGCTCGGCATGGCGCGTGGGTCGAAGCCGGCTTTTTCCAGGTTGACCAGACCAATACGGTCGGCCTCCTGCTCGTTCTGTCGAGAGAAGCGCCGTTGCTCTTGCATCGCTGCTGCCTGGGTCGACGCGATGGCTGCAATACCCAGATCGCCAGCGCCAGCCGCCGCCGCGACGATGCCTGCGAGCAGGCCGGCCATGACCGGAATCTGCATGCGCTGCTGCGCTTCTAGCCCTCGAGCGAAGTGGCGTTGTGACAAGTGCGCCAGTTCGTGAGCCATGACTGAGGCGTACTCGGCTTCGGTCTGCGCATACAGAAACAGGCCGCCGTTGACCCCGACAATCCCGCCAGGAGCGGCAAAGGCGTTGATCTGCGGGCTGTTGAGCAGAACGAACTCCAGGCGCCGATCCTGCAGCTGACTGGTTTCGCTCAGGCGGTACACGCTGGTTTCGACGAAGTCCTTGAGCTGTGGGTCGTCGAGCTGGCTGACCTGGCCGCGAACCAGGCTCAGCCAGGCGCGGCCCAGTTGGTGCTCTTGCTGTGGGGAAACGATGGCGGAACTGGCATCGCCAAGGGAGGGCAGGTCACTGGCCGTGGCGGGGGCTGCCAGCAGGCAGGCCAGCGTCAACAGGGTAGGGCGCAGAAGGCTCATGCACAAAGCTCGTGTCGAACAAAGGCGCTACTGTAGCTGGCTGGCGGCTGTGCTGGCCAGGGTTGTGCGGCCTTGGGTATCCTTGCGGCCTTCCTGGAGTAGCTTAATGACTGATATGCAATGGCGCGCTGAAGACTTCGACGCGCAACTGGACGCTTGCGGGCTGAACTGCCCGCTACCTTTACTTAAAGCCAAGTTGGAGCTCAATCGCCTGGCCAGTGGCGCGGTGCTCAAGGTTGAGGCCACGGACGCAGGCTCACAGCGGGATTTTCGTGCCTTCGCCAGCCTGGCCGGGCATAGTCTGCTGCGTGAAGAGGTCGACAATGGCGTTTACCGCTATTGGCTGCGCAAGGCATAAGGCCTGAGGCGGAAACGCTGCTTGTAAGGCGGCATAAACACGGTGTTTTCCGGGTGAGGAGTGACGATGTTCAAGGTGTTTCAGGATTGGCTGCATCGCTATTTTTCCGATGAGCAAGCGGTGGTGCTTGCGGTATTGCTGGTGCTTGGCTTTGCCGCGATCCTGAATCTGGGCGGCATGCTGGCTCCGGTGCTGACGGGCCTGGTGCTGGCGTTTCTGATGCAGGGGCTGGTGAATGCCTTTGAGCGTCTGCGTTTGCCGCAGGTGGTGGCGGTGTGGCTGGTGTTTACCCTGTTTCTAAGCATGCTGGGCCTGTTTCTGCTGGTCTTGATGCCACTGCTCTGGCAGCAGCTGAGCACCTTGTTCAATGAGCTGCCGCGGATGGCTACGGAGTGGCAGTCGGTGTTTATGCTGCTGCCCGAGCGTTATCCAAACTTGATTACTGACGCGCAGATCGTGCAGCTGATTGACAGTATGCGCGGCGAGGCCGGCAAGTTCGGTCAGTGGGCGCTGTCGTTCTCTCTGTCCAGTCTGCCGATGCTGCTCACCATCATGATCTATCTGGTGCTGGTGCCGATTCTGGTGTTCTTCTTCCTCAAGGATCGCGAGCTGATCAGTGCATGGTTTCGCGGTTATCTGCCGCGTGAGCGTGCGTTGATCACTCAGGTGGCGGAGGAAATGAACAAGCAGATCGCCAACTACATCCGCGGCAAGGTGATCGAAATCATCATCTGTGGCGTAGTCACCTATATCGCGTTTGCCTACCTGGGCCTCAACTATGCGGCGTTGCTGGCATTGTTGGTGGGCTTGTCGGTGGTGGTGCCGTATATCGGTGCGGTGGTGGTGACAGTGCCGGTGGCGCTGATCGGGTTGTTCCAGTGGGGCTTTGGTGACCAGTTCATCTACTTGATAGTGGTCTACGGGATTATTCAGGCGCTGGATGGCAACGTTCTGGTACCGCTGCTGTTTTCCGAAGCGGTCAACCTGCACCCGGTGGCGATTATCTGCGCGGTGCTGTTGTTTGGCGGCATGTGGGGGTTCTGGGGCGTGTTCTTCGCCATCCCGCTGGCCACGTTGTTCAAGGCCGTGATCGATGCTTGGCCGCGCAGTGAGCAGGTGGCGGCGAAATAGCTGCTGGCAATAAAAAGCCGGTCAATTGACCGGCTTTTTCACGCGTGCGATTCAGGCTTTATTCAGCGCCTGGGCTGCGGCCAATACCGCATCGACATGCCCGGGTACTTTCACGCCACGCCATTCCTGGCGCAGTACGCCGTCTTTATCGATCAGGAAGGTGCTGCGGTCGACGCCCAGGTATTCCTTGCCGTAGAGCTTCTTCAATTTGATCACGTCGAACAGCTGGCAGACGGTTTCATCTTTGTCGGAGATTAGCTCGAAGGGGAACTCCTGCTTGCACTTGAAGTTCTCGTGGGATTTCAGGCTGTCACGCGATACACCGAAGATCAGCGTGTTGGCCGCCTGAAACGCCGGGAATTGATCACGAAAACCCTGGCCCTCGGTGGTGCAGCCGGGGGTGCTGTCCTTCGGGTAGAAGTAGATCACCACTTGCTGGCCTTTGAGTGCGGACAGTTTGACGGTCTGGCCGCTGGTGGCCTCTGCCTGAAAATCTGCAACCGGGGTGTCGAGTGCTACGGCCATAAAATGCTCCTATGGGTTCTGTGGACGCCAAGGCTCAATGAGTGCATCTAGGTTCAACGCATCGGCAAAGTCGAGGAACTGATCACGCAACCAGCTGATCTGCGTACCGGCTGGCAGGGTCACGGTCAGGGTGGCGTTGAGCATGGTACCGCCGGTCTGCGGGGCCTGGTAGGTGTCGCAGGTGAGGTTTTCCAGCTCGACGTGATGGTCGAGAAAGAACTGGCACAGCTCATTAAGGATGTCCGGGCGGTAGGCCGAGCTGACATACGCCACATAAGGCAGCGCCTGTGGGCGGCTTTCCGAGGCTGCGCTGCGAATGACATTGACCGAGAAGCTGTGTTTCTTCGCCAGCGCCGGCAGGTTCGACTCCAAGCGCGCCAGGGCATCCCAGCTACCGGACACCTGTAGCACCAGTGCGCTGTATTCGCCATGCCGGCTGAGGCGGGTGCTGACCACGGCGCAACGGTTCTCATGGCTGGTGCGGCAGAGCACATTGGTCAGCTCCATGGCATTGGGGCCAAGAGCGCTGATAAGCAGGAATTGTTCGCGAACTGGGGGGGTGGACATGCAGCCTTCCTAAACGATAAGCGGTCGAGCTGCTGGCGCAGCGCCGATCAAAGCCGGAAGGGTAGCGAAAAGCACCGCTCAGGGGAATGCCGACAGGGCTTGCCGATGAGTAATGTGCCGCGTTTGCCTGATAAAGATTGTATACGCGTTGCCGAGGTACTTCGCTTGTGCAAGGCAGGTGGCCCCAGTACCATTACGGCTCTCTTTTTCCGGCAGGAGCGGTTGCATGATTGCGGGCAGTATGGTGGCACTGGTTACGCCCATGGATGCACAAGGTGGTCTTGATTGGGACGGCCTGAGCAAACTGGTGGATTTCCACCTGCAAGAGGGCACCAACGCCATCGTCGCGGTCGGCACCACAGGTGAGTCCGCCACGCTTGACGTGGGTGAGCACGTAGAAGTGATCCGTCGTGTGGTCGATCAGGTAGCCGGACGTATTCCCGTCATTGCCGGTACCGGTGGCAACTCCACCCGAGAGTCAGTCGAACTGACCCGCGCTGCTAAAGACGTCGGCGCCGACGCCTGCCTACTGGTAACTCCGTATTACAACAAGCCGACTCAGGAAGGCCTGTACCTGCACTTCCGCCACATTGCCGAATCGGTTGCCATCCCGCAGATTCTCTACAACGTGCCGGGCCGTACGGTTTGCGACATGCTGCCGGAAACCGTTGAGCGTCTGGCCAAGATCGACAACATCATCGGTATCAAGGAAGCCACCGGCGACCTTCAGCGCGGCCAGGAAGTGCTGGATCGCGTGAGCAAGGACTTCCTCGTCTATTCCGGCGATGACGCCACCGCCGTCGAGCTGATGCTGATGGGCGGCAAGGGCAATATCTCGGTAACCGCCAACGTCGCCCCGCGCGCGATGAGCGATCTGTGCGCAGCAGCCATGCGCGGTGAAGCCGCCATTGCCCGCGCTATCAACGATCGCTTGATGCCGCTGCACAAGGCGCTGTTTATCGAATCCAACCCGATTCCGGTGAAATGGGCTCTGCATGAAATGGGTTTGATGCCAGACGGTATCCGTCTGCCACTGACCTGGCTCAGTCCACGTTGTCATGAACCGCTGCGTCAGGCCCTGCGCCAGTCCGGCGTATTGGTTTAATTGAGGAATTACTACGCATGAAGCGACTCACCGGACTCTCCGCCCTGGCCCTGATCATCGCTGGCACCAGCGGTTGCGGCTGGATCTATGGCGAAAACGGCTATTTCCGTGACCGTGGCAGCGATTACCTCGAAGCCCGTCAGACGGCCACGATGCAAATGCCGCCAAACGTCGACGCCAAGCGTATCGACCCACTGTTGCCCGTGCCGCAGCAGGTAGCCACCACCACCGATACCGGCGAATTTATCGTACCGCGCCCGCAGGCTCTGGCTGTGGCAGGTGATGCCAGCGAGTTCAGCCTGCAGAAGAGCGGCGAGTCGCGCTGGGTTGTGGCGCAGCGTGTACCGGCTGAAGTTTGGCCAGTGGCACGTCAGTTCTTCGCTGACAACGGTTTTCAGATTGCTGAAGAGCGTCCGCAAACGGGCGAATTCAGCACCTCCTGGCAGCGTTTTGATGCCCTGTCTGAATCCATGGCCCGTCGTCTGAGCAGCCGCGTCTCTGGGGTGAATCCCGAGGCCGAAACCCGCGTGCGGGTGCGTATCGAGCCAGGTGTGCAGCGTAATACCAGTGAAATCTTCGTGGTCAGCGCCGAGCGTCCAGCCGGTAGCACGGCCGATGTCGCCTTCACCAACCGCAGCAGCAACCCCAGCCTGGATGCTGCGCTGCTCGATGAAATGCTTGTGACCCTGGCGCGCAGCGCCGAGCAGGGCGGTTCGGTCTCCCTGCTGG
Source organism: Pseudomonas sp. SG20056 (assembly GCF_031764535.1). Taxonomy (NCBI): domain Bacteria; kingdom Pseudomonadati; phylum Pseudomonadota; class Gammaproteobacteria; order Pseudomonadales; family Pseudomonadaceae; genus Pseudomonas; species Pseudomonas sp. SG20056. Next base: position 1,815,596 of record NZ_CP134499.1, read on the forward strand.
CTGCTCGTGATTACGACGCCCCGAATCGCGTAAGCCTGTCCGAAGACGGCAACGGCAACCCAGTGCTGAGCCTGGGTGCTGATTTCGACCGCGCCTGGTCCGGTGTCGGTCGCTCCCTGGAAATGGCTGATGTGCGCATCGACGACATCAATCGCAGCCTGGGCGTGTACTACATCAATCTCGCCGAGCGTGCGCAGAAGCCGGACGACAAGCCTGGCTTCTTCGGAAGCGTATTTGGCAGCGCGCCGAGCAAGGAAGAGATCGATGCCCGCGCCGAGCGCTATCAGGTACGCCTGACCGCCGTTGGCGACAGCGTGCAGGTCACCGTGGAAAAAGACCTCAACACCATTGCCCCCGCCGACGTAGCGCGCAAGGTGCTGGACCTGATCCAGGAAAACCTTGGCTGACAGCAGGCAACTGCTACACCGGCACTACCAATAGGCGAAACCCGGCGGGTTTCGCCTGTTTTGTTTACCAAAGGCGGAAATTCCGACATGAGCACAGCCACCACCCTGAGCCTGAAGAAAATCTATTCGGGCAAAGTCCGTGATCTATACGAGATCGACGACAAACGCATGCTGATGGTCGCCACCGACCGCCTTTCGGCATTCGACGTGATCCTCAGCGAGCCGATCCCGGAAAAGGGCAAGATTCTCACCGCCATCTCCAACTTCTGGTTCGACAAGCTCAAGGATCTGGTACCCAACCACTTCACCGGCGACAAGGTCGAAGACATCGTACCAGCGGCAGAATTACACCTTGTGGAAGGCCGCGCAGTGGTCGCAAAGCGCCTCAAGCCAGTCGCGGTGGAAGCCATCGTGCGCGGCTATATCGTTGGCTCCGGTTGGAAGGAATACCAGAAGAGCGGCACCGTCTGCGGTATTCAACTACCAGCAGGCCTCAAAGAAGCGGCCAAACTGCCTCAACCGATCTTCACCCCCTCGACCAAGGCCGCCGTAGGTGACCACGACGAGAACATCAGTTTCGAACAGTGCGAAGCGATCATCGGCGCCGAGCTGGCCGCCAAAGTGCGCGATACCTCGATTGCCCTGTACAGCGCAGCGGTTGAATATGCCGCCACGCGCGGCATCATCATCGCCGACACCAAGTTCGAATTCGGCCTGGACGAAGACGGCACCCTGACCCTGATGGACGAAGCTCTGACCCCGGACTCCAGCCGCTTCTGGCCAGCAGACAGCTATGCAGAAGGCACAAGCCCGCCAAGCTTCGACAAACAGTTTGTGCGTGACTGGTTGGAATCCACCGGCTGGAATAAAGAGCCGCCAGCCCCAGCAGTACCCGCCGACGTCGCGCAGAAAACCGCCGACAAATACCGCGAAGCCCTGACGCGCCTCACCGTATAAACCGCAGCACTACGCGCGCAAGCGCGACAGAGAGGGGCGCTGCGGCGCCCCTTTTTGTGGGCGACTGTTTGGCTTCCCACTAGCCAGATTTTGCAGCGGTGAACCGCCTTTGATCGCAAGCATCTGAAAGTATGTGAAAAAATTCAAAACTGGGGTTCGCCAAACGTACTTCAGCTGTTATCATGCGCGCCGCCACGGGAAGATGCCGGAGTGGCCGAACGGGACGGATTCGAAATCCGTTGTATCAGCGATGGTACCTAGGGTTCAAATCCCTATCTTCCCGCCATATTGAAGTACGCAAAGCCCGCTGAAGTCTTGATAGATTCCAGCGGGCTTTTTTGTGGGGCGCAGGTTTAGGGTAAAACTGTCCTAAAAATGCTCCATGTCAGTCCTTTTTTATTCTGTATCCCATCGGCCAGCGTTTACTTGCAGGTTAGCGGGGCAAGGGCTGGATCTTTTTCACAGCTTCAAGCCAGCCCGCCTTGAGTTGCAGTTGGTCAATATCCATACCCAGTTCTTCCATACGTTCCTGGTGTTGGTTGATTTCCGCCACCGCTTCACTCAGGGCGCTGGAGTTGCCATCCAACTGGTGCATTTGGGTCAGGCCCAGGTGGTAGAAGCGCAGTAGCTGCATGGCGGCTGGATCGCGGGCGGCGACGCCGGCTTTGACGTGGTGCATCAGGTTGGTCACGCGCATCAGGCTGCGTTTCAGGCGCCAGCCGTATACGGCAGCGGCCATAAAGGGCTGTGGCCACAACACTACGCGCACCAGGACCACGGTCAACGCTAATGCGGCGATAACCCCACCAAGGTTCCAGCGGAAGTTGTCGCCGCCTGGGGTGCCGAATAGCAGCACAGCGCTGCTCGACAGCAGCATGGCCAGGGCGACGAAGATCGCCGCGATCGTCAGGGTGCTGCGGCGGGTTTGCTGACGGTAGATTTCAGGAGTGCGGTGCTGGATTTTGAACATCGGGGCCACGGTAATTCTCACTTGAGCAGGTGGTAGCGGCGTTGCTTACAGGTTGGGTAGGGCAGGCCGGGGTTGTCGAGGCATGCTCCCAATGCTGCAAATTATGCGCGATTGCTCGGCAACAGGTATCTTCGCCCATCCGTTGACCTCATCGCTTAAGGATTTACCGGGTTTATGAGTCGTACTGTGTTTCAGGCTGTGATTATTTGCGTGGCCGCGCTGTGTTCGGGCTTCGCGCTGGCCAAGGTTGAGGTGCAGGCCGGGCAGCATAAGAGTCTTGGACGGATTCTCATCGCCAAGGTCTCTGAGGATATTGCGCCGGGCGATTACGAGGTGCTGCTCAAGGGCATCAAAGCCAATCCGGGCAAGTACACGAAGAAGATTGTCATGCTCGACAGCATTGGCGGCAGCGTAGCCGAGGCGATGCGTATGGGGCGCTTGCTGCGTGAGACCGGCTTTGATGCTCTGGTACCGTCTACCGGAGTTTGCCAGGGCAGCTGTGTGTATCTGCTGGCAGCGGGGCATGGAAAAAATGTGCGCGGTCATGTCGGCATTCACCGGCCGTATTATGCGGGCAGTGATTCGGTGCATTCGGCATCGTCCTTTGGGCCGAGCCGTGCCACTCAAATCGCCTATTTCAGAGAAATGCAGATTTCACCGGAGCTGCTTGAGGCGATCAACAGCACCGAGCCGCGGCGCATGCGCGTGCTGACGCCGGCTGAGCTGGCACGCTATCGCTTGAAGTGAGGCGGGCGCTTGCTTGCCAGCGTTCGCGCGCTATCAGCTGGTGCGGTGCCTTTCAAAGAAACTCATGACCTGCTTGCTGGCGTCCTCGCGGGGCATGTCGTAGCGCTGCTGCACCAAGCTGGTCAGTTTCTGCGCATCGCCTTCGGATTTAATCAGTTCATCCAGGGTCAATTCGTCCCAGACAATCAGGGCGAGGCCGGCCAGTTTGCGCCAGTTCTTTTGGATGATTTCGGCAAGGGGTCTGCTCATGTGTGGTGCTCCTGAGGTTACCGCGCTGGGCCGGTTGCGCGGTCAGAGCGGAATTGTGCTGATGCCAGCCTGTCAAAGCTGAGGTCGCCAGTCGGTGCGCTACAGCGCTTATGCGGGTTTGCGTACCGACGCCATGGCGCTGCGCCGGTAGCCTGATTGCCGCGCCGTAGGTGAAATGGCGTGGCAATTGCTCTGTTAAGAGCCTCATGGGCCTGTTCTGGCATGCCTGCCGTCAATTCAAGGATATGCCGCAATGTCGATGATCGAACCTGTGCTGCTGACGGCTGCACGCGTCTGTACCTTTGCCGGGGAACAGTTGCTGACCAACGCCAGCGGCTTTTACTTCGCCCGCGATGAGCGTCTGTTCTTGGTAACCAGTCGGCACGTGATGATTGATGAGCCGAGCCGGCATTTTCCCGATCGTGTCGAGATCGAAGTGCACACCGATTTGCACAATGTGGCGCAGACCACCGGCTTCTCCATGCCGCTCTATCGCGATGGCCAGAGCCTCTGGCGGCAGGGCTGCGATGGCGCCGGTGATGTGGATGTGGCGGTGCTGGAGATCGAGCGCGCGGCGCTGCCAGAGAGCATGGTCTATCACGCCTTTACTCCGGAGCATCTGCTGCAGCCGCAAACCCCGGTCGAGGTTGGCACGTCCTTGCTGGTGGTGGGTTTCCCACTGGGTTTTCACGACACCCTGCACCATATCGCGGTGGTGCGGCATGCCGTGGTGGCGTCGTCATTCGGCCTGCGTTTTCAGGGCCAGGGGTACTTTCTGACCGATGCCCGCACACACCGCGGCACCAGTGGTGCGCCAGTGGTAATGCGCATACCGGACAGCGAGACAGATGAGTTGCCATGGGTGCTGCTGGGCGTGCATTCGGCGCGGCTCGATCTGGGTAGCCGGGATATAGAGGTGGACGAGGCCCTAGGGCTCAATTGCACCTGGTATGCCGATATTCTGCTGACCCTGACTCAGTAAGGATCTGGGCTCAACGTTGCTGCTGCAGCTCGGGTGCAGCGGCCATGTTGATGTCCTTGACCAGGCCTGATGTGGCCCTGATCACCTCGCGTGCCATGCGAGTCTCCTGCTCGTTGTGGGTCTGTGCCACCAGCACCACATCACCGTGGGTTATCGCCTTGCTCACCAGCTTGGCAAAGCGTCCGTGATGCTGGCCAGCGCCGGATGAGGCGCCGATCACACTGCCGAGAAAACCGCCGATAAAGCCCCCCATGCCCATCAGGGAGAAGGGCGCAAGGATCGGGCTGGCGTGGAACAGGCTGACTTCACTGACGATCAACGCCACCGCGATCAAGGCACCAATGCCGATACCAATACCGGTACCAATAGCGATGTCCACCAGCATGTCCTTGAGCACCTTGTTGCTTTTCCCCTGCGGTGCAGGAGCGGGTGGGGCATCGGTGTTGCCTGCAACGATCTCCAGCTGTTCGTGGTGCATGCCGCGCTGAATCAACTGGGCCAGTGCCTGTTCAGCGGTGCTGCGTTGGGTAAAGAAGCCTGAAACGTGGTGGCGATAGAGGTCCATCTTGCTGCTCCTGATCGTGAGCCGTCGTCGACGACCGAACGCAAGCTTAAGACGCGTAAATGGACGTGTCTGTGCGCCTGCGTACGCAGGGCGTATCGCGATACCCGCGATTGTGCGGTCTATGCGCGCCAGCGTACCGACAGGACTGCGCCGAGCTGCGATTGTCGCTCCAGGCGAGCTGCAGCCGTGGCGTGAGTGCCGTGTTTCAAAGTGGCGTTTAGCCTGCAGTTGCCTGTGCATTAATCGTCGGAGATGCGCCATGAAAATCCACTACCGCCCGCTCTTGCTGGCGTTTGCCATTGCCTATGCCGTCCTTGCCGTGAGCAGTCTGCTGATTGCCATGAGCCTGGCGCAGAGCGCCATGCCATAGGCCATTGATCTGGCGACCGAGAATGCTGTCTGCCGCGCTGATCGAGCGCTGTGGCTTAGCTCACCTGGGCCCGTGTGCGGCGAAAGCTGTGGCGTGCTTATCCGTAATTGTTTTTGAGGACATTCCTATGAACAGGACTTCATCCATCGTTGATGGCATGGCTGCGTTGCGTTTTGCCGGCCTTTGCGCCGGGCTGCTGATGCTCAGCGCCTGCGCTTCACCGCCGCTGCCGCCGAGCCAGGCGTTGCAAGCTGCCGAGTCGGCGATCAGCAATGCCGAACAGGCCCGCGTGGCCGATTACGCCTCACCGGAGCTGGGTGTCGCTCGGGAAAAACTGACCGCCGCCAATATGGCTGTGCAGCGTGAGGAGATGCTGCTCGCCGAGCGCCTGGCAGACCAGTCGCGGGTAGAGGCCGAGCTGGCCCTGGCCAAGTCACAGGCGACCAAAGCCAAGGTAGTCAATGACGAAATGCAGAAAAGCACCAACAGCCTGAAACAGGAAATGCAACGCAACACGGGAGCTCAACAATGAACCTTGCTCATAACGCGAAGCACCTGCTGCTGGTCAGCGCAATCAGCCTTGCGCTGGCCGGCTGCGCCGCTAAACCGAGCATGCCGGAAGGCGCCGCCGATGTGCGCGGCAAGCTCACCCGCTTGCAAGCCGATCCACAGCTGAATACTCGCGCGCCTGTCGCGCTCAAGGCTGCTGAAGATGCGGTGATCGTTGCCGAGCAGCCGCGTAAGGATCAGGACGCAGAGCAGGCCTTGGGCCAGCATCTGGTGGTGATGGCTGACCGCAAAGTGGAAATCGCCACGGCGCTGGCGCAGACACGCTTCTACGAGGATCAGCGTAAAATCCTCAGCCAGCAGCGTGAAGGCGCGCGTCTGGATTCGCGCACCCTCGAGGCCGATCAGGCGCAGCTGCAGAACAGCCAGTTGCAGCAACAGATTGATGAGCTGAATGCCAAGCAAACCGAACGTGGTTTGGTCATGACCCTGGGTGATCTGCTATTCGCTACCGGGCGCTCGGAGTTGCGTGCAGGTACGGCCAATAACCTCGGCAAGCTGGCGATTTTTCTCGGCCAGCATCCTGAGCGCCAAGTACTGATTGAAGGGCATACCGATAACGTCGGCAGCGAAGAAATGAACCTCAGCCTGTCGCAACGTCGCGCCGACTCGGTGATGCATTACCTGACCTATCAGGGGGTTTCCCCAAGCCGCCTGGGTGCTTCGGGCAAGGGCGAGAGCATGCCAGTTGCCGGTAATGAGTCGGCTTCAGGTCGGCAGATGAACCGCCGAGTGGAAATCATCATCAGCCATGACATGGCATCACAACGCTGATGCCATGTTCTGACCTGCAGCCTTTGTAGGTCAGCTAAGCGCAGGTCGGAGCCCTTCCGACCTGCACGGCCTTACACCTCTGTCTGGCGGCTTTTTCGGGCGATTAGGCGAACTGCACCGGGCAGCGCTCCGGGCCTTCCAGCTTGCGAATTTCGTCGATCACTTGTGGCCGTGCGTGGTGCAACACCAGATGCCGCTGCTGGCTGTGCAGGCGGCGTGCTTCCTGGTGCAGCATGGTGACGCCGGCGTAGTCGATAAAGTTGATATGCCGCGCGTCGATCATTACCCACGCTGCACCGCTGCGTTGCAGGCGTTGCTGCAGGTAATGACAGGCACCGAAGAAGATCGAACCTTCTATACACAGCCATTCCTGCTCGCCGTCCTGCCACTGGCGCACGCGCGGCTGTGAAGTGCGCTTGAGGTAGACGATCAGTGAGGCCAGTACGCCGGCGTAGATGGCGCTTTGCAGCTCCAGCACCAGGGTCGCCAGCACGGTCAGCAGCATCACCAGAAACTCACTGTGGCTCACGCGCCTCAGGGCCTTGACGGCGGTGAGGTCGAACAGTCCCCAGCAGATCAGCAGAATGCTCGCCGCCATGGCGGGAATCGGCACATAGGCAAACAGGCGGCTGCCATACAGGGCGAACAACGCCACCAGCAGGGCAGAGAACACCCCGGCCATGGGCGAGCAGGCACCGGCTTGCTGGTTGAGCGCTGAGCGGGTGAAGGAGCCGGCCGACAGCGAACCGCTAAACCAGGGGCCAAGGATATTCGACAGGCCCTGGGCGCGGACTTCCTGATTGGCATCGAACAGTTGCTGGGATTTATCTGCCAGGGCGCGGGCAATCGACAGGCTGGTGACCAGACCGAGCAATCCGCAGGCCACGGCCGCAGGCAGCAGTTGCAGGATGTGGCTGAGGTTGAAATCCAGCAGGGCGAAGGGCGGCAGGCTACCTTCGAAACGGCTGACCAGTGCGACGTGCTCAAGCTGCTCAGGCCAGGCCATAACCAGCAGGCTGGCGGCCACAATCCCAATAAGCAAGGCTGGCGCACGTGGCCACAAACGCCTGCTTATCAGGCTGATGCTCAGGGTGAACACTGCTACGCCCAGGGTGCGCCAGTCACTCTCGGCCAGGTGCTCGCCGAGGTTGAGCAGGCTTGTGAGCGCGGTGGCCTGGCTGGTAACCGTCAGGCCGAGCAGGTTGGGCAACTGGCCGATGCCGATCACCAGTGCCGCGCCCAGGGTGAAGCCGAGTACCACCGAATGCGAGACGAAATTCACCAGCGCGCCGAAGCGCAGCAAGCCGAGCAGCCATTGGCATACACCAGCTAACAGGGTCAGCAGCAGAATCAGGGCAATAAAGTGGTCGCTGCCTGGTGTCGCCATCGGGCTGACACTGCTGAACAACACGATGGAGATCGCGGCGGTGGGGCCGCAGATCAGAAAACTGGAGGAACCCCACAGGCAGGCGATCAGCACCGGCACGATGGCCGCGTACAAGCCGTATTGCGGCGGCAGCCCGGCGATCAGGGCGTAGGCGATGGATTGCGGCAGCGCCAGGATGGCGCCGTTGAGCCCCACCAGCAGGTCTTTACCGAGGCTGCGTTTGCTGCAATGCGGCAGCCAGCGCAGAAAGGGCAACAGGGACTGAAGGCGGAGCAATGGCATGCGTGGGCTTCTTGTGCGGACGATGGACAAGGCCGCTGCACAGCAGCGGCCCGTCTACTTTAGGGAATCAAGCCGGCCGGTTCAAAGCTTGGCGTTAACTGCGGCCAGGCCATCACCGCCAGCGCGGCTGGTTACACCTTCGAGCCAGCCGGCAACCACCGCTGGGTTGGCCTTGAGCCACGCCTTGATTGCCTCATCGTTGCTGGCTTGCTTGCTCAGCACTTTATCCATGATGGCGTTCTCCATTTCCTGGGTGAATTTCAGGTTGCTCAGCAGCTTGCCGACATTCGGGCACTGCGCGGCATAGCCTTTGCGGGCCAGGGTGTTGACGCTGCCGCTGGCACCGAAGTACTTCTCGCCGCCCTTGAGGTAGCGCATGTCGTATTGCACGTTCATCGGGTGCGGGGTCCAGCCCAGGAACACCACAAATTGCTCGCGCTTCACTGCGCGGCCAACCTGCACCAACATGGCCTGTTCACTGGATTCGACCAGGCTCCAGTCCTTGAGACCGAATTCGTCGGCGGCGATCATCTTCTGGATGGATTCGTTGGCCGGTGCGCCGGAACCGATGCCATAGATCTTGCGGCTGAACTTGTCGGCATGCTGATCGAGGTCAGCAAAGGTTTTCACCCCAGCCTCATAGGCGTAGGTAGGCACGGCCAGGGTGTACTCGGTGCCGCTGAGGTTTTCCACCAGTTGCTCGACTTCACCGCTGCTGACGAACTTGTCGTAGTTGCTCTGCTGCGCCGGCATCCAGTTACCGAGGAACACATCCACCTGACCTTTCTGCAGCCCGGCGAAAATGATCGGCACGGCCAGGGTCTGCGGCTGCGCCTTGTAGCCCAGACCGTCGAGCAGGAAGCTGGCGATGCCATTGGTCACGGCAATATCACTCCAACCCGGATCACCGAGTTTCACCGTGGCGCAACTGGCGTCTTCGGCGAAGGTGTAGCTGCTGGCGGCCAGTAACAGGCCGCCGATAAGTGCTGTGCGAAGTGTGTGCATGGCAATGTCCTCTTGAATTATTAGTTTTGGATCAACGCGGCAGTGGCTTGCAATCAGGGTTGCGGAAAACGGGCGCGACGTTCGAGGTCGTCGAGATCAATGTGGTTGCGCATGTACTGTTGGCTGGCATCGACCATTGGCTGATGGTCCCAGCTGGTCAGGTGCCCCTGGGTCAGGGCGCTGGCAACAAAACGCCGGCGACGCTGGCTGGCCAGAGTGGCCTGATGAATCGCCTGCATGTCCCAGCGCGCCTGGGCCTGGTTGATAAAGTCAGCCAGCCGGCTTTGGTGCTCGGCGGACTCTGCCAGGTTTTCGCGCTCTTGCGGGTCGTGGCGCAGGTTGAACAGCAGCAGGGGGTCGTGTTCTGAATAGATAAATTTCCACTCGCCCTGGCGGATCATCATCAGCGGGCTGATGCTGCCTTCGGCCATGTATTCGCCAATCACTTCATCATGCCCCAGGCGACCTTCGAGGTGCGCCAGCAGCGAGCGGCCGTCCAGCGGCAGGTCGGCTTGCAGCGTGCCGCCGGCCAGTTCCACCAGAGTCGGCAGTAGGTCCATGGTCGAGACGTTCTGGCTTACCCGGCGCGCGGCGAATTGCTTGGGTGCATGCACCAGCAGCGGCACGCGGGCGGCCATTTCAAACCAGTGCATCTTGTACCAGAGGCCACGCTCGCCAAGCATGTCGCCGTGGTCGCCGGAGAACACGATGATGGTGTTGTCGCTCAGGTTGCACTCCTTGAGGGTTTTCAGCAGCTTGCCGATATTGCTGTCGATATAGCTGCAGGCACCGAAGTAGGCGCGGCGGGCGTCCTTGATCTTCTGCTCGGGCAGCGGCTTGTCCCACAGATCGATAACTCTCATCAGGCGTTTCGAGTGTGGGTCTTGCTCATTCTGCGCAATGGTGTGGCGCGGCAGTGGGATGTCCTCATCGCGGTAGAGGTCCCAGAACTCGCTCGGGATGGTGTAGGGGTCATGCGGGTGAGTCATCGACACGGTCAGGCAGAAGGGTTGCTCGCCATCGCCGCGCACGTGGTCATAGAGGTACTGCTGGGCCTTGAATACCACCTCCTCATCGAAATCCAGCTGGTTGGTGCGCACGCACGGCCCGGCCTGCAGCACCGAGGACATGTTGTGGTACCAGCTGGCGCGCATGTCCGGCTCATCCCAGTTCACCGCCCAGCCGTAGTCGGCGGGGTAGATGTCGCTGGTCAGGCGTTCTTCATAGCCATGCAGTTGGTCCGGGCCGCAGAAATGCATCTTGCCCGACAGCGCGGTGCGATAGCCCAGGCGGCGCAGGTAATGGGCATAAGTCGGTACATCGGCGGGGAAGTCGGCGGCGTTGTCGTAAGCGCCGATCTTCGAGGGCAATTGGCCGCTGACCAAGGTGAAGCGCGACGGCGCGCAGAGCGGGCTGTTGCAGTAGGCCGCATCGAACACCACAGCTTCGGCGGCCAGGCGCATCAGGTTGGGCATCTGGATCGGTGAGGCGGCATCGTGCAGCGGCAGAATCGGCGCGGCCATCTGATCGGCCATGATAAAGAGGATGTTCGGTCGTTTCATGGCAGCCGGTATTCCATATAAAATATTTATGCGAGAGTGCTGGCTTGATCATCCAGCTAACAAAAATCCTGGTAAACCTGTTGTCAGTACATGCATTGGATAACCTGAGCTTATGTTTAAAAGCATCGATGGCGTGTCGCTGGATGTGCTGCGGGTGTTCGAATCCGCCGCGCGTCAGCTGAGCTTTACCGCCGCAGCCAGCGAGCTGGGCACCAGCCAGCCGGCGATCAGTCAGCAGATCAAACGCCTGGAGCAGCAGCTGGCCACGCGTCTGTTTGATCGGGTCTACCGCGGCATTGTCCTCACTGATGCCGGCGAGCTGTTGCTGCGCTATGTGCAGGACGGCCTGCAGAGCCTGGATGCCGGTCTGCAGGCCGTAACTGCGCAACAGCAGCATGAGGTGCTGCAGGTGGCCACCGACTTTGCCTTTGCCGCCTACTGGCTGATGCCGCGCTTGCAGCGTTTCCACCAGCTTCATCCGGAGGTGGATGTCAGCCTGATTACCAGCGAGCGTGATCAGGGCGCGCTGCCGGCGGAGATCGATGTGGCGATCAACTTCGGCGATGGCCGCTTCAAGCACGCCGAGGCGCAGCTGCTATTTCGCGAAGAGGTGTTCCCGGTGTGCAGCCCGCAACTGCTCAAGGGGCAAACGTTGCCTTTGCCACCGGCTGCGCTGGCCAGCTTGCCGCTGCTGCATCTGCGCCCGGAAAACCGTTCGCGCTGGTTCGATTGGGCGGGACTGTTTCGCGCTTTTGGCCTGCAGCAAACCCCCAGCCCAGGCAGTCTGCGTTTCGACAACTACACGCTGCTGATTCAGGCGGCCATCGCCGGGCAGGGCGTGGCCATCGGCTGGCGGCATCTGGTCGATGAACTGCTGACGCAGAACCTGTTGTGCCGCGTGGGCGATGAAGTCGCGCATTCGGAACTGGGTTACTACCTGGTGCTGCCCGAGCGTAAACGCCGCCAGCGTTTGACTCAGGTGTTTGTCGATTGGCTGCAAGCCGAACTGGCCAAGGGGCCAGGCGTTTAACCGCCGAGCTGGTTCAGGCGCTGTTTGGTTTGCTGCAGCAACTGACGCAGGCTAGCCAGCTGCTGCGGATCGGCATCGCCAAGTAACTGTTCAACGCCCTGCTGAATAGCCGTCAGGGGCGCAACGCTGCCCGTCAGGTTGAGGTGCTGGCTGAGGATTTCCTCACCGCTGCTGACCAGCAGGGCGAAGTGGATGACGTTCTCCAGCTCGCGGGTATTGCCCGGCCAGCTGTGGGCCTCTAGGCGCTGCTGTGCGGCATCGCTGATGACTGGCAGCGGCAGACTCAGGCGCTGGGCGTAGATGCCGAGGAAGTATTCCGCCATGGGCAGAATATCGCCGATGCGTTCACGCAGTGGCGGCAGGTCAAGGCGGCCGTCGCTGAGATAACCGTATAGCCGCTCATTGAATTTGCCAGCTGCCACGGCCTGAGCCAGGTCGATGCTGGTTGCAGCCAGCAGCCTGACATCTGCCTGGCTCGGCTGGCTGGCGCCGACCCGCAGCACTTCACCGGTTTCCAGGGCGCTAAGCAGTTCAGCTTGTAGTGGCAGCGGCAGGTCGCCGATTTCATCCAGATACAGGGTGCCGTTGTTGGCTGAACCAAACCAGCCGGCCCGGCTGCTGGCGCTGCCTTGATAGGCGCCGGCGACATAGCCGAACAGCTCGGCCTGAGCATGCTGGCTGCTTAGGCCGCTGCAGCTGAGTGCAACAAACAGTCCTGGCCGTTCACTGGCGCGGTGGATATGCCGCGCTAACAACTCTTTACCGGTACCGGTTTCACCTTCGATCAGCAGGGGCAAGGGTTGTGTGGCAAGCAGCTCGACCTGATCGCGCAGCTGCCGGGAACGTGGATCGATAAACACCAGCGCCTTGGCGCGGATGCTTAGCGGGCTTTTCTCTGCATCGGGAAAGGTCAGCAGCGGCTGGCCACTGAAATGGTTCTGGCTCATCAATGAGTCTCCAGCCCGCTCGGGCTAGGAGCGGGCAGGTTGCTTGATCTAGAAAGGGCCAGCGGGCTTCAGGCGCGGCGGCGGTCGGCTTGTTCGATCCGGCTCTGCAGGCGATAGAGGTAGGCGAAACCTTGCTCCCAACGCTGATGCCCCGACTTCACATTGATATGCCCAGCGCCGCTGAGAATCGCCACATCACTGCCCCAGTGATGGGCCAGCTTAATAGCCCGCTTAGCACTCGCAGCGGTGTCGTTGTCCGAGCCCACCAACTGGCTGGGGAAGGGCAGTGAGTGCTGGGGAATCGGGGCAAAGTTCTGCAGCGCTGGTGGGCAGTTAGCTCGTTCCACATCGGCAGGGGCGACCAGGAGCGCGGCCCTCACCCGGCGCAGCGATTCCAGCGGTGCCTGCGCGGCCCAATGCGCCACGGTGATGCAGCCCAGGCTATGGGCAATCAGGATGGTCGGGCGTGGGTCGCTGGCGATGCTGCGCTGCAGTTCGGCGACCCAGTCTTCACGCTTGGGGTTTAGCCAGTCGGCCTGTTCTACCCGGGCGCTGTTCGGCAGGCTGCGCTGCCAGTGACTCTGCCAATGCTCGTCGGCCGATCCTTGCCAGCCCGGCACTATCAGGTAACGGATAGTTTGGTTGCGCATCGTGCGCCCTCCTGCAGATGTGAATGGCTGCAGTGTAGGGAGGACTGATGAATAGCAAAAAGAATAAGAACTTATTTGCTTATTCCTGAAATATCATTTCTTTGCGCGAGAAGGTCATGAATTGGTATATGCAAAAAAAGTATATAAATGTTCTTAAATAATATTTTTAAGAATATCAGCGGCTCTCTACTATCCGCTCCACGCCCACTGACCACGACCCGTTTTCGTCGCTCGCAGTGGAGCTATTTCAAGGAGCACTACCATGACCGCAACCCTAAAAAACCTTGAAGGTCAGGACGACGCCAGCATCCTGCGCGAGATCCAGGCTGCGCTGAATGGCCTGAAGTTCGGCTCGGTGGAAATCACCGTGCACAACGGCCAGGTCGTGCAGATCGAACGCAAGGAAAAGTTTCGTCTGCCAGCCCCAAGCAACAAGATCAACTAAAACCAGCGACGCCACCAGCAGCAAGGCCCGACCGGACCACCGGAGGGCGTGCAATGAAAAGAGTCGAGCCCATGCGCACCGCGCCGTATAGCCGCGGCAGATCGCGAGAGCAGTCGACCCATTGAACGCCAACCCCGTATTTGTCCCAGTAGGAGCCGCACCATGTCCATTCGCCGTTTTGCCTTTGCCGCCCTCGCCAGCGCACTGACTATTGCCGGGGCCGCAGGCCCGGTTGCCGCCGCTGAAACCCTGCTCAACGTGTCCTACGACCCGACCCGCGAGCTGTACAGTGAATTCAACGCCGCGTTCAACAAGCACTGGCAAGCCCAGGGCAATGAAGCCATTACCATCCAGCAGTCCCACGGTGGCTCGGGCAAGCAGGCCCGTGCGGTAATCGATGGCCTGCGTGCTGACGTGGTAACCCTGGCCCTGGCCGGTGATATCGATGAGCTGTACAAGCTCGGCAAGCTGATCCCCGAGAACTGGCAGGAGCGCCTGCCGCAATCGAGCACGCCCTACACCTCGACCATTGTGTTTCTGGTGCGCAAGGGCAACCCGCAAGGCATCAAAGACTGGGATGACCTGGTCAAACCGGGCGTGGACGTGATCACCCCGAACCCGAAAACTTCCGGCGGTGCGCGCTGGAACTTCCTTGCGGCCTGGGCTTATGCCCAGCAGAAATACGGTAGCGAAGCCAAGGCGCAAGAGTTTGTTGGCCAGCTCTACAAGAACGTGCCGGTACTCGACACCGGTGCCCGTGGTTCGACCATCACTTTTGTTAACAACCAGATCGGCGACGTGCTGCTGGCCTGGGAAAACGAAGCCTTCCTGGCATTGAAGGAAGAGGGCGGCGACAACTTCGAGATCGTTGCTCCGTCGCTGTCGATCCTGGCTGAGCCGCCGGTGGCTGTAGTCGATGTAAACGTCGACAAGAAAGGCACGCGCAACGTGGCTGAGGCCTACCTCAACTACCTGTACAGCGATGAAGGTCAGCGCCTGGCGGCCAAGCACTTCTACCGTCCGCGTAACCAGGCCGTCGCCGCCGAGTTCGCCAAGCAGTTCCCGGCGCTGACGCTGGTGACCATCGACAAGGACTTCAACGGTTGGAAAACCGCACAGCCGAAGTTCTTCAATGACGGTGGGGTGTTCGACCAGATCTATCAGGCGCAGTGAGCTCGAAGAGCGAACGTAGGATGGGTTGAGGCGCGCAGCGCCGATACCCATCGCCGCGCGTCATGGGTATCGCTGCGCTCGACCCATCCTACGACTCTCACCAGGTCATGACTTCGTTGCATAACCAGCCAAGGACAGACAATGTCTCGTCGTACTTCCCCGGTCATACCCGGCTTCGGGCTGACGCTGGGTTACACCCTGGTGTATCTCAGCCTGTTGGTGCTGATTCCTCTGGGTGCCATGTTCGTTCACGCAGCCCAACTCACCTGGGCTGAATTCTGGGCGATCATTTCCGCACCGCGGGTACTGGCAGCGCTCAAGCTGAGCTTTGCCACTGCCTTCGCGGCCGCCGTAATCAACGGCATTATCGGCACGCTGCTGGCCTGGGCACTGGTGCGATACAGCTTCCCGGGACGCAAGGTCATCGAAGCGATGATCGACTTGCCATTCGCCCTGCCCACCGCCGTGGCCGGTATTGCCCTCACCGCGTTGTATGCGCCTAGCGGCCTGGTTGGTCAGTTCGCCACCGATCTGGGCTTCAAGATTACCTACACACCTATCGGTATCACTCTGGCGCTGACATTTGTAACCCTGCCGTTTGTGGTGCGCACCATTCAGCCTGTGTTGGCTGATATCCCCCGTGAGGTCGAAGAAGCGGCCGCCTGCCTCGGCGCCAAGCCGTGGCAGGTGTTCCGCCATGTGCTGCTGCCAGCGCTGTTACCGGCCTGGCTGACTGGTTTCTCCCTGGCCTTTGCTCGTGGTGTCGGTGAGTACGGTTCGGTGATCTTTATCGCCGGCAACATGCCGATGAAAACCGAGATTCTGCCGCTGCTGATCATGGTCAAACTCGACCAGTATGACTACACCGGCGCCACGGCTATTGGCGTGTTGATGCTGGTGGTCTCCTTCATTCTGCTGCTGCTGATTAACCTGCTGCAGCGCCAGATCGCCAAGTCCTGAGGAGGTCGCCATGTCTTCTGTAACCCTAAGCGCGTCAGCCTCGGCCAACGCCGCACGACGCGGTAATGTGCTCGGTCGCAGGCTGCTGATCATCAGCGCCTGGCTGGTGTTTGTGCTGTTCCTCGTGTTGCCGCTGTTTATCGTGCTGAGTGAGGCGTTAAAGCACGGTTTTGGCACCTTCTTCGGCGCGATCTTCGAACCTGACGCGATTAGTGCGTTGAAGCTGACCCTGCTCGCGGTGGGCATTTCGGTGCCGCTCAACTTGGTGTTCGGCGTGGCCGCAGCCTGGTGCGTGAGCAAGTATGAGTTTCGCGGTAAGAGCATTCTGGTCACCCTGATCGACCTGCCGTTCTCGGTATCGCCCGTAATCGCTGGTCTGATCTACGTGCTGCTGTTCGGCGCCCAGGGCTTCTTCGGCCCGTGGCTGCGCGAGCACGATATTCAGATCATCTTCGCCTTGCCGGGCATCGTCCTGGCCACGGTGTTTGTCACCGTGCCCTTTGTTGCCCGCGAGCTGATCCCGCTGATGCAGGAGCAGGGCACCCAGGAAGAGGAGGCCGCGCGCCTGCTCGGCGCCAACGGCTGGCAGATGTTCTGGCACGTGACCCTGCCCAATATCAAATGGGGCCTGATCTACGGCGTGGTGCTGTGTACTGCGCGGGCCATGGGCGAGTTCGGCGCGGTGTCGGTGGTTTCCGGGCATATCCGTGGTTACACCAATACGCTGCCGCTGCATGTCGAGATTCTCTACAACGAATACAACCACGTTGCTGCCTTCAGCGTCGCCAGCCTGCTGCTGTTGCTGGCGGTGTTTATCCTGCTGCTCAAGCAGTGGAGCGAGTCACGTATCAACCGCCTGAAAGCCAGTGCTGGCGAGGAATAAGTCATGTCGATTGCAATCTCTAACGTCAGCAAGAATTTCAATGCGTTCAAAGCGCTGAACGATATCAACCTGAATATCCAGAGTGGCGAACTGGTCGCTTTGCTCGGCCCGTCTGGCTGCGGCAAGACCACTTTGCTGCGCATCATCGCCGGTCTGGAAACCCCAGACAGCGGCAGCATCGAGTTCCACGGCGAAGATGTCTCCAACCACGATGTGCGCGACCGTAACGTCGGCTTCGTGTTTCAGCATTACGCCTTATTCCGTCATATGACCGTGTTCGACAACGTTGCCTTCGGCCTGCGCATGAAGCCCAAGGGTGAGCGGCCGAACGAGAACGTGATCAAGAAAAAGGTCCACGATCTGCTCGATCTGGTGCAGCTCGACTGGCTGGCGGATCGCTACCCGGAACAGCTTTCCGGCGGCCAACGTCAACGTATCGCTCTTGCTCGCGCGTTGGCGGTGGAGCCGAAAGTACTGTTGCTCGACGAACCCTTCGGCGCCCTGGATGCCAAGGTGCGCAAGGAGCTGCGTCGCTGGCTGGCGCGTCTGCACGAAGAAGTGCACCTGACCTCGGTATTCGTCACCCACGACCAGGAAGAGGCCATGGAGGTGGCTGACCGTATCGTGGTGATGAACAAGGGTGTGGTCGAGCAGATCGGCTCGCCGGGCGAGGTATACGAGAAACCGGCCAGCGATTTCGTCTATCACTTCCTCGGTGATGCCAACCGCCTGTACGTCGGCAACGACACCCACGTGCTGTTCCGTCCGCACGAGATTCATCTTTCGCGCCAGGCCGAAGCAGGTCACCAGGCCGGCGAAGTACGCGACATCCGCCCGCTCGGCGCAATCACCCGGGTGACCCTCAAAGTTGCCGGGCAGAGCGAGCCGATCGAAGCCGAAGTGGCCAAGGATCACCTCAGCCTGGCCAACCTCGCGCGTGGTGAGACGCTGTACTTCAAACCCAAGGCGGGGCAGCCAGTAATTCAGCAGCGCTGAGAGCCTACATATGATCTGCTGCGCGTCGGCCCTGCTGCGTTAAAAACAGGCTCAGAATGCTCATGTACAAAAGTACACTCCGCTTCCTCGCCTGTTTTTGCCTTGCCGGACTCTAGCTCGCGAGATCGTAAGTAGGCTCTAGATAAATAAACAAGGAGCGCAATGCGCTCCTTGTTGGTTTTCGCGGCAAGTTATTTGCGCTGCCATTTGCCTTCAAGCTGGATGTATTGTCCCGCCGGGGTCTTGTCGATAGCTTTCTGCCCGGCAATCGCTTCCACATCGCTGAGCTGGATGCCGTTCTGCGCCGCCAGCTTCTGGTATTCGGCGCGCCGCGCCTGGTTGATCAACTGGGCGATTTCGGCGGCCTGGCCACCGTTACTTACCACGCCGAGATAGCCATTGGGCATTTCGCCCAATTGGCCGCTGGCTTTGGCGTCACCCAAGGCGGACATGGCTTCGTTAAGGTTCAGGGCTACGGCCGGCAGGCTTAGGCTGAGCAGCAGTAACAGGCCGGCAAGGCGCTTATAGATATTCATGTTCGGGCTCCTTAGAACAATCCGCTGGATTCGCTGAACATGCTGTCCAGGGCTTTATCCACCTTGATATAGATTTCGTGCTCGATCTTCACATTGAGGTTGATGTTGATCGGCTCATTGGGCATCGCCAGCTGTACGGTCGGGGTGCAGGCCGTGCTGAGCAGCCCTAGTAGCAGGACGGCGAAACAACTACGCAAGCGCATGGCGCTTCTCCTTGGTCATGGCTCTGTTGGGGCCGTTTTGGCATTGCGTTCCAGCATACGCTGTTGCACACGCTGCTTGATGATATCGCTGACTTTGTCGGTCAGTTGCAGGCTGGCCAGCAGGGTTGGAATGTCTTCTTCCAGGTTGATATTGAAGTGGATCGGCCGGCCATGTTCGATGGCTGGGTTCTGTCCCTCCAGGCGCATGGCCAGCGCCAACTTGCCTTGCTGATCGTAGTTGACCTGGCTGCTCAGAGTGGTAAAGCGAAAATCCTCCAGCGATTGGGTCACCAGCTGCATCGCCGGGTTGCTGCGGCCGAGGGCGCGGATACGTTCGGAGTGGAACTGCAGTTTGCCGCCCGGTGCGCGTGCGCTGAGTTGGCCTTGTTCGATGGTTACACCCTGGCTGCTGATCTGCAGCGGCAGACGACCATCGAGGGTACCGGTGCCTGCCAGGCCCTCTGTGGGATAGAGGATAAACAGCTGCTCAAGTTCCAGGCCTTGCACCTGTACGGGAAAAAGTAGCGGCGCGGCGGCCAGGCGCCATTGCCCGGGGGCCAATTGCAGCTTGCCGCCCATCAGCGCTGCTTCGGCCTGGCGTAGCTGCAACTGGCCTTGGGTTGGTGTTTGCAGCGCGGCGCTGTAGCTGCCGCTGAGCTGCACCGGGCCCAGCGGTATGCCAGGGTTGGCCTGAGCCAGGCGCAGCTCGCTCAACTCAAGCTGCAGCTGTTTGGGGTCGACCCGCACACTGATACGGCTATCCAAACCCTCCAGCGCGGTGCGGTCATAAATCCCGCCCAGGTCCTTGCTGGTAAGTTCGAGTTTGACCGTGGGCAGCTGTTGATCGCTGGCCAGAGTCAGGCTGGCGTTAGCATTCAGGCGACCGTTGTTCAGCTCCAGCAGGGCTGGCCATGCTGTGAAGCTGTCTTTTAAAGGGTTGCCGCCGCGCAGAAAAAGCTCTGCCAGTTGCGCTTGCAGGCTCAGGCCCTTGGCGCTGCTGCGTTGCGCCTGCAGCTTGAGTTGCAGCCCGGCATCGTTGCGCAGTGTGCCGTCCACCTCCGCTTGCTGTTGGCTGGCATTCACGGGGCCTTGCCAGTACCAGCGCTGGGGTTGCAATTGCCCATGCTGCAGCTGCGCACTGAGGTCGAGCGGGCCTTTTAGCTGCCAGTCGAGCAGCGCGCTTGCCGCCAGTTTTGCCTGCAGTTGCAGCCCGCTGCTGCTGGCCTTGAGTTGCTGCGCCTGCACATCCGCATTGCGCAGATGCTGCAGGCTGAGCTGTGAGCCTTTGCCGAGGGCGAGATCCAGCTGCTGTGCATCCAGATAGGCGTCGAGTCGCAACTGCGTCTGCAGTGCGCCGATTTCCCAGCCCTCCAGCTGAAATGCCGGGGTGGATGCGCTAAGGCTGCCGCTCAGCAGCTGTAAACCCCAGGGCAAGCCATTGGCCAGGGCCAACGTGCCCTGCAGTGCAAATCGGCTGCGACCTTGACCACTCAGCTGAAGTTGTAAGGGCAGGGCGCGGTCAACCAGTTGTGCAGCCAGGTTGTCGGGCGTTTCGGTGGCCTGGATCGTCAGCTGCAGCGCTTCGGGATACAGCTCTGCCGGTACGCCACTGATAAGGTCATGGGCAATCTGCTTGAGGTTGAGGTCGGCGTTCAGGCTATCGGCCAGCCACTGCCCATCCAGCGCCTGGGCGGACAAATCGAAGCTGCCCTGCAACTGACCGAGAGCGGGGATTGGCCAGGGCTCTGGCAGGTTGGCGCTGGCTTGCAATTGGCCGCTGGCCTGCTGCAGCTGCGCCACGTTAAGTGGACCAGGTGCAAGCTGCAGTTGCCAGCTTGCCTTCAGCTGCGCTGCCGTCGGAGCCTCAGGCAGTGTGCCTGCTGCACTGGGCAGCCATTGGCTTAGCCAGCTGTGTAGCACCGCGCTTTGCTGCAGATCACCGGTGAAATCACCTTGCCAGAGTTGCCAGCCGGCACTCTGTTGCAGGCTGCTGCTGAGCCGCAGTTGCGGTTGTTGATTGATCGCCAGGCTCAGCTGCAGCGCTGCAGTTGTGGCGTCGCCCTGCAACTGCGCGTGCCAACTCAGTTGCTCCTGTTGATGCTGCAGATTTAGCTGCGCATCAAGCTGTGCGGCGTCTTTGCGTAGCAGCAAATCGCCCAGCAGCTGGCAGCGTGTTTCGGCGCAAGGTAGCTCGATCTGCAGTGCATCGACCTGCACGCGTTGCGGCAATAGGCTGATAACGGCGGCGAGTTGCTCCAGTGGCAACGCAAAATCCGTGCTGTCGTCAGTTGCTGGCTCGGGTTGAGAGGGCAGATTCAGTTGCAGGGCGGCGATCTGCACCTGCTGCCAGAAGGGCAGTGCCAGGCTGAATCCGCTCCAGTGCAGTTGCACCTGTTGCAGCTGCACTGCGCCGCTCGGGTGCTGCAGGCTGAGCTGGTCAAGCTGGATGCCCTGGGTGGATAGGCCCAGGCCGTGCCATTCAAGGTTTTCGATCTGCTCGCGTTCGAGCAGGCGGCTCAGGCTCAGGTAGCCATAAGCGCCAAGCAGTATGAGCAGTAAAACCAGGCAACTGATAAGTCGCAGCCAGGTGCGCCGGCTGGGCATAAGCACTGATCCATAGTGAGAGAGTTGCGTGGCAGGACGTTAACCCATGTCTGGCAGGCTGCCAATCAGAGGTTATTCTGTTCTGTGTAATTGCAGCATTTAGTGGTATTTTTGCTGTAAACAGACATTGTGAAAGTAGGAGGCCGTGATGAGCGCATTGATTCGACCGGTTGCCGACGCCGATGCGGTGCTGGCCAAGGCGCTGCTCAATACCCGAGAACAATTGGGGCTGACCCAGCAGGAGTTGGCGGACATCATTGGCGTACACCGTACAGCGATCTCGCGCTGGGCCGAGGGTGGCCTGCGCGTGCACAGCAAGACCGGTGAGCTGGCCCTGTTGCTGATTCGCGTATACCGCTCACTATTTGCCCTGTTCGGCGGCAATTTGCCGGATATGCAGCATTTTCTGCGCACCGATAACCGTCATCTGGATGCGCCGCCCTTATCCCTGATGATGCAGGTGCAGGGGCTGGTGCGGGTGGTCGAATACCTCGATGCGATTCGTGGCAAAGGCTAGCGCTCAGTGCCCAACAATAATAAAAGTTAAGGACAACGCCACCATGGATATCTGGCAACACTGCCAAGGCCCGACCCAGATCAAACCATTGCGCGGGCGCCTGGTGCGTCTGGTCGAGAGCCAGGCCCAGGTCGCCACGTTGCAACTGGTGGATACTCTCGCCGAGCAGGCGCTGCTTGAGGAATTGCTGGAAACCAGCAAGCCGCCGCTGCCGCAGAGTGCCGAGCCGCTGCATTACCTGTTGAAAACTCCGTTCCGTTATCCACCGCTGCGCTGGGGCTCGCGCTTTGGTTCGGTGCATGAGCCGAGCCTGTTCTACGGCGCGCTGCGTATCGACACCGCCATGGCCGAGGCGGCCTATTACCGCTTTCTGCTCTGGGAGGGCATGAGCATCGCGCCACCCAGCGGGCGCATCCTTTCCGAGCATTGCACCTTCGAGGCGCGCTATCAGGTTGAGCGCGGCATTCAGTTGCAGCATCCGCCGTTTGCGGATTTCCAGGCGGAGCTCTGTCACGCCAGCGCTTATCAACCTTGTCAGGCGGTGGGCGCAGCCATGCGTGGGGCAGGGGTTGAGGCGTTCGAGTACCGTTCGGCGCGCTGCCCGCTGAAGGGCAATAATGTTGCGCTATTCGTTCCAGGCGCGTTGGCAGAAAAGCGCCCGCGTAATCTGCTGAGCTGGCTGTGCGAAACCACGGACGACTATGTCGCCTTCAAGAATGCCCAGGTTCCGGATACCCCCAGAGTCTTTCGCCTAGATGCCTATCAGGTGGATGGCCGTCTGCCACGCCCGGCCTAGACAGGGCGGCTTTTTCAGGGCGTTTTGCCCTGAAAAAGGGCAGTGCGACGGCGTGACGCAGCGACTTGTGCACAATTGCGATGCGCCTTGTCAAGCAAGATGCAGTGCTTGACGTAAACCCTTGATTCTTTTTATTGATTTTATAAGTCAATGAAATATATGGATTTTTTACGCTGGTGAAAAAATCACCAGTTTGACCTTGGGCCCCACGCCATAGGCGCTGAGGCCGCTTGTTCCCATGTTATCCACGAAGTTATCCACAGCTTCTGTGGATTAACCCGAGCGCTTGCTCTAGACCGCCAGTCAGCACTTTTTTGCAAGACTTTACCTGGCTGAAAAAAGGAGTAGAGTTGCGCGCCTTCCCGGCTACCGCTGCTTTTTATGCCTCGCGCAATCACTCGACTACCTATCGCTTCAACCTCGGTTCCTCGCCTGCCCACCCGTGTAGCGCTCTGGCTACTGGACAGTCCTCGCCTCGGTAATGCCCCCAGCGTCAAACGCTTCGCCGGTCGCCTGCTTAAGCAGCCTGCTTTGCAGGGTGTGGTGCAGGCGCAGAGTCGACTGGGGCAAATGCTTTGCCGTGATTGCGGCAACCCGCGTGATCGACGCATAGGTTTTGAGCTGCTGCGCCAAGCGGCGCGCGCAGGCGATATGGGCGCCCAGCTGGAGCTTGGTCAGCTGTATAGCCAGCCGCGAAACAACGAGCCGCAGCAGGCGCGCCATTGGCTGGAACTGGCAGCGGGACAGGGCTCGCTAGAAGCGAGGCAACTGCTTAAACAGCTCTAGAGCCAGCTCAAAGTCTGCTGCGCGCCGGCCCTGCTGCGTTTAAAAAGCTCGCATGACACTAGCTCGCAATACTTTGAGCAGTCTCTGACGCAATGGGCCGCTCTGTAAGAATACTGGTTATACTGCCAGTACTTTTCTGCGGAGCTGCTTATGCCCATCGATCTCTCCACCGCGTTGGCACCTGCGTTGCTCGGTTTTACCGCCGCAGCACTTCCTCTTCTATATATGGCTTGGTCGCTGCAACGCCGCCAGGCCAGTCAGCAGCTGGAATTCAGCCTGCTACAAGAGCGTCTGAATAATGCGCAGCTGGCTCAGACCGGCCTGACGGCGCAGCTGGAAGATTGCCGCGAGGAAGTCGCCGAGATCAGCGAGATCAAGGCCGATCAGCAGGCCGAACTGGCGGCGCTGCGTCGTGAAGCCGACTTGCTGCAACAGGAGCGGCAGATCGCCCGTGAAGCCGCCCAGGCTTGGAGCAATCAGCGCGAACAGCAGGAGGCTGAAATTCGCCGTCTGGATGCCCAGCGTGCGGCCCTCAGCGCCGAACTTAAAGAACAGCAGGACAGCCATCAGCAGCGCTTGAGCGATCTGCAAGGCTCGCGCGATGAGTTGCGCGCGCAGTTCGCCGAGCTGGCCGGAAAGATCTTCGATGAGCGCGAGCAGCGTTTTGCCGAGACCAGCCAGCAGCAGCTCGGCCAGTTGCTCGACCCGCTCAAAGAACGCATTCAGTCCTTCGAAAAGCGCGTGGAAGAAAGCTATCAGCAGGAAGCCCGCGAGCGCTTTTCTCTGGGCAAGGAGCTGGAGCGCCTGCAACAGCTCAACCAGCGCCTGGGTGATGAGGCGACCAACCTGACCCGCGCCCTCAAAGGGCAGAAAACCCAGGGCAACTGGGGCGAATTGGTGCTAGAGCGCGTGCTGGAACACGCCGGCCTGGAGAAAGGCCGCGAGTATCAGACCCAGGTCAGCCTAAAAAGCGCCGATGGTGAACGCTTCCAGCCCGATGTGCTGATTCAGCTGCCCGGCGACAAGCAAGTGGTGGTGGACGCCAAGGTAAGCCTCACCG
Organism: Pseudomonas sp. SG20056; assembly: GCF_031764535.1. Taxonomy (NCBI): domain Bacteria; kingdom Pseudomonadati; phylum Pseudomonadota; class Gammaproteobacteria; order Pseudomonadales; family Pseudomonadaceae; genus Pseudomonas; species Pseudomonas sp. SG20056. Next base: position 1,840,006 of record NZ_CP134499.1, read on the forward strand.
CGTACCAGCAATATATTGCTGCCGAGGACGACGCTAGCCGGCAGCTGTCGCTGAAGCAGCATGTGCTGTCGCTACGCAGCCACTTGAAGGGCCTGTCGCTCAAGGATTACCAGCGCTTGGAAGGCCTGCACAGCCTAGATTTCGTGTTGCTGTTCGTACCGATTGAAGCGGCCTTTGCTGCGGCGTTGCAGGCCGATCCGGGTCTGTTTCAGGAGGCTTTTGACCAGCATATCGTCATCGTCAGCCCGACCACCTTGCTCGCCACCCTGCGGGTGATCGACAGCCTGTGGCGGCAGGAGCGGCAGAGCCAGAACGCTCGCGAGATTGCCGAGCGCGCCGGCGCGCTATACGACAAGTTCGTCGCCTTTATTCAGGATCTGGATGAAATGGGCGCACGCCTGCAGCAGCTGGATAAGGCCTATGCCGGCGCGCGCAATAAGCTCTGCGAGGGCCGCGGCAATATCATCAGCCGGGTGGAAAACCTCAAGATGCTCGGCGCCCGTGCCAGCAAGAGTCTGCCCGTCGAATTGCTCGAACAGGCCGCCGGGGTGGTGGTGGTGCTGGATGATGAGGCGGCCGAGTAGGGCGCGCCTCTGTTTGTTGACGAGTTATCAGGCCGTGACCTGGGCTTTTTCTACTGCCGCGCGTTGCGCCGCCGGTGAGTTGGCCAGGTAGTCCAGCGCTACGCGGATATCGCCTTCGCTGCGTGGGTGATAGCTGGGATTGAAATAGCGCAATACCGAACGGCCGATGCTGCCCATGCGCGGCAGCAAGCCGCGCTTGCCCAGGTGGTACCACAGGCGCAGAAAGCCAGGGCGGTAACGGGTGACCGGGTCCTGGCGCATCATGGTTCTCATCCCCATGCTGAACAGGAAGATCAGTGCGGGCGTGGCAATTAACATATACACCCAGCGCATCAGCACACTGCCGCCGATATGCACGTGCAGGTCATGGGCCACGCTGCGGTGTTCGACTTCCTCGGCGCCGTGCCAGCGCAGCAGGTCGAGCATCACCGGGTCAGCGTGGTCGAGGCTGCGGGTGGTGATGATCCAGTCACCCAGCACGCAGGTGAAGTGCTCCACTGCGGCGATCAGCCCGACTCGCTGACGCAGCCACCAGGGCTGCAGAGCGTGGCTGATGGCGTTGTTGCCGAGGGGAAAGTCGCACAGCACGCGCTCGAACAGCCAGTGGATGGGGCCGGTAAACGGCGTCGGATCGATGCCGTGGCGCAGCAGGTAGGGCGTCAGTGCGCTGTCGTGGGCGCGGGCGTGCTGTGCTTCCTGTTTGACGAAACCCTGCACGTCTTCGCGTAGTTGCGGGTCGCTGACCAGAGGCAGGGCCTTGTTGTAGACCCGGCAGAACCAGAACTCGCCGGCCGGCAGGATCAGATGCAGGCTGTTCATGATGTGCGAGGCTTCCGGCTCGTTCGGCACCCAGTGCAGCGGCGTGTTGGCAAAGTCGAAGCGTACTTTGCGTTGTTGCAGGCGGTGCTGTTCGCTCATCTCGACCCTCCTTATCGTCCTGCCGGTTTTTGGCCTGCAGGCGCAGTACTGCCGGTCTCGCTGTGGATATGGGTGGTGAGTTCACGCAGCCATTTGGCCAGTTGTTGCGGCTCAGCCAGCAGTTGCCAATGCCCGGCATCTGCCTCGCGCCGTTGCAGTCTGGGTGCCCAGTGCTGCAACTGGTCGAACAGTTGCGGGCGGACGAAGCGGTCGTGGGTCGGCACGATCAACTGCACCGGCACCTGGGTATGACGCAGACGCGGCTGGAACAGGCTGCGAATAAAGTTGGCGCGGTACAGCTTGACCCCGTGCACACCGTCCGAGCGCTGGCTGCTGCTGGCTGGCACATTGCGCAGCCCTTCGACCTTGCGCAGCAGTTGCGGCCAGGCGCGGTCTAAACCTAAGCGCCAGGTCAGTTCGGGCAGTAGTGGGGTGTGGAACATCGCGATATACCAGGAGCTGAGCAACTGGCCGAGCACCTGCAGCAGCGCGCGCGGCGTCTTTTGCTTGAGCTTGTCGCGCATCCAGTGGCCGACATGGTCCAGGCAAGGCCCGGAGATGCTCGTGTAGGAGGCCAGTAATGGCTGAATACGCGGCTCGGTGACTGCTTCCCAGGCCTGAATCGAACCCCAGTCATGGGCCACCAGATGCACCGGGTGGTCGGGGCTGAGGGCCTTGATTACTGCTTCCAGATCATTTGCCAGTTTCTCCAGGTGATACTCCAGGCGCTTGCGTGGAATATCCGATGCGCCAAAGCCGCGCACGTCGTAGGCGATGATCTGGTAATCACCTGCCAGCTCGCGCACCAGGGGTAGCCAAATTTCATGATTGTCCGGATAGCCATGCACCAGCAGCAGAGTTGGGCCGCTTGGATTGCCCCAGCGATAGGCCGCCAGCTGTACGCCATCGCCCTGAACCCAAAGCTGTTCGGTCTGCAACTCTATATATGGCAGCACTGCTGGCGCGTTCATACGACTGCCCGATGCAGAGCGAGCGTTAGTGAGTAGCGCTGGGTGATAAAGGCGAGGTCGATGGGCATGCGGCGTCTCCGGATTGTCATGGCTGACCGTTACATCATTGGATGTCTCGGGCAGTGTTGGACGCTCGGGAGGGGTCTGCCTAGCCAACTTTTGGGCTAACAGCAGGGCCTGTTACGGTGTTACTGAGGTGGCTGAACCGCTCTGCAATAGGGCTGTGCGCGGGTTATGCGCGGGCAGATGAGCCGCTTGGCAAAGCAAATCCAGCCCTTGGTTGGGGGGATTATTGCCGTATTGCCGGGGCGCTATTAATACAGCAGCAATGCCACCGCACCGGCCAGCAAGCCAGCGGCCATCACCGGCAGAGTCATCAGCGCCAGTTTGCGGCCACCGATCAAGATCACGAGAAAGCCTTTGACCAGGCTGTTGCTCAGCGCTGCGAGAAAGATCCCCTGCACCGCTACCTGTGCACCCAGTGCGCCCTTGGCACTGCGCGCCAGCGACAGGGTGATGGCATCCACGTCGGCCAGACCCGCGAGCAGCGCCACCAGGTAGACGCCGGCATCGCCCAGCCAGTGCTGGGCGCCTTCGACCATCAATAGAATCAGCGCCAGCAACGCGGCAAAGCGCAGCGCGGGGCCCAGCTCGAAGGGGTTTTTCAGGGGCGGTTCGGCTTGTTCGCTACTTTCCGTGCCAGCGCGGCGGAAGAACAGCAGCGCGCCAACGGCATACACCAGGGTGGCGATGCCCAGCGGCCAGATCAACTGTGGCAGCAAGCTGGCGTTGACCAGGCCGACCTCCAGCAATACCCGTGGAAACATCAACGCTGAGGTGGCGAGCAGGCCACAGGCCAGAATCGCCTGCAGGTTGCGCCCTTGAGCCAGGCGCGCCAGGGTCACGGTCATCGCCGTGGACGACACCACGCCGCCGAGCAGTGCGGTGATCAGCAGGCCGTGGCGCATGCCGACTAGACGAATCGCCACATAGGCGGCAAAGCCGATACTGGCGATCAGCACCACCATCCACCAGATGGCGTAGGGGTTGAAGGCCTGCCAGGGGCCGTATCCCTGGTTGGGCAGCGCCGGTAGCAACACCAGGGAAATAAACAACAGTTTCAGCGCGCCGGACAGTTCCGCCTCGCTGAGCCGTTGTAGGGCGCCATGCAGCGATTGCTTGAGGCTCAGCAGCAGTGCCACCGCCACTGCGCCGGCCGCCGCCAGCCCGGCATAATCGGCCATGGCCAGGCTGCCGAGCAGGAAGGTGATCAGCAGTGCCACTTCGCTGGTCAGGCCCATATCACCCAGGCGTTGCAGTTCGCCAAAGTAGGAAGCGACCACCAGCAAGGCAAAACCGCTGAAGATCACCGCCCAGGCGACTACGCCGAAGTGCTCGCCGAGCAGCATGGCAAAGGCCCCGAGCAAGCTGCTCAGGGCGAAGGTGCGAATCCCCGCGACCAGCTGCGTGTCCTCGGTATTGCGCCCCTGCCAGCCGCGTTCGGCACCAATCAGCAGGCCAGCGGCCAAGGCGCTGGCAAAGTTCAGCAGGGTGTCGAGGGCTTCCGGCATGGGCAGATCCTGAGTGGGCGATGTGGGCAGTCTAGCCAGTGCGTGTTGGGCTGTATTGCGGCAGGTCAGCCAGCGGCGTTATAGCTGCGCAAGATTGTTCAAGACGCCGCGGCCGCGATGCGCCAGGCTATGCAGCAAAGGAGGGCGCATGAGCCGTTTGCAGCAGTTTCTCTATGGAGTTCGCGACAGTATCCCGATGATTGTCGGCATTCTGCCGTTCGGTCTGATCTATGGCGCGTTGGCCAGCCTGGCCGGGCTGAGCCTGGGGCAGGCGCTGGGTATGTCCTTGCTGGTGTATGCCGGCTCGGCGCAGTTTATTGCCATCAGCCTGCTGACCCTGGGTAGCGGCGCGGTGGTGATCCTGCTGACCACGCTGGTGGTCAATCTGCGTCATGTGCTCTACAGCGCGGCGCTGCAGCCCTATGTCGGCCGTTTGCCACAGCGTTGGCGGGTGCCGTTGGCGTTCGGCCTGACGGATGAAACCTTTGCCGTGGTGCAGCGCCGTTACCTCTCGCGTGGCATGACTGAGCACGGCCAGTGGTATCACGCCGGTGTGGCGCTGGCGTTGTACCTGTCCTGGGTATCCAGCTCACTGGTGGGGGCGTTGTTTGGTCAAAGTGTGCCGAACCTGGCGGGCTGGGGGTTGGACTTCGCCATGCTGGCGACCTTTATCGGCATTGTGGTGCCGGCGCTGCGCAATCAGCCGCAGATTGCTGCGGCTCTGGTAGCCGGTGCGGTGGCGCTGCTGTGCCACGCCTGGCCCTACAAGCTCGGGCTGATGGCGGCTGCGCTGAGTGGCATCCTGATCGGTGTATGGCTGGAGCAACGCAAAACGCCGGTGACTGTCGGGGAGGGCGCGTGATGGCTATCTGGTTGCTGATTGTCGGTATGGCGCTGATCACTTTTGCGATTCGCTACAGCCTGTTTGCCTTTCCCGATCTGCGTTTCCCGCCGCTGGTGCGCCAGGGCCTGCATTACGTGCCGACCGCTGTGCTGAGCGCCATCGTGCTGCCGGGCATGCTGATTCCCGATGGCCAGCACTGGGCGTTCAGCCTGGACAATGCCTATTTGCTGGCGGGGCTGGCGACCATTGCCATCGCCGCGCTGACCCGGCACTTGCTGGCGACCATCGGCGGCGGTCTGCTGGTGTTTTTTATCGTGCGTTGGTTATTGGGGCAGTTGCCCCTGTAAGCAGCGTTATTTGCCGGCTGGATTTGTAGAAAATGCAGCAAAAGGCAGGTTTTGCTGTGGCTTTGTCGGGTGTTCTTGCAGTCAAATGCCTGACAACCCGCTTGGCCACTGCAGACAGGTACACGGACGATGACCGAACAATCACAATTCGCATTGCTGGGTAAAAAGCGCTTTTTGCCGTTTTTCATCACCCAGCTGTTGGGTGCTTTCAACGACAACATCTTCAAGCAATCACTGATTCTCGCCATTCTATTCAAGATCAGTTCCGGGGCCGACAAGGCCCTGCTGGTCAACCTCTGCGCGCTGCTGTTTATCCTGCCGTTCTTCCTGTTCTCGGCCCTCGGCGGTCAGTTCGGTGAGAAGTTCGCCAAGGATTCGCTGATCCGCAAGATCAAGTTCGCCGAGATCGTGATCATGCTGCTCGGCGCAGTCGGTGTGTTGCTTGGCAACCTGCCCATGATGCTCGCGGTGCTGTTTGCCATGGGTACGCAGTCGGCGCTATTCGGCCCGGTGAAGTATTCGATTCTGCCGCAGCACCTTGAAGAGCAAGAGCTGGTGGGCGGCAACGCGCTGGTGGAAATGGGCACGTTTTTGGCCATCCTCGCCGGCACCATTGGTGCGGGCATCATCATGGCCAGCAGCGGCTACGCGCATATCGTCGCTGCCTGTGTGGTGCTGGTGGCGGTGTTTGGCTACCTGGCCAGTCGCGGCATTCCTGCAGCATCGGCGGCAATGCCGCAGCTCAAGCTGGATTGGAACATCCTGCGTCAGTCCTGGCTGATCATGAAGCTCGGCCTGGGCCAACGTCCGGCCGTATCGCGCTCGCTGGTGGGCAACTCCTGGTTCTGGTTTCTCGGCGCGGTGTACCTGACGCAGATTCCGGCCTATGCCAAAGAGTGGCTCTACGGCGATGAAAGCGTGGTCACGCTGATTCTCACCGTGTTTTCGGTCGGCATCGCGTTGGGCTCGATGCTCTGCGAGCGCATGAGTGGGCACAAGGTGGAAATCGGCCTGGTGCCGTTCGGCTCGATCGGCCTGACCTTGTTCGGCATTCTGCTCTGGTGGTTCTCCGGCGGCTTCCCCGAGGCGGCAGAGGCGCATGACTGGCTGGCGGTGCTGAGCATTGGCCAGGCCTGGTGGATTCTCGGTTCGATCCTCGGCATCGGTCTGTTTGGCGGCTTCTACATCGTGCCGCTGTATGCACTGATTCAGTCGCGCACTGCAGAGCATGAGCGGGCGCGGGTGATCGCTGCCAACAACATCCTCAATGCGCTGTTTATGGTGATCTCGGCGATTGTCTCGATCCTGTTTCTCAGCGTCGCCGAGCTGTCGATTCCGCAGCTGTTCCTGACCATTTCGCTGATGAACATCGCGGTCAACAGCTACATCTTCAAGATCGTTCCCGAATTCAGCATGCGCTTTATGATCTGGCTGCTCAGCCACTCGATGTACCGGGTGGAGCACAAGGGGCTGGAGGCGATCCCGGATGAAGGTGCGGCGGTGCTGGTGTGCAACCACGTGTCATTTGTCGATGCGCTGCTGATCGGCGGTGCGGTGCGCCGGCCGGTGCGCTTTGTCATGTACTACAAGATTTACAATTTGCCGGTGCTCAACTTTATCTTCCGCACCGCCGGCACTGTGCCGATTGCCGGGCGCAACGAAGACCTGCTGATCTACGACGCTGCGTTCAAGAAAATCGCCGAATACCTGCGTAACGGCGAAGTGGTGTGCATCTTCCCTGAGGGCAAGCTGACCACCGATGGCGAACTGAATGAGTTCAAAAATGGCATCGAGCGCATCGTCGAGGCCAACCCGGTGCCGGTGATTCCTATGGCGTTGCAGGGCTTATGGGGCAGCTTCTTCAGCCGCGATCCGCACAAGGGGTTGTTCAAGCGCCTGTGGTCGCGCATCACCCTGGTGGCCGGTACGCCGGTTGCGCCCGAGCTGGTCAAACGCGAGTTGCTGCAGGCCCAGGTGGCTGAGTTGCGAGGTGAGCGGCGTTAAACTGCAGAGATGAAAAAGCCCGCCAATTGGCGGGCTTTTTTGTGCAGCTTAAGCGGCTTAGTGGCTGAGTTTTAGCCCGATCAGGCCGCAAACGATCAGCGCCACGCTAGCGATACGCAGTAGCGTCACGGCCTCGCCAAACAGCATTATGCCGGCAATCACCGTACCCACGGCGCCTACACCGGTCCAGATTGCATAGGCGGTGCCCAGCGGCAATTCCTTCATAGCCAGGCCAAGCAGTGCCAGGCTGACGATGATCGCCGCAACAGTCAGTAGAGTGGGGAGAGGGCGGGTAAAACCGTCGGTGTATTTCAGGCCAACAGCCCAGCCTACTTCGAACAGGCCGGCTAACAGCAGAATGAACCAGGACATACAAACCTCCAAAACAGATAGAGGGGCCGTCCCGTGGTGATCACTCGTAGAGTGGTGAGGTCGTCCTCACGCTGTGCAGTATTTTGCACATTGGTAGGTTCAGGGCAAGCCGCAGAGGACCAGTGGTCTATTTCTCTGCGGCTGTGCAATGGTTTAAATCCCCTGAGGAATCTCTTCGCCGCCCAGGGCTTCAAACAGCGCTGGCAGGAAGTCCACTAGGGTCAGCATCATCAAGGTGAAGCTGGCATCCTGCTGGCCGAGGTCGTCGTCGCCGCCGTCCTGTTCGGCTTGATCCTGTAGCAGGTCTTCGAAGCGCAGGCGCTTGACCACCAGCTTGTCGTCGAGGACGAAGGACAGTTTGTCTTGCCAGGCCAGGGACAGCTGAGTGACCTGCTTACCCGAGCTCATGTGCAGCTGGATCTCGTCGCTGGTCAGGTCCTGGCGCTTGCAACGCACCACGCCGCCATCTTCATGGGTGTCACGCAGCTCGCACTCGTCCAGCACGTGGAAATCTGGCGCGGCTTGCTGAACCTTGACCCAGTCGGTGAGGGTGGCACTTGGCGCGATTTTCACCGTCAGTGGGCGTACCGGCAGCGAGCCGATGGCTTCACGTAGAGTCGACAGCAAGTCTTCGGCACGCTTGGCGCTGGCCGAGTCGACCAGGATCAGGCCTTGTTTCGGCGCGATAGCGGCGAAGGTAGCGGATTTGCGGATAAAGGCGCGTGGCAGGAAGGTCTGCACGATGTCGTCCTTGAGCTGGTCGCGCTCCTTCTTGTAGACCTTGCGCATCTGCTCGGCTTCGATCTCGTCGACCTTGTCCTTCAGCGCATCGCGCACCACGCTGCCCGGCAGGATGCGTTCTTCCTTGCGTGCAGCGATCAACAGGAAATCACCACTGACGTGTACCAGTGGTGCATCGCCGCCCTTGCCGAAAGGCGCGATAAAGCCATAGGTGCTGAGCTCCTGGCTGGCGCACGAGCGGGCCGGTTTGGCTGAGAGGGCCGTTTCGAGTGCCTCGGCGTCAAACGGGATGTCCTGGGTGAGGCGATAGACCAGCAGGTTACGAAACCACATAAGAGGGTGTATCTCCATTAACAGACCTGCCGGCAGCGGCAGGTATCACAAGTCGTCAGTACCCTATATGGGTGCTGTTTCAGGTTGGCCGCAGCGCTATGACCCGTTGGGCAACCTGCGCGTTGCATTGGGGGCGCATTATTCCCCCGAGCGGTGCCTGAGGCCAAGTCTGCGCTAAGCCTTTGCTGCATCAATAAAAAATTTTCAAAACAGTGCTTGCCAAGGTGCGGATCGCTCTCTAGAATGCGCCCCACTTCGAGAGTGAAGGGTGATTAGCTCAGCTGGGAGAGCATCTGCCTTACAAGCAGAGGGTCGGCGGTTCGATCCCGTCATCACCCACCAACTCGCTTTTTGAAGTTACGCGCAGCGGTAGTTCAGTCGGTTAGAATACCGGCCTGTCACGCCGGGGGTCGCGGGTTCGAGTCCCGTCCGCTGCGCCATTTTTCTCCTCGCTTCATCCCCTCTGTGACACATCGCAATACCTCGCAAAATCCTTTCTGAATAATCAGCTAAACATCTGAACTTATACGCATTTTCTGCCTCCTAACACGGTAGCCAGTGATCGCGGCAGCCTGCTAAGCTCGCGCTTTCACACCATTAGCCCTAGGGCGCACCGGACAAGGAACAAGCATGAAACAGCATCGTTTAGCAGCGGCGGTCGCCCTGGTAGGTTTGGTTCTCGCAGGTTGCGATTCGCAAACCAGCGAAATCACTCTGGAAACCCCTGCACAGAAAGCGTCCTACGGTATCGGCCTGAACATGGGCAAAAGCCTGGCTCAGGAAGGCATGGATGACCTGGATTCCAATGCCGTTGCTCAAGGCATCGAAGACGCCATTGGCAAGAAAGAGCAGCGCCTGAAAGACGAAGAGCTGATTGAAGCCTTTGCCTTCCTGCAAAAGCGTGCCGAAGAGCGCATGGTTGCGCTGAACGAAGAGTCGGCCAAAGCCGGCAAGAAGTTCCTTGAAGACAACGCCAAGCGTGAAGGTGTGACCACCACTGCTTCCGGCCTGCAGTACGAAGTGGTGAAGAAGGCTGATGGCGCTCAGCCGAAAGCCACCGACGTGGTGACTGTTCACTACGAAGGCAAGCTGACCGATGGCAGCGTGTTCGACAGCTCGGTTGAGCGCGGTAGTCCGATTGATCTGCCGGTTAACGGCGTGATCCCGGGTTGGGTTGAAGGCCTGCAGCTGATGCACGTCGGCGAGAAGTACAAACTGTACATCCCAAGCGAGCTGGCTTATGGCGAGCAAAGCCCGACTCCGGCGATTCCAGCCAATTCGGTGCTGGTGTTTGATCTGGAGCTGATTGCGATCAAAGACGCAGCCACTCAAGAGTAATTTCTAGCGTTTCCTGCAACGCCCCGTCTCGACGGGGCGTTGTCGTTTCTGTGGGTCGCAATCGGCAATTTTTGCTTGACTCGTGGGTCTTAAACAGCGTGTGTAGGGTTTGCGGTGTTACGGTTATGCACATTTCCCTTATAGGCCGTGACAGGTTAGGGTAACTCTCTTGAAGAAACCCTTTGCCATTTTTAACTTATTGATTTATATGAATTTTTACTGTGTGGGCAAAAAATGTCCGATCTGTGGCGAGGCCGCATGGGCTGGGCGTTTGCCAGGGTTATCGAGAAACTGTTCACAAGGTTATCCACAGCTTTAGTGGATAACCATGGTCAGCCCAGTGGACACGCGGGGTTGCCGGGAGAGGGCGATGAAAACACCGAAAAATTTCGCGCGTTACCAGTTTTTGGCCAAGCGTTTTCTCAAGGCCGGACGGTTACCTGCGTTGCTGTTATCCGTCGCTCGAAAGCGTGAAAAACTCGGCAATGGCTTTGCCGAGTTGGCCGACCAGCTGAAGCTGCTGCAGGCACTTTGTCTGGCCTGGTGGCGCGGTGAGTATCGAGCAATCGACTCTCGGGCATTACTGGCGGCGGTGGCGGCCTTGCTGTACTTCGTTACACCGCTGGACGCCATACCGGACTGGTTGTTTGGTATTGGCCTGGTCGATGATCTGGCTATGCTGGCCTGGGTGTTGCGCACCTGGCAGGCCGAGCTGGCGGCGTTTCAGCAGTGGCGAGCAGCCCAGGCACCTGAAGTGCTGCGGGTTGTTGAGCGGCTACCAGAGCTGGATGAGTCACTGACACCCGTGCAGGGGCGCGTGGAGTAGGCGAAGGTCTATATGTCGTTGAGCATCTGTTCGATCAGGCCCTGGTCGCGCAACCCTTGCAGTGTCCTGTCCAGTAACTCAGCGCTGACCGGCAATTGTGGGCTGTACGTGCAGTGCATGTCGTAGCGTTCGATTACCCAGGGGTTTATCCGTAGCGGTGTGTCAGCGCGTTTGGCCAGCTGGAAGCGCAGTGGCCGGCGCATATCGATGATCGCGTCCAGGCGCTGTTTGCGCAGCAGGTTAAGCCCGGCACTGTGGTCACGCAGATCCTGGCGGATGATCTGCTGCTTGGCGAACGCCTCCATCAGTTCTCCGCTGTAGACGTAACCCAGTTGAGTGCCGACAGTCTTGCCGTGGAGTTCGTGCAGGTTGCTGATTGGTGCATGCTGACTGTGCAATAAGAGCACGTCCTCTTCGCTGTAGAGTGGGGCTGACCAGTGATAACGCTCGGGCTTGTCTATCCACTGTGGGTTGCTGTTGCAAATCACATGGATACGCCCGCGCTGCATGAATTCATCGATGCGCTTGTTCGGCGTTTCGACAAATGCGGCTTTGAAGCCCAGTTGCTGGCTGGCTAGCTGGCCCAGTTTGTAGATGACGCCACCACGCAATTGCTGTTCATGTACATCGACATAGGGCATGCCGTCAGCCGTGGCAAAGCCCCAGCGCAGCTCATCTGCACAGGCCCAGCTGCTACAGCCAATCAACAGCATTGTTATCAGTGTGCGCAAAACCTGCCCCCAGCTGCTGCTTGATAACCTTGGGGCAGTATAGATCACGCTCTTTATCGTGCCGGGCTGTTAAGATGGCCGCCTGTTCTGGAGTTGCCGAGAGTGATGGAAGTGCTCTGCATGGAGATTTACAGATGAATGTGCAAGTGATCGAGCGCGATGGTCAGCCGGAATATGCGGTGCTGTCCTGGGCGCAGTATCAAGCCTTGCTGCAGGCCGCAGGGCGCGCGCCTGAGGTTGCCGCTGTGGCGGTGGATGCAAGCAAGCCGGCGCTCAGCCAGCTGGTGACTCTGCGCGAAGCCAAGGGCATGAGTGCTGAGCAACTGGCACGCAATGTTGGCATCAGCCCGCATTATCTAAGCATGATCGAGAGTGGCGAACGCCTGCCGGATGCCGCCATCCAGCGCGCGCTGGCCTGGCATCTTGGGGTTGATGGGTGGGAGGCACAGCCTTGAGCGTAAGCATCAGTCGGCAACATTGGCAGGCGTTGCTCGGTGAGCTTGAGGATGCCCAGCGTCAGCGTCACCTGCTGACTTATCGTGCTTTGATCGAACGTCTGGCTTTGCCCAGCCCGGCCATGCAGACTTTGGCAGCCGCGTTGGAGCACCTGGCCGCACTGGATGCACGTGCCGAGCGTCCGCTGCGCAGTGCGCTGGTAATCAGCCAGGGCGCCAGTCGCTTGCCGCGCACCGGCTTCTTCGAGTGTGTCAGCCGCCTGGGACGCTTCAGTGGTGCGTCCGATGGCATTGCTGCGGCATCCTGGCATGCCGCCGAAGTGGCCCGCGTGTTCGAGTTCAGCTACCCGGAAGATGCCTGATGTTCGGCACGCTACGCGCACGTATCGGCTATCTGCTGGCGCGTCGTCTGTTCCACTGGGCATGGTTGGTTAAACAACCGCGGGCCTGGCGCTGGCTGGAGGGGCAGTTCGCCCGCATGGCCGCTCTGGGTGATACCCAGGCGCAAAGCTTCTACGGGCACATTCTGCTATTTCGCGGCCAGGGCCTGAGCGCACGCAACGAAGGGCGACGTTTGCTCGGTTTGGCGGCCAAGGCCGGCGATGCCAAGGCCGCTTACCAGCTTGGTGTGTTAAGTCTGTCCGGTGATACTCAGCACGCAGCGGATGCACCGAAGGCCATTGAGTGGTGGACGCTGGCTGCGCAGGCAGGCCACCCAGCTGCTGCCTATCGCTTGGCTGAGCTGTACCGCAGTGGCGCTGTGGGTGTTGCCGTCAATGCGCAGCAGGCGGAACATTTTGCCGCGCTTTCCAGTCGCCTCAGCGGCCTCTGATTCAGCGGTCCAGCTTCCGCCGTCAGGCCGCCGTATCCGCCTTAGTGTCGATGATATGCAGGCTATAACCCGGCACCGCCTTGGCATGGCGTTTGGCCTCTGAAGCCATCGCCGCCAGCTGGCTGGCATCCAGTTGTGCGCATTGTTCGGGGTGCACATGCACCACCCCGAGTGACAGGGACAGCAGTGCGTACTCCTGGCGTTTACCACTACGGTCATGGGCGATAAAGCAGCCCGCATGCAGGTCTTCTTCACGGTAGAAACGTCGGCACTGGCTCTGGAAATCCTCCAGCAGTCGATTGAGCCGTGCGCGCCAGTCCTGTGAGCTGAGTACCAATAGAAAATCATCGCCGCCAATATGGCCGACAAAATCCCGTGTTGGGTCGACCCGGTCGTTCAGGCACTGCGCCAGGCTCAAAAGCACTTCGTCGCCTTTGGCGTAGCCGTAGATGTCGTTGAACGGTTTGAAATTGTCGATATCCACATAACACACCACGGTCTCGCGGCCCTGCTGCAGCAAGCGGGTCAGGCACTGCTGGATCGGCACATTGCCCGGTAGCAGAGTCAGAGGGTTGGCGTAGCGGGCCTGCTGGATCTTCAGTTCGGTGATCAGCTTGAGCACGTCGATCACGCGCCCCAGTCCGATATAGCCGCCATCCTCGATGATGATGAAGTCTTCTTCGATACGCTGGCGTGCGCGGCTGGTAAGCAGACGGCTGACCTGCTGCAGCGACTGGCTGGATTCCACCGCCAGGTAGTCATCGCTCATCAGGCGGCTGATCGGTTTGCGGGAGAACAGCTCGTTGGCAAAAGGCTTGAGCAGGGCTTCAGCCAGTGAGTGACGATGCACGATGCCGACGGGTTGCTGCACCTCGTTAAGCACCGCCAGCGAATTCAGGTTGGCCTGAGCGCGAAACATTTCCAGCACTTCGCTGGTGGATGTGCTCAGGGCCACTGCGCGTTGCGGGTTGAGCAGACCACGCAGGTCGCTGGCTTCTTCGCTGAGTGGGCTGCTGGCTGTGGCGCTGGGCAACAGATTGATGGCGTCACGCGGCGGCTGTTCCTGCGGCCGGCAGAGCAAATAGCCTTGTAGAAGGTCGACGCCCATTTCTGCAAGCACGGCGAGTTCTTCAGGCAGTTCGATGCCTTCGGCGATTACCTGAGCGCGAGAGGCTTTGGCCATTTTCAGAATGGAGCCGACGAACTCGCGCTTGACCGCATCCTGATGAATGCCGTCGATAAAGTGGCGATCGATCTTCACGTAATCCGGGCGCAGTTCCGACCACAGACGCAGGCTCGAATAACCGGCGCCGAGGTCATCCAGGGCGATGGAAAAGCCCATGGCGCGGTAGTGATGCAGGGCGGTGTCGAGCAGGGCGAAATCGTCGGTGGGCGATTGCTCGGTCAGCTCGATTACCACCTGGCTCGGTGGGATGCCCAGGGTTTGTAGCAGTTGCAGGGTGCGTCCTGGCTGGTGCTTGGGTTCCATCAGCGAGTCAGGCGAGACGTTGAGGAACAGCTTGCCTTCAAGCTTGAGCTGGCTGAATCGCTGGCAGGCATTCTTGCGGCACAGCAGCTCCAGCTCACTGAGACGGCCTGCGCTGCGCGCCACGGCAAACAGGTTGATCGGCGAGTGCAGGGCGCTGTTGGACGGCCCGCGGCTGAGGGCTTCGTAGCCGAGAATGCGCCGCTCGGAGAGCGAAAAAATCGGCTGAAACAAACTATGCAGGTCGCCATTGGCGAGGATGCTGTCCAACGCGCTGAACTGCTCGGTGACGATCATGGCGGCTCTCTGTGCATAAAAACGGGGACTGGCATTGCTACCAGTCCCCGCATTTCACGACAGTTTGATGACCCTTTGATGACGCTCGCTGTTTTACTGCTTGGCCAGGCGTGTATTCAAGCCCAGGTAGTCGAGCAGAATGCGCCCGCTTTCGGCGAGGTAGGCGTCATCTTCCGGTTTGGTTTTTTCATCTTCCACCGGCAGTGCGTCTTCGTCTTCTTCCTTGAGTTTGTTCAGCAGGGTTTCGCCTTTGGCTTTGCGCCGGCTGTTCTCGATCGCCAGCTGCTGGCCTTCGATATTGGTCTGCTGAGCGCGGCGTTTGGTTTCATTGAGGCTGACGGTATTTTCTTCCATCAGCTTCTGCGCCAGTTGCAGGCGTTCACGGGCGAAGGTGAAGTCCGGGTTCTGCGCGGTACGGCCTTCAAAACGGCTTTGCAGTTCGGCGAGGAACGGCTTGATTGGGTCCAACTCCGGTTTGATCGCCGGCTTGATGCTGTCCCATGGCAGGGCCTCGGGCAGGGCGCTCTCACCGATTTCTTTGGTATCCATGATGTCAGGATACTGGATGTCAGGAATCACCCCCTGGTGTTGGGTGCTCTGCCCGGAGACGCGGTAGAACTTGGCCAGGGTCAGCTTCAGTTCACCATGGTTGAGCGGCTGGATGGTCTGCACGGTGCCTTTGCCGAAAGTCTGCCCGCCGAGAATCAACGCACGGTGATAGTCCTGCATTGCACCAGCGAAAATCTCTGAGGCCGAGGCCGACAGGCGATTGACCAGCACGGCCAGCGGGCCTTTGTAGTAAATACCGGTGTTTTCGTCGGCCAGTACATCGACGCGGCCGTCACTATTGCGCACCAGCACGGTGGGGCCTTGGTCGATAAACAGGCCGGTCAGTTCGGTGGCTTCCTGCAGCGAGCCGCCGCCGTTATTGCGCAGGTCGATGACCACGCCGTCGACTTTTTCCTTCTCCAGTTCGGTCAACAGACGTTTGACATCACGGGTGGTGCTTTTGTAGTTCGGGTCGCCGGCACGGAAGGCTTTGAAATCCAGGTAGAACGCCGGTATCTCGATGACCCCGAGCTTGTAGTCACGGTTGTCGTGCTTGAGGTTGAGGATGGATTTCTTCGCGGCTTGCTCTTCCAGCTTGACCGCTTCACGGGTGATGGAGACCACCTTGCTGGTTTGATCGTTTGGCGCATTGCTCGCGGGGATCACTTCCAGGCGCACAGTGGAACCTTTCGGCCCGCGAATCAGCTTGACCACTTCATCCAGACGCCAGCCGATCACGTCGACCATTTCCTTGCTGCCCTGGGCCACACCAATGATCTTGTCGGCGGGTGAGATCTGTTTGCTCTTTTCTGCTGGGCCAGCCGGTACCAGGCGCACGACTTTGACGTGTTCGTTGTCGCTTTGCAGTACGGCGCCAATACCCTCGAGCGACAGGCTCATGTTGATATCGAAGTTTTCCGCGTTGTCCGGCGACAGGTAGGTAGTGTGCGGGTCGTAGGACATGGCAAAGGCGTTGATGTAAGCCTGGAACACGTCTTCACCGCGGGTCTGCTTGAGGCGCGCGAGCTGATTGTTGTAGCGCTTGGTCAGCAGTTCCTGAATCGCCTTGGGCTCTTTGCCGGCGATTTTCAGGCGCAGCACTTCGTCTTTGACGCGCTTGCGCCAGAGGTCATCCAGTTCGGCGATGTCCTTGACCCAAGGGGCGTTCTCGCGGTCGATCAGCAGGGTTTCATCGCTGTCGAGGTCAATCTTGTCGACGCCCTGTTCGAGCATGTTCAGGGTGAATTGCAAACGGCTCTGCAAGCGCTCGAGGTGGCGTTTGTAGATGGCAAAGCCGGGTTGCAGGTCACCGTTCTTCAGCAAATCGTCAAAGCGTGTGCGCCATTGATCGAACTCGGCGATATCGGAAGCAATAAAGTAGCTGCGCGAGGGGTCGAGCATCTTCAGGTAGCCCTGATAGATCTTTTCCGAGCGCTCGTCATTCAGCGGTGGCTTGTTGTAGTGATGGCGCTTCAACAACTCCACGACGTTGAGGCTGGCGATGACCTGTTCGCGGTCAGGCTGCAGGTATTCCCAGGAGTCGTCACTGGTGGTTTTCGCCGCGAGCGGCAGGGCGCTCAGGGCAAACGAAAAGGCGAGGGTGACGCTGAGTAGGGATCGCTTCATGCTAATTCGACGTGTGGGCAGTTGATAACGCATATTAGGCCGTCTTTAAGGGCGCCAGGTTCCATCGGCGCAATGCAAAAGCCCGGCGGTCAGCGCCGGGCTCGGTTCAAATGCACTATGGAGGCAGCGTGAAGGCATTGCAAGGCGTTGAAGGCCGTGTGGAATGGGCGCAACACCCAGCGCCGGCCTGTGATGTAGGGGAAATTCGCATCCGTGTAGCGGCCGCCGGGTTGAATCGTGCGGACTTGTTGCAGCGTGCTGGGCTTTATCCGCCGCCGTCTGGCGCCAGCGAGGTGCTTGGGCTGGAGTGCGCCGGTATCGTCAGCGAGGTGGGTGCCGGTTGCGACTGGAAAGTTGGCGATCGGGTTTGCGCGCTGTTGAGCGGTGGCGGCATGGCTGAAGAAGTGGTGGTCGATGCGCGGCACGCCTTGCCGGTGCCCGAAGGCATGACGCTGGCCGAGGCGGCGGCGTTGCCTGAGGTGTACGCCACGGCCTGGCTCAATCTGTTCCAGTTGGCGGCGTTGAAGCCCGGAGAAAAGGTGTTGCTGCATGCCGGCGCCAGTGGCGTGGGCTCGGCTGCTATTCAATTGTGTAAAGCCTTTGGCAGCCCTTGCTGGGTCAGTGTCGGTTCTGCTGATCGTTTGACCTACTGCGAAAGCCTGGGCGCCCAGGGTGGGGTGCTGCGTGGCGAAGAGCAGCTACAGGCCCTGCGCGATTTTGCTCCGTTCGATGTGATTCTTGATCCTGTGGGCGGCAACTACGCTGCGCTGAATCTGGATCTGCTGGCGGTGGATGGTCGCTGGGTGAACATCGGTTTGCTCGGTGGGCGCAAGGCTGAGCTGGATCTGGCGGCAGTGTTGGGTAAGCGGATTGCGCTGATAGGCTCGACCCTGCGCAATCGTGATGAGCAGTTCAAGGCTGATCTGTTACGCGATTTGCAGCAGTTTGTCTGGCCGCTTTTCGCCGAAGGGCGCCTTAAACCGCAACTTCAGCAGGCTTATGTGCTCAAAGATGCCGAGGCTGCCTTTGCTGCGTTGGCGAGCAATCAGGTCAATGGCAAGTTGGTGCTGGTCATAGACCCAACCTTGGAATGAAGCCTAGGGTCGATTGGCTTAATCAATCGGAATCATGGCGGCAATCAATAAGCTTTTTTTGCATAAGGCGCTAAGATGCGCCCTGTAAATTTCTAACCCTCAACAAGGAATCAGAGATGAATCTCATCAACACCCAAGTTCAACCGTTCAAGGCTAACGCTTTCCACAACGGCAAATTCATCGAAGTGACCGAGCAGTCCCTGAAAGGTCAGTGGTCGGTGCTGATCTTCATGCCAGCTGCCTTCACCTTCAACTGCCCGACTGAGATCGAAGACGCGGCCAACAACTACGCTGCGTTCCGCGATGCCGGCACCGAAGTTTACATTGTCACCACCGACACCCATTTCTCCCACAAAGTCTGGCACGAAACTTCGCCAGCTGTAGGCAAGGCTCAGTTCCCGCTGGTTGGTGATCCAACCCACGCTCTGACTCGCGCTTTCGGCGTGCACATCGAAGAAGAAGGCTTGGCTCTGCGTGGCACCTTCCTGATCAACCCGGAAGGCGTGATCAAGACCGTTGAAATCCACTCCAACGAAATCGCTCGTGACGTATCGGAAACCCTGCGCAAGCTGAAAGCTGCTCAGTACACCGCTGCTCACCCAGGCGAAGTGTGCCCAGCCAAGTGGAAAGAAGGCGAGAAGACTCTGGCTCCGTCGCTGGACCTGGTTGGCAAGATCTAAATCTGCCAACACCCTCTCTGGGCTCAGGCTCGGGGAGGGGAGTACTTAGCGCTGTCAGGGTCGATACCCGACCCTAGTGGTGCCCGATGCCCGGGCGCGATCCGCCCGGGCATTTTATTGCCCAGAATTTTTGTCATTGAGGACTATCCGCCATGTTGGACGCTAACCTGCAAACCCAGTTGAAGGCCTACCTGGAAAAGGTCACCCTGCCGTTCGAGATCGTCGCGTCCCTCGATGACAGCGCGAAATCCCAGGAGCTGCTTGAGCTGCTCCAGAGCATCGTCGGCTTGACCGACAAGATCACCCTGAAAACCGATGGCAGTGACGCCCGCCGTCCGTCGTTCTCGCTCAACCGCCCAGGCGTAAACATCGGCCTGACCTTCGCTGGCATCCCCATGGGCCACGAGTTCACCTCGCTGGTACTGGCGCTGCTGCAGGTGGGCGGTCATCCGTCCAAGCTGGATGCCGAAACCATCGCGCAGATCCAGGCCGTTGAAGGCACGTTCGAGTTCGAGACCTATTTCTCGCTGTCTTGCCAGAACTGCCCAGACGTAGTCCAGGCGCTGAACCTGATGGCCGTGCTCAACCCGAATATCCGCAACGTCTCCATCGACGGCGCGCTGTTCCAGGAAGAGGTCGAGCGCCGCCAGATCATGGCCGTGCCGAGCATTTACCTGAACGGCGAGGTGTTTGCCTCCGGCCGTATGGAAGTGAAGGAAATCCTCGCCAAGATCGACACCGGCGCAGCCAACCGCGACGCTGAGAAGATGAGCGCCAAAGAGGCTTTCGACGTGCTGGTGGTGGGCGGTGGCCCAGCTGGCGCTGCGGCTGCTATCTACGCTGCGCGCAAGGGTATTCGTACCGCGATTGCCGCCGAGCGTTTCGGCGGTCAGGTGTTGGATACCATGGCCATCGAAAACTTTATCTCGGTAAAAGAAACCGAAGGGCCAAAGCTGGTGCGCGCCCTGGAAGAGCACGTGCGTGAGTACGAAGTCGACATCATGAACCTGCAGCGTGCCAGTGCACTTGTACCGGCCAGCAGCGCAGGCGGCCTGCATGAGGTGAAGTTCGAGAACGGTTCCAGCCTCAAGGCCAAGACCGTAATCCTCTCCACCGGTGCGCGCTGGCGCGAGATGGGTGTGCCAGGCGAACAGGAATACAAGGCCAAGGGTGTTTGCTTCTGCCCGCACTGCGACGGCCCGTTGTTCAAAGGCAAGCGCGTTGCGGTGATCGGCGGCGGTAACTCTGGCGTCGAGGCAGCGATTGATCTTGCCGGTATCGTCGCTCATGTGACTCTGCTGGAGTTCGCCGACACCCTACGTGCCGACGCCGTGCTGCAGAAAAAGCTCTACAGCCTGCCGAACGTCACCGTGATCAAGAGCGCGCAGACCACCGAAGTCAAAGGCGATGGCCAGAAGGTCAATGCGCTGGTCTACAAGGACCGCACCACCGAAGAGCTGCACAGCGTCGAGCTGGAAGGCATCTTCGTGCAGATCGGCCTGCTGCCTAACAGCGATTGGCTGAAGGGCAGCGTGGAGCTGTCGCGTTTCGGTGAGATCATCGTCGACGCCAAGGGTGCTACCAATATCCCGGGTGTATTTGCTGCCGGTGACGTGACGACTGTGCCGTACAAGCAGATCGTCATCGCTGTAGGCGAGGGCGCCAAGGCCTCCCTGAGTGCCTTCGATCACTTGATCCGCAGCTAACAAGCTCGACGATCTACGTCGCACCAGAGCGGACAACCTTTGCGGGTTGTCCGCTTTTTTGTGCTCTGCCATCAGGCGGTTAGCGATCCTTATTCGGGTGTTTTTATGTCTCAAGTGTTTGCGGCATGGCTGTCGATAGTTTTTATTATGGTCGACATATAATATTTATATTATGTGTGTAATATGAATTGGCGCACTATACCTCCAGACGCACCGCCTACCCCCGCACAGCCAGGAGACGCACCATGAACACACATAACGAGAAAGGCACTGCATTGATCACCGGCGCTTCATCAGGCATTGGTGCCACCTACGCCGAGCGCCTGGCGCAACGCGGTTACGACCTGCTGTTGGTTGCCCGCGATCTGCCGCGCTTGCAGGCACTGTCTGCGCGCTTGACCGAGCAGTACGGGGTAAAGATCGAAACGCTGAAGGCCGACCTGACTGACAAGGCTGCTCTGCATACCGTTACCCAGCGCCTGCGGACCGACAAGGCCATCAGCACGCTGGTCAACAACGCCGGTATGGCCATGAACGGTCAGCTGGCCGAGGCCGATCTCGACACCGTTGATCGGATGATTCTGCTCAACGTGGTTTCGCTGACTCACCTGTCCACCGCAGCCGCTGCCAATTTCACCGCCGCTGGGCGCGGAGCAATCATCAATATCGCCTCGGTGGTGGCCTTGGCTCCGGAAATGTTCAATGCCGTGTACAGCGCCACTAAGGCCTATGTACTGAGCCTGACCCAGACCCTCAACGGTGAAGTGAAGGCGCAGGGCCTGCAGGTGCAGGCTGTATTACCCGGCATTACCCGCACCGAGATCTGGGAGCGTAGCGGCATGGATGATTCGGCACTGCCGGCGAGCATGATCATGGAGGTCGGCGAAATGGTCGATGCGGCTCTGGCCGGTTTCGACCAGGGCGAGCTGATCACCATTCCATCGCTGCCTGATGCGGCGGATTGGCAGGCCTTTACCGATGCCCGTGGCAAGCTGGCGCCGAACCTGTCGTACAGCAGCGCCGCTGCTCGTTACAAGTAAAGCGCTGGCCGTAACAAGAAAAGCCCTGGCTGGAGACAGTCAGGGCTTTTGCTGTGTGCCACTAATTTTCTGCAATCAGGTCGCGTCGCCGGTGTTCTGCTCAATCAGCAGGCGGCGGGTGGTTTTCAGCAGCCGGTCAGACAGTTCCGGGTCGCTTACGCTGCGTGACAGCAGCAGGGCACCGACCATGGCGCTAAGAATCAGCACGCTCTGCTCATCGGCATGCTCAACGCTAAGACCGGCTTCGATGGCTTGCAGGCGGTCGCGGATCAGCTCATCGGTCACCGGGCTGGGTGCGCCGCGCTGGCCCAGCTCGGCGGACATAGTCGGCAGCGGGCAGCCATCGCCAGGGTTGGCACGGTGGGCGGACGACAAGTAGCCGCTGATCAGGTGGGTCAACGGTTTATCGCTGTTGGCTATCTCGTTGGTGACCGCCGTCAGCTTGTCAGCGCTGTGGCGCAGGGCGGTTTCCACCAGTTCATCCTTCGATTTGAAGTGGGCGTAGAAACCGCCATGGGTCAAGCCGAGGGTCTTCATCAGCGGCTGCAGGCCGGTGGCGCCAACGCCGTCGCGGCGGAACAGGCGCGCGGCCTCTTCGATGATGCGCTGATGGGTCTGGGCTTTGTGGTCTTCGGAATATCGCATGGAGTACCTGGCCGCTGGTTTCAGATGTTGCCTGCCATCTTACTCGCTTCGCCCCGGTGTTTCAGTGCCGGGTGCAGGCGATGTCCCAGGCATGCTGAGAATCAGGCAGGTGGTTGAGCCGACGGCATACAGGCGGTCGTCGACATCGTAGATGCGCCCTTCGGCCAGCGCTGTGGTGCGGCCGATATGCACGATGCGGCCTTCGGCGCGAACCGGCCCGACCTTGGTGCTGAGGGCGCGAATGTAGCTGATGCGCAGATCGGTGGTGGTGTAACCCTGGCCGCGCTGCAACTGGGTGTGGATAGCGCAGCCCATGCAGGAGTCGAGCAGGGTGGCTGCATAGCCGCCGTGTACGCTGCCCAGCGGGTTGTAGTGGCGCGCATCGGGCGTGCCCTGGAAGACGAAGCGCCCCAGTGACCATTCCAGCGGAACAAAATCCAGCAGATGGCCGATGGGCGGCGAGGGCAGTTCACCGCGGCCGATGCCGTCAAAGAACTCCTGTGGCAACAGTTCGCTGACCTGCGCCAGGCTCATGCTGCCGGGTGCACCGAGGCGGGCGCGCATGGCCTGTTCAGCGGCGAGCCATTCGGCCAGTTTTTCTTCGCGTGATGGGATGCTCATGGATCAGGCCTCGTCGGCTGGTGGATTTAAAATTATAAGCGTAATTTAATTGTTTATATTATGGTTAAAATATTATTGTTTGGCGAGCCACGTCAGCCCGTGATCACAGGACCCACACCCATGCATCCCTATCCTTTGCCGTCGCGCAGCCTGCTGCTGATTCTGGTGGCCCTGACCGCCCTTGGAGAGATTTCCACGCAACTGATCATTCCCAGCCTGGGCGCTATCGAACTGATCATGAGTGCGCGCCCAGGCAGCAGCCTGCTGGCTTTATCGGCTTTCGTCGCCGCCTTTGGCTTGGGCCAGTTGTTGCTCGGTCCGCTGTCGGATCGTATCGGCCGGCGTCCGGTGCTGATCGCCGGGTTGCTGGTCTATCTGCTCGCCACCTTATGGATGCTGCTGGCCAGCAGCATGGGCGAATTCATTGCTGCCCGCGTGCTGCAGGGGCTTGGGGCTTGCGCGGCATTGGTTCTGGCGCGGGCCATCGTTCGCGATGTGTGGCAGGCGCAGGCTGGGCCTGCATTAGCGCTGACGGTGATTGGCATGCTTTGCGCCATCGTCCTGTCGCCGATGCTGGGCGGCGTGCTGACGCTGTATGGCGGCTGGCGTGCGCCGATTGCCTTGGCACTGCTGATCGGCGTAGCCATCGTTTGTGCGGTGTTGGGCCTGTACCGTGAAAGCAATCGGCAACTCGACCCTCAGGCTGGGCAACTGAGCAGCTTGGCCGGCAACTATGCCGATCTGCTGCGCTCCTCCTCGTTTCGCGCGCTGGCCCTGACGCTGGCCTGTACCTATGGCGCGATGTTTGCGGTAATTGCCGGCTCCTCAGCTGTGTATATCGGCCTGCTCGGGTTGAGTTCGGCGCAATATGGCATCACCTTTGCGGCAATTGTTTCGGCGCTGATCGCCGGCGCGCTGTTTACCCAGCGGCGCATTCTGCAGTTGGGCCCCGAGAGAATAGTGGGCATAGGTGCGGCGCTGGTGGCGAGCGGCGCCTTGGTCACCTTGGCGATTTATCTACTGTTTGGTTTGTCGTTGCTCGGCCTGTCGTTGCCCCAGGTGTTGGTGACCTTGGGCGGCGGCATGTTGCTGCCGGCATCGGTGGCGGGCGCGGTGATCCCCAATGCCCACCGCGCCGGTCTGGCTGCAGGCTTTATGGGCTTTGCGCAAATGGCCGGTGCTACCTGCAGCGGCGTCCTGCTTAGCCTGCTGGCAGATGGCTCGGCGTGGCCTATGGTGTTGCTGAACAGTTTATTCGCCGCCGCGGCGTTCTGCGCCTTCCACCTGCTGCGCCCACGGCCGGCAGCGAACGCGGCCCTGGTTCGCTAAACCTCTGCAGCCTAGGAGTAACTCAATGAGCAACTATGACGTGCTGATCATCGGTGGCGGCCCCGGCGGCTATAACGCCGCCATCCGCGCCGGGCAACTGGGCCTGAAGGTCGCCTGCATCGAGGGCCGCGAAACCCTGGGCGGCACCTGCCTGAATGTCGGTTGTATGCCGTCGAAGGCTCTGCTGCATGCCTCGGAGCTGTACGAGACGGCGACCAGCGGCGAACTCAACAACCTCGGTATCGAGGTCACGCCGACGCTCAATCTGGCGCAGATGATGAAGCAGAAGGATGAGAGCGTGACGGCCCTGACCAAGGGCATCGAGTTTCTGTTTCGCAAGAATAAGGTCGAGTGGATCAAGGGCTGGGGCCGATTGAATGGGCCGGGCAAGGTCACGGTGACCCTCGCCGATGGCAGCGTGCGCGAGTTGCAGGCCAAGGACATTGTGATCGCCACCGGCTCGGAACCGACGCCGCTGCCAGGGGTGACGATTGATAACCAGCGCATTCTCGATTCGACTGGCGCGCTGGCCTTGCCACAAGTGCCCAAGCACCTGGTGGTAATCGGCGCAGGGGTGATTGGCCTGGAACTGGGGTCGGTGTGGCGGCGTTTGGGCAGCGAAGTGACGGTGGTGGAGTACCTCGACCGCATCTGCCCAGGCCTGGATAACGAAACCGCGAAAACCCTGCAGCGCACCCTGAGCAAGCAGGGCATGAGTTTCAAACTGGCAACCAAGGTCCGTGCCGCCAAGGCTACGGCCAACGGCGTGACCCTTGACCTGCAGCCCGCTGCTGGCGGCGCGGTCGAGCAACTACAGGCTGACTATGTGCTGGTCGCCATTGGCCGTCGCCCCTATACCGCCGGCCTGGGGTTGGAGACCGTGGGTCTCGCCACCGACAAGCGCGGCATGCTGGAAAATCAGCAGCACCGCAGTAGCGTGCCGGGTATCTGGATTATTGGCGACGTGACCTCCGGGCCAATGCTTGCACACAAGGCCGAAGATGAAGCCATCGCCTGTATCGAGCGCATCGCCGGGCATGCTGCCGAGGTCAATTACGATGCGATTCCCGGGGTGATCTACACCAAGCCGGAAGTCGCCACCGTGGGCAAAACCGAGGAGCAGTTGAAGGCCGAAGGGCGCGCCTACAAGGTCGGCAAATTTCCCTTTACCGCCAACAGCCGGGCGAAGATCAATCACGAGGCTGAAGGCTTCGTCAAAGTGCTGGCCGATGAGCGCACCGATCAGATTCTCGGCGTGCATATCATCGGTCCCAGTGCCGGCGAGTACTGCGTGGCTCTGGAGTTCAGCGCATCGGCCGAAGATATTGCGCTGATCTGTCACCCCCACCCAACCCGCTCGGAGGCGCTACGCCAGGCAGCGATGAGTGTGCATGGCTGGGCCATGCAGGCCTAAGCCTACTTACAGTCTGCTGCGCGTCGGCCCTGCTGCGTTAAAAGCAGGCTCGGAATGCTCATGTACAAAAGTACACTCCGCTTCCTTGCCGCTTTGACCAGCCGGAGGCTGTTACTAACGTAGCGCCTTGCATGGCTCTAGCTCGCAAGACTTCAAAAAGATTCTTAAAGCCCCAAAGCATTACGCGCCGAAACGCTGGAGTTGCATCTCTTGCAAGCGGCTCAGGGTGCGGCGAAAGGCGAAGCTCAGGTAGCCCTCGGTATAGAGTTCGGCGAGCGGCACCAGGGCTTCGAGGTACAGCGGCACCTTGCGGTCGTAGCACTCATCCACTAGGGCGATAAAGCGCCGCACGCTGTCATCCTTGACCGACAGCGCGGGTAGCTGGCGATCACCGGCCTGCACCCGCTCGACGCCATCTTCGGTGCCGCGGGCGATCTTCGCCGCGCGTTGCGGGCTGCTCAGGTTGGGCACTTCGCTGAGCAGAATGGCCTGGAAGCGGTCACACAGGGCGATAAAGTCCGGCGCGGCCAAGGGCTGCTCACACAGATCGGCAAAGCGGCACCAGAGCACGCCGTCGCAGTGGCGCAGGGTCTGTACGCTGCGATTGCCGAGCGTAAGCGGTTGATCGCTGCTGGGCCTACCTGCGGCCAACTGACTGAAGGTCCGGCTGAGCACACTGGGCAACCCAGGCGTGGCGACCCAGTAACGGGTATGCGCGATACCTGGGTGCAGGCGATGATCTTCCTCACCGTTGATGCTCACCACCTGCATATGCCGCTGCAAGGCGGCCACCGCAGGCAGAAAGCGCTCGCGATTAAAGCCTTCGGCATACAGCAGTTCAGGTGGCTGGTTGGAAGTGGCCACCAGCACCATGCCCTGTTCGAACATCACCTGAAACAGGCGGCCGAGAATGATCGCATCGCCGATATCGCTGACAAACAGCTCGTCGAAACACAGCACGCGCACCTCTTGGCTCAGCTCAACGGCCAGCGCCTGCAATGGGTCAGGCGTACCGGTGAGCTGAAACAGGCGCCTATGCACCCAACGCATAAAGTGGTGGAAGTGCTGACGCCGCGCCGGGACTTTCAGGCCTTTGTAGAAGCTGTCCATCAGCCAGGTTTTGCCACGGCCCACCGGCCCCCACAGATACACCCCGTTGATCGGATGCGCGGATGTGGCCTGCTGCAAGGCCTGATGGCTATCATGCAGGGCTTGGGCGGCCTGCCACTGCGCAGGGTCGGATTTGAAACCGTCGCGGTCGATGGCCTGCTGGTAGGTGACAAGGGGCGAATTGCTGGGCATGAAAACAGGCGCATGGCGGTGAGGTGACGCGTTATAGCCTGTAGACAGGCCTACGCGCCACATCCAGCCTCAATCAGCGCCAGTTAAGGATCGGCCAACCGGCCTGCTGGGCGTGCGCAAGCAGAGTGGGGTCGGGGTTGACCACATAGGGCTTGTCGACCACCTGCAGCAGTGGCAGGTCGTTGCGTGAGTCGGAGTAGAAGTAAGCGCCGTCGAGGACTTCACCGTGCTCTTGCAGCCAATCACGCAGGCGCGTGACCTTGCCTTCGCGGTAGGTCATGACGCCCTGGGTACGGCCGCTGTAGTGGCCGTGCTGAACTTCCAGGTCGATAGCCAGCACTTCTTCGATCTTCAGGCGTGCGGCAACGGCGCTGACCAGAAAATGCGCCGAAGCGGAAATCACCAGCACGCGGTCACCGGCGGCGCGGTGGTTGGCCAGGCAGCGGGTGGCGTCGCTGTAGAAAATCGGCTCGATCACGTCTTCGACAAAGGGCTCGACCACGTGGGCGACTTCTTCCGGTGTGCGGCCCACCAAGGGCGACAGGGTGAAGGCCATGTAGTCTTCCATGGCCAGGCTGCCGGCGGCGTATTGGCGCATCAGCTCCTGCTCATGGGCGATAAAACTGTCGGCGTCGGCCCAGCCGAGTTTGACCATTTCCTGGGTCCACAGGCTGGCGCAGTCGCCGCCGATCAGGGTTTCGTCCAGGTCGAAAATTGCCAGGGCCATCAGGCCACCTCACAGATTGCGTTGTCTTCAATGTTCAGGTTGATGCGTTGCCCGCTGGCGTGCAGGTCCGCCGGGGAGCGGTTGAGCACGTCCACCAGCAGTTCGACGCCGCGCGCCTCAATGCGGTAACGGATCACGTTGCCGAGCAGACGATGGCTGCGGATCTGCCCTTCGATGCTGCCCTGGGCGCCAATCTGGATGGCCTCCGGGCGGATTGCCACGCGGCTGTTGACCGGGCGTAGCAGCAGGCGGCTGGCGGTATCGGCGTCGAGCAGGTTGTAGTTGCCGATAAATCCAGCTGCAAAAACATCGGCCGGGGCGGTGTAGAGGGTTTCCGCGTCGCCGCTCTGGACGATCTTACCGGCGTTCATCAGGAAGATACGGTCGCTCATGACCAGGGCTTCTTCCTGGTCATGGGTGACGAAGATGGTGGTCAGGCCCAGCTCCTGCTGGATGCTGCGGATCTGTTCGCGCAGATGCTTGCGAATCCGCGCGTCCAGCGCTGACAGCGGCTCATCGAGCAGCAGCAGGCGCGGGCGGGTGACCAGCGAACGGGCCAGAGCTACGCGTTGGCACTGGCCGCCGGACAGTTGCTGCGGGTAACGGCCGGCGAAGTCATTCAGCTCGACCAGCTCCAGCACTTCCTTGACCCGTTGCTCGGCTTCGCTGCCTTTGACCTTCTGCATGCGCAGGCCGAAGGCGACGTTCTGCTGCACGGTCATATTGGGGAATAGCGCGTAGCTCTGGAACACCATGCCGATGCCGCGTTTTTGCGGGGCTACGGGCACCAGGTCCTCGCCGTCGAGCAGAATCTGCCCGCCATTCACTCCGGTCAGGCCGGCGATGCAGCGCAGCAGGGTGGATTTGCCGCAGCCAGAGGGGCCGAGCAGGGTGATGAATTCGCCCTTGGCGATCTCGCAGTTGATATCGCTGAAGATCGCGGTATCGCCGTAGCTCTTGTGCAGGCCTTGAATACTCAGATAACTCATGACTTGTCCTTATTCAGGCGGTTAGCCGCCCAGGTCATCAGCAGCACGAACATGAAGTAGGAAATCACCAACGCGCTGGTGAAGTGACCGCTGTCGTTGCGCATGTTGTAGAGGTACACCTGCAGGGTTTCATAGCGGCTGCCGACCAGCAGGTTGGCGAACACAAACTCACCAAACAGGAAGCTGAAGGAGAGAAACACCGAGACCATCAAGCCCTTGCGCAGATTAGGCAACACCACCATAAAGGCCGCGCGCCAGGTGCTGGCACCGAGCAGGTGGGCGGCGTCCATCAGGTCGCGCAGGTTGATCGCCTGCAGGTTGTTACTGATGGCTCGGTACATAAACGGCAGGGCGATGGTGAAGAAGCAGCCAATCAGAATCCACGGCGTACCGAGGATTGGCAGCGGGCCGCCAGCGAACAGCTGCATCAGGCCGACTGAGGACACCACCGGCGGGATGGCGAACGGCAGCAGGATCAGCACGTTCATTACCGCATCGAGCTTGGGGAAGTGATAACTGACCACAAACAGCAGCGGCAGAATCAGCACCAGCGACAGCGCAAGCGCGGCCAGGCAGACCAGCAACGAGCGGCCAAACGCGGCGAGAAAGCGTGCATCGCTCCACAGTGCCAGGTACCACTTGAAGGTCAGCCCGCTGGGCAGCACGCTGGCCGACCAACTGGTGGAGAACGAGTAGAGCAGGGTGCCGAGCAGCGGCAGCAAAAGGATCAGCAGCAGGCTGTAGACCACCAGCTGGTGGAACAGCGGCGAGCGTTTTTCAGCGTGGGACATGGTAGCTCCGGCGCAGCAGCCATTGGTGGACGATGGTGATCAGGGTCATCAGGCCAACCAGAATCATCGCCAGGGCACTGGCCATATTCGGGTCGAGGAAGATGTCGCCGGAAACCATGGCGGCAATCCGAATCGGCAGGATATTGAAGTTGCCAGTGGTCAGCGCATACACCGTGGCGTAAGCGCCGAGTGCGTTGGCCAGCAGAATCACGAAGGTGCCGAGCAGCGCGGGGGTCAGGACGGGCAAGCCGATATGCCGCCAGAACTGCCAGTTGCTCGCGCCGAGCAATTCAGCCGATTCGCGCCAGTCTTCACGCAAGGCGTCGAAGGCTGGGTAGAGCAGCAGCACACCCAGGGGAATCTGGAAGTAGGTGTACAACACGATCAGGCCGGTTTTCGAGTAGAGGTTGAAATCCTCGATGATCCCCGCCTGCTTGAGCAGGATGGTCAGTGCGCCGTTAAACCCCAACAGGATGATAAAGGCGAAGGCCAGCGGCACCCCGGAGAAGTTGCTGGTCATGTTGGAAAACGCCATGACGAAGTCGCGCAGCTTGCTGTCGACTTGCCGCAGCGAGTAGCTGCCGAGAATGGCAATGCTGATGCCGATCAGGCTCGACCAGAACGCCACTTCCAGGCTGTGACGCATCGCCTGGCGGTAGAACGGTGAGGAGAAGGCCTGCTGGAAATTGCCCAGGCCCCAGCCTTCAGCGGTGTGCAGGCTGTTGCTGGCCACCCAGAGCAGCGGGGCGATCTGAAAGGCGATAAAGAACAGGGCAAAAGGCAGCAGGCACAGCAGCGCCAGCCATTTGCCGCGCAGGGCAGACATCATGCGAGAAGCTCCCGGCAGACAGGTTTGTCGTGGGCCACGCCGAGCAGCTCGCAGACCGTGCCACACAACTCCAGCTGTTTCGGCTGGGCGTTGGGGTTGAGGCTGAAGGCGCTGCCAAGTACCAGCAGCGGTACTTCGCGTTCTTCCGGCAGCAAGCCGTTGTGGCTGCGATCGTTGTTCATGCCGTGGTCGGCGGTCACCAGAATCTGGTAGCCGGCATCGAGCCAGGGCTGAATATATTCGGCCAACAACACATCGGCCATGCGCGCGCTGTTACGGTACTGCGCGCTGTCGAGGCCGTGCTTGTGGCCGGCGTCGTCGATATTCATCGGATGCACCAGCAGTAGGTTGGGCGTATGGCGCAGGCGCAGGCTTTCCGCGTCGGCAAACAGGTGCGAATCCGGGTAATGATCGGCGTAGTAGAAGTGGCCGTACTGAATCGGCAGGTTGGCGTCTGTCGTGTGACGGTCGCGCGCCGCTTGGAATGGCGAGCGGTTATACAGCTCGCTGACCCAGTGATAGGCCGCCGCAGCGGTAATCAGCCCAGCGTCGCGGGCGTAGTGGAACATGCTGCGCTGGGTCGACAGGCGCGAGACATCGTTATTGACGATGCCGCTGTCGATGGGCGCAATACCGGTCAGAATCGCTTCATACAGCGGGCGTGACAGGGCCGGGAGTTCACAGTCGAGCTTGTACAGCGCGGCGCGTCCAGCCTGGCAGTAAGCCTGCAGATGCCCCAGCGCGTGCTGAGCCACCTGATAGCTCAAGCCATCCAGAACCACGAGGATGACGTTGTGCGACATGATTGAAAGCCTTAGCAACCGAATCGGCCCCGGAGTGTATCCGGGGCCAGATTGCATTAGTTCATATTGATGATGACGTGTTCCTGCCACAGGCGCGGCAGTGCTTTGGAAGTGGCTTCCCAGGCTGCAGCATCCTTGATCGGCTGAACCTTGGCGTATTGCTCCTGCGGCAGCAGCTTGGCTTGTACTTCGGCTGGCAGGGTCAGGTGCTCGGCACGGATAGGCCGGGCGTTGCCTTTTGCCAGGTTGATCTGGCCGGCGTCGCTCAAGATGTACTCACGCGCCAGTTTGGCCGCGTTGGGGTTTTTCGCCCACTTGTTGATGATGGTGCTGTAGCCGGAAATCACCGAACCATCGGAAGGAATCAGTACTTCGAAGCGGCTTGGGTCGATCTGGTCGCGGTAGCTCAGGCCGTTGAAGTCCCATACCACGCCCACTTCCACTTCGCCTTTTTCCAGGGTCTGGATGGTTGGGTTGGCCAGCGACAGACGGCCTTGTTTGGCCAGCTCGCCGTAGAAATCCAGCGCCGGTTGCACGTTGCTTTCATTACCGCCCATGGCGATGGCGGCAGCCAGTACACCGTTTACGGCTTGTGCGGCGGTGCTGACATCACCGGCAGAAACTTTGTAGGTGCCCTTTTTCAGGTCAGCCCAAGAGCGCGGGATATCCTTGACCAGCTGCTTGTTGACGATAAAGGCGATGGAGCCGGTGTAGGCGAGCATCCAGTGGCCGTCAGCGTCCTTGGCCCAGGTTGGAATCTGTTCCCAGGTGCTTGGCTTGTAGGGTTGGGTAACACCCTGCTGCACGGCGATGGGGCCAAAGGCTGCGCCTACGTCGCCGATATCGGCGGTGGCGTTGTCTTTTTCAGCGGCGAACTTGGCAATTTCCTGGGCCGAGCTCATGTCGGTATCCATATGCTTCAAGCCATACAGTTTGTTCAGGTCGGCCCAGGTGTCTTTCCAGTTGGCCCAGCTATCCGGCATGCCCACACTGTTCACCGCGCCTTCAGCGCGCGCGGCCTTTTCCAGTGCTTGCAAATCCGTTTCAGCAGCCATGGCCGAGGTGGCCAGGGCGATGGCTGAGCCCATCAGTGAAGCCAGCAGCAGTTGTTTCATTGGAAACTCCTTTGCGATTGAAGTGCGTGCAGTGAAAAGTTCTGGTCTAGATCAGCAAGACCCAGGCCAATTTAGGCTTGTTAAATGACAGTTTTATGTACGTTGGTCATTTACCGGCTCGAGCCGGGTTGCACAAACTGGCGCACCACTAGCGTAGACCATGAGCAAATTCAGTCATGTATGGCCTGCAGCCCAAGTTTTATCAGCTTTTGCTGCTACTGAAAGAAAGTTGTCATGGCGTGGTCATCAAGACTGCTTAAACTTGAAACATGGTTTTTACTGCTGCACCCACAGGTTGATGCCCCGAAATGGGGCTGGACTAGTCCAATTTTGGAGGTCTTGATGCGCGATGAAGCGCCGCGGGCAGTTACAGCTATATGCCGGGCATTGGAAGAGCAGATCGAACACGGCCTGTTGCCGTCGGGAAGTCAGTTGCCGGCCGAGCGTAAGCTCAGCGAGGTATTCGATACCACGCGCATTACTCTGCGCGAGGCGCTGGGCCAGCTGGAGGCTCAGGGGCTGATCTATCGCGAGGAGCGCCGCGGCTGGTTTGTTTCGCCGCCGCGCGTGGCCTATAACCCGCTGGTGCGCAGCCACTTTCACGCCATGGTCGGCGAGCAGGGCCGGGTGCCGGCCACCGAAGTGCTTAGCGCCAAACTGATTCCGGCCAGCGCCGAGATCTGCCAGCTACTGGCTTTGCCGGCACTCTCCAGCGTCTACCAGATCCGCCGCGCCCGGCGTATCGATGGCCGTTTGGTGCTGTATGTCGAGCACTACCTCAATCCGAATTACTTCGCCGGTATTCTGGATTTCGACCTAACCCGCTCGCTGACCGAACTGTATGCCAGCGAATACGACATTCATTACGGCCGAGTGCGCTTCGATATGGTGCCCACGGCGTTGCACAGCGAAGCCGCATCGGCATTGAAAGTAGCGGTGGGCAGCCCGGCGCTGCGCATTGTGCGGATCAACCGCGACCAGCATGGCCGACTGATTGATTGCGATCTGGAGTTCTGGCGCCACGACGCTCTGCATGTGAGCGTCGAGGTACCGGAGTGACGGTAACAGCGTAGGGCGGATGGCGCTTTTTCATCCACCCTACAATGTCGTGAGCTTTTAGATAATGAGCGTCATGGCAGCTCAGCGCTGGCGTAAAACGCCGTCAGCACTTTGACCAGATGCGCCAGGTCATGGCTGCCGGCCAGTTCGCGGATCGAGTGCATGGCGAAGGTCGGCAGGCCGATGTCCACGGTGCGTACGCCCAGCTGGCTGGCGGTGATCGGGCCGATGGTCGAGCCGCAGCCCATGTCGCTGCGAGTGACGAAGCTCTGCACAGGCACTTCATTTTCCAGGCACAGGTGACGGAAAAATCCGGCGGTTTCGCTGTTGGTGGCGTAGCGCTGGTTGCTGTTGATTTTGATCACTGGCCCGGCGTTGAGCTTGGGGCCGTGGTTGGCGTCATGCTTGTCGGCGTAGTTGGGGTGTACGCCGTGGGCGTTGTCCGCCGAGACCAGCAGCGAGCGTTGGATGGTGCGCACAAAGGCATCACCGTCCGGCAGCACGCGACGCAGCACCTGTTCGAGCATCGGGCCGTCGGCGCCGCAGGCCGAGCATGAGCCGACTTCCTCGTGGTCGGTGCAGACCAATACGCAGCTTTCTTCATCCGGTGCAGCCAGCAACGCCTGCAGCCCGGCGTAGCAGGACAGCAGGTTGTCCAGTCGCGCACCTGCAATAAAGTCGTTGTTCAGACCAATCACTGCCGCGCTCTGGGTGTCGTAGAAGCTCAGCTCGTAATCGAGCACCGCATCGGCGCTGAAGTCGTGTTCGCGGGCCAGTTGATCGGTGATCAGTGCGCGAAAGTCGGCCGGCTCATCGCCGGATATCTGCGCGAGGATTGGCGGCAGCTCGATCTGCTGGTTGATCGCCCAGCCCTGGTTGGCTTCACGGTTGAGGTGGATAGCCAGGTTGGGAATGACCGCAATCGGGCTTTGAAAATCGATCAGCTGGCTTTCCACCTTACCGTCGCGGCGGTAGGTGACTCGGCCGGCCAGCGACAGGTCGCGGTCGAACCAGGGCGCCAGCAGCGCGCCGCCGTAGACCTCAACGCCAAGTTGGAAAAAACCCTGTTGCTGCAGCTCCGGCTGCGGTTTGACCCGCAGGCACGGGCTGTCGGTGTGCGCACCGACCAGGCGGATACCGCCTTCCAGCGGCGCGCGCTTGCCCAGTTTGAAGGCGATGATCGAGGAATCGTTGCGCGTGACGTAATAGCGACCGCCGGCCTCAGTGTGCCAGCTGGCGCGCTCATCCAGGTGCTGAAAACCGGCCGCTTCGAGGCGCTGAGCCAGGCTGGCGGTGGCATGAAAAGGGGTAGGCGAGGCCTTGAGGAACTCGATCAGGCCTTGGTTCAAATCTTCGCGCATAGGGCACTCCAGACGGCAATCGGCCGAGTTTAGCGGATTTGCCTGGCGCTTTGGGCTGCCGCGCTCGACAGATCAGCGCGGGATGCTGATCAGGCTGAGCAGATAACCGTCGAACTCGGCAAATTGGCCTTGCAGCTCGCTGCCAGCGGGCCAGTCTGCATGCAGGTCAATCAGCAGGCGCATACACACTTTATTGTCGGCGTCGACGTTGAGCAGTTCGGCATCCTGAAAATAGAAGTGGCGCAACACTTGCGGATAAAGCGCTTTGAACAGGCTTTCCTTGAGCGAGAAGGTCAGGCTGATGCGTTGCGCGCGCTGCTCGCTCGGCAAGGCTTCCAGGCGGAACAGCTCGGCTGGAGTGAGGATCTCCCCAGCCAGGCGTTCGGCGCGGCTGGCCGGCATGATCTGCTCGATATCCAGACCCAGGCCGCGCCAATCCGTGCTGTTGCCCACCACTGCGCCGGCCCAGCCGCTGCCGTGGGTGATGGAGCCGACCGTACCGATTGGCCACTGCGGCGCGCGATCTTCACCAGAAGTGGGAACCGCTGCTGTACCGGTCACACGTAGCAAAGCCTCACGCGCACACAGGCGTCCGGCAAGGTATTCAGCCTGGCGTTTGGCTACCCCGCGCACCGGTTCGATGGCGCAGCGGCTGAAGTCCGCTATATCCAGAAGCTCTGGAGTAAAGAGGGCGCTGATCAGCTGCACCGCCGGCAGCTTGTGCGGCAACGGCCAGTGGTCATTCAGCGGGCTGCAGCAGGATGGCAAGTAGGCTGTATTCATTGGCCTATTTTGCCGCGCGGCGGTTTGTACGGCCAGCCGGCGCGGGCGTTTACATTTCTTTGCAAAGCCGCAACAAAGCTAAACGGAGTTGCCGAGGCTTTTTTGCCACACTGCGGCATGCGTTTCTTCGGGGACGCAGGTGAGGTTGTAGCTGGCGCAGGCGTGAGGCTTGTTCCGGCATTTCTCTGAGAATGAGTACGGGAGCCCGTTTGGGCTCCCGTTTTTTTTGCAGGCTATCCCTGGCCGCCACCCTGCGAGCCGTCGCGCTGCCTGTCTAACGCTCCAAACCCTGTGCTATTTGCCCACCAGGCTTAAACGTCTGCTGCCTGGTATCCGGCCGCGCGCGGCAATGATGCTGCGATCCAGATCGCCCTTGAGGGTTTCGAACAGGTCGCGGGTGAACACGCGGTTGCCGATGTACCAGGAGTGGTCTTCGCTGCCGAGAAAGCCCTGTGGCTGATCGCGGGCCTGCATGGCTTTATCGCTGAGCAGCAGCTGATGGTAAGCGGTGCAGTCGACATCGGCTGTCGAGTCCGGTGCGTTGTCCGGCAAGCCCACCCGGCCTGCGCGTGGTGCCACGCCGGCGCGTTTGACGTTGGAGAGTTTCAGCACGCTGTCGCCAAAGCTGAAGTAGTTGGTCAGGCGCGTGCAGTGGCGGTAAAGCGAGTCGCTGCTGGCATGGCCCTGGCTCAACGATGAGGCCGAGACATCGGAGCCGATAAAGCACAGCTGGCTGATCATCCAGCTGTTGTTTTCCAGCCGTGCATCGTCGGCGTCATCGAAGGCTTCGCGCACCACATAGGTGCCCATGGAGTGGGCAAGAATGTGCGTGTTTACTGCGCAATCCGGGGTCTGCTTGGCGGCCAGCAGGGCAATTAGGTCGGTAACCAGCTGCATCGCGCTGAGCTTGGCGTCGTGGCGGTCTTCCAGGTAACCGACGGTCTTGTTGTCGCTGGGCCAGTCGAACGACACCACAACGCCTTTCCAACCCAGGGCCTTGAGGTCGCTCTGCAACTGGCGATGGCGCTTGAGTACTTCAGGGGCGCTGTTGTTGTAGCCATGCACGTAGACCAGGATGTCGCCGCGCTCGGCGCCTGTACGCTCATCCGTGCCCCAGATGGCCTCGGCCAGTAACTGTTGCACCCAGGCCTTGACCCAGTTTTCACCCATGCGTCCGTGTTTGGGGATGGGTTCGCTGGCATCCGCAGGCACCAGCAGCATATGTGAGGGGCCGGGTTCGGCATCGAACGCAGCTTGTTTGACACGGCGGGCGCTGACTACAAAGTCGTTCATCGCGAGTACTCCTTGTCTGTTGCACAAGTGGCTCCATGCGCTGCGTATACGACCTGGCTGGCGTATCTGAGCCGATAAGGCCCAGTCGGCTTGCGTGCCGAAATCACTGGGTAGGTGGTGAGAAATGCCAAGCAGGGGGCGCTGTATCGCGGGCTCTGATTGCGCCTTTTCTCGCCTGTTAGTCAGGCTAGCTTCAGCGCCCAGGTGGAACAAAAAACTGCAGTGGATGGGTGACGAATGGCTTTGACGCTAAGCGGCTGCTCCAGTACGCACAACGGCTATGCACAGCGCGCAAAACCAGCCCGGCTGGCTGCGTGCTAATCTGCCGGAACGGCCGATTTAGAGCCTTTTGTGAGCCTGCCGATGCCTGCTGCCAATTCCTCAGCGCACCTGATGCGCGGTACTCCCGCCTACCGGCGTGCAACCCTGGCGCTGTTCTGCGCCGGGTTTGCCACCTTTGCCTTGCTCTACTGCGTGCAGCCGCTGTTGCCGCTGCTGGCCGCGCATTTTTCCGTATCGGCGGCAGGCAGCAGCCTGGCGTTATCGCTGACCACCCTGAGCCTGGCCATCTGCCTGCTGGTATCCGGCGCGCTGGCCGAGAGCTGGGGGCGCAAGCCGGTGATGGCGGCGGCGCTGGGCCTGGCGTCGTTGCTGGGGATTGCCTGCGCGCTGGTGGATAGCTGGGATCATCTGCTCTGGCTGCGCGCCTTGCTTGGCCTGGCGCTGAGTGGATTGCCGGCGCTGGCCATGGCCTATGTCGGCGAGGAGTTCGACCCCGCGGCGCTGCCGGCGGCGATGGGGCTGTATATCGGCGGCACTGCTTTAGGTGGCTTGCTTGGGCGGCTGCTAGCCGGTTTGCTCAGTGATCTAGGCGGTTGGCCGCTGGCTTTGGCCGGGATTGCCGGCATGGGCTTGCTGGCGCTGGGGCTGTTTGTCTGGCTGCTGCCGCCGTCGCGGCATTTCACCGCGCAGTCGCTGTCGCTGCGCGGCCTGCTGCGCAACTTTGCGATGCACCTGGGCAACGGTGAGTTGCGTCGCCTGTTTCTCCTGGCGTTTCTGTTGATGGGCGGCTTTGTCGCGCTGTTCAACTACGTTGGCTTTCGCCTGGCGGCGGCGCCGTTCAACCTGTCGTCCAGTCTGATCGGCCTGCTGTTTACGGTGTATCTGCTGGGTATCGTCAGCGCCGGTTGGGCAGGGCGATTGGTGCCACGTTTGGGCGCGCGCCAGGTTCTGCTCGGTGGTATTGGCATCATGCTGCTGGGTGTGGCGCTGTGTGCCACGCCATGGCTAAGCGCGGCGGTGGCGGGTTTGGCCTTGTTCACCCTGGGTTTCTTTGCTGCTCATGCGGTGGCCAGCGGCCAGGTTGGGCAACGCGCGAACGGTGCTAAGGCGCAGGCATCTGCGTTGTACCTGTGCGCCTATTACCTGGGCTCCAGCGTGATTGGCTACGCCGCCGGGTATATCTGGGAGCACGCGGGCTGGCTGCCGATGTTGGCTGTGCTGGCGGCTTTGTTTGTCGCTGCGGGAGTCAGTGCACGCAAGTTGTAAGAGGG
Organism: Pseudomonas sp. SG20056; assembly: GCF_031764535.1. Taxonomy (NCBI): domain Bacteria; kingdom Pseudomonadati; phylum Pseudomonadota; class Gammaproteobacteria; order Pseudomonadales; family Pseudomonadaceae; genus Pseudomonas; species Pseudomonas sp. SG20056. The sequence goes on from NZ_CP134499.1 coordinate 1,877,965, forward strand.
TCGTTCAGGGTTTGTTCAGCATGGGTTCAGTGGGCGTTCAGCTTGGGGTAGGCAACATGGACCTCGAGTTAAGCAACACCGACTAACCACTGAGGACACACCATGAACCGCACTCTTAGCAAACTGGCCCTGGCAACTTCCCTGACCTTCGCTGCGGCTGCGGCCAATGCCGGCGACAACTTTGTTGGCCTGACCTGGGGGCAGACCGACAACAACATCCAGAAATCCAGCGCGCTCAACAGCAACCTGAACAGCCCCAAGCTCGACAAAGTAATCAACGACACTGGCACCTGGGGCGTGCGTGCCGGTCAGGTCAGCGAGACAAACCGTTACTACATGACCTATGAGAATGTCTCGGACAGCGATAGCGGCAACAAGCTACGTCAGCAGAACCTGCTGGGTAGCTACGATGTGTTCCTGCCCATCGGCGACTACAGCACCAAACTGTTCGGTGGTGCCACCGCCGGCCTGGTCAAGCTGGAGCAGGAGAGCAAAGGCTTCAAGCGTGACAGCGATATCGGCTTTGCCCTCGGCCTGCAGGCTGGCATTCTGCAAGACATCAACCAAAATGCCTCGATTGAAGCCGGCTACCGCTACCTGCGCACCAATGCCAGCACGGAAATGGCGCCACACGGCGCAGGCAAGGTCGGCTCATTGGACCTGCACAGCAGTGGCCAGCTGTACCTGGGCGCCAACTACAAGTTCTAATCAGCAGATAGGCCAAAAGGGCCGGGCAGCATGCCCGGCTGCTTTATTGGAGGAATGTGCAGGATGAAACTGTTGGTCGTGGAAGATGAAGCGCTGCTGCGTCACCATCTCTATAGCCGGTTGGGTGAGCAGGGCCATGTGGTCGATGCCGTGGCCAATGCCGAAGAAGCGCTGTACCGCGCTGCGGAATACAACCATGACCTGGCGGTGATCGATCTCGGCCTGCCAGGTATGAGCGGGCTGGACCTGATTCGCCAGTTGCGCAGTCAGGACAAAAGCTTCCCTATTTTGATACTCACCGCCCGTGGCAACTGGCAGGACAAGGTCGAAGGCCTGGCCGCCGGTGCCGATGATTACGTGGTCAAACCCTTTCAATTTGAAGAGCTGGAAGCGCGCCTGAACGCTTTGCTGCGCCGCGCTTCGGGCTTTACCCAGGCGAGTATTGCCGCCGGGCCGCTGCTGCTCGACCTCAACCGCAAACAGGCGCTGCTCGATGGCGAAGCCCTGCAACTGACAGCCTACGAGTACCGCATTCTTGAATACCTGATGCGCCACCAGCAGCAGGTGGTGGCCAAGGAGCGATTGATCGAGCAGCTCTACCCGGATGACGAAGAGCGCGATCCCAACGTGATCGAAGTATTGGTCGGCCGCCTGCGTCGCAAACTTGAAGGTCAGCTGGATTTCAAGCCTATCGAAACCGTGCGCGGCCAAGGCTACCTGTTTACCGAGCGCTGCCGATGAGCGAGGCCGAGTTGAGCAAACCGGCCGCCCGCCGTCGCGGTGAGTCCCTGCGTCTGCGTCTGATGCTCGGCACGGCGGTGCTGGCCGTGCTGTTTATGCTGGCGCTGCTGCCGGTCTTGCGCGGCGCCTTTGTGATTGCCCTGGAGCAGTCCATCGAAAAACGTCTGGCTTCGGACGCTGCCGGGCTGGTTTCTGCCGCGCGTAACGAGCAGGGCCGATTGAGCATGCCCGACAAACTGCCGGCTGAGGAATTCGACACGCTGGAGGCCAAGCTGTTGGGCTTTATCTACGACCGCCAGGGCACGCTGGTCTGGCAGTCGCGCTCCTCGCTGGATGAAAGCGTTAGCTACCGCCCGCGCTATGACGGCCGTGGTCACGAGTTTGTGCGCATCACCGATGCTCAAGGCCACGAGTTCTTTGTCTACGACGTGGAGATCGATCTGCTGCGTGGACAGAGCGCCGCCTTCAGCGTGGTGACCATGCAGCCGGCCAGTGATTACCAGGCCATGTACGACGGCTTTATGGGCCAGCTCTACCTCTGGCTCGGTGGCGCGCTGCTGGTGTTGCTTGGGTTGCTGTGGTTCGGTCTGACCTGGGGCTTTCGCAGCCTGCGCGGGCTTAGCGCCGAATTGGATCAAGTAGAGGCTGGCACCCGTGCCGGCTTGAGCGAAGAACACCCGCGTGAGCTGCTGCGCCTGACCGGCTCACTCAACCGCCTGCTGGAAAGTGAACGCCAGCAACGTGAACGCTACCGGCATTCTCTGGATGACCTGGCCCACAGCTTGAAAACCCCCTTGGCCGTGCTGCAAAGCGTGGCGGAAGTGATCGATAAACAGCCACAGAACCGCGAACAGTCGCAGGTACTGCAACAGCAGATTGAACGCATGAGCCAGCAAATCGGCTATCAACTGCAGCGCGCCAGCCTGCGCAAAAGCGGCTTGATCCGCCACAGCACACACTTGGCGCCTTTACTCGATACGCTCTGCGGTGCACTGGATAAGGTCTACCGCGACAAGCAGGTCCAGATGCTGCGCGATTTTGCCAGCGAGCAGCACCTGCCTATGGAACGCGGCGCGTTGTTGGAGTTGCTCGGCAACCTGCTGGAAAACGCCTACCGCCTGTGCCTTGGCCAGGTGCGTGTGAGCGTGCGCCAGCAGGGCGACAGGCTTGAACTCTGCGTCGAAGACGACGGCCCAGGCGTGCCGGCTGATCAGCGTGAGCGCATCCTGCGCCGTGGCGAGCGTCTGGATGCTCAGCACCCGGGGCAAGGCATCGGCACCGCAGTAGTTAAAGACATCATCGAAAGCTACGACGGAGAGTTACTGCTGGAGGATTCGGCGTTGGGCGGCGCGAGCTTTCGTGTACGGTTTAGCGACTGAAACAAGCCCGTGTGGATGCGCAGTGGCAGAAGCGCAGAGATGAATTGCTCTAGTACGCGTATTGGTCGGCTATTGTCAGCGTTAGTGAAACTTCCTTAAACCTTCGCCATAGGCCAGCCGACAAGGCTCGCTGCGAGGTCAGCCATGCCGTCTCAAGCTGAATCAGCCGTTGCCCAGCACCACGTCGCCGCTGTAAATCGGTTAGCAACAGGTTTTGCCTTACGCCGCTTCGTGCCTGAAATTGAGGCCGAATACCGTGATTTCTCTTATCGCAGCTACCGGCAAACCCGGCGCGTGGCTATCTGCTTACTGCTTGCCAGTTTTTTGGCCTTCTTCGCCTTTGATCTGCTGTTGCTCTACAGCGTTGGCACCAACCCGATAACCCTGCCGGTCATGCTGGTGCGTCTGTGTGCGTTGCTGATTATTGTGTTTGCTGCCTATCGGGTATTGAAGTCTCCAGATGTTGCCACTGGCTATCGCTGGATACCTATCGGCCTTGGCTGTCTTAGCTTGGGTATGCTGCTGGTGACGCTGATATATCACCAGGGCCTAGAGCAGATGCAGCTGCCCTATGGCCTAGAGGGCATGATGCTGATCCAAATGGTGATCTTCGTACCCATCGGCTACAGCTACCGCAACAGCCTCTACCTGGGCATCGCTACGCTGTTATGTACCGGCCTGGCATTACAGTTGACCACTTCGGTCGAGCCACGCGTCCAGTACTTGGTTTCGCTGACCTACCTGGTGGTGGCAACCATTGCAGCCGCAACGGCCGGTTACTGCCAAGAGCACTCAATGCGCGTGCTGTTTCTAACCAAACGCGATCTGCGAACCATGGCCGATACCGACGGCCTGACCCAGCTCTACAACCGCCGTAGTTTTGATCTGTTGCTACAGCGTGCATTACAGGAGGCCCAGCGTGAGCAAACGCGCATCGCGTTGATCATGCTCGACCTCGACCACTTCAAGGCTTACAACGATTACTACGGTCATCCAGCCGGCGATCTTGCCTTGCAGCGCACTGCTGGCGTGCTGGCCAGCCATCCGCGCCGCGACCTAGACTTTGCCGCGCGTCTGGGTGGTGAGGAATTCGCCCTGGTGCTGCGCCACCCTGACAGCGCCTACCTGGCCAGTACCTGTGAAAGCATCCGCCGGAAAATCTGCGAAGAACTGGCGATTGAGCACCTGAAGAACCCCGCGCAGGTCATGACCGCCAGTCTGGGTGCGAGCTTCAGCAACGCCAGTGATACAACCGCCAGTCTGTATCAGCGAGCGGATCTGGCGCTGTATCGGGCCAAGGCTAGTGGCCGTAATCGTGTGGAAATCGATTAAACGGTGATGTGTTTGTGCCTAGCGTTCGAGCGGCAAGAGGTTTTACAGCGCTACACGCTGGCTATGTGGAAGAGGCTTTAGCCGCGAGCATTTGCTGTTTTTGGCTTTTTTCGGGCTTTCGACTGTGAGGTTATGAGCGTGGTGACTTTGGGTTTCGCCCCTTTTGGTAATCGCCAGACTTACTAGTGATGCGGCTATTCGGGCGTGAAGCTGCCGTATAGGAACTCATGAACTATGTAACGTTTGGTTAAGGGGCGGGCTTTAGCCGGTCCCGAGTGAGCGAAGCGAGCGGCTTGAACCACTAGTTAGGTGCCACTCAATATCAAGGCTATAGAGAGGGGCTTTCACTGGAAATATTTTCCCAGAGAGTGGCTCTTACAAGTTTTAGTATCGCAATTGCGGTCTCATGGCTGCTGTGTTCAATAGAAGTTTTCATTGCCTCCGGAACTTTAGAGCAAACATACCCTAGCGGGCCTGTATAGTTTCTTGTGGCATTAAACTCTTCATGGATTTGTTTTTTATTTTCAAGTGTGATTTTTATGTTGGAGATTATGCTGCTGAATGCAATGGCGTCAGTTGTAAATATTCTTTTCTTTATGTTGAATTTTGTTTTCATGCTGGTTGTGGTTACTAAAATTACTGCGTCATAGTTTTCTGGGTTGAAATTATTTGTTGTGCCAACTAACTCTACTGATTGAAGAGATGCTTTCAGTGTCTCATGTATAAGCTTTGTGTAAGGTTCGCTTACATCATAAGGGAAGTCATATAATGCACATGCTGTTGAGGTTGAGTGGTAAATGCCCCGCATGTTTTCAGATTCTACAATAAGAGCATACCTGCCAAGTATTTTGCTTTTTATTGGATCTATAGTTTCGGGTGAAATAGGTTCGATATTGGTAACAGGTGTTTGAGCACAGCCTGATAAAAGCAGTACTGCGGCGAGAGAAGCTATTTTAAATTTAGAGCGGAAGGAATGCATAGAAAATAAACCTAACGTTTGGTTAAGGGGCGGGCTTTAGCCCGTCCCAGCGAGCGAAGCGAGCGATTTGAACCAATTGTTATACGATTGTGATTTTGAGTTTTCCTGAAACATTAAACTGAACATCGCTTCCAAATTCTGAATCCCACATTACATCTCCCGTGCCTGACCAGATAAAGTTGAGTTCTTGTCCCGATGCAATGCCAAAAGTAATTTTATTATTATTATTTGTTTTGGCGTGGCCAAACACGCTCAGTATTCCTACTTCTGGGTGAGGATTGTTTTCCGATGACCACTCGCTCACAAGCCCATCTAGATCTTCCAGCGACTTCGCTTTTAGAATCAAATCCTGATGACTTAGTGATGGTGCCCAGTTAGACTCTTCGAATTCAATTTCTTTTGTGGTTATCTCTAGGTAACAATGGAGTTCATTTTTCAGGAACTTCCCATGCATATTTGCCTCGTAGATTTCAAATTCTCTATCTTTGAGAAGAAACACGATAGCCTCCGAGGTATAACGTTGCTGTAACGCGCGCCGAACCGGGAGCAGAGTGTAGCGCATAAAATGGCGAAGCCATGCGCGAAATTCTGCGAAAGTTTGACGTCGCGCTGACGGCCTTGTTATGCGATTTCTAATAGAATTTCTCCCAATCGATTGGGAGAGACGAATATTTTACCCAAGTAAAGTTATTGTTGAGTGGCACACCATTTACATAGGAACATAATATTTTTAGTGCATCATCCTTATTTGTCAGGCACGCCCTTGGAATAGGCGCAGGATTCCCTCCGCATTCTCCTATAGCCAAATCTTCACAATCGACTGCTTTTCCAAAATATGGCGTCATTTCGCCCACCAGTATAAAGAACAATCCCTTTTCTGGTTGCTGCATGACCACCCAGGGAGTAAAAGGATCAACTCTATAAGTGCGTTCTTTTGACTTGTAAATTATTGTGCTTTTTATCCATATTTTGTAGGAGGGAAGATTTTTAAAAAGAATAGTTTCTCCATTCCCTCCTTGATTCCAATAGGAGTAATCTTCCTTATACAGTCGCTCTTTAAGCCAATGCTTATTTGGGTTCTCGGTAAACTTAAATTCAGAGCTTAAAAATATATACATTTGTCAGCTTATCCGAGCGCATAACGTTTGGTTAAGGGGCGGGCTTTAGCCCGTCCCAGTGAGCACAGCGAACGGTTTGAACCAGTTGTTATGTATGGTTTGCGAGTACATCAGGAAGATTTTTCTTGATTTGCTCTACAAATGGCTCCATGCGCATATATGCTCGCTTGGATAAATCCAGTTGATAGTCAAGGCTCTTTCTTATTTCAGCATGAATGTGAATTGAATTTCGGGCTTCATAGAATTCAATGATTTCATCCTTGAGCCACTCGTCAATTAGGCCTAGTTTTTCAGCGCATTCTGCTTTTCGGTCAAATCTGACTTTCGTGACATCGGTTTTTCCGATGCCTTCATATGTAGGTATTATTTCTTTCCCATCGTGTTCAAGAGCGCCTTTTAGTATTGCTTGTTTTGCTGCTGGAATAGAAATGACTTTCTTCATCTTGAATTCAGTGAGTGACTGAACGTCAGGATTTGAAGATAAATTTTCAAACAATATATGATGGATTACTGCTTCATAAATTGAGGCGTACGATAGAACTTGGAGACGAATCTGTGCCCGTAATAGCCATGAGTCAGCTGATAGGCCTTCGAGGAGCTTATAAACATACCTGGCAGAAATAAACTCATCTGCAAGCCGATCCCGCAATGTTGTATCTGTAATAAAGTCGAATCGCTCTTTGTGCCAGTTCCAATCTGCAAGATGGGCGTCAAGATAATTGTTTATTGCTAATTTAGTTTCGTCCGAAAATGCCATGGAGCTTCCTTGTAATACATAACGTTTGGTTAAGGGCCGGGCTTTAGCCCGTCCCAGTGAGCGCAGCGAACGATTTGAACCAGTTGTTGACCTATGCGCTATTAGTTGCCCGATTGTATAAGTTGGCTAAATTTAATTTTATGAAATTTGAAATATTTATTATAGTCAGCTTCGCTAAGGTTTTTTACTTCACTGAATATGCCAATACTACGTATTGCCAAAATTGCTGAGTTATCGAATTGATATTCACCGCTAGTCTGGGCTATCTCAATTGATGAAATTTTACCGTCAGCGCTCATTTGAACGTCAAGGATAAGGTGCGCTTCAGGCTTTATGTCTTTGGGTATTGTAAATTTGTTAAATATTTTGGTTGTATAGAGTGTAAACAAGTCTTCTGGGTTGTTAGTATTTAAAGTATGCGTTTGCTGATAGGTGAAGTCCTCGGATAAAAGCTCTCTAAGGGCACGTTGCTTCTTCGACTCTGCCGGTTCAGCTGGAAATGAGTTCTGAGGCGAAATCTCCTGTACTTGAACAGGCGTACTAACTGCTAGTTCATTCTGATTGGTATTTATAACTGTTTCTGTGGAATTGCAGCCTGACAGCAATGAGTAAGAAATAATTAGAGCGATTACGCATAGTTTCATGACACACAAGTTCCAAGGTTGAGTCTAACGTTTGGTTAAGGGGCGGGCTTTAGCCCGTCCCAGTGAGCGAAGCGAACGGTTTGAACCAGTTGTTATGCGCTTTGTGGTAGTGATCTTTGTTTTTTAAGATAAAAAAGTGCCCCGCCAAATATTGCAGCGGCTATTGTGTAGCCGCCAAGTATGACTATGGCAGTAGATTTGAAAGCGGTTATGAAGTCGACTTTTCTGCATGCATTATAAAATACAAAGCGCCAAAGCTACCGCCAGATATAGCGCACAACGCAAGGGCTGATACATAGCCAAGTAAGATAAATAACTGCCCTTTTAGGTTATTACTTTTGGATAAAAAAATTGCGGCAAAAAATAGCCAGGAGATACACGCGGCACTTGTGAACATTCCCAGGCTCATTGCCCAGTGATGGAGTTCTCTAGTGCCTACTGGGGAGGTGTAAATAGCAAGAAACGTGTTAAATGCAGCAATGCCGCCAGTAATGACAAGATTAGCTGAACGCATATTTTCCCTTTAGTGCATAACGTTTGGTTAAGGGGCCGGCTTTAGCCGGTCCCGAGTGAGCGAAGCGAACGGCTTGAACCACTAGTTAGGAGCCATTACTCTCATTTTCTTTGAGAAAATTGGTGAGGCTAGATGTAAATGCAAATGCTATGGCAAGTGTGGCGACTAGTGCGAGGGCGAAGAAAGTGAGCGATCGTGAGTTGATAAAGTAAAGTAGTGAGCCTAAAGCTACTAGTAAAGGAATTCCGCCTCCCAAGTAACCGAGAAATATAAATATTTGGGCGTTTGTTGAACGATAATGTGCGTAGCTTTGCTTTCCGAGCAAGATATAGTATTCGTAGATTGTTCCAAGCAGTATCCAGAACGGAAGTGCTATTGCAGAGCAATATAGGGTTAGGTTTAGGGCTTTTGAAGGCTTCCATATTTGAGCCAGAAGCGCTATTAAAATCAGAGAAATTCCTGCGCCGCTGTAGGACAGAGTGCGATACATTTGCAGCTTTGATTCGCTTGGGTAGCGCAAGATTTTTGTACTTATTAGGTCTTTTTTTTGCATACGGCTTCTCCGGCCAAATTTGGCTCCTAACGTTTGGTTAAGGGGCGGGCTTTAGCCCGTCCCGAGTGAGCGAAGCGAACGGCTTTGAACCAATTGTTAGAAGCCAATTGCACGACTAACGACCGGCGGCCGAACCACCATTTTTTGAAAATTGCTCTTTTAATCCAATTTTCAGCCATAACGTGCCGCCTGATTGGATTGTAAGCTTCTTCATTTTCTTACTCTTTCGCTTAAGCGTGGACGGCTTCTCATAGTAACCAAAACGCCGCTTATACCAGCGCCGATCCATTTCGCTTTTGACTTTTCTGCTTAATTTTCTAAGCGCTAAATCAATTGACTCGTCGTTCTCTATTTTTATTGTCACTGGCATTTTTGGCGTTTTATGGACTGACACCTGTCCTTCTTTGGCTTCTAACTATAATTAGACGACATTCCTGTCGCATAAAACCCCTAGAGGGTGTCTGATAACGTCCTTTGTCATGCAGTAATCACTTGATTTGCATAGAGTCGCGAATGCTGAACGCGACTAAACAAGGTGATAAAGCGACATGATGGCTACATCTATCAAGCCAGCCCACGCGTCGTGATGTTCAGACGCTACTGAACGGTTACACGGCTGTCTAGCTGGCATGTCGAAAACGTTTCGAGATCACAGCGGTCGATGCGCATCAAAGCAAGCATGCCTTAGCTTGCATATCCAAATCGCAGGGCTTTAGTCGATTGTTGATCACGGCATAACCTTCTGGATTTCTGTCGCTGTTCGGCAGCCTCACCCTTCCTGCGCTCTATAAGCCCCAGGCGTTAATCCCGTCCATTTCTTAAACGCCCGATGAAACGCCGATGGCTCGGAAAAGCCCAGCTGTTCGGCAATATCCTGAATCGCCAGCTCATCGCGCCCCAGGTGATAAATCGCCAGGTCGCGGCGCAGATGATCTTTGAGCTCCTGAAAGCTTGAGCCTTCCTCGCGTAAGTGCCGGCGCAATGTTTGTGGGCTCATGTGCAGTTGTTGGGCGACGGCATCCAGGTCCGGCCAATTGCTGCAGTCGCGGCCAAGCAGGCGGCGGATTTGGCTGATCAGGCTGTCGCCGCCATCCGGGCGGGCCAGCAGGTCGGCGGGGGAGTGCTGGAGGAATTGTTTGAGGGTGCGTTCATCCTGCAACAGCGGCATGGCCAGGTAGCGCGCGTGGAACAGTAGGCTGGTGCGCCCGGCGGTAAAGCGTCGGGTGCAGGGGAAGAGCAGTTCGTACTCGCTGGCATGCGCTGGTTGGCTGTAGGTAAAGGTGGCTTCTTCCAGGCGGATGCGTTGGCCGATCAGCCAACTGCCGAGGCGGTGCCAGATCACCAGCAGGCTTTCCACCAGAAAGTGGTCAGGGTCCCACAGAGTTGAGTCGTCCACGCTTAGCCGCGCCCAGTCGCCTTCACGCTGGATGCTGATGGCTGGGGCTTCGGGGAACAGGCTGTAGAACAGAGCGCCACGGCCCAGGGCTTTTTCCAGGGAATGGCAGTGGATGATCGCGTAGCACATCATGGCGAAGGTGCCGCGTTTGCTGCGCATCCGGCCGAAACCCAGGTATTCGTCGTCGAGGCTTTCCCACAGCAGTTGCACCAGGCGGGCGAATTGCTCGGGCGCGACCCGTGCGCGCGGTTCGTCGAGCAGCGCTGGTTGGATGCTCAGCTGGCGCAGCAGCGGTGTGCAGTCGTGGCCCTGGCGTTCGGCGCCGCGTAAGGCCGCGCGGACAAAGTGGCTGGCGATGGTGCGTTCGCGCATGACGGCTCCTTGAAAGTTCGCCGATGGTAGGCAGCACATTGCGCCGCCGACAAGCCGGTCGAGCGATTGGGTCAATCCAGGCTGAGCGCATGGGTCATTGAGGCGGCGGGGGCGTGGGGCCTAACCTGCTGCACGACTTCAGCTCAGGGAGCACACCCGCATGCAGCGCCTTATTTTCGATACCGAACACACTATGTTCCGCGACGCTTTTGCCGCCTTTCTGAAAAAGGAAGTGGTGCCTTATCAGGATGAATGGGAAGCGGCGGGCGTAGTCAGCCGCGAGGTGTGGAAGAAGGCTGGTGATATGGGCTTTCTGCTGCCCTGGGCGGATGAGGAATACGGCGGTGCCGGGCTCAAGGACTTCCGCTATGAGCAGATCATGTGCGAGGAACTGGCCAAGATTAACGAGCCAGGCTTCATGATCCCGCTGCATTCGGCATTGTGCGGCCCCTACATCGCCGAGTACGGCAATGCCGAGCAGAAAGCGCGCTTTATGCCGGGCATCATCAGTGGCGAACTGATCCTCGCAGTGGCGATGACCGAGCCGAGCGCCGGTTCCGACCTGGCCGGTATGCGCACCAACGCGGTGGACAAGGGTGACCACTACCTGCTTAACGGCTCCAAGGTGTTTATCTCCAACGGCTTATTGGCCGATGTGGTGATCGTGGCGGCCAAGACTGATCCGAACAACAAGCACGCCATGGGCCTGTTCCTGGTCGAGCGCGGCATGGAGGGTTTCGAGCGCGGCAAGAACCTGGAAAAACTCGGCATGAAGAGCCAGGACACCGCCGAGCTGTTCTTCAACAACGTCAAGGTGCCCAAGGCCAACCTGCTGGGTGACGCCAAGGGCGGCTTCTTCTACCTGATGAACATGCTTGCCCAGGAGCGTCTGACCAATGCCTGCGGCGCGGTGGCAGGTGCTGAAGCTGCGCTGCAGACCACCATTGAGTACGTGAAGGAGCGCAAAGCCTTCGACCGGCCGATTTCGCACTTCCAGAACACCCGTTTCAAGCTGGCCGAAATGCGCACGCAGATCGACGTGGCGCAGGTGTTTGTCGACCGCTGTGTAACCGACCACAACGAGAAGAAACTCACCCCGGAAGTAGCCGCCGAGGCCAAGCTGTTCACCACTGAACTGCTGTGCAAGGTGGTCGACGAAGGTGTGCAACTGCACGGCGGCTGGGGTTATATGTGGGAATACCCAATCTGCAAGATGTACGCGAACGCGCGCATCCAGCGCATCTTCGCCGGCACCTCGGAGATCATGAAAGAGATCATCAGTCGTGGCATGAAGCTCTGATCTACAGCATTCGCGACTGAACAGGAGGTGCTTATGTCCACCACTGCCACGACCATCGACGCCTGGGCGCAACCCGCCAGCGGCCGCACTCGCGAGCTGATGCCTGAGGTCGCGAGATCGTTCGAGAAATCCGGCTCCGGCCATTTGCTTGATCAGCGCCTCACGCCTGAGCAGACGGTGGCCGAGATGGACAAGGCCGGCGTCGACAAACTGATGCTCGCCGCCTGGTGTCGGCCGGAGCACTGGGTGTGTACGAATGATGAGGTGGCTGAGTTTACTCGCGCCTTTCCCGAGCGCTTTGTCGGCGTGGCCACGGTTGATTTGAGCAAGCCCGTGGCTGCGGTGCGCGAGCTGGAGCGGGCAGTCAATGAGCTGGGCTGCAAGGCGCTGCGCATCGTGCCCTGGTTGTGGAAGCTGCCGCCCAACCATCGTCTGTACTACCCGCTGTACGTGAAATGCATCGAGCTGGATATTCCGTTCTGCACCCAGGTCGGCCACACCGGCCCGCTGATGCCCTCGGAAACCGGGCGGCCGGTGCCCTATCTGGATGAGGTGGCGCTGGACTTCCCCGAGCTGCGCATCGTTGCCGGGCATATCGGCCATCCCTGGACCGATGAGATGATCGGCGTGGCCTGGAAGCACGATAACGTCTATATCGATACATCGGCCTACCTGCCGCGCTACTACCCGGCGCAGTTGCTGCAATTTATGCAGAGCTATGGAGCGGACAAGGTGTTGTTTGGCAGTAACTTCCCGCAGCTGTCGCTCAGTCGCTGTATGGCCCAGGTCAAGGAGCTTGGCTTGAGCGCGGAGGTTGAGGCCAAGTTTTTGTACGGCAATGCGCGGCGGGTATTCAAGCTCTAAGCGCGGTGACACCTACAACAATAAGAACGAGGGATTGCGATGATCGATCAACTGCCCCTGGAGCGTCTGGCGCTCTGGGTTGAAAAACGCCCCGATGCGGTCTGGCTGAGCCAGCCGGTAAACGGCCAGTGGCATGACTTTACCTGGGCGCAGGTAGATGATCAGGCGCGGCGTATGGCCACGGCCTTGCACGCGCTGGGCTGCGCGCCAGGTGATCGGGTCGCGCTGTTGGCGAAGAATTGCGCCGAGTGGATCATCGCCGACCTGGCGATCATGCTCGCCGGGTTGATCAGCGTGCCGCTGTATCCGTTGCAGTCGGCGGAAAGCATCGACTATGTGCTGCGTCATTCGCAGTGCAAGGCGATCTTCCTCGGCAAGCTGGATGAGCCGGCCAAGCTGGCGCCGGGTATTCCGGCAGAGGTCATGCGAATCGCCATGCCGTACCCGACCATCGAAGCCGGTCACGGCTGGCATGCCTTGCTGGCAGCGCATCAGCCGTTACGCGATGGTCATTCTCAGTTGCCGGATGAGTTGCTCAGCATTCTCTATACATCCGGCACCACCGGTCAGCCCAAGGGCGTGATGCTCTCGGCCAAGGCCTTTGCCATTGCTGGTGGGCGCTCGGTTAAAGAGCTGCAGATTACCGAGCAAGATCAGTATTTCTCCTATCTGCCGCTGTCGCATGCCGCCGAACGTTTTCTAGTGGAAATGACGGCACTGTACAGCGGTGGGCGAATCGCCTTTGTCGAGTCGCTGGAAACCTTTGCCAGTGATCTGCGCCATGTGCGGCCGACTGTGTTCTTCTCTGTGCCACGCCTGTGGACGCGCTTTCAGCAGGGCGTGCTGGAAAAGCTGCCGCAGCCCAAGCTGGCGCGGTTGCTGGGTATTCCGCTGATCGGCGGCTTGGTGGCGCGCAAGATTCGTAGAGGCCTGGGCCTGGATCGTGCGCGCATTCTGGTCAGCGGCGCGGCGGCGATTCCACGTGCGTTGCTCGATTGGTATCAGAGCATCGGTATCACCATCTGCGAGGGCTACGGCATGACCGAGCACCTGGCCTATGGCTGTTTCAACCGGCCGGGGCAGGTGCGTTTTGGCACCGTGGGCCGGCCAATGCCGGGCAATGAGCTGCGCATCGCCGAGAATGGCGAAATCCTCCTGCGTTGCCCGAGCCTGATGCTGGGCTACTACCAGGACCCGGAGAAAACCGCCGAAACCATCAGCGATGGTTGGCTGCATACCGGCGACAAGGGCGAGGTCGACGCGGCTGGTTACCTGAAAATCACCGGGCGGGTTAAGGACATCTTTAAAACCAGCAAGGGCAAGTACATCGCCCCGGCGCCGATTGAAGGTGAGATTGCCAAGAACCTTTGGGTCGAGCAGGTGTGCCTGATGGGCAGTAACCTCGATCAGCCCCTGGCGTTGATCGAACTGTCGCCGGCTGCCCGTGAGCAGGCTCGCGAGCAGGTGGCGGCCGACCTTGCGCAAACCCTGCAGCAGCTTAATAACCAGCTGCAGCCCCATGAACGCCTTAGCCACTTTGTACTGGTGCGTGAAGCCTGGACCGTGGACAACGGCTGCATGACCCCGACCATGAAAATCCGCCGCAACGTACTGGAAGCTCGCTTTGCCGATCAGCTCAGTGAGCTGGATGCCAAGCAGCCGCTGCATTGGCAGTAGCTGCACTGCGTAGGATGGGCGCGGGCCGCAGAGGTTGAGCGCAGCGATACCCATCGGTGTTAACGATTACCCCCAAGGAGCTGTTATGTCAGGCCCGCTGTCGTCACTGAAAGTGCTGGATTTCTCCACCCTGTTGCCAGGGCCGTTCGCCTCTTTGCTGCTGGCTGATATGGGCGCTGAGGTACTGCGCGTGGAATCGCCCAGCCGTATGGATCTGGTGCGTGTGCTGCCGCCGCATGATGGCGGCGTATCGGCCAGCCATGCCTACCTCAATCGCAATAAGCGCTGCATCGCCCTGGACCTGAAAAAGCCCGAAGCGGTGGAGATGGTCAAGCAGTTGGTGGCCGAGTACGACATCGTGCTTGAACAGTTCCGCCCGGGGGTGATGGACAAGCTCGGCGTGGGTTATGAGGCGCTGAAGGCGATCAATCCGAAGCTGATCTACGTGTCGATCACCGGCTATGGCCAGAGCGGACCGTACAAGGACCGCGCCGGCCACGACATCAATTACCTGGCCCTGGCCGGTATTGCCAGTTATACCGGGCGGCGCGACAGCGGACCGTTGCCACTGGGCATTCAGGCGGCGGATATCGCCGGTGGTTCATTGCATGGGGTGATCGGCCTGCTCGCGGCGGTGATCCAGCGTCAGGCCACGGGGCAGGGCCAGCAGGTGGACATCAGCATGACCGACTGCGCGTTTAGCCTGCATGGCATGGCCGGTGCAGGGTATCTGGCTGCCGGGGTGGAGCCGGCGATGGAAAACCAGGCGCTGAATGGCGGCAGTTTCTACGACTACTACCGCACCCGCGACGGCCGCTGGTTCTCGGTTGGCAGCCTGGAACCGCAATTTATGCAGCAGTTCTGCGCCGCCATCGGCCGTCCGGAGCTGGCCGCGCGCGGGCTGTCGCAGAAGCCGGAGGATCAGCAAGCGCTCAAGCGCGATATCGAAATCGAGTTCGAAAAGCGCGATTTTGCCGAGTGGAGCCAGGTGTTCGCCGGGCTGGACGCCTGCGTGGAACCGATGCTCAACCTCAGCGAGGCAGTCGAACATCCGCAGATCAGGGCCCGCGGCCTGGTTACCGAAGTGCCACGTGCGGGCAGTGGCCCACAGGCGCAGATTGCCTGCCCGATTAAATTCTCCAGCGGTTTGCCTGAGCCTCGGCATATCGGCGCAACCCTGGGTGCACATACCAGCGAGGTGCTGGCGGAACTGGGTTACAGCGACGAGCAGATTGCCCAGCTCAAGGCGGCCAAGGTGGTGGCCTGATTCAGGCCACCGGGCATCAATATTGAGGCTGGCGTTGTCTCTCAATCTCATGCATTAATCGGCGCAAGCACGGCTTATCGCGCGCATCTGTTCTACGCTTCGAGAATCATTCGCTGTTCTGCGCGGATGGTTGTCATGGACAGTGCCGCTGTTTGCCGTGATATCTCCGAATAATGGATGTTGAGGGGAATGCCTGTGTCTACCAGCCACTATCACTTGCGAGCTTTTGCGCTGAGCGCATTGCTACTGTTCTCGGGCCTCAGCCTGGCGCTCGAGAAGCCCATCGGTCCTGCTGTGCTGCGTATCTCCGGGCTGGTGACACAGCCGAATATGCAGCAGCAGGCTGTTTTCGATATGCCGATGCTGCAAGCCTTGCCGCAGCACAGTTTCACCACGCATACGCCCTGGTATGCCGAGAAGGTGAAGTTCACGGGGCCCTTGCTGCGTGATGTGCTGGCCGCCGCCGGTGCCAAAGGCGAGGGCATTACCGCGATTGCCCTGAATGATTACCGCACCGAAATCCCTTTCAACGACGCCGTCAAATACGACCTGATTGTGGCCATCCTGATGAATGACCAGCCCATGCCGGTGCGTGAAAAGGGCCCGTTGTTTCTGGTTTACCCGTTCGATAGCAAAGCCGAGCTGCAGGCCGCGACTTTCTACAATCGCTCGGCCTGGCAACTGCGCGCCCTGCAGATCAAATAACCATGCGCCAGTTCCGCCTGCTGTGGCTGTTGATCATCAGCCTGGTGCTGCTGTACTTGGCAATCGGGGCAATTCTTGCTCATCAGTACCGCAACCTCAGTGAGGTTATGCGCAGTGGTGACGACAACGCGTTGTGGGCCTTTGCCCAGCTGAGTACCGAGTACCAGCGCTTTGACCACGCGCTGCACACTTACATCCTTGATCCGGTGAGGTCGCGACGTAATCAGGCGTCCGACGAGCTGGGCAGCATTGGCATCGATGAGCTGCTGCTGCGTTACGACATCTTCGTCAGTCGTGTTAGCACCATCAAAACCGAGTCGGCGCGGCGCCTGATGGGCGATGAGGCGATTTACCAGCAAACCCTGCAGGACCTGGAACGCTTTATCGAGACGGCCGACGCTGCCCTGGAAAACTTCGCCCGACATGCCACGCCGCTGGATGCCGCCTCGCTGAGGGAACAGTTGCAGCTACTGCAGGATGATGTGCAGGAGCTGGGCTACACCTCGGCCCAGCTGGCGGCGCGAACTGTTGATGGGCGCAACGCTGAGCTGCGCTCTCAGGTTGTGGTCACCACTGGGCTGACCCTGTTTCAAGGTTTTCTCACCCTGATGTTCGGCCTCGCCATGCTGCGACAGTCGCGCCAGCGCGTTCGGGCCCAGCGTGAGCTGCTGGCGGCGCAAGGCAAGTTGGTGGAAGCCCTGCAGGAAAATGAAGAAGTATTGGAAGGTCGCGTACAGCAGCGCACCCAGGAGCTGGCCGAAGCCAACCAGACGTTGCGTGAGCATGAAGAGGAACTGCAGATCGCCCGCGCCAAGGCCGAGAGCGCGTCGCAGCTGAAGTCGGACTTCCTGGCCAATATGAGCCATGAGATTCGCACGCCGATGAATGCGGTAATTGGCATGAGCCACCTGGTGCTCAGTAGCGACTTGACCGCCAAGCAGCGCGACTATGTAGAGAAGATCCAGCGCTCAGGCCAGCATCTGCTGGGGTTGATCAACGACATCCTCGACCTGAGCAAGATCGAAGCCGGCAAGCTGGATGTCGAGTCGGTGCCGTTCGAGCTGCAGGCCGTTTTGGAGAACATGGCCAGCCTGATCGGTGAAAAATGCGCCGCCAAGGATCTGGAGCTGATTTTCGACATTGATCCACAGCTGCCCGAGAGTTTTATCGGTGATCCCCTGCGCCTGGGCCAGGTGTTGATCAACTACGCCAACAATGCGGTCAAGTTTACCGAGCACGGCGGTGTAGTGATTCGCGCACGCCTGTTGGCGCAGGATGCCAAGGGCGTCCGGGTTCGCTTTGAGGTCGAGGACTCCGGTATCGGCCTCTCGCCCGAGCAGCAGGCGCGGCTGTTTCAGTCATTCCAGCAAGCCGACAGCTCGACCACGCGCAAGTACGGGGGCACCGGGCTGGGCCTGGCCATTTCTCGCAAGCTGGCCGAGCTGATGCATGGCGAGGTCGGTGTCGACAGCGTGTTGGGGCAGGGCAGCACCTTCTGGTTTACCGCCCGCCTGGGCGTGGTCGCTGCGCCAAAAACAGTGCTGTCGCTACAACCCTCGCCGGATTTGCGTAACCGCCGGGTGTTGGTGGTGGACGATAACCCACAGGCGCTGCATATCCATGCCAGCTTGCTGCGCTCCATGAGTTTTCAGGTGACGGAAGCTGACTGCGGCGAGCTGGCGCTGGAACTTGCAGCCAAGGCCTGCACTACCGGAGCACCCTTTGAAGCTGCATTTGTCGATTGGAAAATGCCCGGTATCAACGGCCTGGAAACCTGTCGCCAGCTGGCCTTGCTCGAGCCGGCACCGCAGCCGGTGATTGTCACAGCTTATGGGCGCGAAGAAGTGTTCCACGAAGCCGAGCAGGCCGGGATAGCCTTGCTACTGGTCAAACCGGTAAGCCCGTCGCTGCTGTTCGATGCGGCGATTCGCGCCCTGGGCGGCAACACCGTCAGCGACACCAGTCTGCGCCCGGCCAGTAATGTCAGTGTGCAGGACCTCAGCCCGCTGCAGGGCGCACAGGTGTTGTTGGTGGATGATAACGAGCTGAACCAGCAGGTCGGCCGCGACCTGCTTGAAGCAGCTGGGGTCTGCGTGGCTGTGGCCGAGAATGGCCAGGTAGCCCTGGATATGCTGGCCAGCAACGATTACCAACTGGTGCTGATGGATATGCAGATGCCGGTAATGGATGGCCTGACTGCTACCCGGCAGATTCGCGCCAATCCGCACTGGGCTGATTTACCCGTGTTGGCCATGACTGCCAACGCCATGAGCAGTGACCGTGAGCAGTGCCTGGCGGCAGGCATGAATGCACACCTGGCCAAACCCATCGACCCGGATGAGCTGTTCGCGCTGCTGCTGAAATGGCTGCCGGCGGCTAGCAGAGGCGCAGCGGCGCCAACAGCGCTGACACCGGCCCAGGCCGAAGCAGGCTTTCCCGAAATTGCCGGTGTCGATGTGCAGGGCGGCTTGCGCCGTGTGCTGAACAAACGCGCGGCCTATGAGTCGATGCTGCGCAAATTTGTTCAGGGGCAGGCGGATGCCGCCCAGCAGACGCGGCGTCTGCTTGCCGAGGGGCGGCACGAGGATGCCTTGCGTGCCCTGCATACCCTCAAGGGTACTGCCGCGACCATCGGTGCCAATGGCTTGGCCGAACAGGCCGGCGTGCTGGAAGACCACCTCAGGCAGGGGCCGCCAGATAGCCAGTTCGATGCCCAGCTCAGTACGCTAGGGGAAAACTGCGCTGAGTTGATCGCGCGCTTACAGGCGGTATTGCCCGCGCAAGCCGTCACGCAGGCCGCAGCAGGTACTATCGACTGGCCACGTGTACGTCAGCTGGTGGCTCGCCTGGAATACCTGCTCAGTGATGACGATGCCGATGCCATCGAGTTGTTCCAGCAGGAAGCAGCCTTGTTCAAGGTTGTACTGGGCGCCGGATTTTCGGCTCTTGAGCGAGCCATCAACAGTTATATTCTCGACGACGCCCTGGCGGTTCTGCGGGCGGCGATACAGAACAATCCGGCACTGGGTAAGGATGCGACGTAATGGACAGGCTACTGGCCGGCAGGGAAAAACCGACAATTCTGGTGGTGGACGACACTCCCGATAATCTCTCGCTGATGAGCGGCCTGTTACGCGAGGACTATAAGGTCAAGCTGGCACCCAGCGGCGAACGCGCGCTACAGATTGTCAGCGGCGAGGCCAAGCCCGACCTGATTCTGCTCGACATCATGATGCCCGGGCTGGACGGCTACGAAGTGCTGCGCCGCCTGCAACAGGACGCTGGTACTGCGGCTATTCCGGTGATTTTTCTCACCGCGATGACCGCTGTCGAAGATGAGAAGATCGGCCTGGACCTGGGCGCTGTCGATTACATCAGCAAACCGATCAATCCGGCGATTGTTCTGGCCCGTGTGCACGCGCAGCTGCAACTCAAGTTCGCCCGTGATTTTCTGCAGAACCAGAATGCCTTCCTTGAGCGCGAAGTGGAAAAGCGCACCCGTGAAGTGATGGCGATTCAGGATGTAACCATTCGGGCGATTACCTCCCTGGCGGAAACCCGTGACAACGAAACGGGCAATCACATTCGTCGTACCCAGTTCTATGTAAAGGCCCTGGCCGAGCATCTACAGGCCCATCCGCGGTTTGCCGGTGAACTAACCGCAGCGACGATCCAGTCGATATTCAAATCAGCGCCGCTGCATGACATTGGCAAGGTCGGCATTCCCGACAGCATTCTGCTCAAACCGGGCAAGCTTGATTTCGACGAGTTTGAAATCATGAAAACCCACACCACTCTGGGCCGCGATGCCATCGTGCATGCGGAGCAGGAGCTGGGCGAGTCCATCGCTTTTTTGCGTCACGCCAAGGAAATTGCGCTAAGTCACCAGGAAAAATGGGACGGCAGCGGATACCCGTACGGTCTGGTGGGGGAGGCGATTCCCCTGTCGGCGCGCTTGATGGCCCTGGCCGATGTGTATGACGCACTGATCTCGCGGCGGGTATATAAGCCGCCCTTTAGCCATGAGCAGGCTCTGGAGATCATCCGCGAGGGACGTGGCAGTCATTTTGACCCGGATATCGTTGATGGCTTTGTGCAGATCAGCGACGCCTTTGCCCAGATCGCCCAGCAATACAGTGACGAGCCTTAAGAGCTCGAGCATAAGCGGAGGTGTTGGCAGCATGTCAGAACAAGCCCCAACCTTGTTAGTTGTCGATAGCGATCCCGTGTTGACCCGTGCTCTGGTTGAGGCGTTGCGGCGTCATGGCTTGGCCAAGGTCCTGCAGGCCAATGATGTGGCGAGTGCCTTGCAGCAGTTGCGGCAGATCCCGGTGTCGCTGGTGCTCAGTGAACAGAACCTGGCGGGCTCCACTGGGCTGGCGTTGTTTGAAGGCATGCGCAGCGATGAAGCGCTGGCGGAGATTCCTTTTGTGCTGATGTCCAGCGCCATGCAGCGTCAGGATGTGCAGCGGGCGATTCAGCTGGGCATCCGCGATCTGCTGGTCAAACCATTCACCACCCAGCGCCTGCTGGAGCGTATTCAACGTTCCCTGCAGCGTGATGATCTGCTGGCTCAAACCGGCCTGCCGCAAGGCGAGGAGCGCGCAAGCATTCTGGTGGTCGACGACACACCGGAGAATCTGCAGCTGCTGGCCGGGCTGTTTCGCGATCAATTCAAGGTGAAACTGGCGCACAACGGCGAGAAAGCCATCGCTATCTGCCATTCCGATAATCCGCCGGACCTGATCCTGCTGGACGTGATGATGCCCGACATGGACGGCTTCGAAGTGGCGCGTAGGCTGCGTCAGCATCACGCTTCGGAACATATTCCGATCATCTTCGTCACCGCCCTGAGTGATGAACGTTCTCGTGAGCAGGGGTTGTCGCTGGGTGCGGTGGACTATGTGTTCAAACCGATTGATCCGACCCTGCTGCGTATCCGTGTGCGTAACCTGATGCGTTATGTCGAGCATCGTCGACAATTGCAGACGGACCTGGATCAGTTGCTGGAACTGGCCGCCCTGCGCGCGGACATGCTGCATTTGATCAGCCATGATCTGCAGCAGCCGCTTAATCAATGCACCGATGCGTTGCAGAGCCTGGCACAGGATGCAGCGCTCAATCCGGTACAGAAGCAGCAGGTGCAATTGGCCACGCAAAGCGGCCAGCAGATGAAGGAGCTGCTGGAGCTGGCGGGCGAGCAGTTGTCCCTTGAGGCCGGGCAGCGTGAATTGCGTCCTGAAAGCATCCGGCTTAATCCGCTGCTGCGTGAACTGATTGGCGAGCTGCGCCAGCGCTATGGCGATCGCGGTGTTGATATCCAGCTGGAAACCGCGCTGGGCAGCAGCGTGGCGGTGATGGCCGATCCGGGGCTCTGCCATGCCTTGCTCTACCGCGTGCTTAAACACGCCCATGCGGCATGCCCCGTGGGCAGCCAGTTGAGCCTGGTGATGATTGATGAGAGCCCGGCGCAGGTGAAACTGCTGCTACCTGCGCGCCCGTCCAGCAACAAACCGCTCGCCGCCGCCCGCGCCTTGGCCCGCGCTCAGGGTGGCGATGTGCAACAGGAAGATGACGGCGAGAGTTGCGTGATTCGCGTCAGCCTGCCGCGCGCCTGAGTGTATGCCGAGGTCGTGATTGACCCCGTACTTTGTGTGGGGCGTTAACGTGACGCTCGTCAAATAGGTTTTTTTCCGGCATAAGCCTGGGCATTCGCGCCAGTGGGCAGCTTGAGAACGGAAAACATGTATTACGGGGAACGCTTCAACGCCTGGACCCATCTGGTCGGGGCGCTTCTGGCCTGCGCGGGCGCGGTGTGGCTCTTGGTGTTGGCGAGCCTGGACGGTGAGCTGCGTACGATCATCAGTGTGGCGATTTATGGCCTGACCCTGGTGCTGCTCTACAGCATCTCCACGCTTTATCACAGCGTGCAGGGGCGGGCGAAAGTGCTGATGCGCAAGCTCGATCACCTGTCGATCTACCTGCTAATCGCCGGCAGTTATACGCCGTTTTGCCTGATCACCCTCGAAGGTGCCTGGGGGTGGACGTTGTTCGGCATTGTCTGGACGCTGGCAATCATCGGCATGCTGCAGGAGATCAAGCCACGCTCCGAGGCGCGCGTGTTGTCGATTGTGATCTACGCCGTGATGGGCTGGATTGTGTTGATTGCGGTCAAACCGTTGATCGCTGCCCTGGGCATGGAAGGGTTTATCTGGCTGGCCGGTGGCGGGGTGCTGTACACCGTGGGGATCATCTTCTTCGCCTATGACAGCCGCTTCCGCCATTGGCATGGCATCTGGCACTTGTTTGTCATGGGCGGCAGCCTGATGCACTTTGTCGCGGTGTTGCGTTACGTCCTCTAATGCCAACATCGGCTTATTCGACGCGCTGTTCGCCTGTATAGCTCAAGGTCACCTTGCAACGCCGGCAGAAGTAGCGCCGGCCTTTGCTGACCAGGGCATGACGCTGGGCTGAAAACGGAAACTCGCCCTGAGGGCAGCTGCATCGGTATATATAGCGGCTAACCGTGCGCCGCTGAACCGCATAGCTGTGGCAGCGATTGGGCGGCAGCTCATACACGCCGCGCATGATCAGTTGCCATTCCTCACCATGAGGTTGAATCTTCAGGCCGAACAGCTGATGCGCGATCAGATGCGCCACTTCATGCGGCACGGTCTGTTTGAGAAAGTCTTCGCGGTTTTCCCGGTAAAGCTGCGGGTTGAAGCGCAATTTGTTTTCCGTCAGGTGCGCTACGCCAGCCTTTTGTCCACGCAACTTGAAACTCACCTCGGCACGGGCAAAGGGGCGTTTGAAAAAGGCTTCAGCCTGCTGGTAGCACTGTTCTACGCGGCTTAGAAGGTGTTCGGACATAAGTGCGGTGATCAGGATCGGGGCGGCGATTATGCCCAAGCAGCGCAGCGATCACAGCCCTGAAACGACGAAACCACCCGCAGGTGGTTTCATCTTGTGTCATCAAGTGTTGCGTTAGCTGGTGTAGACCGGGCCGACCCCAAAGCCCCAGAGAATCACCGAACTGGCGATCATCGCCACCAGCACCACCAAACCTACAGCGAGCACCGAGCTGGAGAACATGAAGCCTTCGTCCTCGGGTATGCCCATGAAAGTCGGTATGCCGACGTAGAGTAGATAAACCGTGTAACAAATAGCCGCCGTGCCCACTACCATGGCTAGCCAAAGGTGTGGATAGAGCGCCGCTAAGCCACCGATAAACAGCGGTGTAGCGGTATAAGCCGCAAATACCACGCATTGCGTGAGGTTCGGGCTGGCATCGTAGGTGCGTGCCATCCAGTGGATAAACGCGCCCATCACTGCGATCCCGGCAAGCATTGCCAGGTAGGTCATGACGGTCATTTGTAACGCACTGGCCTCGGTCAGCATCACCGGCGCTCGATCGCCGATTGCCCAGCCGACCTGGGTGGTGCCGATATAGGCCGAAACAGCGGGAATAGCCGCGAGAATCAGTACGTGGGTGAGATACATGTGGCTGATGGTTTCTTCTTCGCCACGGATCTCCTGCCATTCCTGGTCAGGATGGGTGAATAGCCCCCAAACGTGATGGATCATGCCAGACCTCCTATTTTTATAGCGGTCGCCCCCCAGCGCAGCGCCTGATTCGCGTGTACAGCGTCATCAGGTACAAGGCCGAACCTATGCGACCGTATGTCGCAGTATAGGCAGAGCTCGCGATTGGCAAAGGCTGGGCATTAGAGCAAATCGGACTCTCAAGCGCGCCCGTAATAGCGTTCGAGGATTTCCATGGCCTTGTTGATCGACTGCAGGCGCGCCGTGTTACCGCCGCGATCCGGGTGATGCAGGCTCACCAGTTGCCGGTAACGGTGCTTGATAGTGGCGAGGTTGAGCGTCTGCTCGCGGCCTTCGAGCTCGAACAGCTCCAGCGCCGCCTGTTTCTCTTCGCTGCCATGCATGCGCGTCCAGAAGCTCAGCAGCAATTTGGCTACATCCTGCTCGTCGGTGTCGTTGAGCTGACTGAGATCGAGGTAATAGTCACGCAACGGGTCGTGTTCGCTCAGTTCCGCGCTTCCGGGCTGATAGGGCAGCAACTGGATATTCAGCGCACTGATCTGCAGATAACCGCTTTGCGTCGCCCACAGCTGCTCGCGCAGCCGGTAAAGGGCGTTGAACAGCAGAAAATGGGTGCGGAATAGCACCAGCTTGTCGGTCAGCGGCAGGTTGGGGATGTGCACACACTGGCGGGCTTTCAGCAGCTGGATCAACTGGTATTCGCCAAGGCCTTCAGGGGCCGCGCGCAGCAGCTGGTGCAGTTGTTCGGGCAGGTCGAGGCCCGGGTCGAAATCGTCGTTCATCGGCGCAGCCTAGCATTTCACTTTGATTGGGGTAGGGCGCGTCACGCTTTCTGCGTAAAATGCCGCATCCTCAACGACTTCCGGACTCCAGCGCACCATGGGCACCCTCTCGGTCAATCAGAACAAACTGCAAAAACGCCTGCGTCGCCAGGCCGGCGAAGCCGTTGCCGACTTCAACATGATCGAGGATGGCGACAAGGTCATGGTCTGCCTGTCCGGTGGCAAGGACAGCTACACCATGCTCGACGTGCTGCTGCACCTGCAGAAGGTCGCGCCGATCAAGTTCGAAATCGTAGCGGTGAATATGGACCAGAAGCAGCCCGGCTTCCCCGAGCACGTGCTGCCAGCCTATCTGGAGTCCATCGGTGTGCCGTACCACATCGTTGAGAAGGACACCTACTCGGTGGTCAAGGAGAAGATCCCGGAAGGCAAGACCACCTGCTCGCTGTGCTCGCGCCTGCGTCGCGGCACGTTGTATACCTTTGCCGATGAGATCGGCGCGACCAAGATGGCCTTGGGGCATCACCGCGACGACATCCTGGAAACCTTCTTCCTCAATATGTTCTATGGCGGCACGCTCAAGGCCATGCCGCCCAAGCTGCGCGCCGACGACGGGCGTAACGTGGTGATTCGCCCGCTGGCCTACTGCAACGAGGCAGATATCGAGGCTTACAGCCAGCTCAAGGAATTCCCGATCATCCCGTGCAACCTGTGTGGTTCCCAGGAGAATCTGCAGCGTCAGGTGGTCAAGGAGATGTTGCAGGACTGGGAGCGCAAGTCGCCGGGGCGTACCGAGATCATGTTCCGCGCCCTGCAGAATGTGGTGCCTTCGCAGCTGGCTGACCGCAACCTGTTCGACTTCAAGAGCCTGAAGATCGACGACAGCGCCACCCCGCGCTTCCTTGATGTGATGAACCTCTGATCCAGCAGTTTCCCGCCTCAAGGAATCCCCGATGCGTGATTACAAATGGCTGCATGAGTACTGCCTGAACCGTTTCGGCTCGGTCGCTGCGCTGGAGTCGATCCTGCCGCAGCCGCGCACTGCTGATGAGCTGCGCGCGATCAGTGATGATCGCTACCTCTCAGTGCTCAGCCTGAGGGTGTTCCGCGCGGGCCTCAAGCACAGCCTGGTCGATGCCAAGTGGCCTGCATTCGAGCAGGTGTTCTTTGGTTTTGATCCGGAGAAAGTGGTGCTGATGGGCGCCGAGCGTCTGGAAAACCTGATGCAGGATGCGCGCATCATCCGTCATCTGGGCAAGCTCAAGAGTGTGCCGCGCAATGCCCAGTTCATCCTTGATGTGCAAAAGGAAAAGGGCAGTTTTGGTGCGCTGATTGCTGATTGGCCCGTGAGCGATATCGTTGGTCTATGGAAGTATTTGGCTAAACATGGCTGTCAGTTAGGCGGGCTGTCCGCACCGCGGTTCTTGCGCATGGTTGGCAAGGACACCTTCGTCCCTAGTGATGACATGGTTGCCGCGCTGAAGGCGCAGAATATTATCGATAAGGTGCCGACCAGCCTGAAAGAGCTGGCCGCCGTGCAGGCGGCGTTTAACCAATGGCAGGAGCAGAGCGGGCGGCCGCTGTGCCAGCTGTCGGTGATGCTGGCGCATACGGTCAACCACTGAGGGTTTGGCTATGCAGCGGGCGATAAAGCAAGTCGCAGAGCAGCTCAAGCAGGCTGAACGTATCCTGCTGATTACCGGTGCCGGGTTGTCCGCCGACTCCGGTTTGCCCACCTATCGCGGCCTCGGCGGCCTGTATAACGGTCACACGGCTGAAGGTTTGCCGATTGAGGCGGCGTTGTCCGGCTCGATGCTGCAGCGTGATCCGGCGCTGTGCTGGAAATACCTGGCGGAGCTGGGCAAGGCCTGCCTGGGCGCTCAGGCCAACGCAGGGCATTACGCGATTGCCGAGCTGCAGCGCAGAAAGCCGCAGTGCTGGCTGCTGACCCAGAATATCGACGGCTATCACCGCGCTGCAGGTAGTCCGATGGAGCGGGTGATCGAGATTCATGGCGAGCTGGCGCCGCTGTATTGCCAGTCCTGTGGCGCTGTCGATACCGAGCTGGCAGAACATCTCGATCGGCCGCTGCCGCCCAAATGCCGGCAATGCGCCGGGGTGCTGCGTCCGCCCGTGGTGCTGTTCGAAGAAATGCTGCCAGAACAGGCTATCGACACGCTTTATGCTGAAGTGCGCAAAGGCTTTGAGGTGGTGATCAGTATCGGCACCAGCGCGAGCTTCCCGTATATCGTCGAACCGCTGCTGCGTGCACGGCAGGCAGGCGGCTTTACGGTGGAGATCAACCCGCAGCGCACCGACCTGAGCGCTCGGGTGACCGTGCATCTGCAAGGGCGGGCGTTAGATGTTTTGCCGGAACTACTGAGTCACATTTAGAGCCATAGAATTTGCAAATGCATGCTATAGAGGGCATAGTCGCGCTCTTGTGAAATTCACCGACACGGTCGTGCCCATGCTCAAACGCCTCGCACCCCTCGTGCCTATCGCACTCTCCGTGGTTTTGGCCGCCTGCGCCAACCATGCCCCACAGCCGGAGCTGGCAACCCAGCCTGCAGTGTTCTCCTCGACAGAACTTGCCGAGTTTGACGAACAAGCCAAAGAAGCGGCTCTGGGCGACTTCACTGAAGACAAATCCTACAAACTGCCGCAACTGGCTGACAGCATCCTGACTCACGGCCTGTCGCTGGTGGGTACCCGCTATCGTTACGGTGGCAGCTCGGTGAAATCCGGCTTCGATTGCAGCGGCTTTATCGGTTATCTGTTCAAGGAAGAGCTGGGCATGAAACTGCCGCGCTCGTCCCGCGACATGATCAATATCGACGCCCCGCTGGTATCGCGTGATGAGCTGGAGCCGGGCGATCTGCTGTTCTTCAGCACCAATGGCCGTAATCGCGTCAGCCATGCCGGTATCTATATGGGCGATAACCAGTTTATCCACTCCAGCAGCAGCCGCAGCGGCGGCGTGCGGGTCGATAGCCTGGATGATCGCTACTGGTCGCGTACCTTTATCGAGGCCAAACGTGCCCTGGCGCTGGCTCCCAGTGACAGCGTGACACGCCATCCTTGAGCCTGCGGACGGCGGCTGCCGGTTGTGCAGCCGCTTTCCAGCTTTTCGTATTTGATGCATCTCGATAGTTTTCAATGCCTTACCAGGCAAAACTAATCTAAAGCTTGCTCTGTGGTGCGCAAGTCGGCAGAGTAGGGCGCATCTCGGCTCAGGATCGCCTTATCCATGACCGCTCTCGCCCGTTTCAGTCTGCTGGTTGTTGTCGCGCTGCTCAGCGCCTGCTCCAGTCGTGCTCCTGCACCAATCCCGCAACCCGTCGTGCAAGCGCCCCACAGCAGCTTTAACGGCAATGCTGAAGATGTGCTGTTTCGCGCCCTCGGCCTGGTCGGCACACCCTATCGCTACGGCGGCAATACCCCGGATGGCGGCTTTGATTGCAGCGGTCTGATTGGCTATGTCTACCGCGATGCGGCGGGCATTAAACTGCCACGTTCGACCCGCGAGCTGATCAGCATGCGCGCCCCAACCGTCGGCCGCGACCGCCTGCAAAGTGGTGATCTGGTGTTCTTCGCCACCAATGGCGGCAGTCAGGTTAGCCATGCTGGCATCTATGTCGGCGATGGCCGTTTTGTTCATGCACCTTCAAGCGGCGGCACCGTACGCCTGGACAGCCTGAGCAATACGTATTGGCAGCGCACCTACCTGAATGCCAAGCGCGTGTTCACCCCGGAACTGGCGCGCAACCCCTGACAGCTTTGGTTTGCAGAGGGAGTAGGCATGACCAACCGAACGCTCAATCTCGATTCCGCCCTGTATCAATATCTGCTGGATGTTTCCCTACGTGAAACACCGCTGCTCAAACGTCTGCGCGAGGAAACCGCACAGCTGAGTACGGCGCGTTGGCAGATTGCCCCTGAGCAGGGGCAGTTTATGGCCTTGCTGGTGCAGTTGACCGGCGCGCGGCGGATTGTCGAAGTGGGCACCTTTACCGGCTACAGCGCCATTTGCATGGCCCAGGCCATGCCCGAAGGTGGTCGACTGATCTGCTGCGACATCCCCGCTGAGTACAACGCCACTGCCGAGCGTTATTGGCGCGAAGCGGGATTGAGTGGGTGTATCGAACAGCGTTTGGCGCCGGCGCTACAGACCCTGGCGGAGCTAGAAGCTGAAGGTTTGGCTGGCAGTATCGACCTGCTGTTTATCGACGCCGACAAGGCCAATTACCCAGCCTATTTGGAACATGCCCTGCGCCTGGTGCGCCAGGGTGGACTGATCCTGTTCGATAATACCCTGTGGAGCGGACGTGTGCTTGAGCAGAACCCCGAAAGCGACGACACCCGAGCCATTCAGGCGCTTAACCTGGCGCTGCGGGATGATCCACGCCTCGACCTGTCCTTGTTGCCGTTGGGCGACGGTTTGAGCCTGTGCCGTAAACGCTGAACCCGTATGCCTGAACCGATTCGTCTGCCCGAACAACCTGATGCCTGCGAGCTCTGCGCCCGTGCGGCCGCTTTGACGCGTCACCATTTGATCCCCAAGGCGCTGCACAACAAGGTTTATGTGCAGAAGCGCTTCGGCAAAAGCGAGCGCATCAGCGCCACGCTCTGGGTCTGCCGTGCCTGCCACAATCAGATCCACCGGCTGTTCAGCGAAAAGGAGCTGGCGCTGACCTATAACAATCGCGACAGCCTGCTCAGCGACGAACGCCTACGTACGTTTGTTGAGTGGCTGGCCAGCAAGCCGGCGGGCTTTATGCCCAGACATTGAATCGCGGCTAGGCTTGCTGCTTGTTTGTGATGACCTTCTGACCCCTTAGTAGTGGCGACTGCCGATGACCTGTTTACGCGCGCTGTCATGTGTATGCCTTGCTCTGCTGTTGGGCGCCTGTGCTGGGCCAACGCCGCTGATGCTGATGAGCACGCCGGTGATTTATCACCAGGCTGCTATCGATCCTTTCGCCCATTTGTCACCGGCAGAACGGGTGCCCGATGTGGCACTGTTCTACGCCACTACCCGGGCGCCAGAGGGCGTGGGCTATGGCAATCGCGTCAGTCCAACCTTGCAACTGGGGCGTGCCCAGGTGCGTTTGGGCGACCAGCAGAGTGATTGGTCGCAATTGCATTCGGCTTCGGTTAGCGAGCTGCGCGCGCGTGAGCTGCCACTGAGTCTGATTGCGGCTCAGCAAACAGCGGTACTGCCGGTGCTGCGGCCGATTGATGTGCCTTTGGCGCCGCCGGTGCAGAGCTATGTCGATGCGATCAACCTGGCGCTGGACAACGCCCGCGACAAGGAAATCATCATCTATGTGCATGGTGCCAAGGTGGATTTCGCCAATGCCTGTGAACTGACGGGCGAGCTGGTACATTTTGCCGGGCGCGACTTTGTCGGTCTGGCGTTCGACTGGCCGTCACACCAGAACATTGCCAGCTATCTGCTCGGCATTGATGTGAATCGCGCTCGTGATTCTAGCCAGGCGTTGGCGCAGTTGATCGAACTGCTGGCGCGGCATACCGCTGCCGAGCGGATCAACCTGATCGCCTATAGCGCCGGTGGGCGCGTGGCATCTCTGGCGTTGCAGACGTTCCAGAATCGTCATCCGGATTTGAATACCGCGCAGTTGCAGGCGCGTTATCGGATTGGCGCAGTGGTGTTTGCCGCTGCGGATGTCCCCGAGGAAGTATTTGAGGGGCGTCTGCCGGCAATCAGTCGCGTCGCTGAGCAGGTGATGATCACTGTGTCCGATCAGGACGAGGCACTGGATTACGCGCAGCGCCTGATGCCTGGTGGCGCACGGATTGGCAGCAGTCGGGCCGAGCAGAGCCTGCACCAGTTCACCCGCAGGCGGCACTTGAACAATGTCACTCTGCTGGATGTGTCCGGTAATAGCAGCGAGCGCGGCTTTGATATCGTCGGGCATCACTACTGGTACCGTCACCCCTGGGTCAGCAGTGATGTGATCTTGCTGCTGCGTACCAACCTGCCGCCGGATCAGCGGGCGCTCTCTGTCACCGAGCACCCGGCAGTCTGGTACATGAATACTGACTACCCGCTGACGGTACGTGAAGCAACCCGGCGGGTACTCAAGGGGCAGTGGTAGGTGTTCTGGTCTGGCCTTAAGTGACGAAACATGCAGCTTGGTGCCAGCAGGATGTAAGTCTGGATATGGCTAGTAAAAACCAACGGATAGCGAATGAGGAATCAGCATGTTCACCCCTAAGCGTTTTGCCATTTTGGCTCTGCTCGGCCTGCCGTTAGCGACCCTGCAGGCGGCTGAGCCAGCGTTCAGCTGTGCCAAGGTAGCGGCTGGCAGTATCGAGGAGCTGATTTGTCAGACGCCTGCTCTGGCCGAACTTGATCAGAAAATGGCGAGTGTTTATCAGCAGGCTTCGGCCAAGGCCGAAAATCAGCATCCTCCTGTACTCAAGGCTGAGCAGAGAGGTTGGATAAAAGGCCGCAATGACTGCTGGAAGGCCGCTGACCGTGAGCAGTGTGTAGCCGAGAGCTATCGCCTGCGGATTGCCGAATTGCAGGCGCGCTACGCGTTACTGAAAGGGACCGGTCCGGTGCATTTTCAATGCGATGACCTGCCAGCCAAGGAAGTCATCGTCACCTACTACCCCACCGAGCCTGGGACCCTGCTGGCCGAGTTTGCTGACAGCGTGGCGCTGATGTACCAGCAACCTGCAGCCAGCGGCAGCAAATATCAGGGGCGCAACGAATCATTCTGGGAGCACCAGGGTGAGGCGAGCGTGGTGTGGGGCTATGGCTCGCCCGAGATGAAGTGTCAGGCCAAGTAATCCTGGTGGCTTAAGCAGTCTGCGCCAAATGGCGCATTCGTTTGACGCTTAATCATGAACTCTCTAACCTTCGCGCCTTGTAGCAGGTGCCCCCAACGCATTGCGTGTGCGGGGTGAAACAGGGAAGTCGGTGCGCTGTGCGTGTGAACGCCCGCTATTCCGACGCTGCCCCCGCAACGGTAAGTGAGTCAAACGCCGCAAGAGCCACTGTGCGTGATGCATGGGAAGGTGCGGTCGTGAGCCATTCGGCTCGCTCACAAGCCCGGAGACCGGCCTGCTGCAGTCCACGGCATCGCGGAGGGCGATGGCTGGCGTGTGGTGTGCGCTGTGCGCAGGCCCGCGCTTTCCCTATCCCCGCATGCTTTTTCAAGCCAGATCGCCCTGTGGCGGTGGAGCAGTGCGATGACTGAATCGATTGAACGTGACGCCCGGCACAAGGCGCGCATGGCCCGCAAGAAAGCCCTTATCGATGAAAAGATTGCCCAGGCCCAGGATGAGTATGGCCTGCTGCTGGTGCACAGCGGCAATGGCAAGGGCAAGAGCAGCAGCGCCTTCGGCATGGTCGCCCGCGCCCTGGGCCACGGCCTCAAGGTGGGCGTGGTGCAATTTATCAAGGGTGCAGCCAGCACTGGCGAAGAAGCCTTCTTTCGCCGTTTTCCCGATGAAGTCAGCTACCACGTGATGGGCGAGGGCTTTACCTGGGAGACCCAGGATCGCCAGCGTGATATCGACAAGGCGCGCGAAGCCTGGACGGTGGCGGCGCAGCTGCTGAATGACCCGGCCATCGGTCTGGTGGTGCTCGACGAGCTGAATATCGCTCTGAAATACGGATATCTGGAACTCGACGCGGTGCTCGCCGATATCGAGGCGCGGCCGCTGCTACAGCATGTGGTAGTAACTGGTCGGGGCGCGTTGCCGGGCATGATCGAGGCCGCGGATACCGTGACCGAGATGAGCCTGGTCAAGCATGCGTTCAAGGCCGGGGTTAAGGCGCAGAAGGGTGTGGAGTTTTGAACAGCGCCCGCTCATGCCCCGCGTTATTGATCGCGGCACCGGCCTCCGGTCAGGGTAAAACCACGGTCACCGCGGCCTTGGCGCGCTTGCATGCACGCCAGGGCAAGCGCGTGCGGGTGTTCAAATGCGGCCCGGACTTTCTTGACCCGATGATTCTCGCTCGCGCCAGCGGTGCGCCGGTGTATCAGCTCGACCTGTGGATGGTCGGTGAAGCCGAGAGCCGTCGTCTGCTCTGGGAGGCGGCGGGTGAGGCTGACCTGATTCTGATTGAAGGGGTGATGGGCCTGTTCGATGGTACGCCTTCGGCAGCCGATCTGGCCCGGCACTTTGGTGTGCCGGTGCTAGCGGTGATCGACGGTTCGGCCATGGCGCAGACCTTCGGCGCCATGGCGCATGGCCTGGCGACCTTCCAGGCGGATCTGCCGTTTTCTGGCGTGCTCGGTAACCGGGTTGGCAGTGTGCGGCATGGCGAGATCCTGCGTGATGTGCTGCCGGCCTCGATCCGCTGGTACGGCGCATTACCACGCAGCGCCGAGGTCGGTTTACCGAGCCGCCATCTCGGCCTGGTTCAGGCGGGCGAACTGCTCGACCTGGATGCCCGTCTGGACGCCGCCGCCGATGCTTTGGCTGCCAGTGCCGATACCAGTCTGCCGCCGCCAGTCAGCTTCGCCGCACCAGAGCAGGCAAGGCCCGCGCAATTGCTCAAGGATGTGCGGATTGGCGTAGCACGCGACAGCGCTTTTGCCTTTCTCTATCAGGCCAACCTCGATTTGCTGCGCGAACTGGGTGCCGAATTGCAGTTCTTTTCGCCGCTTACAGATGAGCAGTTGCCGGATGTCGACAGCCTGTACCTGCCCGGCGGTTACCCAGAGCTGCATCTGGAGCAACTTGAAGCCAACCAGGCTATGGCCGAGGCAATCCGCGCTCACCACGAGGCAGGCAAACCGATCCACGCCGAGTGCGGTGGCATGCTTTACCTGCTCGACAAACTGACCGACAAGCAGGGCGCCAGCGGGCAGATGCTCGGTTTGTTAAACGGCGAGGCGACCCTGCAACCACGTATGACCGCCATGGCCCTGCAACAGGCTGAGCTGCCAGAAGGGCTGCTGCGCGGCCACAGTTTTCACTACTCGGCGCTCAGCAGCGAACTGCAACCGCTGACCCGTGGAGAGTGCCCGAACTACAAGCGCACCAGTGAGGCGGTCTATCGCCAGGGGCGGATGACCGCCTCCTATATTCACTTCTATCTGCCGTCCGACCCGGTTGCCGCTGCCGCGCTGTTTTGTCCCGGTGCGCCGGCATGAGCGAGCAGGCCTTCAGTGCCGAAGAGCGTGCGGCGGTCTACCGCGCCATCGCTGAGCGCCGCGATATGCGCCATTTCAGCGGTGGCGAGGTGGCTCCCGAGTTGCTCGCGCGCTTGCTCGAAGCTGCGCATCAGGCGCCCAGCGTGGGCTTGATGCAGCCCTGGCGGTTTATTCGCATCACCCGTCCGGCCTTGCGCGAAGCGATCCACGGCCTGGTAGAGGAGGAGCGCACGCGCACCGCCGAGGCGTTGGGCGAGCGCAGCGACGAGTTTATGCGGCTGAAAGTCGAGGGTATTCGCGACTGCGCCGAACTGTTGGTGGTGGCCCTGATGGAGGGGCGTGAGGCCCATGTGTTTGGCCGCCGCACCTTGCCGGAGATGGACCTCGCATCCCTGGCCTGCGCGATTCAGAACCTCTGGCTGGCGGCCCGTGCAGAGGGTTTGGGCATGGGCTGGGTGTCGCTTTTCGAGCCCCAAGCCCTGGCGGATCTGCTCAATATGCCGACGGGTAGCAAACCGTTGGCGGTGCTGTGCCTGGGGCCAGTGACGGAATTCTATGAGGCGCCGATGCTGGTGCAGCAGGGTTGGGCTGAGCCTCGGCCGCTCAGCGAGTTGCTGTTCGAGAATCAGTGGGGCACGCCATGAGCCTGGTGCTGAGTACCTGCGCCGGAGTCGTTCTGGATGCGATTTTTGGCGAACCCAAGGGCTGGCACCCGCTGGTGGCCTTTGGTCGTATGGCCGAGCGTATCGAGCAACGCTTCAATCCGGCGGGCAGCGGTTGGCGCAGCCATGGCGTCAGCGCATGGTGCCTGGCGGTATTGCCGCTGACCCTGCTGGCCTGGCTGTTGAGTGAGATCAGCGGGCTGGGTTGGGCGGTGGAGATCATGGCCTTGTATGCCGCCCTGGGTCTGAAAAGCCTGGGTGAGCATGCCATGCCAGTGGCGCAGGCGCTGCGTCTGGGCGATTTGCGCCTGGCCCGCGAGCGGGTTGGCTATATGGTCAGCCGCAATACCGCGCAACTGGATGCCACGGGTGTGGCCCGCGCTGGCAGCGAATCGGTGTTGGAAAACGGCAGCGACGCGGTGTTCGCCGCGCTGTTCTGGTTTGTGTTGGCTGGCGCACCGGGGGTGGTGCTGTATCGCCTGAGCAATACCCTGGACGCTATGTGGGGCTATCGCAATGAACGCTTTGAACGCTTCGGCTGGGCCGCGGCGAAGATCGACGATGCACTCAATTACCTGCCTGCGCGGCTGGTCGCCTTGACCTACGCGTTGCTGGGTAAAACCCTGTTGGCGCTGCGTTGCTGGCGCACCCAGGCGCCGCTGTGGGACAGCCCGAATGCTGGCCCCGTGATGGCAGCGGGTGCAGGGGCCTTGGGCGTCAGCCTGGGCGGGGCGGCGGAATATCACGGTGAGGTGCATGTGCGGCCTGATCTGGGTGCGGGGCCGCCGCCCCGGGCGCGGGATATCGAACGGGCAGTCAATCTGGTCTACGGCGGCGTGCTGCTGTGGCTGGCGCTGCTAGTGCTGTGGGGGCTTGCTTATGCTTGAACATGGTGGCCGGCTACGCGCAGCCTCGCTGCGTTATGGCATAGCCCTGGCGGAGTGGCTGGATTTGTCCACCGGCATTGCGCCCTACGGCTGGCCCTTGCCCGCCATTCCGGCCAGTGCCTGGACACGCTTGCCCGAGCAGCAGGACGGCCTGGAAATCGCTGCGCGCGATTACTACGGCGTCGCCAACCTGCTGCCGGTGGCGGGTTCGCAAGCCGCCATTCAGGCGCTGCCGCGTCTGCTGCGACACGTCACCGTGGGCATTGTTTCACCCGCTTATGCCGAGCATGCGGCGGCCTGGCAGCGCGAAGGGCATCGTTTGCTGGAACTCAGCGAAGGGGCCATCGAGCGGGCGCTGGAGCGCATCGATGTGCTGTTGCTGGTCAACCCGAATAACCCTACCGGCCGCTGCATTGAACCTGCACGCTTGCTGGAGTGGCATCGGCGGTTGGCCGAGCGGGGCGGCTGGCTGGTGGTGGACGAGGCCTTTATCGATTGCACGTCGGCGTTCAGCCTGGCGGCGTTCAGTGAGTTGCCCGGGTTGATCGTGCTGCGCTCGTTTGGCAAGTTTTTCGGTTTAGCGGGCATTCGTCTGGGTTTTGTCCTGGCGCAACCGCAGCTGCTGGCGCAACTGGCCGAATTGCTCGGCCCCTGGGCCATCAGCGGACCGAGCCGCGTGGTGGCCACGGCGTTGTTGCAGGACATGGTTGGTCAGCAGGCGCAACGTGAGCGGTTGCTCGCCGATGGTGAACGCCTAGCGGCACTGTTGGCTGCGCATGGGTTCAGCCCCACAGGTGGTTGCGCGTTGTTCCAGTTCTGTTGCACACCGCAGGCTGCCTTGCTGCATGAGTTTCTCGCCCTGCAAGGCATCCTTACCCGCCTGTTTGAAAAGCCGCTGAGCCTGCGTTTTGGTTTGCCACCGGATGAGGCCGGCTGGCAGCGTTTGCAGCAGGCGCTGGCGGTCTTCGCTGGAGAGCTGACATGAGCACACTGATGGTGCAGGGCACCACTTCCGATGCCGGTAAAAGCACCCTGGTCACTGCGCTGTGCCGCTGGCTCAAGCGCCAGGGCGTTAGCGTAGTGCCGTTTAAACCGCAGAATATGGCGCTCAACTCAGCGGTCACCGCCGACGGTGGTGAAATCGGCCGCGCCCAGGCAGTACAGGCCCAGGCTGCCGGGCTGGCGCCGCATACCGACATGAATCCGGTGCTGCTCAAACCCAATAGCGACACCGGCGCCCAGGTGATCATCCACGGCCGCGCCCTGAGCAGCATGGATGCCGTGGCGTACCACGATTACAAAAAGGTGGCGATGCAGGCGGTGCTGCAGTCGCACCAACGTCTGAGCGGCGCTTATCCGGTGGTGATGGTGGAGGGCGCCGGTTCGCCAGCGGAGATCAACCTGCGCGCCGGCGATATCGCCAATATGGGCTTTGCCGAGGCGGTGGATTGCCCGGTGATCCTGATTGCCGATATCGACAAGGGCGGGGTGTTTGCCCATCTGGTCGGCACCCTGGCGTTGCTTTCCGAGAGCGAACAGGCACGGGTCCAGGGTTTTGTGATCAACCGCTTTCGCGGTGATATCGCCCTGCTGCAACCGGGGCTGGATTGGCTGGAGCAGCGCACCGGCAAACCGGTACTGGGCGTATTGCCTTATCTGATGGATTTTCATCTGGAGGCCGAAGACGCCATTGATATTCGCCAGAGCGCCAAGACGGACGAGCGGATCAAGGTTGTGGTACCGGTGTTACCCCGCATCAGCAACCACACCGATTTCGATCCGCTGCGCCTGCATCCGCAGGTCGAGCTGACCTTTGTCGGCCCGGGCCAGGCCATTCCTGCGGCCGACCTGATTATCCTGCCCGGTTCGAAAAGCGTACGCAGCGATCTGGCCTTTCTGCGTGAGCAGGGTTGGCCGGCGGCCATCACCAGGCACTTGCGCTATGGCGGCAAGTTACTGGGTATCTGCGGCGGGCTGCAGATGCTTGGCACGCAGATTGACGACCCGCATGGGTTGGAAGGCGCGGCGGGTTCCAGCCCTGGGCTGGGGCTTCTGGATTTCCGCACGGTGCTGGAACCGGAGAAGCAGCTGCGTAATGTACGCGGCCAGCTGTGTCTGGAAAATGCCCCGGTCAGTGGCTACGAAATTCATGCTGGGGTCAGCTCTGGCCAGGGGTTGAATGCGGCTGTGCGCCTCGATGATGGTCGCAGCGACGGCGCGCTTAGCGCGGATGGCCAGCTGCTCGGCACCTATTTGCATGGCCTGTTTGAAACCCCGGAGGCGTGCAGCGCCTTGCTGCGCTGGGCGGGGCTGCGCGAGGTGCAGACAGTGGATTACCACGCCCTGCGTGAGCGTGATATCGAGCGTCTGGCCGATCTGGTCGAGGCGCATCTGGATACGGCCCGGCTGCGCGAATTATGTGGAGTAGGCCATGCATGAACTGATTCTCGGCGGTGCCCGTTCCGGCAAAAGCCGTTTGGCTGAGCGGCTGGCGGCCGAATCCGGCTTGGCTGTGACCTATATCGCCACCAGCCAACCGCTGGATGGCGAAATGAATACGCGTATTCAGCATCACCGCGAACGTCGCCCAGCGCATTGGGGGCTGGTGGAAGAGCCGCTGGCTCTGGCCCGGGTGCTGCGTGAGCAAGCCGCTGCGGATAAGTGCTTGCTGGTCGATTGCCTGACCCTGTGGCTGACCAATCTGTTAATGCTGGAAGACTCTTCGCGTCTAAGCGCCGAGCGTGATGCGCTGCTGGACTGCCTGAGCGGCCTGCCTGGGCGGATTCTGTTGGTCAGCAATGAAACCGGCCTGGGCGTTGTGCCATTGGGCGAGCTGACCCGGCGGTATGTCGACGAAGCGGGCTGGTTGCATCAGGCCCTGGCCGAGCGTTGTGAGCGTGTGGTGTTTACTGTGGCGGGTCTGCCGATGGTTCTCAAAGGAGAGGCGCTGTGAGTGAGCAATGGTGGCAGCAAGGTTGTCAGGCGTTGGACAGGCCTGCACGCAACACCGCCGAGGCGCGGCAGCTGCAACTGACCAAGCCGGCCGGCTCCCTCGGCCAGCTGGAGCAGCTGGCGATTGAGCTGGCGGCCATGCAAGGCAGCCAGCGGCCGCAGGTCGAGCGGCTGTGGATCAGCATTTTTGCCGGTGACCATGGTGTGGTGGCTGAAGGGGTTTCGGCATTCCCCCAAGCCGTCACCGGGCAAATGCTGCGCAACTTCGTCAATGGAGGTGCGGCGATCAGCGTACTGGCCAAACAACTGGGCGCAACGCTTGAGGTGATTGACCTGGGCACCGCGCTGCCGCTGGAACCGCTGCGCGGCGTGCGTCATCTGCATCTCGGTGAAGGTACGCAGAATTTCGTCCAAGGCCCGGCGATGACTGCCGCGCAGTTACTGATGGCCCTGGATGCAGGGCGAGTCAGTGTGCAGCGTGCCCGTGAATCCGGCAGCCAGCTGTTTGTCGGCGGCGAGATGGGCATCGGCAATACCACTGCCGCCACAGCCATGGCCTGCCTGCTGCTGGAGTGTCCGGCGCAAGAGTTGGTCGGCCCCGGCACCGGCCTGGATAGTGCGGGTATGGCGCATAAAGCCAAGGTCATCGAGGCAGCCCTGGCCTTGCATCGCCCGGCGATCAGCGACCCCATCGATATCCTGCAGCGCCTCGGCGGCTTTGAGATTGCGGCGCTGAGCGGCGCTTATCTGGCTTGCGCGCAGCGGGGCATTACTGCACTGGTGGATGGGTTTATCTGCAGCGTGGCAGCGCTCATGGCGGTGCGCCTGAATCCGGGTTGCCGCGACTGGCTGTTGTTTGCTCACAGCGGCGCCGAGCCGGGCCATCAGCGGGTGCTCAAGGCGCTGCAGGCCGAGCCGCTGCTTGATCTGGGCCTGCGTCTGGGTGAGGGCAGTGGCGCGGCCTTGGCGGTGCCACTGCTGCAACTGGCCTGCAGCCTGCACAACGATATGGCCACCTTTGCCGAGGCGGCGGTGGCCGAGCGTCCGCTATGACGGTCTATCTGGAACTGCTGCGCCACGGTGAAACCGAACTGGGCGGCGGCCTGCGCGGTAGCCTCGACGATGCCCTGACCGAAACTGGTTGGGCGCAGCTGCGCGCGGCGGTGGCTGACGGCAGCCGCTGGGATCGCTTGATCAGCTCGCCTTTGCAGCGCTGCGCGCGTTTTGCCGAAGAGCTGGCCGCGCAGCATGGCGTGCCACTCAGTCTGGAGCCTGATCTGCAGGAACTGCATTTCGGCGCGTGGGAAGGGCGCAGTACCGCCGAACTGATGCACACCAGCGCAGAAGAGTTGGGCCGTTTCTGGAACGATCCCTATGGTTTCACCCCGCCCGAAGGCGAGCCCTTGCTGGCCTTCGAGGCGCGGATACTGGGTGCCTTGCAACGCTTGCAGGCCCGGTATGCCGGCGAGCGCTTGTTGCTGGTCACCCATGGCGGGGTGATCCGCCTGCTGCTGGCGCGTGCCCGTGGCTTGCCGCGCAATGATCTGCTGCAGGTTGCTGTGGGGCATGCAGAGCGCTATCAATTGTGCCTCGATGAACAAGGCGAGCTGTGGGAGCGCGCATGACGCCTTGGTGGATTGCCCTGCAGTTTCTTACCCGTTTACCGGTAACCTTGGCCGGCATGCCGACGCCTGAGCAGGTCGGCCGCTCGCTGCTGTTCTACCCGCTGGTGGGGCTGCTGATCGGCCTGTTGCTGCTCGCCGCGCAACACTTGCTGGGCGATAGCGCGGTGCTGCTACAGGCGGCCCTGTTGCTGACGCTGTGGGTGGGTATCAGCGGCGGCTTGCACCTGGATGGCCTTGCCGACAGTGCCGATGCCTGGGTCGGTGGTTTTGGCGATAAGCAGCGCACCCTGGCGATCATGAAAGACCCTCGCAGCGGGCCGATCGCAGTGGTGGTGCTGGTGCTGCTGTTGCTGCTCAAGTTCGTCGCCCTGGTGGCCTTGCTGCAGAGCGGCGCCGGATTGCTGTTGCTGCTGGTGCCCTGGCTGGCGCGTTGTCTGTTGCCGCTGCTGTTTCTGACCACGCCCTATGTGCGCGCCGGTGGCCTGGGCCAGGCATTGGCCGAGCATCTGCCGCGCCGACAACTGCCCTGGGTGTTGGCCGCCAACGCGCTGGCTATGTTGCTGTTTGGCTGGGCAGCGCTGCTCGCCTTGCTGGTGGCCGGAGGTATTTTTATCTGGCTGCGCAGCTTGATGCTCAAACGTCTGGATGGCACCACCGGTGATACCGCCGGAGCACTGCTGGAAATTGCCGAGTGCGCGGTGCTGGTGGCATTGGCCTGCTAGCGTGTAAGGACAGCAAGATGTAGCAGGGATGTATATGGTGCGCAGGCCGTTTTACTCGACGCTGTTGGCAACGTTGCTTGGGGCCTTGCCCTGTGCCGGTGTATTGCAGGCCGAGGAGCTGGTGTGGGGCGTTGTACCGATACCCGGCGCCTTCAATGTGCGCGACGGTGAGGTGGTTGATGGCGTGCTGTACGAGGTCATGCAACTGCTGGCTGCACGCCTGCCCGAGCTGCAGATGCGCTATGAGGTATTGCCCATGGCTCGCGTCGAACAGCGCATGGGCGAGCAGGGCGAAATGTGCAGCAGTGGCCAGCTGCAGAGCCCCGAACGCGACCAGCAGGGTTACTTCGTACCCTATGTGGCGACCACGCCGATCCATGTGCTGGTACGCCGGCAGACTCTGGATCAACTGCTGATCGAAGACGGTCAGGTCAGTCTCGACTGGCTGTTCGGCAATCCCTATCTGCGCGGCGCTCTGGCCAAGAGTCGGGTTTACCCCGCGCCGATTCGCGAGCGCCTGCTCCAGGCTCACGCCGAAGGGCGCTTACCCGAGCTGGGTGGCAGCCTGGCGGGGGAGAATTTGCTGCTGATGGTCAGCCATCACCGTCTGGATTATGTCTTCGACTACCCGGTGATCTACACCGAGGTAATGCGCCATTTCAGCCTCAGTGATGCGCTGGTCAGTGTGCCGCTGCGGGAAAATGCTGAACTGGTGACGGTGGGCATCTATTGCTCACGCACGCCATGGGGCGCGCGCATGGCTGGGCGTCTCGATCAGGCCATTCGTGAGCTTTCGGCCGCACCCGCCAGCACCCTGGCGATCTACCAGCGCTGGCTGCCACCTGAGGTCTACAGCCACTACCAGAAGCAGTTGCTGGCGTTCTTCGCCCAACGCGCCAGCGCCACACCGCTGCTGTTCGATTAGCCGGCCGTTTTCAACGCAGGCTTGCCCACGCAGGTAATTTCCTCAGCGGCCTGTTAGCCGATGGTCGGCTTGCCGGCACGGCAAACTCGGGGTGCAATCTGTAGCACTGCATTGCCGAACAGCTGTAGCTGTTACCTGAAAGGGTAGCGGTATATACCTGCGCCATATTGCCGATTTCTCGATAAGCGGGTCGCTACCCGTAAAGGACAACCTATGAATTCGCTTTGGCGCACCAGTGGCTGGATATTGCTGGGCGCATCTCTGGTCCTGGCTCTGTCGCTGGGCATTCGCCATGGTTTTGGCCTGTTCCTGCCACCGATGAGCGCCGAGTTCGGCTGGGGGCGTGAGGTGTTCGCCTTCGCCATTGCCTTGCAGAATCTTATCTGGGGTCTGACTCAGCCGTTTACCGGCGCCCTGGCTGATCGTTTTGGCGCCAAACGTACGGTGATTGTTGGCGGCATTCTGTATGCCATTGGCCTCGGCTGCATGGGCCTGGCCGATTCGCCCATGAGTCTGTCGCTGAGCGCCGGGTTGCTGATCGGCATCGGCCTGTCCGGCACCTCGTTCTCGGTGATTCTCGGTGCAGTGGGCCGCGCCGTGCCGATGGAAAAACGCAGCATGGCCATGGGCATCGCGGCGGCGGCGGGCTCCTTTGGTCAGTTTGTCATGCTCCCCGGCACCCTGGGCCTGCTTAGCTGGCTCGGTTGGTCGGTGGCGCTGATGGCCTTGGGGCTGCTGGTGGCATTGATCGTGCCGCTGGCGGCAATGCTCAAGGACACGCCGCTACCGCTTACCGGCCAGGAACAGACCCTCGGTGAAGCGCTGCGCGAGGCCTGTAGTCATTCGGGCTTCTGGCTGTTGGCATTAGGCTTTTTTGTTTGCGGCTTTCAGGTGGTGTTTATCGGCGTGCATCTGCCGGCCTACCTGGTCGATCAGCATCTGCCCGCGCTGGTTGGCACCACGGTGCTGGCCCTGGTGGGCTTGTTCAATATTTTCGGCACCTATATCGCTGGCTGGCTGGGTGGGCGGATGTCCAAGCCGCGACTGCTCAGCGCTTTGTATCTGGCCCGTGCGGTGGTGATTGTGGCGTTTCTTATGACGCCGCTGACGGTCTGGAGCGCCTATGCCTTTGGTGTGGCCATGGGCCTGCTCTGGCTGTCGACGGTGC
Source organism: Pseudomonas sp. SG20056 (assembly GCF_031764535.1). Taxonomy (NCBI): domain Bacteria; kingdom Pseudomonadati; phylum Pseudomonadota; class Gammaproteobacteria; order Pseudomonadales; family Pseudomonadaceae; genus Pseudomonas; species Pseudomonas sp. SG20056. Next base: position 1,920,697 of record NZ_CP134499.1, read on the forward strand.
CACTGACCAACGGCACGGTGGCGACCCTGTTCGGCGTGCGCAACCTGTCGATGCTTGGCGGCATCGTCTTTCTGTTCCATCAGCTGGGAGCGTTTCTTGGCGGCTGGATGGGCGGCTATCTGTATGACCACACTGGCAGTTATGATCTGGTCTGGCAGATTGCCGTGCTGCTCAGCTTGCTGGCCGCAGCGCTGAACTGGCCAGTACGTGAGCTGCCTGTGGCGCGCTTGCAACAACAGGAGGTGAATGCATGAATACCGACTATGGCTGGAACACCGCATTGGTGATGGGCGGCATGTTGGCCCTGGGCCTGGCCTGGTGGGGCTGGCTACAAAGTGGTCTGGCTTTTCTGCAGCTGGGTTTGGGTGTTTGCTGATGTCATCAAGGTGATCCGTATGTGGCGTTTTTCCCTGCTGGTTGTCGTCCTGCTAAGTACCTGGATTAGCCCCGCGCAGGCCGCCGAATGCCCGGTGTTGCTGCAGGGCGAGGTGCAGAAGCTGCGCAGCGAGGAACGTATCGACCTGTGCGCGCAGTTCGCCGGCAAGCCGCTGATAGTGGTTAATACCGCCAGCTTCTGCGGCTTTACCCCGCAATTCAAAGGCCTTGAAGCGCTCTACCAGCGCTATAAAGAGCAGGGCTTGCAAATCCTCGGTGTACCTTCCGATGACTTCCGCCAGGAGGCCGACAGCAGCGAAGAAACCGCCAAGGTCTGCTACGTCAATTACGGCGTGACCTTTCCCATGAGCGAAACCCAGCGTGTGACCGGTAGCGATGCGCTGCCGCTGTTCAAGGAGCTGGCCACGCAAAGCCAGGCGCCGCGCTGGAATTTCTCCAAGTATGTGATCGACGCCCAGGGCAAGGTGATCGCCAGCTTCCCCAG